>JAFGDZ010000018.1 GCA_016931855.1 Bacteroidales bacterium
AGTCCCATAATTTTAAAGTTTTTTGTCGAACTCAAAAATAGGGGATTCTGAGGGCATTTTTAAATTTCGTACTTTCGGATGCTAGTGATACCAACTATTAGATTCTGAGTAAAATACTCCTCAAATTCCGCTATTTCACTTGCTTGAAAATCTGAATCAATAAATTCCAATGAGATCGAATTTAAATCATAGGTATATTGTAGCTTATCGCCCTTGATATCCCATTTTCCATACAAACTTAATTGGTATGTGAGCGAAAATTTTTTCTCATCAGTAATAAAGGTAAACACTAAAATCGTGTTCTCTTTCACCCTGTTTTCTGGATAAAAATCCTCAGTTGTTTCATACGTTGCAGAATATGTAACATCTTTATCTATTTCATTTTCATCAAATAAAATTCCAGTAGAATAGTACCTCCCCGCAATCTTCTCATTATAATTGTTGCTAAAGAATTCACATGAAGAAATAAACAACATCACAATGAGAAGTAAGAGAGATTTAATCCGTTGGTTGTGTTTGAATGTCATAACTATTTGTTTTTGAATTATATTTCAAAATTAAAGCCCAACTGCGCCAATACGTGTCGCTAATAAAAAATATTTAGAAATCTATCCCCAATGTGTGACATTACAGTAAAACCTATATCGTCCCCCGTCAACCTCCCCCTTACCAACCCATATCTTTTTTGTACCTTTGCTGTGAACTAAAAAACAATAACGCTATGTTTTCAGGAATTGTTGAAGAACCTGCAACGGTTGTTGCTCTTGAAAAGGATAGGGAAAACCTACATATTACCCTAAGCTGCTCTTTTGTTGGCGATTTAAAGATTGACCAGAGCATTGCTCACAACGGCGTTTGCCTTACCGTTGTTAGCCACGATGCCGAGAAATATACTGTTACCGCCATTAAGGAGACGTTGGAAAAATCGAACCTTGGCCTGCTAAATGTTGGCGATAAGGTTAACGTTGAGCGCAGCATGCGCATAGATAGCCTACTTGATGGGCACATGGTGCAAGGGCATGTAGACCAAACGGCTGTATGTACCGCCATCAGCGAGGCCGATGGTAGCTGGTACTTCACCTTTGAGTACGACCCAACCAAGGGCAATATCACCGTTGAAAAAGGTTCGGTATCGGTTAATGGAGTAAGCTTAACTGTAGTGAACTCACAAAAGGGTTCGTTCCAGGTCGCAATTATTCCGTTTACCTATGAGCACACCAACTTCCACCAGTTTAAGGTTGGCTCGGTTGTTAACCTTGAGTTTGATATTGTTGGTAAGTACATTTCTAAGCTGCTTCAGCAGTACCTAGATTCTGGATTACTTGGGAAGTAGTGCGCATTGCGCATCGCAATAGCAAAAGCGGCGCCCAAATGTTGGGCGCCGCTTTTTTATGTCATATAATTGTTAAACAGCGTATTACAAATATCAATAAAAATCATATTGACTATAGCAATCGGGTAAGGGTGGCGGTTGGTTTTAGCGTTTGAGCGGCAAAATCGAAACCCTGTATAAGGTTTATGCCTGGCTGTTTACCCACAGCAAAAGAACCTAAAACATCATCAAAACCCAAAGTTTTTGCCCCGTTAAGGGTTGCCCATGCTAAAAGTGTAGTAAAGGGAATTTCGGGGTAATGCTCGCTTAGGGTTAGCATCTGCTGAAAAACGGAGAGGCTATTGGAACTGGCAAAACTATCGGTTCCCAACGTAACAACATCAGCATTCCTTAGCAAAACATCAAGATCTGGAAGTCTTTTCTCTATAAACAAGTTTGATGTTGGGCAAATGGCAAGGAACATTTTGGTAAATGCCGCTCGTAGCCTATCTATATCGGCAGGCGTAGCGTAGGTATTGTGCACAAACAGCACCGAAGCTGCGTTACGCATAAACTGGTTCACAATATCAAAATGGGCTGCATTGGGCTGACTAAAAGGTAAGCCCCAGCTGCTAAAAAGCTGTGCCAGCTCCCCTTTCCGCTGGTTTAGTAGTGTAAACTCCTCCTCGCTCTCCATGTAGTGTATTGAGGTAAGCTGCTGCTGCCAATAGGGTTGCAACACCTCCCACATGGCTGCACTTAGAGAGTAAACGGAGTGTGGCGCGTAGGTGGCCTTTGAGGCCAATCTTAGGTTCTCGAAGGTTGCCTGAAGATCCTTTAACTTACTGGGCAGACCATCGGTGGCTAAGCCCAGCACCTCAAAAAAGGAGTGGTACCTGATTTTTGAAGAAGCCTTAATTGCCGATGTTGCATCGCCATTGCAAACATCGCCAACGGCGGCTGTTCCCTGAAGAAACATTTGCCTATCGGCCGATTTTGCTGCCGCAATAACCTCAACGGGAGTAGCGTAGCGGGTTTGCTTTACCTCGCCCACAAAATGGGCTAGCCCCTTATGGGGGGTAAGCACCCCTTTTAGGTGCGATAGCTCTAGGTGACAATGGGTGTTAACCAGTCCGGGAATAAGAATCCCGCTGTGGTACTCCATGCTGGGCAGCTCAAGTGAGGCTCCTTTGGGATCTATTATCTCTGCAATGGTTCCGTTATCGGTTACTACAATAATCCCATTCTTTATGGGTTCACCTGTTACAGGGAAAATGTAGTTTGCAGAGTATTTTCTCATTAACGCTCCTTTAGGCTTTCCACTTTTGTATCTAAAGCCTGCCGTTTAAGTCTCTTTAAGTCTTCCTTAACTGGTTTAAATGTTAACCTAATGTTTGATATGATAATCTGTTTACTCCAATCCCCCTCGCGTGCACCATGCTCAACTAAATGACCACTGATATGAGTGTACTTTACATCTTTTAAATCAACACTAAGTGATATTTTATGGCTACGGCCGTCCTTAATAAGCGATTGATATTTTGCTGTACTCCTAAAACCCTCCGCTGTTCCATCGTCGTAACAAAAAAAGGCCGACATACTTGGCTGAACAGTCTCGTCATCTGGGAAAACGGTAACATCAGCTGTTAGCGTGTACGTTCCCATTCCTATTACAGAGATTTTGTAGGGAATACCATTCTGTCTACCATCGGAAGGAAGCCTAAACTCTGTTTTTTGATCCCACAAGTTAATGGTTGTATCTGCAACAAACTCAGCCATTCTAAGAGAATCCATCTTTGCCTCATTCCCCACCCTAAGCTCTTCCTCCATTTTGCTTAGCTCAATAACCACATTATCGAAAATGATATCGAGTTTTTTGGGCTCCTTGGAGTACTCCGTCATGGTTTGGTCAAAGTCGGCAAGGCTATACCCATACTTGGCCAAAATTGGCTCATAGTACTCAATGGAGTCCTTTTTAGAAAATTGTGCTCTGTAGTTTGGTGCTATAACCGTTGCATCGGCTATAAACATCTCCACTAGAATATTTGTAAGTTCCTTTTCGGGGATGGTATTCTGGTTTGCACACGATATGGCGAGAAAAACAAGAACGGCTACCGCTATATACTTTCGCATACTATTCTGCTTTAGGTTTTATTGTGCAAAATAACTCATTTACGCGGAATCCTCATAATCTGTTATCTTAAAAAGGTTAAATAGCACTTCCCGTTGCTACTAAGCCTTTATTAAAAGAGCAACCCCCAGCTCATGCTTGAACTGGGGGCTGCAAACTTGCTGTTAAACTCTGCGTTATCCAACTAGTTTATGGCAACTTGGATCCAAAACTATTCTTGAGCCTTCTTTTGCTTCTCGGCCTTTACTTTCTCTTCAAGTTCAAAAACGGCCTTCTCGGTATCGTCAATCTTCTGTTTGCGAGTCTGATACTCAGTATCCTTTATCTTCTTAGCTTTCTTCTCTTTTTCTAGCTTCTCGCGGGCTTCGGCTACCTTTGCTTTTCCCTTATTCACTTTTTCCTCGGCTTCGGTAAGCGACTCGTCTAGCTCCTTTTTCTTTTGCTCCTTATTCATTTTGGCCTCTTGTGCACGAGCCTGACCAAACTCTTTGCCCTTTAAGTCGCCTTTGTTCTTACCATAGGCGTTTCCTTTACCCTTCTCTTCGCCATCTTTTACCTCCTCAGTAACCTCCTCGGTAGTAGCAAGGGTATCGGCAGTAATTTCCAGAGTGTCCTTAGCTACTTTGCCCTCCTTCTTACCATCCTCATTGTTGTTGTTCTTCTTTCCCTTACCCTTATTCTCATCGGCCTTGCCCTTACCCTTTTCTTTATTGGCTACAGCAACGCTATCCGCAGCCTGTTTTTTACCTTTACCTTGCGGTTTTTGCGCTGATACGCTTACGCTAAAAAGCAGCATAAAGCTAACAGAGAGTGCGCAGTACAGTAATGTTTTAGCTATTTTCATGGCTGGTTGGTTTAAAGTTCGTTAAGTAATGAATCAACACTCTGAATGGACTGCTCAATATCCTCCTTAGCCTTTTCTACCTCATTGGCAATGGAGTCGGCTACAACAATCTCTTTTTCAATACGTGCAACTTCCTCTTTTTTCTTTGAGTCTGTACATCCTATTAAAAATAAGCTGAACAGGACTACTGGTAAAATCAGTTTTCTCATGATGTTTGGGTTTATGGTTAACATTTATAGCAAAACTAAATTACATTTTTTTCTCCTAGAATCAAATTTAGGCGGGCATTAGGTTGTGCTTCCATTCCATAAAACCACGCGTTTTTATCTAATCTTTCCTGCTATATATCCCTTAATAGCACCAAAAGCGTTTACTTTGTAAAAAAATGTAGCCATGAGCGATATGCTATATTGCAAAAGTCTTGTTAATCCTGCTCGTAGGGCATCTAGCCCAATAAACATAGGTGGTGTTGTACTTGGAGGCGATAACCCTGTGCGGGTGCAATCCATGACCACCACCAATACCAACGATACTGCTGCTACCGCAGAGCAGTGCATCCGTATTATTGAAGCGGGCGGTGAGCTTGTGCGCATTACCGCACAGGGCACTAAGGAAGCTGCAAATTTGGAGAGCATAAAAAGGGATATAGCCCTAAAGGGCTATTCCACTCCGCTTATTGCTGATATTCACTTTAATCCATCGGCAGCACTTGAGGCCGCAAAGCATATAGCCAAGGTTAGAATTAACCCGGGCAACTACGTCGATCCCCGCGCCAAGTTCCAAAAGGTTGAGTTCACCAATGAGGAGTACCAAGCCGAGCTTGCCCGCATTGAGGAGCGCCTTTTGCCACTTATAGAGCAATGCAAAGCAAACAGCGTGGCCATGCGCATTGGGGTAAACCACGGTTCGCTATCGGATAGAATTATGAGCCGCTTTGGGGATAGCCCTAAGGGCATGGCCGAGTCGGCAATGGAGTTCCTTCGTATATGCCGCCGTAACGGCTACAACAGCGTTGTGGTAAGCATGAAATCTAGCAACACGCAGGTTATGGTACAGGCAACCCGTTTGCTTGTTGCCATGATGGATGCCGAGGGCATGGGCTACCCGCTACACCTTGGCGTTACCGAGGCTGGCGATGGCGAGGATGGCCGCATAAAATCGGCTGTGGGCATTGGTGCACTACTTGCCGATGGCATTGGTGATACCATTCGCGTATCGCTTACCGAGGAGCCTGAGCTGGAGATACCCGTGGCCATTGAGCTGGTTAACCACTTCGCCAATCGCAGCACATCGCCAGCACTAGATGAACCTAGCACTTTACCCTTTGACCCATACGCATTCAACCGCCGCAAAAGCGAGGGCGTGCTTGCTATTGGCGCAGGCAACCCGCCCGTAGTAATAGCTAACCTTATTCATTTAGCCGAGGTAACGCAGCAGAACGTTGAGCTGTGCGGCTGGATTTTAACCAACGGCAAGTGGGCGCAAAGCGATATGGGTGCCGACTTTATCCATATCGGCTCTGCCAAAATACAAGGCGTTACTGGAGCCGAGCAGCTGCCCATTATTTCGCAAAGCGATTTGGGCTTTGGCTACAGAATTATTGATGCCGATGAGCTACCTGCCGCTAAACCAGCTACGCCCGTTTTTGTAGGGTTATCGTATGGTCAGCTAACGGCAGAGGTAGTTGCCGCGCTAAAGTCGAACCCCTACGCAGTAGCCGTTCTTAAACCAACAAATACAAATCCCGTTGCTGAGCTTAAGGCGATATTTATTAAGCTGCTGAGAGAAAAAATATCAAACCCAGTGGTAATTGCCTTGGACTTTGCATCGCGGCAACTGTGGCAGCTACAGATAGCCAGCGCTGCCGATTTTGGCTCGCTACTTATTGATGGTTTTGGCGATGGAATTATGATTTCTGCCCCAGAGGTTGATACCACAAGCGTTGTAAGCACCGCATTCACTATACTACAGGCAACCCGCACGCGGATATCAAAAACCGAGTACATATCGTGTCCCGGATGCGGGCGCACGCTTTTTAGCCTACAGGAAACCCTTGCCCGCATACGGGCAAAAACATCGCACATAAAGGGGCTAAAAATTGGTGTAATGGGCTGCATTGTTAATGGTCCTGGCGAAATGGCCGATGCCGATTATGGCTACGTTGGTGCTGGCCCTGGCAAAATATCGCTATACAAAAATAAAGAGGTGGTACGCAAATCAATACCCGAAAGCGAGGCTGTTGATGCGCTTATTGCCCTAATAAAGGAAAATGGCGACTGGAAAGATTAGGCAATTGCCCTATTAATGCGCGGTTAATCAAATCGCTTACAAAAATATTTGTGTTAATGATTGATTGTTCTACATTAACTGCCGGCAAAGAGCTATGCCCTTTCTCGGAAAAAGTAACTAAATTAGTCGTTCTGGTGGACGAAAAGCGATACTGCTAATGGCGAAAATACTTGTTGTTGACGACGATTCAACTTTCTGTTTAATGCTTAAAACGTTCCTTACCCGTAATGGACACGAGGTAAAGGAAACTTTTTCATACGATGAGGCTGTAAAGGCCATTAAATCAACTCAGTTTGATGTGGTGCTATCCGATTTCCGCCTTCCAGAGAAGAGCGGAATGGATTTGCTGCACGAGGTAAAAGCGGTTACCCCCGATACGGTGGTGATTCTTATGACTGGCTACGCCGATATCCGCATGGCTGTAAAGGCCATTAAGATGGGAGCCTTTGAGTACGTTACCAAGCCCATAAACCCCGATGAGATTCTCCTTACCATAGGCAACGCCCTAAATGCTAAGGAAAGCGGCGGCTTTGAAACAAAGGTAACAGATAGCCCCAATACCGAATCAACCCCAATTAGCTTTATTAAGGGCATTAGTAGCCACTCGCAAAAGGTTAACGAGTACATTAGCCTTGTGGCGCCAACCAACCTTTCAGTAATTATTCAGGGCGATAGCGGTACAGGCAAGGAGTTTGTAGCCCGCCAAATACATAACGAGAGCAAGCGCTGCAAAAAGCCCTTTGTGGCCATTGATTGTGGTGCACTGCCAAAGGATTTGGCTCCAAGCGAGTTTTTTGGTCACCTTAAAGGCTCTTTTACTGGTGCAATATCCGATAAGATTGGGCAGTTTGAAGCCGCCAATGGCGGAACCCTATTCCTTGATGAGATAGGAAACCTATCGTACGAGGTGCAGATTAACCTTTTGCGCGCCATACAGGAGCGTAAGATTAAGCGCATTGGCAGCAGCCGCGAGGTTGAGGTTGATGTACGCATAATTACCGCTACCAACGAGGATTTGCAGGAGGCCGTTAAACGGGGCGAGTTCCGCGAGGATTTGTTCCACCGGCTAAACGAGTTTGCCGTATTCGTTGCACCGCTACGCGATAGAAAATCGGATCTAACGCTTTTTGCCAACCACTTTTTGCAGCTGGCCAATCAGGAACTGGGCAAGGAAATAAACGGCTTTAACCAGGAGGTTGTTGAGGTGTTTATGGATTACGCCTGGCCGGGTAACATCCGTGAGCTACGCAACGTAATTCGCCGTGCGGTGCTACTAGAGCGCACTGGTGCTATAACCGTAGAAAGCCTGCCCACTGAGATTGTGGAGTGGACCGAGCGCCCCGAGATTGTACTCCCCGAACCCAAAGCTGGCGATAACCTTCGCGACCTGAAGGAGAAGGCCGAGCAGGAGCTGATTTTGGCCACGCTAGAAAAGGTTCGCTTTAACAAGAGCAAGGCTGCAAAAATACTGAACATCGACCGTAAAACGCTTTACAACAAGATGAAGCAGTACGGGATTCCTTATTAGTTGTTAGATGCTAGATGTTAGACGTTAGATATTAGACAAAACCAATATTAATGTAACCTGTCTAAAATCTAACGGTTAATGTCTAAAGTCTGAAATCTAATGTCTAAAATCAAAAAATGGCCAAGCAAAAATCAATATACGTTTGTCAGAACTGTGGTACCGAATCGGTTAAGTGGATTGGGCGCTGCCCTGCTTGCGGCGAGTGGAACACCTACGTTGAGGAACGCATAAGCAAGGAGAGTAACCGTCCCGGACTGGTTGAGGTATCGCGTAACGCTGCCCCAAAGCCGCTTAAGGAGATTGAGATTACCAATGAGCGCCGCCTAGATACTGGCATTGGCGAGCTTAACCGCATTTTGGGTGGCGGACTAGTTCCCGGCTCAATGGTGCTGCTTGGCGGTGAACCTGGCATTGGAAAATCAACCCTTGCGCTGCAAATGGCGCTGGGGCTTAATAGCGCCAAGGTGCTGTACGTATCGGGTGAGGAGAGCGCCCATCAGGTGAAGCTCCGCTCCGACCGTATAAACCCCACCAATCAGGATTGCCTAATCCTTAACGAGACCCTACTTGAGAATATCCTAAACCAAACCGATGGCGTAAAGCCCAGCTTACTGGTTGTGGACTCTATACAAACGCTCTACTCCGAGTCCATTGAGTCGTCGGCAGGGAGCGTATCGCAGGTGCGCGAGTGCGCCGCTGCGCTGCTACGCTACGCCAAAACATCGGGGGTGCCCGTTATTCTTATTGGGCACATAACCAAGGATGGCAGCATTGCCGGGCCAAAGGTGCTTGAGCACATTGTTGATGTGGTGCTTCAGTTTGAGGGCGATAATAACTACCTATACCGTATTCTGCGTGGCGTAAAGAACCGCTTTGGCTCAACATCGGAGCTGGGAATATTTGAGATGCGCGGCAACGGACTGGCCGAGGTACCAAACCCATCGGAGATACTGCTTTCGCATCGCGATGAGGGGCTTAGCGGCATAGCCATATCTGCAAGCATTGATGGGGTACGCCCGTTTCTAATTGAGATACAATCGCTGGTGAGCACGGCAGCCTACGGAACCCCGCAGCGCTCGGCCACAGGGTACGATACCCGCCGCCTAAACATGCTGCTAGCCGTACTTGAGAAGCGCGCAGGCTTTAAACTGGCCACCAAGGACGTTTTCCTAAACATCGCTGGTGGTATAAAGGTAAACGACCCGGCCATTGACCTTGCTGTTATTGCAGCAATCCTATCATCAACTTTTGATTATGCCATACCGGGCTCTACCTGCTTTGCAGCCGAAGTTGGTTTGTCGGGCGAAATTCGTCCCGTTACACGGGTGGACCAGCGCATTCAGGAGGCACGCAAGCTGGGCATGGAGCGCATTATTGTATCAAGATACAACCAAAAAGGAAACGAGAAACTCGACTTCCCAGGCATTAAAGTTGTAACCATCGGTAAGGTTGAGGAGCTGGTGCGGGAACTGTTTGGGAAGAAGGAAGAGTGAAGTTTAAAATTCAAAGTTCAAGATTTAAGATTATGGTACAGCCAGAATCGTTTAATTTTTCACATTTAACTTTTCACTCCTTATGCTCCGCGTAAGTAACCTCACTGTAGATATTGGACCGCGCCGCATAGTAACTAACATCGCGCTTAGCGTTGCAGCGGGCGAAACGGTTGGCATTGTGGGCGAGTCGGGTTCGGGCAAATCCATTACCGCCCTATGCCTAATGGGGCTACTGCCCAATGGGGCGCGTGTGGTTTCGGGCACAGCAACCCTTACCCATAACAACGAGGTTACGCAGCTGATAGGCCTTACCGAAAAGCAGCTATCCACCATAAGGGGAAAGCGCATAGCCATGGTTTTTCAGGAGCCAATGACCTCGCTAAACCCTGCCATGCGTTGCGGTGCACAGGTTACCGAGGCGGTAACGCTTCACCAAAAGGTTACAGGGAAAAAGGCCGAGGCCATAGCCCTTAACCTGCTTAGCGAGATGCAGCTTCCCGACCCACAGAAAGCCTTTAGCAGCTACCCCCACCAGCTTAGCGGCGGGCAAAAGCAACGGGTAATGATTGCCATAGCCCTTGCCGGCAACCCGCAGCTGCTTATTGCCGATGAGCCCACCACCGCCCTTGACGTTACTGTGCAAAAGGGTATTCTACAGCTATTTAACTACCTCCGCGATAAGCACCAAATGGGAATCATCTTTATATCGCACGATTTGGGTGTGATAAAAGAGGTAGCCAATCGAGTGGCGGTTATGTACCGCGGCGATATTGTTGAAACGGGCAGTACCCAACAGGTGCTAAGTAGCCCAAATCATCCATATACACAAGGGCTTATTGCCTGTAAGCCACCCATGGAGGGGCGTCCGCTAAAGCTTCCCACCGTGGCCGATTTTGTAGCAGGCACACCACCCGCAAGCACGTTGGAGAGCGCAGAGAGCCGCGCACAGCTCCATGAATCGATATACGCACAGGAGCCACTGCTCACCGTTAGCAATGCTGGCGTTAAGTACGTAACCAAGCGCAACCTGTTTGGTCGTCCAGTGAAGCACTTCACAGCGGTTAATAGCATCTCGTTCCAGCTGTTTAAGGGCGAAACGCTGGGGTTGGTTGGCGAGTCGGGTTCGGGGAAAACCACCCTTGGGCGCACCCTGCTTAAGCTTATTGAGGAGGCCACTGGCGAGGTTTGCTACAATGGGCATAGCATTGCAAAGTTTGGCAGAGCCGATATGAAGAGCTTTAGGCGACAGGTGCAGCTAATTTTTCAGGACCCCTTCTCGGCGCTAAATCCACGCCTAACTGTGGGGCAGGCACTGGCCGAGCCGCTACGCGTTCATGGCATTTGTCGCAGTGCTGCCGATATTAATCAGCGAGTAAACGAGCTGCTTGAGCTGGTAGCCCTTCCCGCCGAAGCGCAGTACCGCTACCCACACGAGTTTAGCGGCGGACAGCGCCAGCGCATTGTTATTGCCCGAGCACTGGCTCTAAATCCTAAGGTTATTGTTTGTGATGAGATTGTGTCGGCTCTCGACGTATCGGTGCAGGCGCAGATACTAAATCTGCTAAATAAGCTTAAGGCAGAGCTGGGGCTAACCTACATCTTCATATCGCACGACCTGTCGGTGGTGCGCTACATGAGCAACCGCATACTGGTGATGCAGCACGGCAATCTGGTAGAACTTACCGATGCCGATGCCCTTTACACCAACCCCCAAACCGACTATACCAAAAGGCTTATTGGGTCTATTCCGGGAAGGGAGTAGATAGTAAACTTTTCTAACATACATCAAACCCAATGCAAATTCCATTAAACCAGTTTGAGCAATACATTGATGAGACTATCCTACAGCGCGGGCTTAACTATTTCAAAAAAGGAAAAGTGCAAGAACCTCTAGAAACAGGCTATGGAGAGTTAGAAGCCGTTGTAGAAGGTTCAGAAGATTATATTGTTAATCTTACCATTAGGAATGAGATAGTTACCGAATTTTCCTGTAATTGCCCCTACGACATGGGGCCAGTCTGCAAGCACGTTGCCGCAGTAATCTTCTATTTGCAGAAAGAAGAACTAGGTCTTGACAAAAAAACAAAATCAAAAAAAACAAACAGCACCCCAATATCAAAAAAACAAAAAACACCAGCAGAGCAGGTGAACGACTTGCTAGAAAAAGCGACACACGATGAGCTAAAGGAGTTTATTCGTGAGCATACCAGCAAAAACTCAAGTTTAAGAAGTCTTTTCCTATCATATTTTATTCAATACAACTCCAATGATACCAAAGAACTCTACGTAAAGACCCTAAAAACTGCCATTCGCTCCGTTTCGGATAGGCATGGATTTATAGACTGGTCTGCATCGAGACGCCTAGCTATAGAGGTTACAACATTGCTAGAATCAGCACAAAAACAGATAAGCAACCAAAATTACACCAGTGCTATCCATATATGCACGGCCATAATGGAAGAGCTGAACCGTGCGTTAGGTTATGCCGACGATAGCAATGGGGACTTAAGCAGTTGCATTGACATAGCGTTTGAATCGCTTGTGCTAATTGCAAACGAGCGACACAATGAGGCTATTATAAAGCAAGTTATAGATTACTGCTTAAGCGCATGCAACAGCGATATTTACAGGGAATCGAACTGGAACTTAGGGCTACTTAGTCTTGCCGCGGCGTTGCAGAAAACTACAGAAGAGTTTAACCGAATCTTCGCACTAATAGAAGAATTTGATTCTGAGTACGAACAAGAACATGCTAAAACCATAAAATACGACCTCTTGGTTAAGGTTAAGGGAGAAGCTGAAGCAGATAAGTATTTGGAACAGCACTTAGACAACTATGATCTGCGTAGCAAAGCAATACAGAAGGCAATAGACAGGATGGACTATAACAAGGCAATTCAACTAGCCCATGATGGAATAAACCAAGACAAGAATAAACGCCATGGCTATGTTGCGGATTGGTACAACTGGCTTATTAAAATAGCCCAAGAGCAAAACGACGTAAACAAAGTAATTGAGTATGCTCGTTTACTGTTCCTGTCAGATGGTACATCAAAAGAGGAACTATATCAGATTCTAAAGCAAAACGTTGCTCCTGAAAAGTGGAGCACCTTTGTAGAAAGTCTAGCAAAGGAGGTTTTACAAAAGCATAAAGGTTATTTCTCTGAGACTCTTGCTGGTATATACATTAAAGAGAACTGGTGGGAGAGGCTGCTCAATCTCTTACAAAAGCACCCATACTTAAGGTTTGTTGAATACTACGAAAAGTACTTAGTAAAAGATTACTCCAACCAATTAGCCGAACTATACGCTAAAGGAATAATCGATTTGCTGGACAATAACATTGGGCGCTCACACTACAAAACCGCGTGTAAGTACCTACGAAGAATGATTAAGATGGGCGAGCGAAACAAGGCCAATGAAGTAATTGAACTTTTTAGGAAGAAATACTCCAACCGACCCGCACTACTTGAGGAACTAAGCAAGGTTTAGCGGCATTTGGGTAATAGTGTTCAAACTATCATCAGAAGAAAGGAAAGAGACTTCACCCTTTTTAATGTATTCTGTAGTCTGACGGCTTATTGTAAGGTTTTCATTTTTAATGTTAACCATTCTTTTGTTCATTACCCTATAGAAGGAACCATAGGCAAGAGCCTGCAAGAATAGCCCAACAACGGTGCCGTAAACCGCTGTAATGAACTGGTATAATGATTTATTCAAACTGAGAGACACCCATTTAACTACAAAAATCATCCTTGCATACAAAACGACTATAAATATAGTTGTATAACTAGTAAAATAGTCGTAGGTTTGTTGCATGAAAGAATTGACCAAGGCAGAAGAACAAGTAATGCAGTACCTGTGGAAGCTTGAGAAAGGATTCCTTAAGGATATCATAGATGAGTTTCCAGAGCCTCGCCCTGCTAATACAACGGTGGCCACCGTTGTGCGGGTGCTGGTAAAGAAAGGCTTTATTGGTTACACCATATTTGGTAAAACCAACCAGTACTATCCGTTGATCTCAAAAAAATCCTATACCCGAGAGTACATGAGAGGTGTTTTTAGCTCCCTGTTCAACAACTCGGTGCAAAAGTTCACATCGTTCTTTACTCGGGAGCAGGATCTCTCACTTACAGAGCTGGAAGAGATGAAGGCTCTAATTGAAGAGCAAATACAAAGCAAAAAGCAACAGGCCGATGAGTAGCGGTATTCAATATATCTGGGAGGTGAGCATCTGCTTAGCCGGATTTTACCTATTTTACAGGGCTTTCCTGTCCCGTGATTCCTTTTATCAGAGGAATAGATTCTTCTTGCTATGTGCCATGTGCTTATCGCTTGTACTACCAGCCCTTAGCATTACCCTTAATGTAAATGCACCGCTAGTGGTAAACCCATTAGCTTACTACAACGCAGATATATTTTGGGAACCCGATTACCCAATTGGCGATGCTGTTGCCAAGCAAGCATCGGCGGTTAGCTGGCTTACAGTGCTGCTTGCTGCATACATCGTTGGTGTGGCAATATCTCTTGCTCGGGTAGTACAAAACCTGTTACGTTTAATAAAAAGTTGCAGTGCCTATGAAGTAAAATCAGTAAAAGGAATGAAGTTAGTCCTAACGGATAGTACATCATCACCTTACTCATTCTTTCATTACGTATTCCTGAGCCCCAAAGCCATTGGAGCCAGTGATACCGATAAAATTCTAATGCACGAAGCGGCTCATGCCAAGCAGCTTCACTCATTGGATTTACTACTTGTTGAGATCATCAGGATTCTGTTATGGTTCAATCCTTTCATCTACTTGTACAAAAAAGCGTTTGTTGAGGTTCACGAATACCTTGCCGATAGGGACTGCCTCCGTAACGGCGTTTGCAGCATCGATTATCAGAATATCATGCTGCAAAGTGTTCAGAACCGGTTAAGCAATGCGCTTGCAAGTGGCTTTGCATCTTCATTAACCCTAAAAAGAATCAAAATGATGACAAGAATAAGAACATCAAGGTTTGCTCATATTAAGCTTACGCTAATATTGCCTGTTCTGGCAATCCTTTTAATGAGCTTCTCGTTTGAGAAAGCACCGCTGGATTTGCTAAGTAATCAGCCCTTACTTATGCCAAGTAATACCAATCCCGAATTTGTTCTCCCAGTTAAGGCTGATAAGGGTATCTACTTAGCATCGGGGTATGGGAATAGAGTACACCCAATAGAGCGGGTAGAAAAAATGCACAATGGGCTTGATATTGCGGGCCCAGAGGGCACTCCAATACTTGCCGTTGCCGATGGTGTAATTAGCAAAATAGTTGAGGTTAAGGGTTATGGTAAGTACTTGGTTATTGACCATGCCAATGGATTCTCATCGCTATATGCACAGCTAAGCGGATACGCTGCTACGCAGGGGCAAAGCGTGAAGCAAGGTGAGCTAATTGCCTACATGGGGCAATCGGGGGTTTCTACTGGTCCGCATCTACACTTTGAGCTAAGGAAAGATGGAGAGGCGGTTGATCCTTCGGGCTATTTAAAACTTAACTTATACTCAACGGAAAAGTAAAGAACAAGGGCTGCCAAAATGCAATGGCAGCCCTTTGCTTTTGGAGGGAACCTTCTAATCTATTTTGTTTCAGTTGACTTTCTATTTGGTAGCAATTATTCATCTTCATATAATTAATGGGCGAGTAGAACAACCTCATATTTATAGTATATTGGTACTTTATGCCAAGAGCCTAGAGTAGATACTAAATAGTTATTGCATTGATTATTTCAGAACAACAAGTTGAGCTAATATCGCCAAATCCTGCTGCGTTTAAAACAGGAAAGGCATTGTCTGCAAGAGATAAGTGGCAAACAATGGCTAAATCTGACCGAGCAATTTGGGGTGAGATTAAGGGAAGCGGAAAGAATCCGTACCAAGCGCAAGTTGATTTAAGTTCCCTCGCCTTTAAATGCAGCTGCCCTTCGCGCCAGTTTCCCTGTAAGCACAATATTGGGCTAATGCTCCTTTACGTCTCATCACCCAATGAATTTACACTTACCAGTGAAGAGCCAGATTGGGTTAAGGCGTGGCTAGATAAGCGCCAGACAAAGGTTTCTAAACCCGAAACGGTAGAGCGAACCGCAAACGAACAGGAGAAGCGAGATAAGGCAAAAGGGAAAACACAGGAGGATAGGTTCAATAGCGTTAAGGCTGGTGCTGCGGAGCTGGAATTATGGCTAAAGGACCTAATTCGCATAGGTATTTTGGAACTTCCTAATAAGCCCGCTTCTGATTTTACGCGAATTGCTGCCCGAATGGTAGATGCCAAGGCACCCGGATTAGCAAACTGGGTTAAATTGCTGGGTAGTCTGGATTTTAGCAGTTCTACCGAGTGGCAAAGTGAGGCTTTAACAATTATATCGAAGTTGTTCCTTCTAATTAGCACTTTTAATAACTACGATAACCTCTCGCCCATTTGGCAAACTACCGTGAAGAACCTAGTTGGGTGGAACCAATCGCCAAAGGAGCTAATTGCCAGTAGCGATGCCGAAACAATTAGTGACAAGTGGCTTGTTGTTGGGCAAATAGTTGAGACAACCGATAACGACATCATCACCCAAAAGAACTACCTAGTTGGTTGTGAATCGAATCGCAGCGCGCTCATCCTAAACTTCATTACCAAGTATTCCACCATTGAGAATCCCATTCTCCCCGGAAGCATCGTTAATGCCGAACTTGCCTTTTTCCCTTCGGCTCTACCGCTTAGGGCTGCCATTAAAGAGAGCCACAGCGTAGATAGCCTTCTTGAGCAGCAACCCAGCGCTCTAATCTCGTGGAAGGAGGCCTTTAACAATCAAACTGAGCAGCAACGAATTAACCCTTGGTTGGCTGAAACCTTTGTTATTGTTGATGACCTAAGATTGACAAAGAGCGACAGCCAATGGCTGGCCTACGATAACGAGATGCACTATGTGCCGGTTGCCCCACAACTAGATTTGCAGAAGATTATGAAGTGGCTTGTAATTTCGGGTAACAGGAAAATGCAGGTAGCGTGTATCCTAAAGAATGAGGTAATAATTCCCTTGGGATTATTTGAAAACAACCAATACATAACGCTTTAATATGTGGCAGCATTTAGTTGAAGTAGCGCTTTTGGGCACCGAGAAAAGATTGTTAGATACCACAATACTACCACCAAGCATAAAGGATTGTATTGGGGAATCGGCTTTTGATGCAGAGCAATCGTTCCTTCAAACCGCAGCCCTTGCCTGTTACTACACCGAAGCGGGAAAGGAGCCATTAAAGGTAGAGCATGCGGTTAACGAAGAGATTATTCTTGAGACGCTAGATACTGCTCCTGCCGTTTATAAGGAGATTTTTGGCCAAATAGATGGCACAAACTCAAGGATTAAGGAGAAGTTGCTTAGTCTATGGCTCGATGCACTTATTGAGCGCAACCTCACGGTTGAACCCGAAGGGATTGTACCCCTGCTAAGCACCGGGAACAGCTTATCGGAGGTCACAAAGTCAAAAATAGTAAAGGTAATAGGCAATAAAGGGAACTGGCTGCTACAATTCCAGTTCGATTTTAGGTACAACAACAGCCCAGGAACCGATGACACCATTTGGCTTGAGGGCACTCCTGCAGAGCGCAGGGAATTCCTTTCGAAATCGCTTCGCAACAATGCGGAGCATGCTCTGTCTCTACTAAAGTCGACATGGGATCAGGAGTCGCTTGTAAGCAAAAGGGGATACCTCGATCTGCTTAAGGAGGTGTTGCATCCATCAGCAATTCAGTTTGCCCTAGACCTGTACACAACCGAGTTTGCTTACCGCACAAAGGAGAAGAAAACGGAGAAGGAGTGCCGAAAAGTTCTTTCCGAGATACTCTTATCATCAACAGAAACCGAGTTGTATCAGAAATCCATTGAGCATTTGAGTAGCTACTTCTCGTTTGAGAAGAAGAAGGGGCTGCTGGGCATTGTTTCAAAATCGCAAACCGATTACCTGCTTCCCGATGAGGGCGATTCTGCATTTTGGAATGCAGAGAACATGGAGCAAACCTATGGGTTTGAGGTGAAGAACTACGACATCTCACGCTTCGGAAACATAAGCCAATACTGGCTCTCCTGTTTCATCGAGTGCATACCCCTTGAGTCGTGGCTAAACGAACAGGTGGCAACTTACCCCGCGCTTATCACATGCTTTCTGGCAAATAATCGATTCAATGTGAATATACAAGGGAAGCCCCATTCGGTGCTATTCGATTCCTTCATTCAGAGTATTATCACTCAAAGAAACGGGCAAATGGCAAGCGCCTTAGTTCCCCGTATTCCTGTAACCGCTGCAATACCTATGTTGCAGTTACTCTCTAAGGATGAGTATGAGCAGTTTGTTCAAAAGAATAAGCTATTCTCCGACTATGAGGTTTTAGCAAATGGGCCATACAACCTAAACGAATCCTGGTCGGAATCCTTTTCAACCTACATTCTTTCGTCCATTTTTGATATCGCCATACAATCTAATACCATTAACACCAATGCGCTTGGGGTTGTTCTTGCGCAATATCTCAACACAAATACAGCAGGTTTACTTCAGAAGATCAACGAAAAGGCTGCCGAATCAAACCTATACTACCTGTGGAACGCAAATATTTACGAGCCAGTAAATAGCGTTTTGCAAATCCGTAAATCGATAAAAAACTTAAAAAGCTAATAATATGAATGCCTTACGAGAACATGCCGAGCAGCAATTTCAGGAAGAACTGTTTGAACTAGCCAAACAGGACTCCGGCTCAAAGCCTACCAACTGGAACCTCTCACCTGCAAGCGTAGTTAAGTACCTAATGGGTGGCAAGCTGAGCAATGGGTTTGAGATTACACCAAAGTACATTGGGAACCAGCGCCTAATGGAGATTGCTGTAGCAACACTAACTACCGATAGAGCCCTTCTGCTATACGGCATTCCAGGAACTGCCAAGTCGTGGGTATCGGAGCACCTTGCAGCGGCAATTACTGGGGATTCAACCCTTCTAATTCAGGGTACAGCAGGCACTAGCGAGGAGTCTATTCGTTACGGATGGAACTACGCCCGCTTACTAGCCGAGGGACCCAGCGCCGAAGCAATGGTTAGCACCCCGGTAATGAATGCCATGCAGAACGGAAAGATTGTACGCATTGAGGAGCTAACCCGTATCTCGGCTGATGTACAGGATACCCTAATCACCATTCTTTCGGAGAAAACCATGCCCGTTCCCGAACTAAACATGGAGGTACAAGCAGTGAAGGGGTTCAATGTGATTGCCACCGCTAATAACCGCGACAAAGGGGTGAATGAGCTCTCCTCTGCGCTAAAGCGACGATTCAACACGGTGATACTACCCGTTCCAGCAACGCAGGAAGAGGAGGTTAAGATTGTACAAACACGTGTTGAGAGCAGCCTGAAAACGCTTGAACTTCCCGCATCGATGCCTACGCTACAGGATATTCAGCGCATAGTTAGGATATTCCGTGAGCTAAGAAATGGCGTTACCGAGGATGGTAGAACAAAGATAAAATCGCCATCAAGCACTGTTAGCACCGCCGAAGCAATATCGGTGGTAAACAATGGGCTGGCACTAGCCGCACACTTTGGGAATGGAAAACTTAATGCGCACGATTTGGCCTCGGGGCTTATTGGTGCCATTGTTAAGGATCCCGTTCAGGATGCCATTGTGTGGAAAGAGTATCTAGAGAATATAGTAAAAACAAGGGAAGAGTGGCGAGACATTTACCGCGCTTGTAAGGAGCTGAACTAGGTAATTAAGCAGTACACTAAGATTATGTTGAAGGGTGAAAGGGGGTTGCTTCGGCAATCAATATCATATCCCAATCAACTATTAAAAGCGTAGTAGCATGGCAATTCATATACTGGGTATTAGGCATCACGGCGTAGGATCGGCAAAGAATGTGGCGGATAGGCTCGCCCTTATCAAACCAGATATTATTCTGGTTGAGGGGCCGCCTGAAATTAGCGAAATGCTTCTTGCCATTGGGCATGCCAACTTGGTTCCTCCTGCTGCAATTATGTGCTACAACACCGATAATCCCAAGGAGTCGGTGTTCTATCCCTTTGCCGAGTACTCGCCAGAGTGGGTGGCTGCTCAGTACGCAAACAAGCATGGGATTCCGGTAAAGGCCATTGATCTTCCGGTATCCATTAGCCTAGCCCAGAAAAGGGAGGCCGAAGAGGCTAACCCAGAGGAAGCCCCTGTAAGCAAGGATCCATTAGGCTATTTAGCCGATATAGCAGGGTTTGGCAGCGGCGAGGAGTGGTGGGAATATCATTTCGAGCAGCAGAAGGAGAACACAGCCGAGCACTTTGAGGCGGTGATGCACGTAATGGAATCGTTGCGCGCCGAGGGGGTAGAATCGAGTCTCGATAAGGAGAACGTGCCTCGCGAAGCCTACATGCGCACCCTTATCCGCCAGTGTCAGAATGAGATTTACACAAACATTGCTGTAATCTGTGGAGCATGGCATGCGCCGGCGCTTCTCAACTTGGACGGAACGGCCAAATCGGACGCTAAGATACTTAAGGTGCTACCCAAATCGAAGGTAAAGGTTACCGCAACATGGATACCCTGGACCAACTCCCGATTGTCCATGTCATCGGGGTATGGAGCAGGCATCTACTCTCCCGGTTGGTACGAGCATCAGTGGCATGCCAAGGACGATGCCGAAATTACTTGGCTCACAAAAGTGGCAACAGCCCTTCGTGATAAGCAAATCGATATATCTACAGCACATGTAATAGAGGCCTTTGTACTTAGTAGAAGCCTATCGTCCCTTCGCAACAAGTACTACGTATCGCTAGAGGAGCTCAATGAGGCAACCCTGTCGGTTATGTGCATGGGCGACGGCATTCTGTTAGAGCTAATCAAGAAGGAGCTAATTATTGGGAGCAAGCTGGGGAGAGTACCCGAGGAGCTTCCCAAGGTTCCATTACAGGAAGATTTTGAGCAAAACCTTAAGAGCCTTCGGTTAAAGCTCACCGCTGAGCAGAAGCAGTATGATTTAGACCTACGTAAAGAGATAGATTTAGGTAGAAGTATTCTTTTCTTCCGTCTCGAGGTACTGGGGATTCCCTGGGCCAGACGAACCGTATCGCGTTCAAAGGGCACGTTTAAGGAGTCGTGGTTTACTGAGTGGTCGCCCGATATGATGATTGAGCTAATCGATAAGGCCTTTCTTGGGAACACCATCGAGAGCGCCTCGCAAAGCGTAATCCTTGGCCGATGCGCCCAAACCCAAAGCATAGCCGAGGTATCGGAGCTAATCCAAAAGTGCATTCCCGCCGAGCTGTTTGAGGGGATCGATGCGCTGCTAGACCGCATTGTAGAGCTCTCAACCGTTTCGTCGGATATTATCGATCTAATGAACGCCCTGCCCGCGCTAATAGAGGTTAGCCGCTATGGCAACGTTCGCAAGTCGGATTTGTCAATCCTCGAGACCATAGTGAAGCAGCTGCTGGTTAAGGTTTACATTGGGCTGAATAACGCCTGTTACGGCTTAGATGAGGATAACTCCACCAGCATGTTCAGCCTAATAACCAAGTTGAACAATGCCATTAGGCTGTACGACGACACCGAGTACCTACAGCAATGGCACGAAACGCTGCACAAAATGGTCGACAACACGGGCGTTCACCCCATCATACTGGGTTGCGTTTGCCGGTTGCTTCTCGATTCGCAGCAAATGGACGAGCAGGAGGTGGACAAACGCATTGCGTTCGCCCTATCCGTATCGAACGATCCGTACCAAGTTGCGTCGTGGCTGGAAGGATTCCTTAAGGGCAACGGGATGATTCTTATTTACGATAACCGGCTATGGAACCTGATATACTCATGGGTATCCTCCCTATCCAAAGAGATTTTTATGGAGTTGCTTCCGCTGCTAAGAAGAACCTTTTCGAAATTTGAATTTGGCGAGCGCCGACAAATTGGGGAGAAGGCCAAGAAGGGGCTGGCAACGGAGCGGCATAGCACAGCCACAGCAGCCCAAAACTTTAATGAGGAGCGAGCCGCACTGATTCTTCCTATCATAAAAGAACTCGCCGGATTTAATAGCTAATACTTCAATGATGAATACCGAGAACCCACATAATGCTCCCGATTGCGAACTAGAGAAATGGCGCTTGATTCTTGGGGGCAACGAGGCCGATGGTACTGGGGTTACCCTATCGGAGGAGCTGATGCAGGTTGATGCCTCGCTAGCGGCTCTTTACGAGTTTGAGCGAACCAAATCGTTTAAGTACGGGAGCGAGAAGAAGCAGGGAGGCCAAGAGGGCTCCAACCCTAGCATTGCCCGCTGGCTTGGCGATATTCGCAAGTATTTCCCTGCCTCAGTGGTTAACGTAATGCAGAACGATGCATTAAAGCACCCCGAGCTGCAGAAGAAGATGATTTTTGAACCGGAAATCCTAGAGAAAACTGAGGCCGACGTTCACCTCATTGCAACCCTAATGGAGCTAGGGAAGCTGATCCCCGCCAAAACCAAGGAAACCGCTCGCCGGGTGGTTCAGAAAGTGGTTGAGGAGCTAATGGCCCGGTTGGAGCAAAAAACCATATCGGCCCTGAATGGAGCGTTGGACAAGTCGGCTCGCAACCGGCGCCCCAGGCACAGCGAGATAAACTGGGACGCAACCATTCGGAAGAACCTGAAGCACTACCTGCACGAGTATAAAACCATTATCCCCAAAGAGCGGATTGGCTATGGACGCAAGTCCAAAAAATCGCTAAAGGATATCATCCTGTGCCTCGACCAGAGCGGTTCAATGGGCACCTCGGTGGTTTACTCCGGAATATTTGGGGCGGTAATGGCATCGTTACCCAATGTGAGAACCAAAATGGTGGTGTTTGATACCTCAGTGGTGGATTTAACTGAGGATTTAAAGGATCCCGTTGATTTGCTATTTGGGGTGCAGCTGGGCGGCGGTACCGATATCAATCAGGCTCTAAAGTACTGCCAGGAGCTGGTATCGAAACCCGACGACACAATACTTATACTAATCACCGATTTATACGAAGGGGGCAATGCCCAGGAGATGCACCGCCGGGCTCAGGAGATTGTTGGTTCGGGGGTTCAGCTAATTTGCCTTCTGGCCCTAAACGACGATGGTTGCCCAGCATACAGCCACAGCCATGCATCGGAGTTTGCAAAGAACAACATTCCGGTCTTTGCCTGCACACCCGACCTTTTCCCCGAGCTAATGTCCGCAGCAATAAAAAAACTGGACCTAAAGCAGTGGGCTGGCGATCACGACATTGTGCTGAAGGGTTAGCTACCGCATAAAAAAACAGCAAGCCCAGTAAAGGCTTGCTGTTTCTGTATTAGGGAAAAACTACTCCTCATTAGAAAGCATCTGCTCAAATTGGTTAATGATAGTGCCCGATAGCGTTTGTAGCTCAACCTCGGCATTTATAAGCTGCAGCTGTGCCGAAAGGTAACGAGCCTGTGCCCCAATTAGCCGGCTCTGCATATCGCGCAGCTCAATATCGCTAATGGAGCCTAACCTGTACTTCTCCATGGCAACATCAAGGTTTTGCTGAGCAAGTGCAACGGCGGTTTGCTCCGTTTGCATAAGCATTTGGGCCAAATTAAAGCTGTTTATATAGCTTAGCGCTTGGCTTTGCAGCTGCACCTCCATCTGCTCAAGGTTTATGGCCTTACTCTCGGCAGCAATGCGGGCATTGGCTATGCTCCGCGATACATTAAAACCGTTAAATAGCGTTACCGATGCAGTGAGCCCAATGCTTGGGCCAAAATTCTTGGCGCTTTCCAAATCGCCTGGCGAGTAGCTGCTCTTACTAAAATTATAGCCCGATGTAAGGTTTAGGCGTGGGTACCTATCGCCCTGCAAATCCTTTATGGTAAGCTGGCTATTGCTTAGCTGGAGCCTTTCAATAGCTAAGGTACGGTTGTTTTGCATAATTTGGGTGAGCATATCCTGCGTATTAAGCAAAGACTGGGACTGCGAGTTGCTACTTACCTCAAACAACGTTGATGGGCTACGCCCTAGCAGCTGGTTTAGATATAATTTTGCCTCGGCAACGGTATTACGCTGCCTAAGAAGGTTGGTGCTATCGGCAAGTAGGTCAACCTCAGCTTGGCGAACCTGCAGCTGGCTACCATCGCCAATGGCAAAACGCTCCTTGGCCACAAAAAGCCTCTCGTGGCTAAGCTTGGTGGTGCTGGTAAAACTCTGGGCAAGCAGCTGCTGCACCAACACGTTATGGTATGCAACCACAATACTGGCTAGGGCATCCTCAACAGCTATTTGCAGGCTCTGCTCGCTCATTGCTTGCAGGTTGCCTAGCATTTCCTTGGATACAAACATAGAGAACCCATCAAACAGCGTCCAACTAAGCTGAACATTGCCATTTAGGTTATTTGTAGTCCTGTCGGTAGCTACCGCTCCTGTACTTTTGTAAACTTGCTCCGCTTCCTCTGCAGAGAGACGCCATCCGCCGTTTGCCTCAACCCTAGGGAGCATTCCAGCATTACCCAGCGTATTATTATTCTTAGCAATGGAGTAGCTATTGCGAGCCAATCGGATGCTAAAGTTTTTCTCAAGCCCAATTTTTATGGCCTGCGACAGGGTAAGCGTATCCTGAGCAAGCCCAAAGAGACTGCTACAAAGAATGGTAGCAACGGTTAGTAATACCCTATTCATTGGAAAAATCCTCATCGTGCTTAATGTTTGCCTGTTTACGTGAGATATAAGTGTAAAGCGCTGGAATAACGTAAAGCGTAAGCGCTAACGAGAAGAGCAATCCGCCAATAATGGTTATACCCATTGGCACGCGGCTTTTTGCAGCAGCACCAAGAGCAAGGGCAATGGGCAGTGCACCAAAAATGGTAGCAAGGCTGGTCATAAGAATGGGGCGTAGCCTTTGCGCTGCGGCATCAATAACGGCTTGGGTTCTTTCAAGTCCAGCTTGCTTTTTCTGGTTGGCAAACTCAACTATCAGAATACCATTTTTGGTAACTATACCCACCAGAACAATAATACCAATTTGGCTAAAGATATTCATGGTGTGACCAAACAGGTAGAGCGATAGCACAGCACCAGCAAGAGCCAGGGGCACGGTGAACATAATAATAAGCGGATCGCGGAAGCTCTCAAACTGTGCCGAGAGAACCAGGTAAATAAGCACCAGCGCCAGAACAAAGGCAAACACAAGGCTGTTGGAGCTCTCCTCAAACTGCTCTGATGTACCCGTAAGCGTTGTACTAAAGGTTTCGTCGAGGGTTTGGTCGGCAATCTCGCGCATGGCCGCAATACCCTGTCCAAGCGTTACACCAGGTGCTGTTGATGCGCTAAACGTAGCCGATACGTAACGGTTGTAACGGTAAAGCTGCGGTGGCGTACTGGCCTCGGCAAAGGTAACAATGCTTCCTAGGTCTATAAGCTGCCCTGTGTTGTTGCGGAGGTATATACCTGATAGATCTGAGGGTTCGTCCCTAAACTGGCGCATGGCCAATCCTATAACGTAGTACTGCTTTCCATTGCGAATAAAGTAGCCGTAGCGCTGGCCGCTAAAGTATAGCTGAAGCGCCTCGGCAATATCATAAGCCGTAATTCCCGAAGCACGAGCCTTGTCCCTATCAATACTTATTTGCAGCTCCGGTTTGTTGAACTTTAGGTTTAGGTCAACCACTTGGAACCTATCATCGGACTGCGCCTTGGCCATAAACTCGGGGATAACCGCCTTAAGCTTATCAAAGTTGGTTGCCTGAACCACAAATTGTACGGGTAAACCGCCACCACGACCAGCCCTAATGGTTTGATCCTGCATAACAAAAGCCCGGGCAAGGTTTTTGGTTTTTAGGAAGGTAGTTATCTCGTCGGCAAGCTCCTGCTGGGTTTTGCTACGCTCGTTGGGCTCGGTTAGCAGCAAGCGCACAAACCCTGAGTTTGTACCCATCCAGACTGGCGATGAGAGCGCGGTAATGGCAACCTTCTCTGGGAAAGAATCAACGTAAGCAATTACTTCCTTTACGTAGGAGTCCATTAGCTCGTAAGAGGTTCCCTCTGGTGCCGTAGCCATAATGTTTAGCCTGCTCTTGTCCTCCATAGGGGCAAGCTCCGAGGGAATTTGGCTACCTATTCCCAATATGAGAATTACAGAGGCTCCCATAATAAGCAGCGCCATCCACCTGCGACTAACAAATGTGGTTAGCGATGCCTTGTAGCTAACAGCCATCTTTTCAAATAACCGCCCCATGGTGCGTGCAAACCACCCTTCGCGGGGTTTATGGCGAAGGATACGGGTGCTCATCATTGGGGTAAGTGTAAGCGACACAAACGACGATATAATTACCGCACCTGTTACCACAATACCAAACTCGCGGAATAAGCGGCCGGTAATTCCATCAAGAAAAACAATGGGAAGGAATACGGCTACAAGCGCAACAGTGGTTGAAATAACGGCAAAGAAAATCTCCTTAGTCCCTTCGTGTCCCGCCTTAAAGCGATCCATGCCCGACTCAACCTTTGAGTAGATATTCTCCAGCACCACAATGGCATCGTCAACAACAAGTCCGGTAGCCAGAACAATACCCAGCAGCGTTAGCACGTTTATGGTGAACCCCGATATGTACATCACAAAGAATGAACCTATTAGCGATATTGGAATGGCCACCATTGGGATTAGCGTGGTTCGCCAGCTACGTAAAAAGATAAAGATTACCAGAATTACCAGTATAAAGGCAAGAAACACGGTTTCCTCAACCTCAAGTATTGCCTTACGTATGGAAGTAGTGGTATCTAGGGCAATACCCATATTAATATCCTCTGGGGCATCGCGCATAATATCATCGAGCTTTTCGTAAACCGCATCGGCAATGGAAATATAGTTTGCACCAGGAAGCGGAGTAAGCGCTATCCCAACCATGGGAAGCCCATTGTTTCCGCGCATCATGCTACGCTCGTTCTCGGGCATTATTACGGCTTGGCCAACATCCTTTATCTTTATAGGCGTTCCGTTAATCACCTTAATAATAAGGTCGTTAAACTCATCCTCGGTTTCCAGTCGGCCTAGGGTTCTAATGCTCAGGTCGGTGTAGTAGCCCTCAACCCTACCCGATGGCAGCTCAATATTCTCCCTTCCTAAGGCCGTTCTAATATCGGATGGGGTGATACTGTACGCAGCAAGCTTGTTTGGGTCAAGGTTAAGCCGCATTGAGGGACGCTTTTCGCCCCAAATGCCAATGCTTGAAACCCCAGACGTAGTTTGCAGCCGCTCCTTAAAAAGGTTATTAGCAATTTCAGAAAGGCTTATAAGATCCCTAGTATTACTTTGCAGGGTAATAATCATAATAGTTTCGGCATCGGCATCGGCTTTTGATACAATGGGAGCATCAATATCGGGGGGAAGCCGCCTAACAGCTTGGCTTACCTTGTCGCGCACATCGTTTGCAGCAGCCTCCATATCAACACCTAGTTCAAACTCAACCGATATGCGCGTACGCCCATCGCTGCTGGTTGAGGTTATGGATTTGATACCTGCAATACCATTTAGCGCCTCCTCCAGCGGTTCAGTTACCTGCTCCTCCATAACATTGGCGTTGGCACCAACATACGATGCGCTAACGCTAACAATGGGTGGGTCAACGCTAGGAAACTCGCGGACACCTAGGTAGCTGAATCCAATAATACCAAATATTACTATGGCAATAGACATTACCGTTGACAGAACGGGTCTATTTATGCTTACTGATGATAAACTCATGGCTTAGCGCTGGGAATTAAAGGTTACAATATTAACCTGAACGGGTACGCCATTACGTATTTGGTTTAGGCCAGTGGTAATTAGCGTATCGCCAACATTAAGCCCGCTAATAACCTCAACGTAGGTACCTGTGCGCACTCCCGTTTCCACTAGCTGCTCAATGGCCTTTCCTCCTTTGTACAGGAATACCTTTTGCCCCTTAATCTCGGGAACCAGCGTTTGTGGAGGAACCATAATGGTTCCAAGGGTTTTGTCCAATAGTAACGACACACGGGCAAAAGAGCCAGGAACCAGCTCACCATTGCTATTGTTGGCATGCGCCCTAACCTTAATGGCACGGGTTTGCGGGTCTATTTTCGACTCCGCTGCGTAAACCTTTGCGCCGTACTTTTTATGGCTTCCCACTATGCTAAACTCAACAGGTTGATTTTTGCGAAACACCGATACGTAGCGCTCTGGCACCGCAAATTCCAGTTTTATGGGGTTAGCCTGTATTAAAGTTGCTATAGGGGTTGATGTTGATACAAACGCACCTGGGCTAACGTAGCGCAGCCCTATGGTTCCGCCAAAAGGGGCGCGAATCTCAAGCTTAGCAATTTGCGCTTGAGCTTGGCTAATATCGGCCTTTAAGCCATCCAGCTTATTCTGCGCCACATCGTACTCCTGCTGGCTAATGGCATTTATCTCCAAAAGGCGCTTTTTACGAGACTCATCGTCCTGAGCCAGCTGCTCGTCGGCTTTAAGGCGCTGAAGCCTAGCCTTAATCTCGCTACTGTTTAGCTGCGCCAAAAGCTGACCCTTGCTAACTGGTTGCCCTTCGGTAAAAAGAACATCTATAAGCTTTCCTGCCGACTCGGGCATAAGCTGCACCTCCTCGTTAGCCAGTACCGAGCCAGTTACCTCAAGGCTATTGGATATCTCGGCGGTGCTTACAACAATTGCCTCAACAACAGTTGCTGCACGAGAGCCCTTACCAGAGCCCTTTTTATCATCCTTATTCCCGCACGCCGATATAACCACAACAGCAAGCACCAGTGCTGCTAGGTATTTGGTTCTATATGTTATCATGGAGTTTGTATTTCTCATTATGATACGTTTTTAGTGCAAAGGTTTAGTTTAGCCTATCAACATTGGTAGGGGCTAGCACTTAACTGGGTTGAATAAAAAACCTAAACTACTTGTTGCTAAACCAATGCTAATACCACAAATAATTTGAATGGTGATTAGCTTATTATAAGCTAACTTGCCACGTGAAAATATAATTCCACGCTAAGTACATGACAAAACTTTGACACATTCATTAAACTCGCAGATATCCAACGAATTTGACAACGCATGAGCTATCCTAATTAACCC
>JAFGDZ010000002.1 GCA_016931855.1 Bacteroidales bacterium
TCCTGTAACAGTGTAGGTAGTTGTTGCTGTAGGCGTAAATGCTAGTCCGTTGGTTATGCCGTTATCCCAAGCGTAGGTGTCGGCAGTACCCGTTGCAGTAAGGGTAACCTCCTCGCCTTGGCAAATGGCAGCATCGCTTGGAGCGGTAATCGTTGGCAATGGGTTAACGGTAATGGTAACCGCATCGGTTGTTTTGCAGCCCGTAGCATCAATGGTTCCTGTAATAGTGTAGGTAGTTGTTGCATTAGGCGTAAATGCTAGTCCGTTGGTTATGCCGTTATCCCAAGCATAGCTGTCGGCAGTACCTGTTGCAGTAAGGGTAACCTCCTCGCCTTGGCAAATGGTAATATCTGCAGGAGCAGTAACTGTAGGTAGCGGGTTAACGGTAACGTCAATTTGAGCATCGGCTGTGCATCCTTCTTCGCTCTGAACGGTAACGGTATAAGTTCCCGGTTGATCTACAATAATTGATTTTGTGGTAGCTCCTGTGTTCCATTCATAACCATATCCTCCGTTTGCGGTTAAGGTTACGCTTTCTCCCTGGCATAAGGTGGTTGATCCACTTGGAGTTATGCTGGCAGTAGGAAGCGGGTTAACATTTACTGCTACATCTTTTGTTACAGAGCATCCCTGTAGGTTAAATATTTCAACAGTATAGGTTCCTGCAGTATTAACAACTATGGATGGTGTTGTTTCTGTTGTGTTCCATTGGTATGAAGAACCTCCTGAAGCGGTAAGGGTTAGGTTTTCTCCTTCGCAAATGCTAACCGATCCTGGAGGGAATAGGTTACCATTGGGTAATGGATTAACTGTTATGGTAACCACATCGGTAGCCTCACAGCCAGTAGCAGTAATGGTTCCTGTAACGGTATAGGTTGTTGTTGCTGTAGGCGCAAATGCTTCACCATTGGTTACACCATTATCCCAAGTATAGCTGTCCGCTGTTCCTGTGGCAGTAAGAGTAACCTGCTCACCGTAGCAAATAGTAATATCAGCGGGAGCAGTAACTGTTGGTAGTGGGTTAACGGTAATGGTTACCACATCTGTTGCTTGGCAACCTGTTGCAGTAATACTTCCTGTAACGGTGTGGGTTGCAGTAGTGGCTGGGGGAAATGCCGCCCCGTTGGTAACGGAGTTGTCCCAAGTGTATGTGTCGGCAGTTCCTGTAGCGGTAAGGGTAACCTCTTCGCCAGCACAAATGGTGATATCGTTGGGGGCAGTAACGGTTGGTAATGGATTTACTGTTACAGTAACCACATCAGTTGCTTCGCAGCCAGTGGCCGTAGTGGTTCCCGTAAGAGTATAGGTAGTTGTTGCTGTAGGCGCAAATGCAACTCCATTGGTTACTCCATTATCCCAAGTATAGGTATCGGCTGTTCCTATTGCTGTAAGGGTAGCTTGTTCGCCTAAGCATAAAGCATTGTCGGCGGGTGCGGTTACGGTAGGAAGTGGGTTTACAGTGGTTGCTATTGTACTAGTTGTAGCAACGCATCCCTCGGCCGAAGTAACAATGGCATAAACCTCATCGCCATTGCTCAACGAAGAAGTGGTAAGGGTGTTGTCTGTAGATTTAGCCTGTGCGCTAGCGCCTTCAACAAAGAATTCGTATTGCGCTCCTCCTCCTGCTGTAAAGGTAATTTCTGTTCCCGAACAAATGGTGTTGTCTGGGTCAGATGAAGATAGTATTGGGGTTGGCGATGCGTTTTGAGCCACCAAAGTAACCTCGTAATCGGTGTAGCAATCGTTGGCATCAGTAACTCTAACGCTATATGTTCCAACTCCAAGTCCTGTTTGATCCTTGCTTGTGTTATTGGTAATGCCAGGGCCAGTCCAGAAGTATGTCTTTGTGCCTGTTCCTCCCGATATGGTTAGCCCAATGCTGCCATTTGTTGATTCAGAACATGTTGGGTTGTTTGCGATATGGTTCACGGTTATAACACCAGGCTCACTTACAACCCCAGAGAATGCTCTTTCGCAAGAGCTGTTGTCTCTAACTGTAATTGTGTATGTGTCGCTCGAGAGTCCACTAAATGTAGTGGTAGCAAAAAAGTCGGTGCCATTAATTGAGTATTGGTATGAAGGAGTCCCTCCCGATGCCGATACAGCAATTGAACCGTTGTTACCCCCATTGCATAGTGGCATAGTAGGGGTTAGTGTGGCTGATATTTTGCTAGGTTGGGTAACGTTTTGGGATACTGATTTCTCACAACCATTTGCGTCGGTTACTGTTGCGGTGTAGCTTCCTGCTCTTAGGCTTTGTATTGATACCGATGTTAGTCCGTTAGACCACTCATAGGTGTAATCCGGAAATCCTCCAGTTAGCCCCTGTATGGTAAGAGTTCCATCGGTGCCTCCGTAGCATGAAACACTGGTTGAAGCAATGGTGTATGAAATAGGACTGGGTTGTGTTACAACCGTTGAGGTTGTTCCTGTACACCCATTGTCGTCGGTTATTGTAACCTCATATGTTCCAATGGATAGGTTTGATATATCTTCAAAGGTGCTATAAGCAATACCGTTTTTTTTCCATTGATATAAGTACGGAGCTGTTCCTCCTGTTACAGTTAGGTTAATTAATCCCGTTGACTCTCCATTGCAGCTTACGTTGGTTTGTGCAAGTGTGCCGCCTAAGCCCACTGATGGCTCAAGAATAGTGATGTCTTTGGTTAGTACAATATCGTTTCCATTCCCCAGGATTCCATCAACATTATCAGTAACTTGAACCGTGTATGTGTCTGCTAGTAATCCCGAAATAGATGCAGTCGTTTCTCCTCCTGGTAACCATAAGAATGAGACATTGGCTGGCGCCGATTCATTAATGTAGCCAATAGTAATGCTGCCCGATGCGTCATCTTTACATAAAATGTCGGTTTGAGATGTGACGGCAATTGAGAAAATTCGCTCATCTTGAACAAAGAAGGATTGCGATACGCTACATCCTGTGTTGTCGGTTGCAGTTAGGGTGTAATTCCCCTCTACATTAAGCCCACTTAGATCCTCGCTTGTCCCAACTTCTATAAGAGCCTCGTCTTTCCACGATAAGTTGGCGTATATTCCAGATCCTCCACTTATAGTTGCGTTAACTCCTCCGTTATTTGGTGCAGAAATATTGGTAACAATACCAGTAATACTAATTTGGGTTGGTTCTGTAATAGTGTACTGTTGATTATGGGTACATCCATTTTTGTCGGTGATGGTTAGGTCGTACGTGCCAGCCCAAAGTGTTGTTTGGTCTTTGGCGTCAATTGTTTGGCCTAAACCATCGGAGGTAGTCCAGAAATATGCGTAAGGCAGTGTTCCTCCTGTGGGCGAGAGCGTTACCGTGCCATCTCCTGCGTGAAAGCAGGAAGCATTGGAAGTAACCCCATTAGAAAGCACTACTGCAGGCTCTGTAACTGTAAATGATGAACTTGCTGTTTTGCCGTTATTGTCGGTTACCATAACAGAGTATGCTCCTGCTGCTAGGTTTATTGCTGTTGAATCGGAGTTTGCAAACGGAGCTCCATCCTTTGTCCAAGAGTAGGAGTAAGGGAATGCTCCAAAGTAAGGAGTTACGGTGAGTGCTCCATCGTTGGCTCCATTACACGAGATATGTTCTGATGTTGTAAAGACAACTGAAAATGGATTCTGATATTTTGCAACAAATACATCCTTATTGGTTGATGAGTTGGTAAGGGTAATGCTGCCCGCAGTTAGCGTTGGCGACTTAAAATATCCCCCAATGTAGGTGAATCCATCAGGGTCGTATGCAATACCCTGCCCCCTATCTTCGCCCGAACCACTTAGCGACTCTGCAGTTAATGGGTTGCCATCACTGTCGTAAACAAAGAAGCCGGTGTCGTTATTAGTAGTGCTGCCAGAGTTTATTGTGGTTTGGTTAAAGGTAACAGAGCCAGAGAAATAACCCGACATAAGGATGATGTTCTCGTTAACATTTACACCATATGCTTGGTCTGCTCCAATATCTCCATTAAGTCGCTTCCACATTAATCGGCCTTCCGATGTGTAGCGCGCAATAAACATATCGGTTGCTTTCGCTGTGTAGCTGCTAGATTGTAGCGTCGATGTACTATCTAATGTTCCTGTCCCTTGGGCGTACCCAACAACATAAATTGAGTTAGAGCCATCGGAAGCAATGGATTTAATTTGATCGTCGTTGACGCCTCCCCCTTTTCTAACCCACGTGGATGCTCCTGTTAATGCGTCTAGTTTTACCAAAATCATATCTCCTAAACCCGTAGAAGAATATGATGTTCCGTTAATCTGTAGTGTACCTAAAAGGGCGCCGCCACCATAAATATTACCAGAGGAGCCAATGGCTAAGCCTTCAATAAGGCTGGCGCCAGAAACGGTGTGGGTAAACTTATTTACCCAGTAAAAATCACCAGTGGTATCAAATTTTGCAATAAATGGGTCGAATGATCCCACCGATTGCGTAACAGTAACCTCTCCGCCAGGTTCCCCTGCCGAACCAAATGTTGCAATGGTTTTTACCATGCCTGAGAGGTAAAGTAATCCGTTGGAGTAAACAATATCATAACCCCTGTCGCCTCCCGTTCCCCATGCAACGTTGCGAGCCCAAATAGCATCTCCACTGGGATTCAGCTTCACAAGGAAAATGTCTTGCCCAGTTCCAACGGTGTTTAGCTCGTAGGAATCAAATGTGGCTGTTTCCTGAAAACCGCCTGTAACGTAGATGTTCCCATCCTCATCGGTTGTAACTCCAAAAGGGTCTTCTTGCCCAACACTTCCCATTCTTCTAATCCATGAAAGTGTTCCGTCGGGATTGTATTTTGCAACGTAGGTGTCGCGTTCGGTTGCCTGATCTAAGGGCAAAAGGTTTGTTGATGAGGCTGTAATGCTGCCAGTGTAGTATCCTGTAACAATAATATTCCCATCACTATCCCTTGTGAGATCCCTTACCTCAATGTCGCTAGTTCCGCTTATTTTATTTGCCCACTGCCATGTTTGGGAAAAACTGTTGGTCACAACAAGGGTTGATAACAAAATAAACAATAGCTTTAGTCTTTTCATGTCTTAGCAATTTGTAGAATAATCTAGTAATTTTACGATATATTAGTTAGAAATACTTCACGGTGAGAGGTTTTATACCCAAACAATTAGTTAATTTATCAAAATGATTAAGCATTTAGTGCATATTGGTTTTCCAAAAACTGCCACAACTTGGTTGCAGGACGAGTTCTTTCCAAAGGTTAAAAATGTTAATTATGTTGATAAGTGTATTGTTAATGAGTTGATTGCATTTCCTAACGCATTTTCGTTTTCTGCTGCAAATGTAGCTCAACGTTTGGAAATGCTTGATATGCAGGGAGGTTTTTTGATGAGTTCCGAACTTTTGGTGGGTACAATGAACCGTGGTTGGCTACGAGGGTTTTGGCCAACCCAAAACGCCCAAAGGATAAAGGAGTGCATACCTAATGCTCAGATTATTATTTTTTTACGTAATCAACCCGATTTAATAGCTTCTGCTTATTTACAGTATGTGAAAAATGGGGGGAACTATAGTGTGTCAAGGTATTTGAACTCTTCTATCTATAATCTTTTTTCCTTCGATCATCTAAACTTTTTAAACATTGTGGGTTTGTACGTCTCTTTGTTTGGGAAAGAAAATGTGCACGTGTACTTATATGAAGATTTTGTTGCAAATAAACAGGCGTTTCTACAGCAGTTTTGTTCGGAGTTTGATTTGGATGTTGATTTTAGTAATGTTAACCTAGAGCCTATAAATACAGGGCTTAGAGTTGGGCTCGTGCTTCCTAAACGAATTGCAAATGCCTTTTACTACAAGATGTTCCCTTTTAAACACTACCTTTTTCCTATTTACAAATGGAACGTAACTCAAAGTTTTGTTTTTGATTATCTAAATAGACTTTCAATTTTTGGTAAGCGCCCCAAAAGTAAAGACCTTCTTGGGCAAAAGAATTATGAGTTTATATTGAATTACTACAAAGAATCTAATCGCGCTTTAATGGAGCAGTTTGGCCTTCATGCCATGAGCCGTTACAATTACCCGTTATAGAGAATGAGCAGAAACGAGCAACACCTACTGCATATTGGTTATCCTAAAACAGGAACCACCTGGTTTCAGTCTAACTATTATCCCAATGTTTCGGGGATAAGGTATATTGAGCGGCCTAAGGTTTTTGCCAGTATCATTGAGCCCGATATTTTCTCGTACATCCCTGCCGATGTGCAACAAGAGTTTGATGTTGATAATAATCGGATTGTAATTTGCGAGGAACTTTTGCTTGGCGGTATCGATATTGGTTATGGCAATGGCAGCTACATTAAGGAGATGGCGTTGCGACTAAAGGGTACCTTTCCCAATGCGCGTGTGCTTATTCTTGTTCGCAATCAGGTTGATATGATTGCTTCTTGGTACTACCAGTACATCAGAACGGGTGGAACTTACTCCGTTAATCGATTCTTGTACAGGCGGAACATGTATAATCTTTTTTACAAGGAGTATGATTTGTTCTCCTTCAAGATTCTTGAGTACGATAAGATTATTGATTTATACGCCAGCATTTTTGGTGCAGAGAATGTTGATGTTAAGGTTTATGAAGATTTTGCTAGCAATAGATTGGGCTTTATGCAGCAGTTTGCTGCCGATTACGGTTTTTCCTTTCAGGGTAATATTGAAAAGAGCGTTTGCATAACCAATAATCAGCGGTACAGGAAAGGAACCATGAGGCTTGCAAGGTTGCTAAACCTTTTCTCGGTTAGAAACCATGTGTTTAAGCGCTATATTCTTAATATCCCATTCCTATTCATCCTCTCCAATAGGTTTTTGCTTGCTGTGAATAAATACAAATTTATGGGGCGTCGTGCCGATAACCGGTTCATACTTGGCGATGCCAACATTAAGTATATTAGGGACTACTACAAGCAGTCGAACCAGCGATTGGCTAGCAAGTATAAGCTGGATTTGGAGCGATATGGCTATTCTTTGTAGAAAATTTCTGTTGGGTCGTTTCCTATCTTCTCATAAATCTGTTGGCTCTCTTTCATGTTCTGCCTAAGCGTTGCGCTATAAAGCCTAGTGTATGCGTGTAGCTTGTACCTAATTTTCATGGGGAGGCTATCGGGGATTAGCTTGCTAATGGCTCTCCAGAAAGGGTGCTTGGGCTTAGTGTCAAGGTCGGAGCGGGTATGCGGTGCCCTAAAACCTGCCCCGTGATGATAAATGCAGCTGCCGTAAACCCCAAAAAGGAGCGGGTGAGTGCCTAGGCTTCTGCTGCGGTGTATGGGTTGCCAGTCTATTCCTTTCTGTTGAAGTAGTTCCAAAAGGTTACCGCCAATATCCGTGATGTTTCCGTTGGGGGTTTTCCATGTGTAGCCAGCGTTCCAATCGCCCTTAATGCTGTTCCAGAAACCAATGGTTGTTATACAAAACGAGGGGTGTGGCTGTATGTCCAAGCCGTTTTCTAACCGCTGAATGGCTATTAACGGGGTGCTGTGCGATAGCTGATTTATAAGAGAATCTATGCTTGATACTGGAAAAGCATCGCCATCAATAAACATTAAAATATCGGTGGGCTCTGCGTTTCGTGATATGATATCGGCTAAAAAGTTGAGCTTAAATGCGTGGCTCACCACAGGCTCGCAAACGGCATAGTGAAAGCGCTGGGCAAACGTGGGGTCGATACCCGTTAAAAAGGCGTATGTTAGGTAAGGTGTGCCAATGTGCGTCTCAATGAACCTAAGCTGAATGTCTATCCACCTTGTGTTGTTGTAGTGTACTGTGGCAATATGTATCATTCTAGCAGAACAGTTTTTTGATAATTGTTAGCGTTTGGTCGGCCTTAATCTGCTCAAACACGCTGCCCGATAGCTGCCTGTTCTTTTGTACTATACGCATCCTAATACCCGAGTAGCGCTGGAATCGGTAAAGGTTTTTTATTGAGAGGTAGCGTTGCAGTTTGCCAATAAGCCTGAGGCATAACCCCGGCTTGGCGCAATCCATCTCCTTACGGTCAACTCTCGATATGGGCTCCCTAAATCCGGCTCCGTGATGGTAAATCGCATTCCCATAAACCCCAAACCACAGCGGGTGCTGATTTGTTTTGTTGCTCCTGAGTAGGGGTTTCCAACTTAACCCTTTTTCTGTTGATATTTTGAGTATTGTTGCCCCAGTATCGGTTACCTTACCTAGCGGGGTTTGCCACATAGGCCCTGGATTCCAGTTAAACTCATGCTTTACCCATGAGCTCAACTTACAGGCAAAAAACGATGGGTGTGGAACGGGGTCACCTAGGTTTTCGTCTAGCCTAATGGCCATAAACTCATTGGTCTCTAGTGGCTTGAAGAAATCCTCGGTTATGGTTGATACCGGGAAGGCATCGCCATCAATAAAAATAATGATATCGCTTGGGTTGGCGCTTTGCTTAATGATTTCGGCAAGGAGGTTGAGCTTGGTGTGATGCTCAACAATGGGCTCTGTGTTTACGTACTCGTAGCCGCTAGTTAGGCTGCTTTGTGCTTCCTTGTGCGGATAAACAAAACTGTAAAGCTTATAGGGGATTTGGAAATAGGCTTCGAGGTACGATTGCTGAATACCTATCCAGCTATCGCTGCCCCAGTGTACGGTTGCTATGTGTGCGGTTACCATATCTCAAAGGTACAACGGAAAATGTGAAACTTGAAACGTGAGGCGGCATGTTTTGCCTTGCACGGCACTAAGCGATGGTTAGTGATTAGTGTTTCCCCTTTCATCTCGCCTAAGGGCGAGACAAGCTGTTTTACGTCAGGGCTAAAGCCCTTTGGCTGCGCTGACTGAAGTGTCCCCACCCTAGAGGGCGGGGTTATGATTAGGAAGCAGAAGCGGAGGAGGGCAACGTCTGGCCAATAGCAAAAGGCTTAGATGAATAAAATTAATAAACCTTTCTAAATCAACTTGTAACAGTTTGCTCTACATTAACAAAACGATTACTGATGGGCATCTTCTCCTCATCATCGGAGATAATGTAAGCACATTGGCAAATCAAGCAGCCATCCATTAACCCTGTCCTTTAGGGCAGGGTTAGGATGTGCTTACTGCATTTTGGGCTTTAGCCCTGGAATAGGTGATTAGTGGATTGTCTTTAGCCTTTCACGTCTCACTTTTCACCTCTTTATTCATATCTTGCACTACAAATCCCTAACGATGTGAATACGCGCCTACTCATAGTATGCTCAGAGACCATTCCCTCCAATGCTGGCGATGGGCGCAACGCCTTTTTGCTGGCCAAAACCCTTGCAGCCAAGGGGTATGGTGTAACGCTGCTGGCGTATTGTTATAATCATCAGCATAAAGGGTTTGAAAATGTTGATGGTGTTAAAATTGTTAGGGCGCGGTACCTTGCCGCATCGCAATTGGGCCGATTTATTTCCCGCGTTTTGCTGTTGATTAGCGCATTGCGATATGGGGCAGGGCAGAGGCGGTGGCTTCTTTTTGGAGCCTTTCCGGGATATTTGTGGATTTGGGTTCTGGGAGTTGTAATGGGGCGAAGCATCATTTTTAGGTCAACATTGGTTGGGTTTGATGATTTACCTTCGTTGCAGGGCAGGTCGAGTACTTGCAAAGGGATTTTGAGAATGGCCAAAAATCGCCTTGCGGGTTACTATGCGCTGAATAGTGCGTTCGAGAAGAGTTTTAGGCTTGATTTTCCTTCCACTCCCATTTTCTGTTCGCCTCAGGGGGTTGATATATCCCTGTTTGGAGGTAAAGAGGAATCGCTGGAAGCACTTAGGTTAACGCATGGAATTCCCAATGATACCTTTGTTTTTATTATGGTTGGGCACATGATTGAGCGCAAGGGCTTTCCCGAGATTGCCCAGTGGCTGGCCTCCGTGTCTAAGCCATTTGTGTTGCTACACGTGGGAAATCATGGTGCGGCTAAAGCGGAAGGGGTTGATTTTCACGCGGAGCGGATTACCGCCGTTACACGCGAGGTTAAGAATATTCTTGGCGATAGATGCATTCTGGTTGAGCCCACAGCGTCAATTGCCAGTTACTATGCTGCTGCACATGCTTTTATTATGGCATCGTATGCCGAGGGTTTTCCGCCCAACACGCTTAATGAGGCTATGGCCTCTGGGCTTCCCGTTATTTGTCGTCGTATTGCTGGTGCCGATGACTATTTGGAGAATAACCAGAATGCCATCCTTTTCTCAACCCGTGATGAATTTTTAGCCGGTGTTGAAACCCTTATGACCGATGCGGAGCTAAAGAAGCGCCTCTCTGTTCAGAGCCGTGAATTTGCTTGTGCAAGGTTGAGTATTGATACCATCAGCTCTAGTCTGATGAGTTTCTGGGATGAGGTAGATGTAACTGGGAGATAAAGAATGGATTGAGGATATTAGTTGGAATCAGAATTCAAAATCAAGAGATTTATCTGTGGTAATTTGTTTAATTTGCGTAACCGTGTTCTCTGATGTTGAGCCGCTAGTCATCTAACCCCAGTACTTGCTTTATTTTGCCGATGCTTTCGCTCTGTACCGTAATAGATTTCTCTTTCCCATTATGCGCTACCTGTTCTAGTTGTTCACGATTATTTAGCAAGAACGATACTTTGCTGGCTATGGCCATGGGGGTTAGGCTATCCAGAAAAAGAATCTCCTGCATATCGGTAAATATTTCGCCAAGGTTCTCCCTTCCGCTGGAAACTACAGCAACATTTGAGCCCATGGCCTCAAGTATAACAAGGGGGAAGTACTCTTGCTCCGATGGTAGTATCAGCACTTCCGACTCGCAAAGGGTTCTTCTCTTTGTCTCGCCATAGATGCCACCAGTTACCGTAACATTTTCCGCTATTCCCAGTTTTGATACGAAATCCCTTACCTCAAGCTCAACCTTCGCTGTAGGTGCTGCTCCTGCCAGTATTAGGTGGATGTGGGGGAACTCATTCTTCAGCAGAGCAACAGCCTTTAGCGTTTCAATGTATCCCTTTCCTGGAAGTAGGTTGGATAGGAAAAGAATCTGGTTCCGATTTTTTTGGAAGCAAATAGACGTCTCCTTGCCCTCTATAAAGTTGTGTACAACCGTTACACAGGTGTTTCTAAGTTGAAGTGGCTCCAGTTCTCTTTTGGCTAGCTGCTCTGTAAGGTGTACTACGGTGCAGCCTTTAAATAGCCATTGGTAGTACCCTTTAATATTGTGCTTGCTGCTGAACTCGTGTAGCCCCGACCTGTGCAAATGCACCACCAACTTTGCCTTTGGCGATAGTAGCTTTGCGGTTATTAGGTAAAGGCTGTCCCTTAGAAGCACAAAACCGTGCGGAACCATTGAGAAGTAAAACGTGGTGGGCCTAAACCTAATTAGCTGGTAAATTAGGTTTAGCTCAATGCTTATGGCTTTTAGCAGTTTTCTTAGGCTGATTTTTTGAAGGTCGGCTAACGATTTGGCAAAGCTGAGTTCAATTACCTTTGTTTCAGCATTAGGTGAGGCCGCTGCAAGATTATAAACTGTGGCGTTCATAATGCTGGCTCCATGTACTGGAGGGGGCAGTTGAACAAGGAATAGTATTCGGGCTTTGCTCATTTTGTTTGCCATGGTTGCCCATTTTACGACAACACCTTAAATTCATACCCTTGGCTTTTTGCCCATTCCAGCACTCGGGGTAGGGCATAGCGAAGGTTTTTTTCTGCTTTTACTGAATCGTGAAAAACTATTATGGAACCTGGGCGAAGGTTCTTTTTTACCATATTAAAGCACCTGCGTCGCGATATGTTTCTGCTGTAGTCCATGCTTAGCACGTCCCACATAATTATTTTGTAGCGCTCGCTCAGTACTTTTAGCTGCGATGGCTTTATCCTACCATAGGGTGGACGGAATAGCTTTGATTGTAGAATGTCGTTGGCAAAATCAACATCCTGAACATACTGTCCTGTTTCAACTTCCCATCCCTTTATGTGGCTGTAGGTGTGGTTGCCAATGGCGTGGCCTTCGGCCTTTACCATCTCAAAAACTTCGGGATTCATTTCTGCGTTCTTGCCCAAGCAAAAGAATGTGGCTTTTGCCTCAAACTTTCTAAGCTGCTCAAGTACCCAAGGGGTTACCTTGCTGTTTGGCCCATCGTCAAAGGTCAGGTATATCCCGTTTGTTTCGTTGGGGATATACCAGGTTTGACGTTTAAAAAATCTGGCAATTAGCCGTGGTGGACTAAGGTTAATCATGTATAATCCTAATTAGGGCTGTTTGCCATATAAGGCATTAGTGCGCTTGTTAGCTCCTCAAGGTGCGTTGAGCGCTCGTATGTTGCGGCCATTTTGTAAAGTTCCTGAAGTATGGCTAGGTTAAGCTGCACATCGTTTCTAACGGAGCCAATCATGGCATCGGGAAGTGCTGTAAAGAATCTTAGCTCGGCATTGCACTGTTCCATGTACTCGCGGCTTTTCTCAACACCGTGGTCAATATCGCCTGCTCTGTAGTAGGCATCAATAAGCGATAGCGTAAAGTAGTTATACTTCATGGTGCTTGGCGGTATAAGCTCAAAGCAGCGGTTTAGAACGGCTACTGCCGAATCCTTTTTGCCCTCGTCAATAAGCGCATTGGCCAATCGGCCATATACGTTGCGGTAGTTTGATACTATTCTGCCGCTGTTCTCATCAATATAAACATTTGGGTTGCTAACGCTACGTATCTGGAACTTATTCATTATTACGTCGTACATGGCATCGGTGTTAACCATGCCGTAGGAGCCGCGTTCCGATTTGGATTCTATGGGAACAATTCTGTACGCCATACCTTCAAGCATAAAGAACTTATCAAGGTTCTGATATGTCTCGCTGCTTACGGTAATTCCGTAGTAAATTGGGCGTTCCCACTTGTTTGTACCCAGAAGGTCGAACACGGAAAGTCCATCTTTAAGTAGTACGTTCTTGCTTAGGGTCCACTGCATGGTGTCAACAATAAGGTGCTTGTACCTTTCGGAAACAACCCCTTTTGCCATAATCTCCTCCTTGTTGATTGGGAGGTATAGCGATTTTGATGGCAAGTAGTTTATTTTTTCCGATGGGTCGAATGGCGAAGGTATTTTAGCCCCATCCTCGTCCATGAGCATGAAGTCCACTGCCTGATTAAGCTCTATGGGACGCTTTATTCTATCAATCACCATAACAGCCTCTCTAACACCTGTAACATACTTGCTGTGCTCCATTCTTAGTGGTAGTGGCTCGGAGTTGTATGCTTTGCGCTTCATTTGGTCTATGTACCAATCGGCTCTAATGTAGCTAAGGTTGCTAACCCTAACATCGGTTCTGTAACCTTCCACTTCCTGTGCGTACCAAAGAGGGAAGGTGTCGTTATCGCCATAGGTGAAAAGAATGGCGTTAGGCTCGCAGGAGTTAAGCATGTTGTATGCAAAGTCGATGGAGATGTACCTGTCCGACCTATCGTGGTCGTCCCAGTTCTCCGACGCCATAAGCACTGGCACTCCCAACATGGAGATAGCAACAGTTCCTGTAGCCATTATTTGGTGATCCCACAGCTTGCGTAGCAGCTCATAAAGGCCAATAACACCAAGTCCAATCCAAATAGCGAATGCGTAGAAACTACCTGCATAGGCATAATCGCGTTCCCGTGGTTGGTAGGGCGCTTGGTTTAGATATACCACAATGGCAATTCCGGTTAGAATAAACAGGAGCATTACTACCCAAAAATCCTTTCTGTTGCGCATGTAGTGTATTGCAAGCCCTAGTACTCCCAATATAAAGGGTAGCATGTAGTACTTGTTTTTTGCCTTATTGTCCTTCATGTGGGCAGGAAGGTTGTCCTGAGGGCCAAGCCTAGCATCATCAATAAATGGAATTCCACTAATCCAGTTACCGTGGAGAATATCGCCATGTCCCTGAATGTCATTTTGTCGCCCTGCAAAGTTCCACATAAAGTAGCGCCAGTACATGTGTCCAACCTGATAGCTAAAAAAGAACTTTAGGTTCTCTCCAAACGTGGGGATGTAGCGGGTTTCAACTTCTCCGTTGTGGTTGGTAAGCCTTATGGGTTTTCCTTTAAAGTTGGACCACGATTTATAGGTGCGAATATGGTTAGGATCCGAGCTGTGCATCCTTGGGAAAAGGGTGGTAAAGCGCTCGTCGTACTTGTAGTTGTACCTGTAGCTTGCTATTTCGTATTTCCCATTCTTGGGGATATAGAAAGGTTTTCCTTCTGTTCTGTCAACCAACGGAGCATTAAACTGCTGCCCGTGTATTAGCGGTCTATCTCCATACTGCTCGCGGTTTAGGTAGTAAAGTAGCGAGAACATATTGTCGGGGCTATTCTGATCCATTGGTGGGTTGGCACTGGAGCGAATAACAATAACACCGTACGTGCTATACCCCAAAAGTATTACCCCAAATGCTGTTACAATGGTGTTGAGAACAACCCGTTGGTGTTTTCTGGTGTATATAATTCCCCACACCACAAGTGCCGTAATTGCTGCGCAGAAGAATAGTAATCCTGAGTTGTACGGTAAGCCAAAACCGTTTACAAAAAGCAGTTCAAATTTTGATGCTATGGTTATGGCACCATGAATTATACCGTACATTACCGATAGTAGCAGAACACCCGATAGTAGAAGCGCTACAATAATCCCTTTTGGCGTTGGCTGGTACTTCTTAAAATAGTAAACCATTACTATTGCAGGAATAGCAAGGAGGTTAAGAAGGTGTACGCCAATGGAAAGCCCCATTAGGTAGGCAATAAGTATAATCCACCTGTTGGCGTAGGGCTCATTGGCCTCGTTCTCCCACTTTAGAATTGCCCAGAATACAAGTGCTGTAAATAGCGATGATGTTGCGTAAACCTCGCCCTCTACTGCCGAGAACCAAAAGGTATCCGAAAAGGTGTAGGCAAGTGCGCCTACTAAACCTGAGCCTACTATTAGAATAACCTTTTTCAGGTCAAATTCGGTTTCTCCCCAAAACTTTTTGGCAAGATGCGTTATGCTCCAGAAAAGGAACAGAATGGTAAACGAGCTGGCAAACGCCGAAAGGGCATTGGCAAACACGGGAACCATCTCATTGCTTGGTGCAAACATGGTAAAGAATCTAACCAAAAGCATAAAGAATGGCGCTCCTGGAGGATGTCCCACTTCCAGCTTAAATCCGCTTGCAATAAACTCGCCACAATCCCAAAAACTAGCAGTGGGTTCAATGGTTAGTAGGTAAACTGCCGATGCTATTATAAATGTTATCCAGCCTGCAAGGTTGTTTATAAGCTGATACTTTTTGTTGGTTATTGTTTGCATGTTTGCACTTTTCAGGTTATTAGGGCAAAAGTATAACTTTTTTGTCACTACAGTGTGTTAGGTTTTATTCGTAGGCATTTATTCACTAGTTGTGCATTATTGTAATACGACCGTCGGAGTAAAGACTTGCTCAAAATCGACAATAATAAATGTGCCAAAAACGAGAATTCTACTTATTGCTACAAATAAAGTTGTAATAAGCAGAATTAAATCTGCTTAATATTGATATATTTGTGGAAATAAGTGATTTTATGAGCAGCATAAGTCTTATTCCAACAGAAAAAATAGTTGAACGCTTGCGTTATGAGAATCCTTGGTGGGTAAACAAACAAATACCTGAAGTTTACAGCACAATGGCCAAGCGATTATACTTTAAACTGTTTTATCCCTTTGTAGTTGAAAAAGACGTAAGAAGAGCGTTGGTACTTATGGGGCCAAGGCGTGTTGGGAAAACTGTAATGTTATTTCATTGTATTCAACAGTTATTGGCTGAAAATGTAAATCCGCAAAAAATATTTTTTATAGGCATAGACAACCCCATTTATGTGCACTTAAGTTTAGAAGATATCTTAAGTCTGTGTAAACAGTCACTCAATCAAGACAATCTAAAAGATTGCTATGTTTTTTTTGACGAAATACAATACCTGAAAGATTGGGAACGCCACCTTAAAGTGCTAGTTGACTCCTTTCCCGAAACGAAATTTGTTGTATCCGGCTCAGCAGCAGCCGCACTAAAATGGCACAGTACGGAAAGTGGGGCTGGCAGATTTACTGATTTTATGTTGCCACCACTAACATTTCAGGAATACATTCATCTGAAAGAGATGAACCATTTAATGTACAATGGTGAAATTGGCTACGGAGAAAAGCAAATTCCATATTGTCTTACTCACGACATAAAGGCTCTAAATAAAGAGTTTGTGCATTACTTAAACTTTGGTGGTTACCCCGAGGTTGTTTTAAGTGAAAAGATACAAAGCGATATGGGACGATACGTAAAAAACGATATTGTAGATAAAGTTTTGCTGAGAGATTTGCCTAGTTTATATGGCATAAAAGACGTACAAGAGTTAAACCGATTTTTTACTTATATAGCTTACAACACAGGGAATGAATTTTCTTATGAATCAATGAGTAAAGAAAGTGGCATACAAAAAGATACCTTAAAAAAATACTTAGAATATTTAGACGCAGCATTCTTAATAAAGGTGTTACATAAAGTTGACGTAACAGCAAAACGACTAAAACGAATTACCAGTTTCAAAGTATATTTGACTAATCCTTCACTGCGAACAGCCTTATTCTCACCCATTAGTGAAACGGACAGTGAAATGGGGAACATGGTGGAAACAGCAGTATTATCACAATGGATGCACAGGGAGAAATTAGATTTAACCTACGCCCGATGGAAGGAAGGGAGAAATGAAGGTGAAGTGGACTTGGTGCTGGTTGATGATAAAGAATTTAAACCTCAATGGGGTGTGGAGATAAAATGGAGTAATAGATATTTTGAAAAACCTAACGAATTAAAAAGTTTAATCCATTTTTGTAGGAGCAATCATTTTCAAAATGCTTTGGTAACATCAATAGACCAGTTAGGAATAAAGAAGGTGGAAGATTTGTTGTTTACATTTTTACCAGCATCAATATATAGTTACAATATTGGTGACATAACGTTAAAAATGAAAAATCAAATGTAGAAGATGAAAACAATGAATGCATAACAATGAGGCGTAACCAATTTGAGCACGCAGGGTATTTTTTCTTGTGATATACCCCAGTCTCGCGCTCTCATACTGTTCACACCCCTGGCCGTTTTGAATTTCTTTTCCTCACAATTACCCGTTAAATAGTAGTACTATGCGCTTTAAATCTCAAATAGTAATAGCATTAATATTGGGTTCAGGTATCTCTGCCTCTGCCCAATCTGGGTTTTCTGGTTTTCCTCAGGATGATTTGGTTGCATCCGATTCTGGAAAATTACAGCTAAACCTATCGGCCGCGGCATTTTTTGAGAACAACGAGTTTACTGGTAACATAGTAAAAGGCTATACGCTTCCTGGGTTTTACGTGCAGCCAACTGCTGTTGTAAACCTGTCGCCCAAAACCAGAGTATCGGCTGGTTTCCATGGCCTGTTTTATGGCGGACGAGAGAAGTTCGATAAGGTTATGCCCGTTCTGCGTCTTGAGCACAAGCTAACCTCATCCATTAAAATGGTTGGTGGAACGCTAATTGCCAATGGTAATCACGGTTTGCCCGAGCCAGTGTATAACCCCGAGCGCTTCTTCATAAATCAGCCCGAAACGGGCGTGCAGTTTCTACAGCGAGGCAGCCAAATTGATGCCGATTTGTGGATTAACTGGGAGAACTTTATTGAGCATGGCGATTCCACACAGGAGCGCTTTACCATGGGTTTCTCCTCTGTGTTTAAGGCAAGTCCAACGGGTATTTACTTTCCTGTGTTCTTTGTGGCTCATCATGCTGGTGGGCAAATTAACGCTGGCAATGATACCGTTCAAACCATCGCAAACATTGGCGTTGGCATTGGGTATAAGTACGCTTTTAGTGGCAAGAACGCATGGTTGGGTGCCGAGCTGCTCTATATTCGCTCTAGCGATTCATCTCCTACGCCACACCTTCCGTTTGCCAATGGTGATGCCCTGTTTCCACGTGTAATGGGTGGCTACAAATCGCTTCTTTTTGAGATGGGCTACTGGAATGCCAATGGATTCCTTAATCCAAGGGGAGAGCCAGTATTTGGCTCAATATCAACCGTCAATAAGATTTACAATGAGAAAAATCGTGAGCTGATTACCACCAAGCTTATGTTGAAGCACAATTTTACCGGAGGATTGTGCATTAGCGCAGGCGTTGAGACCTACTACGATTTTTCATCATCAACCCTTGAGTATGCCTACTGCTTCAGGATGGTGCTGGATAGGGACTTCTTTATTGGGATGATGCGGTAGCTCTTATCTGCCCCTTTCCCCAAAATCTGCCCAATAACATATTTGCGTAAATTACAGTGTAACAAGGCATTTAGTTGCTCTGTTGACTTGCTACTGTTATTTAACAAACATTAAATAAACTAAATATGTAAATGTGTTGTTATGTGTATATCTTTGTCGCGAAATCAATCCTAAAATCACTTATCAATGGCAAAATATATTATAGTTGGTGGAGTTGCTGGAGGAGCAACGGTTGCAGCAAGGCTCAGAAGAATAGATGAGCAGTCGCAAATAGTTATGTTAGAGCGCGGGAAAAACATCTCCTACGCAAACTGCGGATTACCCTACTATGTTGGTGAGGTAATTAAGGAGCGCGATAACCTTCTTGTGCAAACCCCCCAGTCGTTTACGGCTCGCTTTAATGTTGATGTAAGGGTGGAGAACGAGGCGGTGTCCATTAATCGCGCAGCAAAGGAGATAACCATTCGTAGGGTTAACACTGGCGAGGAGTACACCGAGAGCTACGACAAACTAATCCTTGCCCCAGGAGCAGAGCCAATTAGGCCATCGCTACCTGGAATCAATAATCCTAAAATATTTACGGTACGTAACGTTAGGGATACCGATGTGGTTAAGGCTTTTATAGATAACACCAAGCCAAAGCGTGCCCTTGTGGTGGGTGCTGGTTTTATAGGACTTGAAATGGCCGAGAACCTTTACCACCGCGATATTTTGGTAACCATTGTTGAGCTGGGGGAGCAGGTAATGTCGCCGCTCGACTACGAGATGGCGTCGCAGGTACACCAGCATCTAAAAACCAAAAACGTTGAGTTTTACTTAAAGGATGGCGTTTCATCGTTTGCCGAAAAGGGCGAGCACGTTGTGGTAACCCTAAACAGCGGCCGTACCGTTGAGGTTGATATGGTTGTACTATCCATTGGTGTTAAGCCTGAGAGCCGCTTGGCCTCCGAGGCTGGACTGGAGGTTGGCGCACGCGGTGGTATTGTGGTTGACCGTTACATGCAAACATCCGATAAGGATATTTACGCCCTTGGCGATGCCGTTGAGTTTACAAATCCTATACTTGGAATAAAAATCCCAACATACCTTGCAGGCCCAGCCAACAAGCAGGGACGTATGGTTGCCGATAATGTTGTTCGCGGAAATGTACGCGAGTACAAGGGCTCTATTGGTACTGCCATTGCAAAGGTTTTTGATATTTCGGTTGCAGCCAGTGGCCTATCGGAGAAGGTGCTAAAGCGCGAGGGCGTTCCTTACGTTGCATCTATTGTTCATGGTAGCTCCCATGCCGGATACTACCCTGGCGCATTGCCGCTAACGCTAAAAATTGTTTTTCATCCCGAAACGGGAAAATTATATGGTGCCCAAATTGTGGGTTACGAAGGGGTTGATAAACGTATTGACCTTATTGCTACCGTGCTACAGCAGGGCGGAACCATTTACGATTTGGAGGAGATTGAGCACGCTTACGCTCCGCCATTCTCATCGGCTAAGGATCCGGTAAACATTGCTGGTTTTGTGGCCGAGAACATGATTGATGGCACCCTAAAGGTTATTCACTGGAACGAGGTTTGCAACCTTAGCCCACGCGATTGGACTATGGTTGATGTGCGTACCGCGGAGGAGTTCTCCATTGGGGGTATTGAGGGTGCTGTAAACATTCCTGTTGATAGCATTCGTGAGCGCATTAACGAGATTTCTCGCGATAAAAAGGTGATGGTGTTCTGCGGTGTGGGCTTGCGTGGCTATGTTGCTGCTCGTATTCTTGCACAGCATGGGTTTGATGTGTACAACCTTTCTGGGGGCTACAAAATTTACGAGCACGCCATCCAGAAGCAGAGCAACGAGGATATTTTTGCCAATGACCTAATTGGAAAGGATAACCAGATATATCAGGTTGCTCCCGAGGTTAAATCGCCTAGAATAGATATTCCTGTTCTTGAGGTTGATGCTTGCGGTTTACAGTGCCCTGGCCCAATTATGAAGCTAAAGGAGGTTATGGAAAACCTACAGCCTGGCGATAGGATTAGGCAGGTGGCATCCGACCCGGGTTTCTACCGCGATGTTCAGGCGTGGTGTAAGGTAACTGGCAATACGCTGGTTTCTGTTGCGCAGGAAAAGGGTAAGGTAATTGCCGAGATAGAGAAGGGTGGCGCGCCTGCTCCCAAAAGCGCACAGGCAACCACGGCCGATGGTAAAACCATTGTGGTGTTTAGCGACGACCTCGATAGGGCATTAGCCTCGCTGGTAATTGCCAATGGAGCCGCAGCAATGGGCAAAAAGGTAACGCTATTCTTCACCTTCTGGGGGCTTAACGTAATTAAGAAACCCCATGCGCCTAGAGTTAAGAAGGACTTTATGGCTAAGGCTTTTGGTGCTATGATGCCCTCATCGGCATCGGAGCTTAAGCTGTCGCGCTTAAACATGATGGGGCTTGGTTCCAAGATGATGGGCAAGCGCATGGCCAATCAGAAAATTGCGTCGGTTGATGAGATGTTACAATCGGCCATTGCTAATGGAGTAGAGCTGCTTGCCTGCCAAATGTCTATGGATGTTATGGGAGTTACCGAGGCTGAGCTACGAGAAGGCGTTAAGATTGGTGGTGTTGCAACCTACCTTGAGGAGGCCGAAAAATCAAACGTGAACCTGTTTATATAGAAGGTTAAATTAACGGAATAAAAAAACGGTCAGCGTTAAATTGCTGACCGTTTTTTTGTGCTCTTACTTATTGCTGCTCTGCGTTACGGCAGTACATTTTAAGCATTGGCTCGGCCTGTTTGTAGCCAAGGTCAACTGCCTTTTTAAAGTCTTCGCATGCACCCTTTTCGTTCTGGGTGTTCATTCGGGAAATCCCCCTGTTGTAGTATGCCTCTGCATACCTAGGATCCTTGGCAATAATAAAATCGTAATCGGATAAAGCCTCTTTGTGGTTGCCCAGAATTGCGTTAGAAACGCCACGGTTGTAGTATGCCTGGGCAAACTCGCGGTCAATCTCAATAACTCTGCTAAAGTCCGATATCGATCCCCTGTAGTCGCCGCTAAGCGCTTTTGCTATTCCGCGGCCATAGTATGCCTTTTGGTAGCTGCCATTTAGCTCAATGGCTTTTGTAAAATCCTGAATGGCAAGTTTAAAGCTGTTCTTCTTTAGGTAGGCTCCTGCACGACTGCCGTAGGCCAAATCGTACTTTGAGTCTAGTTTAATGGCTTTGTTGTAAAACGATATGGCCTCATCAACCTTACTAAGGTTAAACTTAGCCTGTCCAATGCTAAATAGCACCTCCTTGTCGTTATCGGCAAGCGCTAACGATTGCTCAAGATCCTTTTCGGCGCCCTCGTAGTCCTGAATTTTTAGCTTAAAAGTACCGCGTTGCTTGTAGGCAATGGCCGGATTCTCGGCCTGCTCAATCATTTTGTCGTAGTCGGCAATGGCGCCCATAAAGTCGTTAAGGTGGGCTCTGGATTCGCCACGGCTGTAGAATGCCTCAAGGTTAGAACCATCCAGCTCAATGCTGCGGTTGTAATCGGCAACGGCCCCATCAAAGTCCATTTGTGTGGCCTTAAGTAGTCCGCGTTGGTAGTATGCTGCAGCAAGGGTATCGTTTAGGGTAATGGCCTTGTTCAAATCGTTAAAGGCATTGGTGTAATCCTTAAGCTTACGGAACGACTTTCCCCTGTTTAGGTGAAACATGTCAACGTTGGGCTTTAGCTCAATGGCAGTGTTAAAATCGGCAAGCGCCAAGGAGTCCTTGTTTAGTGCCGATTGAACAAAACCTCTGGCATTATAGTATTCGGACACCTTGCCGTTAAGGTTAATGGCTTTGGTGTATTGCACAAGTGCCTGTTCAAATTGCGATGAGTCGGCTAGGGTATTACCCTCAAGGTAGGCCTTTTCTGCAAGCCGAGGACGCATCATAATGTAAACGGCAACAACCACCGCAATTAGTGTAATAGCTATAATAATACCCCTTTTCATTGTGTGTTATTTATTTCGGTTAGATTATACAAATTTGAGCTAATTTGACGAAAAATGGTTAAGTATTGCTTGGGAATCTACGCAATTGTGTGCGCGTAGTTATGTTTTGTTGATGAATTATTGCGTTAGAATGACGAAAACTTCTTAAGCACGTTCTGCGCATAGGTTTTTGATACTGGTATGTTAGCGCTCTCTGTGGCATCTAGCTCCAGTAGCAAAGAGTCCTTCTCCTTTCTTATCACTTTAACCTTACTAAAGTTAACAATAAAAGAGCGATGACAGCGCACCAGCTCCGTTCCCTTAAAGGTATCCTCAATGCGCTTTAGGGTGCTGCGTAGCGTAAAGTGCGATAGGGCCAATTTGCTGCTGATATAGTAAATCTTTACATAGTTATCGGCCGACTCTAGGTACAGCAAATCGTCTGCTTTAACCGAGAACTGTAGGTCGCCCTTTTCGTCGTGGAATGAAACCATGTTCTTGCCACGCTCAATGGGTTGCTGCGCCTGCGCTAGTAGCTCAAGCATCTCCTTTTTCTCTCTCCATGAAAAGTACAGCCACAGCGCCGAGTAGGGAAGCAGCAGCACTAGCGCGGTGTTTTGGGCTGAACCTTTGAGCAAATCAAAGAACTCGCGGGGATCGTGAAGTATAAACTTCTCGAAAATGGCATAGAATGATGCCATGGCAAGCACCTCCACAAAAAACCATAAAAAGTAGTGCCAGTAGTTTAGCCAAAAACGCCTGCACGCAAGGTACATAAGCAAACGGCTTAGGGCAACAACCAAAACGCCAGTTAGAATTATTAGACTTGAGTATGCAAGCACGCGCCACTTTGAGGCATCGAACCAGTACTTTACACCAAATGGCGCATAGAAGTTGATAAAGAGTAAGGCAAATAGCGCGGTAAACACAACCAGCCTAATAATGTTACGCTTCTCTATAAGGTAGTTAGGTATTCGATGTTGGAAGTCGGCCATCAGTTTGGTTTTATATCAACAAAGTTATTCTTTTGATTAGAAAAACAGATGCTTGATTCCATTTGCAGTTTAAATCGTAATTCAAACATCTTTTGCTTACCCCTCTATTGTGCTTTTTGCCACAAATGGCTGCTTTATACCCCATAATACCAGTGGTAAACCCTTTTATTTGCTATGTTTGTTACTAGGCTGTTCTTTTGTATAAGCGACGTTGATTGCTGGAAGGTAAGGCCAAATAATCATAATCTGAACACAAATGGATTATACCCAAATTTACTCGTGGTTAAAGGAGCAGTTTAGTGCAGATAAAGGGGAGGTTCAGCTCCCTTTGTCCGACATGCGAATTGTTAGCTATCCGTTTGCCTCGGCTTTTGACGATGCCGCCCTGCTTAGCCAGGAGCTATGGAGCAGGAGTGCTGCCGATAGAACCATTGAAGAGAATGCTACCTTTAGGTATCCCGTTTACGTTCCCAGTTCGCGAACACGGTACTCAAGTGCCATTGTGCTGCTGCATGGGCTAAATGAGCGTAACTGGGCAAAGTACCATCCGTGGGCATACACGCTTGCCCAGCGTACACAGCGTCCGGTAATAATGTTCCCCATATCGTTTCACGTTAACCGTTCGCCCCAATCGTGGGGTAACCCACGGGAGATGATGTCACTGTTCCAATCCCGCAGGGCAATGGGGGAGAGCATGGCCACCTTTGCCAATGCCGCACTTAGCCAGCGCCTAGCCGACGACCCGGGCCGATTCTTTAAATCGGGCTACCAAACAGCAATGGATGTAAATAACCTGATGAGCCAAATTGGCTCCGGTGAGCATCCTCTTTTTGAGGCCAACGCTAAGGTCGATTTTTTCTCGTACTCCATAGGTTCCTTTTTAGCACAGATACTCTTTCTGGCAAACATCAAGGGACTATACTCCAGCAGCAGACTCTTTATGTTTTGCGGTGGCGCCCTGTTTGACCAAATGAACGGCGTTTCTAAAATGATAATGGACGATGGCGCCTTTAGGATGCTACGGCGCTACTACCTTGAGGGTATCCGTAAGGAGCCGTTTTGGAGCCAGGTACGTAGCGATGCCCCGCATGGGAATGCCCTTGCCTACGCGTTCAAAAGCATGGTTAGCCTAAATAACGATAGGAAGTTCCGCGAGGAGTCCTTTGAGCTAATGCGGGATCGCATTATGGCAATCCCGTTAGTTAAGGACAAGGTAATACCAGCCTTTGGGGTAATGGCAGCGCTTAACCCATCGGGGTATGGCGAAGTGCCTGTTAGCCCCATGGATTTCCCATACGATTATACCCACGAGAATCCGTTTCCTGTTGGTGTAAAGAGCATTGCAGGAGCTGTTGACCAGCTCTTTGCCACAATTTTTGGGAAAGCTGCTGCATTTTTAATGTAGCATTACTGGGGGGCATCTGGCCATTGCTAGGTGCTTAAAACGGGAACTTCAACGCAAGGAGTTCCCGTTTGCTTTTTGGGGTGGGGCTTTTGAGGTAGAAACTTAAAGTTATAGGTGTTGAGAGGTTTCTTAGGAACAGCAGTTCCAAATTGTAGAAACATCCATGTACCAATCAGCCCTCTGTAAACAGGGATAAATACACTTTGACGGATAGCAATAATCTGTTACATTTGGTATGGTTTGCCTTTGGAGAAAGAGGCATTCATATAGTTTCGTTTGAAACATAAAATGTAATCATATTATACAACTACCTGTTTTGTAGACTTAAAAAAAGCAATGAATTACTTTAAGTATATTTTGTCCGATAAAAAGGGGAGGCCCTATTGGTTTTTTTACTATGCGGCATTATTAATGTTTTCTGCAATACAATTATCTGTAAACTGGGATCAGATTCGTTTTATCGATTTTGAGATCCGCTTTAATCTCCTCTTTGTTTTTAATCTGTTTACGCATATAATAGTGCTTTTTGCTTTTCCATTGTACTATTCCTATAGCTTTTATAATTACAAGATTCAAGAGAGATTCTTGAAGAGATGCCATAATATACTGAATGAAAATTCGATTAGAAAAGTTACCGTTGAAACCACTCAGGGAAGCTATGAATTAACTGGCTTTAGGACTAACTGGAAAGCAAGAATTAATCCGGAGCCAACCATTAGGACTTTTACTATAGTTGTAATAGGCAGCGATCTTATTGTTTTGGGCCAACGCTATGGTTTTGGAGTTTTTAGAGAGCACCTGAGGCCATTCCTGATAAATCTTGGAGGTGAAAATGGTATGGTTGGTTATAAGTATATAAAAATCCTAAGTACATGACAAAACTTTGACACATTCATTAAACTCGCAGATATCCAACGAATTTGACAA
>JAFGDZ010000019.1 GCA_016931855.1 Bacteroidales bacterium
CTAGGACTACTTCTGCCGATTGGTTTGCAGTTAGAAAGTTGTTGAGTGTTTTCATGGGTTATACCTGTTTGTTGTTGGCGTTAAATTAGTTGGTTGGCTTGCTTGCTTCCAGTCGATGGTTATTCCTTGATGTATATTGGCGGATCCTTCTCTATAATGTACCCTCCATCGCCGTCCCCTCCCTTTAGCGCATTTAGCTGGTTTAAGTCTAGGACAACTTCTGCCGATTGGTTTGCAGTTAAAAAGTTGGTTAGTGTCTTCATGGAATTATAGTTTTTAGTGTTTAAAAATTCTTGGGTCTTCACCTACATATTCCATGAGGTGGCAAAACGTGACATGTTTTTAACACTTTTTTTTCACTTTTTTTTAAAATATTTTTTAAGCTGCATAAAAACAGCGTGTTGCGAATTATGCCTTTTTAATATTTTTACAAGGGGGTTGTTACTGTTTGGGTATTTTTCTACTTTTGCGCTCTTAATTTCCAATAAATTAGGTTGAAGTTGAGTGTAACTCAGCGGTGAACGCTGTATAGGGTTTGATAACTAACATGTTTTAGCCAAATGAATATTTTACACGAGAACGTTGATGGGCTCAACGCGCTACTGAAGGTTTCGGTTGTGAAAGCCGACTATCAGGCTAAGGTTGAGCAAATGCTAAAGGACTACCGTAAAAAGGCCGCAATTAAAGGCTTTAGGCCTGGTAAGGCTCCAGAGGGGCTAATTAGTAAACTGTACCGTTTACCTATGACTGCCGAAGAGGTAAACAAACTTGTGTCTGAGTCAATATCAAACTATCTGTTTGAGCAAAAGCTTAATATCCTTGGTGAGCCAATGCCAAGCGAAAGCCAGCCAAAAATTGATTGGGAAACCCAAGAAGATTTTGAATTCGTTTTCGATATGGGGCTTATGCCAGAGTTTGAACTTAAGCTCTCTAAGCGCGACAAGGTTCCTTACTACACCATTGCTATCGACGATAAAATTCGTGAGCTTTACCTAGATAGCCACCAGCGTCGCCACGGCACCTATGTGCCTGTTGAGGTTGCTGGTGATAACGACCTTCTTAAGGTTACCCTAACCGAGCTTAACAGCGATGAGTCGCCTCGCGAGGGCGGTATCAATGTTGATAGCGCATCTGTTGGAATTGGACTTGTTGGCGATGAGGCCGAAAAGGCTAAACTCGTTGGCGCTAAAGTTGGCGACGTTTTTGTTATCGATGTAACTAAGGCTTTCCCTAATGAGACCGACAGAGCAGCCTTGCTTCGTGTAAACAAAACCAACCTTGGTTCTGTTGCTCCGTTGTTCCAAGCAACGGTTACTGAGACCATGACCTACCAAAAGGGTGAGCTAACTCAGGAACTTTTTGATAAGGTTTACGGTGAAGGTAATGTAACCTCAGAAAAGGAGTTTATTGCAAGGGTTGAAGAGGAGATTAAGGCAAATCTTCAGCGCGAAAGCGATTTCCGTTTCCTTGTTGACCTAAAGGATAAGCTTGTTGATAAAGCCAAGTTTGAGTTGCCTAAAGAGTTCCTTATGCGTTGGTTGCTAGCTATAAACGAAGGCAAAGTAACCCGCGAGCAGGTAGAGGAGGAGTTCCCATTGTTCGAGAAAGACCTTAAGTGGCAGCTAATTCGCGATAAGGTTAGCAAAGAGCAGGAACTTGCTGTTACTGATGCTGAACTAGCCGAGTTTGCAAAAACCTATGCACGTGATCAGTTTGCGGCATATGGGCTTCGCGAAATTCCAGAGGAGTACCTTGTTCGCTATGCCGAGGATATGCTTAAGAAGGACGATGAGCGCCGCAAAATCAGGGAGCGTCTTCTTGAAGATAAAGTTGTTGCTTGGATTAAAGAGGCTGTTAAACTTGACGAGAAAGAGATTTCTGCTGATGAGTTTAATGCCTTGTAGCATAAAACGTTATTATGGAAAAGGGATGCCGTTGTGGTATCCCTTTTTTAGTGGTGTTCCTTTTGTGGCTGTAGGCAAAATGCGCTGCTCCGCAGGGGGGATAAAAGCCTTGACTCTCCTTGGGAATTCTGCTTTTAGGACAGGTTATTTAGGATTCTCGGCCACATAAAGTTTTTCTAATTGCCACTTTCCATTAACTTTGTTTGTCTAACATTGTTTTGGAATTGTTATTTTAGTCAACTTGAAGTTAAAACAGTATATCATATGAAGAGTAAAAACGAATTTGAAAAATATGCGCGTTTACAGCGCGGTGTAAGTAGCCTAACAATGCACCGCTTTAAGTCGATGCATAACAGCTACATTAACCCAACCATTATTGAGGAGCGCCAGCTTAACATTGCCACCATGGATGTTTTTTCCCGCCTAATGATGGATAGAATAATATTCTTAGGTGTGCCAATTAACGATGACGTTGCCAATATCATTCAGGCACAGCTACTTTTTCTTGAGTCAACCGATGCTGGGAAGGATATTCAAATTTACTTTAACACCCCAGGCGGCTCAGTGTATGCAGGGTTAGGCATTTACGATACAATGCAGTTTATTAGCCCCGATGTTGCCACAATATGTACCGGAATTGCCGCATCTATGGGTGCCGTGCTTCTTACTGCTGGCGCAAAGGGGAAGCGTACCGCGCTACCTCACTCTAGGGTGATGATACACCAGCCAATGGGAGGAGCAGAGGGACAGGCTTCCGATATAGAGATTACCACTCGCGAGATTCTAAAACTTAGAACCGAGCTTTACGAGATTATTGCAGAGCACTCTGGAAATGACATGGAGAAGGTTTTTAAAGACGCCGATCGCGATTACTGGATGACCGCCGAAGAGGCAAAGTCGTATGGTATGATTGATGAGGTTTTGCGTCGCAGTAAATAACCGGTCTCTTCTTTAGCATACAGGGGGTGGAGTTTCCATTCCCTTTTTTTGTTATGTACAATGTAGATATGTAGATAAATAAATATAATAGTTATATTTGTGCCAGATTTTAGCGCATATATGTAGTTGCTTATGCCAGTAGTTGATTGATCTCCATAAAATTAATAAATCGATAGTAACATGAATAGCATTGAAGTAAACGAGAGCCGTTGCCCAAAGAACCATCCTTGCCCAGTGGTTATGTATTGTCCAGCGGGTGCAATAACCCAAAAGGATTACTATAGCGCTCCCGAAATAGATGAGTCGCTATGCACAAAGTGCGGTAGGTGTTTACGCATGTGTGGTTATGGCGCTTTTCAGCCGGCAAGCAAGGCGTAGTTAGTAAATGGTTATGCGTTTAAGGGCATTTGGTGTTTCCAGATGCCCTAATTTTTTGTAATATTACCAGTTGCGACAAACAGGTTTACACAAATGTGTAAACCTCAACCTAAAAAGTTGTAACTTTGCAGGGCAATAGTTTTTTGAAAGATAATATTTTACGATGCGAAATACCGATAAATGTTCATTTTGCGGACGCGAGCGAAAAGAGGTAAATCTTCTTATTGCTGGTGTAACTGGTTTTATTTGCGATATGTGTGCCGAGCAGGCAAACCTAATTGTTCGCGAGGAGCTAAAGAAGAAGGGCGAGTTTAAGCTCAATAAAGGAAAACTGCTTAAGCCAACTGAGATAAAGAAGTTCCTTGACCAGTACGTAATTGGTCAGGATGAGGCTAAAAAGTTCCTTTCTGTTGCCGTGTACAACCACTATAAGCGTTTGCTTCAGTCCGATCATGGCGATGACGTTGAGATAGAAAAGAGTAATATCCTACTTGTTGGTGAAACGGGTACAGGAAAAACCCTTTTGGCTCGTACAATTGCCAAAATGCTGCATGTTCCCTTTACCATTGTTGATGCAACCGTCCTAACCGAGGCTGGCTATGTTGGCGAGGATGTGGAGAGCATTCTTTCCCGTTTGTTGCAAGTAGCCGACTATAACGTTGAAGCCGCCGAGAAAGGCATTGTTTTTATTGATGAGATAGACAAGATTGCTCGTAAGGGCGATAACCCATCTATCACTCGCGATGTGTCTGGCGAAGGTGTTCAACAAGGGCTGCTAAAGCTCCTTGAAGGCTCAATAGTGAACGTTCCACCACAAGGAGGACGTAAGCATCCGGAGCAAAAGATGATTCAGGTTGATACCAAAAACATCCTGTTTGTTTGCGGTGGAGCCTTTGATGGTATCGACCGTAAAATTGCTCAGCGGCTAAACTCTCAGGTTGTAGGCTACGGCGCAAGTCAGGATAGGGAGAATGTGGATAAGCATAACCTGCTACAGTACATTGCTCCGCAGGATTTGCGCTCATTTGGATTAATCCCAGAAATAATTGGGCGTTTACCTGTAGTTACCTACTTAAACCCACTTGATAGGGATACTCTGCGAAGCATTCTTACCGAGCCCAAAAATGCCATTATTAAGCAGTATAAGAAGCTGTTTAAGTACGATGGCATTACTATAGAGTTTGATACGGAGGCCCTAGAGTATATTGTTGATAAAGCGGTTGAGTTTAAACTGGGTGCTCGTGGCTTACGTTCAATATGCGAGGCAATAATGATGGATGCCATGTTTGATCTTCCCTCACAGAAAACCGAAAGCATGACCATCTCCCTTGAGTACGCTCAGCAAAAACTGGAAAAGATAAACTTAAAACGCCTAAAAGCCGCTTAGCGTCTTTTGGTGTAGTTAGCAAAAGTGTAGTGAAGCTCGTCGGATTCGGCGGGCTTTCCTTTTTGTATGCTCTCTACATCCCATTCCATTAGGTCTAGCTCAGGGAAAAACGTATCGGCTGGGAAGCTGCCATGAACACGCGTTAAGTAAATCCTATCGGTCAAGGGAAGGGCTTGCTTGTATATTTCGCCACCTCCAATAATAAAAACCTCCTGCTCATTACGAGCAATAACAAGAGCCTCGTCTAACGAGCATACAACAATGCACCCTTCGGGTTTAAAATCTGGGTTGCGGCTTATTACAATATTGGTTCTGTTGGGTAGTGGTTTGCCAATACTCTCGTATGTTTTGCGCCCCATAATAATGTGGTGGCCGCTGGTTAGGCTCTTAAAACGCTTTAGATCTTCGGATATGTGCCATAGTAACTGGTTGTTAAGTCCAATGGCGTTATTGTTGGCAACAGCAACTATAATTGATATGGTCATTTCTATTTAGGTTGATTAGCGGTTAAACGTTTTATCCTGCATGAACTCTCTCTTACGCTTGGGTTCAATGTTGCTCCTAAAAACCATGTAAAATATTGGCCCCATTACTAGAATAAGAACTAGCTCCAGTAGCTGGTTGCTAAAGTATGGTCGTTTTCTCCGGTTTTTGAATAGTAATGCCCAGCTCCAAAGCCAAGTGCAAACAAATATTGAAGCAACTATTATTGCGTAGGTTTTCATGCTACAGGTTTAAGGGACTCTGTGTTTTAGTTAGTACAACAGCGTTATGTTAAATTGCTATTGCCCCTTTTATGTGGGGATGAGGATTGTAATCCTGAAGCGAAAAATCCTCATACTTGAAATCGAAAATTGATTTTACTTCTGGGTTAATACCCATTTTGGGCAGTGCTCTTGGCTCACGGGTTAGCTGCAGCTTAACCTGCTCTATGTGGTTTAGGTAGATGTGTGTGTCGCCAAGTGTATGAATAAATTCGCCTGGTTGTAAGTCCGTTACCTGTGCAATCATCATGGTTAGCAGCGCGTAGCTGGCAATGTTGAATGGCACGCCTAAAAATACATCGGCGCTGCGCTGGTATAGCTGGCACGATAGCTTTCCATTGGCAACATAAAACTGAAAAAGAACATGGCAAGGGGGGAGCGCCATTTGCTCTATTTGCCCAACGTTCCATGCGCATACAAGGTGCCTACGGGAGTCGGGTGTGCGAGTTATCGATTCAATAATCTGGCTTATTTGGTCAACGTGTTCTCCGCTTGCGGTAGGCCAGTTGCGCCATTGGTAGCCGTAAATAGGGCCCAGCTCGCCTTGTGCATCAGCCCATTCGTTCCATATGGTTACTCCATTCTCGTTAAGGCTTTTTATGTTGGTTTCGCCATTAAGAAACCACAGTAGCTCATGTATTATCGACTTTAAGTGGAGCTTTTTTGTAGTTAAAAGGGGAAAACCCTCCGCAAGGTTAAACCGCATCTGGTGCCCAAATACGCTTAGGGTTCCTGTTCCCGTTCTGTCCTGTTTTTTTACCCCGGTGGCGATTATATGGTCAAGTAAATCAAGGTATTGCTTCATTTGAGTAAATCTTTATTGAAGAGTAAAAGTAACCCAAAAAAACAATTTAATCAAAGTGATGGTCTTAATTGACTGTGGGGCTTTGCTGCCTAATTTCCTGCTACGGCAAATCTTCGTCCCCAAACAGCGGCAATGGCAATAAGTATCCTAGGTATTAGCATCCACCAAATGGATACGCCAATGGCTGCAAATAGTAGCAAGTCCTCAAGGTTTGAGTGCGAAATGGCAATGTGGAAGTTTAGTAGGTCTGCATCGCTGCGCGATAGTTTACCTGCCTCAACCTCCTCTACCATAACGGCAGAGCCATACGCAAGGCCTAAGGTGTTGGCCACAATCCATAGGAACGAGGTTGACTCAGGAAGCCCCATTATTTTGAGTAGCGGCTTAAATATGTTGGATAGTATCTGTATTATTCCAAACTCCTTTAGTATTCGCTGTAGAATCATTAGCAGTGTAACCAACGTAATGATTTTTAGGCAGAGGTACAGTGCCGATAATCCCCACGATGCCAGTACATCCTGTAATGGTGCGCCGTGCATTAAGGCTTTGGAGCCTAGGCCTGCGCCTAAGTCGCCTGGGAGCAGTAGGTTTAGGCCAGCGGCTGCAACAATGGACATTCCCACCCTAAGTAGCACTATGTGCCATGCTTTTGATCCCGTACGCTTTTGAACCGTTGTTTCCACAATTAGGTTGTGGGCTATAAGGCACATAACGGCAAGTATGGTTATTTCCCGCATGTTGAGTGGGAGCGACGATATTACTGCTATGGCAGAGTATATGTTAAGGAAGGCTGCGGTAAGGTAAACTAGCGCTGCCTCGCCGCGTAATCCGATTACCCCAAATGCGGGCGATAACCACTCCGACACAACGTTTAGAACGCCAAAGTGCTGAAGTAGTGTAACTGCAAGCGATATTGGGATGGTTATTTTAAGTAGCCAGATTGCCGTTTTTGTGGCTGGTGCTATGGCATCTTTAACGCATCCTCCAATTCGTTGGAGTAGCAATATGGCTTTGCTTGAGGCAACTCGCGTTCCATTGCTCTTGTGCTTCCTTGCTGGGTTCATGTTAACCTAAATTATTAGTCAAACTATGATTGCTTCCATCTGGTTTAGTTTAACCGCGTGCAATATTTGGCTGCAAATGTAGTAAAACACGCTTTGCTAAGCGTGCTATACCAAGCGTGTTTCGTCAATTTGTCTCTTCCTGTTTTGTGGGTATTGCAGTAAGGGTGCGGGCTTGGGCGTATGCTTTTTTGCCCATTATACTATAGGTTTAACTTGTTTTGTTTGTTTTTAGCCAATGTGTACTAAATTTTTGGCACAGAATGGGTTTTGTGTTTAATTAAGCATGTTTCTTAACATGTATTAATTGTTACTGTCTGAAAATCTTGTACTACAGTTTTTTGTGATGTTGTAAAAAATGTTTTAGCTATTGGTAGCTACAGAAATATTTGTATAGACTTTCACGGCTGGCTTAAACTTTTATTTTTGTATAACCTTTTAACTAATAAATTATAACCAATTAACCCTTTTATTGATCTATGAAACGTAATGTAATTATTATTGGAGCTGCCGGAAGGGATTTCCACAACTTCAACACGTTCTTCCGTAACAAGGAGGAGTATAATGTAGTAGCGTTCACAGCAGCCCAGATTCCCGATATTGATGGAAGAAAATATCCTGCTGAACTTGCTGGTAAGCTATACCCATTGGGTATTCCCATTTTTGCAGAAGAGGAACTCCCTGCTTTAATAAAGGAGAAGAACGTTCACGACTGCGTGTTCTCATATAGCGATGTTCGCTATGCTCATGTAATGCACCTTAGCTCAATAGTTAATGCTGCTGGTGCAAACTTTATGCTTATTGGCCCTAACGAGACCATGGTAAAGAGCACTAAGCCTGTTATTGCCGTTGTTGCTACTCGTACTGGTTGCGGAAAGTCCCAAACCTCGCGTAAAGTTGTTGATTACCTAATGGCTCAGGGTTTAAAGGTTGTTGCTGTGCGTCACCCAATGCCTTATGGCGATTTGGTTGCGCAAAAAGTTCAGCGCTTTGCCACTGTTGAGGATTTAAAGAAGCATAAGTGTACCGTTGAGGAGATGGAAGAGTATGAGCCACACGTAGTTCGCGGAAACGTTATTTATGCTGGTGTTGACTATGAGGCTATTCTGCGCGAGGCGGAAAAGGATCCTAGCGGCTGTGATGTTATTCTTTGGGACGGGGGTAACAACGACTTTGCTTTCTATAAGCCCGATTTAACCATAACCGTTGCCGACCCTCACCGCGCAGGTAATGAGGTTAGCTACTATCCTGGTGAGGTTAACCTTCGCTTGGCCGATGTTGTGGTTATCAATAAAATGGACTCCGCATCTCCTGAGGGGATTCAAATTGTTCGCGACAATATTCGTGCTTGCAACCCTAAGGCAATTGTTGTTGATGGTGCGTCTCCCATTAAGGTTGATAATCCAGAGCTAATTAATGGTAAGCGCTGCTTAATTGTTGAGGATGGCCCAACTCTTACCCATGGCGAGATGAAGATTGGTGCTGGTACCATTGCCGCTCGTAAGTTTGGTGCCTCGCAGGAAATTGATGCCCGTCCGTACCTTGTTGGTAAACTTAAGGAGACTTATGCCACGTATCCAAACATTGGGAATATTTTACCCGCAATGGGGTATGGTGAGCAGCAGCTAAAGGATCTTGAAACTACAATTAATAACACCGATTGCGATACCGTTATTATTGGTACTCCAATAGATCTTAACCGTATTATCAATATAAAGAAACCTACCACTCGTGTTTACTACGATTTGGCCGAGATTGGATTACCCGATCTTAAGGGTGTTCTTGAAAAATTTGTTGCCGATCACAAACTTAAATAACCAACGTTTAGTTTTCCCAAACCTAAGGGGTAGCCATTTGCCGGCTACCCTTTTTTGTAGTGTATATTGAATCTAGAATCTAGAATGAGTGAACTGGCGGTGTTGTTAAACAGTTGTAGGTTGCTTTATTTATGGCTTGTGTTGTTTAAGTTTGTATAAACAATCAAAATACTATTATGCGAAAAATCTTAATGCTTTCTGTTATCCCATTTCTATTGGGTATTTCTTTTGTTTCTTGCGATAAGGACGATAAAACAGAACCAACCCCTGTTGAAAAAAAGTTGGTTCCAGTTAAAGAAACGATATACGAAGGAACTGTAGTTGATCATACCGTCAATTATGAATATGATGATTTAAATAGGTTAACTAAAATGGAATATTCTTATGGTGTAGTTAAGCGTTTCGAATACGATTCTCAAGGACGAGTAAAGAAAGTGTATCCCTATAACAGGGAGCACAAACCAGGAATCGATTCTCTGTTTTATGATGATAATAACAACTTGATTCGGGTTAATTCATATAACGAGAATAATAAGGATGTGGGTTTTGTCGTGTTTGAGTATGATGAAAAAGGAGTCCTTGTAAAATCTTTAGATGACGATACTGGGGATGGGATTATAGATAGGAGTGCTGAGTACAAGTTGGATGGCAAAGGACACATTGAGTATGTGAAATTGATTGACTACAATGATGAAGGAGTACCTTATGCAGATAGATTTGCAGAGCTTTTTTATACTTATGATGAGAAGAATTCTATCTACAAGTATTGTGGTCTTCCTAAAATATATGCTTCGTATGTAAATGACATTTCGTGTGTAAATAACATATTGACAGAGGAGTATAAGGAAACACCATATCGTGATGATGATTATTCTGCATCGTACTCATATAAGTATAATCAGAGCAATTACCCTTCAGAGTTTATTGTAGAGAATGACAGAACCGTTATTGAGTATAAAGAAATTTAAGTTGTTTGAGTTGATAATAAAAATCCCTGCAAACTTTTGTTTGCAGGGATTTTTATTTGGTTTGCCAATTACTCCTACAACACAAAGTTAATTACCGATAGGTAAAGGAAGAAGCGCGGAATGCGGGCAAGTCCCCAGAATAGGAACGCCTTAAAGGAGAACTTTGCAGCACCTGTTACCATACAGGCTGCCGAGTAGGGAATCGGGAAAAGTGCTGCAACTAGAATAAGCAGTCCACCCCATTGGGTTATGCGTTTCTGGAAGTTAGGGTAGCGTTCGGCTAGTATTTTCTTCATTTTGCCGTGCGAGGCTATGTACTTCCCAATAAAGTACGAAGCAATGCCCCCAATGTACGATATCACAGCAAGTAAAAGAACCATTAGCTTGGGGTTGGCTAACGTTTGTCCCCATAGTATAAAAAGATCGGGAGGAATAAGGCCTAGTAAAGACTCTGAAGCAAAGAAAACGGCAATTACGGCAACTGGACTAGCGCCTGTAAGTCCCTGTGTTATGAGCATTTCAATATCGCCAAAGTGCTGTTGGATAAACAGCAATGCAGCAACCAGTAATCCTATTACAGCAACTAGTTTAATAAAGCTTTTGGTGAGAAATGTGTAAAAACCGGTACGGCGAAGATGGATATTCAAAAGTCGGTACGACTTTAATGAATTGATGGTGTTTCTGGAGTTCATCTAGTGCTTTGAGTGTTTTGGAACGTTTGCCTATGCAAAACTATCTGTTATACATTATAAACCATCGTTTTGTTTGTGTTTTAGTCAAATTACATGTGTTAAAAAATTTAAACGTGTGTTAAAATGTGGCGGTTAGTAACCCTAATTGGTCTTGTGCGTTGGGGGTAACTCTCTTTATGGGGGGTGGCATAGCCTTACTTTTTTGTTCTCTTTTGACAGGGGCTTACTCTGGTTCTGATAGAATTGATAATTTTGTGCCCAATACAGATTTTTTCACCGTTGAAAATTTGGCTTACACTTTGCTATGGGAGTTGGGTGTGAATCAAAATCGTAAAAAATACTTATAAAATGAGGTTAGTTCTTTCTTTTGGGATGTTGCTTTTTGTGGTTAATGTGGTGTTTGGGCAACAATTAGCTCCCGATACCACACGTGTTGTATTAGCAAAACCCGATTCTACGGTAATTGTTTTGCCCGATTCTACAGCTACTGCTACCGATACTGTGAGAGTTGCCGTTGCCATTGAGAAAGGGGATACGCTTAATGTGGTAAAACCAGACTCGTTAAAGGCTAACGTAAAGGAGTTGCTGCTAAAGCCCAGTACATTGCCCGATACTATTAATCACGTTCTTGAAGCTAAGCCTACTAATATTCCTGTGGAGTCAAAGTTTGAGGATTCAATATATGATGTGCTAACCTTGCTCCAAGGCGAGGAAATGGAGGTTGAAGTGCGACAGGTTACCCCTAAGTATATTATCTATTCAGATCCCGGTTTGATGGAAACCATGAAGATAGACCGACGTGAGGTTTACAGCATAAAGTACCGTAGCGGAAAAACAGATATCATCTCCAGTAAGCCCCTTAAAATTCCCGATTACAACAATTGGCGAGAGATTGTGGTAACAAGTAACCCCTCAAATATTGAAGGGCTAATTGAGCTTGGCGACGTGTCGGTGTCGGTTGAGGCCACATCGCGTACTCACATAAAAATGCCCCGAACCCTTGAGGCAAGCGCCATTGTTATTGCAAAGAAGAAAACGGCCATGCTAAAGGGCGAGATTATACTAATAACCCGCAAAGAGCATTATAGGGGCTATGGCGTTCAGCCATCGGTTACGGTTGAGGGTAAGGCTTACCGCCAACCGTAACGCGGGAGGCTCTACCATTCAATCTCGCTTGTAAACCGATTTAGTACTTCCCAGCTACTCCTAATTTCCCTATAGGCCTTAGGTTTTGTTAGCCTAAGGCTTGTTAGCTTAATGTCGTTCCACGCGCTAAGGGCCTGTTTGCGCCATGCATGCATTAGCATGGCCGATACTGGCATGCTAGCTAAATAGCCTAAAGTCCATATTCCGTTTCCGGTGATACTCCAGAAAACTAGTGCTTGTATGGCATGGAATATTGGGAAGGCAAAAAGTCCAATGGCGTACCTAACGGAGCTTACAAACTGTGGATCTTTTATTTTTGATGATATGGCTGCTACCGTGGCAATGGGAAGGGCGTTGTTTAAAAATCCGTAAGTAAAAATGGAAAGGGTGGCAGCCAATGCGGGAATTCTTAGTGCTAAACTGGCGGTTCTTATCCTGTTGTTGGCCAATAGTCCCTGCGTAATGCCATAATGATTAAGGCTTAAGCTGTAGCCGTTGGCTGCATTAATAACTTTGTTAAAGTGAGTGGTATTGGTTTGCTGTAGGGTGTTAAGGGCTGCAATTAAAGCTTTGGCGGCTAAAAATTGGTTGTTTAGGCTATTCCGGATACCCTTTTTTTCTACCATTGAGCGGGCAAATCCAGTTCTAATAGCTTCGTAGCTGTTGTAGTGCTCCTCGCTCTCAATGTGAATCATTTGCTCTTTCATCCGCGTAGCAAGTTCCTCCATAAGCTCGTTGTTTGCTACTGCGGGATTCTCTTTGTAGCGCTGGTAGTACTTGGATACGCTTATAGGCTCGCCAAACCTAATTAGCATTGGACTGCTAAACTTGGAGTAGTGCGAGTATTCAAGCCCAACGGGAACAATCTTGATGTTCATGGTGTTCCCTGTGGCCTCTTCGGCTTGGAATGCGATGCGGGCAATCCCCTTTTTTAGCTGGCGAAGCCTCCGATGCCCATCGTGGTTTCCTTCGGGTAGAATTACTAGGCAGTTTTTATTCTTTAGAATATCAAGCGTTTTCTGAAAAATGGCATCGTTTAGCTGTAGGTTGCTGTACCCGTCGCGAATGCGATATACGGGCATTATTTTAAGGAATGTAAGGAACTTATCAAGCAGCGGCTTCTTAAAAATATCAGCTCGGGCAAGGAATACGGGTTGCCAGTTTTTTGTGTAAAGAACGGCAAGCGCGTCAATTAGCGCATTCTGATGGTTGGGGGCAAATATTAGGATATCGTTAAAGTCTATTTTTTCAATTCCTACAACCTCTTTGGGGAAGTAGGTGTGGAAAAGAGAGCTTCCGTACATTTTTAGCAAGTGGTATCCCATGGACCACTTCTCAATATCTTCTCTGCGAGTTGGCATGTGAAAAGGCGTTGATTTCTGATTTAGTTTTTAATCGTTGAGCGGTTTACGTGCCCAAAGCGTTGCTAGGCTCATCCCCGAAAGGATATGCCAAATGCCCCACCATGCTGCTATAAAGGCCATTCCGCCTAATCCGTTGAATAGGTTAGGGTTGAAAATAAGAACAAGTCCAAGCCCTGAATTTTGTATGCCCGTTTCAATGGTAATGGTCCTGCGATCGGCTCTTGGTAGCTTAAATAGCGAGGCAATGCTAAAGCCTGTTAGTAAGGCTAGGGCATTGTGGGCAAGTACAATTAGGAGTATTAGGTGTATAAACTTAAGAAAGTAGCTAAAGTTGGATGCAAGTGCTGCTACCACAAAGCCAAAAAAGAAAAGGATAGAAAGCCATTTCATTGGCTTTTTAACTTTTTCGGTGGTTACAGGGAACTTCCGCGCAAACCACAATCCAGCAATTATTGGAATGCCTAGCAGGATAAAAACGGTTTTTATCATCTCCCAGGCATCTATGTTAAAGGGGATTACCAAATCCGATGCTTCTGAGTAAAGGCTTCCCCAAAACGCAAAGTTGAATGGGGTAAGGAATATGGCCGATAGGGTTGCAACTGCTGTTAAGCTAACCGATAGCGCTACATTTCCCTTTGCCAGCGATGATACAAAGTTGGATATATTACCCCCTGGGCAGGCGGCAACAAGTATCATTCCCATTGCAACGCTTGGCGAGGGCTTAATAAGTAGCACCAGCAAAAAGGTAAGGGCAGGTAGCGCTATAAATTGCGATATAGCCCCCACAAGTACAGGTTTGGGGTTCTTTGCTAAGTTTTTAAAGCTTTCAAACTTTATCTCAAGCGCAACGCCAAACATTATAAATGCAAGGGTGATATTCATGAATAGCAATCCGCCAGACGTGAAGTTTAGCCTAATCCAGTCTAGTGTGTCAAGGCTTGCGCGTAGGTGCAAATCAATCTTATCAACCTTACCTTGGTTTAGCTCAACCCGGTGGCGCTTGGTGTAGTACCAGTCGCTTCCTGTAATCTCGGCAGAGGGTGATCCTGCAAGTTGGAGAGCCTCATTGGTATCCATTCCAATTCTTAGGTAGGATATGGGTGCCACCACTTCGCTCTTTCTTGTTTTATCGCGTTTAATGCGGATATTTATGTTGTGGCTGCGATTGCTCAGCCTAATATCGGTTATTTTTCCGTTGATAATTACAACTTGATCCGCGCTGTAAAACCAACGGGTAACCACGTCTTTGTAGGTGGGCTGCCCCATTTGCTCAACAAGCGTAACGGAGTCAATACCAGTGGTTAGCTCTTTTAGTCGTTTCGATACAGACTCTGCTTTTACTGATACGCTAAAAAGGAGTAGTGAAAGGGTGGTTAGGATTAGCTTTGCGTATTGGGCTTTAGCTCTTTTCATACTCAGGGGGATTGGGGTTGTTGCTGTAGGGTTATGGGGTAATTTGTTTTGCTTAGGGTGCAACCATCTGGTAATTAGTGGTTACGCCTTTGCTTTAACTGTACGCTGCTATCTCCTTTTAATACATTTAGGGGTATTCTACCTATTCTGTTGAGCCCATAAACAAACCGCAACAAGCCGTTTGGTAGCAGTAAAAATGAGGATTTCTTTCCATTTTAGCAAAAACTCAGTCAAAGGCTTATGCTTTTATTGGCTTGTCTCCGTTTTATTGTTCTGATATATAGCATTTATGCAATGGTGGCTGGTGGCTGGCTAATTGTGGTTTTGGGGAGCTCCAAACGTAAAAGCGAATTCCTTATGGGGAATCCGCTTTTATTCTAGGGGTGGCTTCTACTACTTATGGCCTTGCGGTAAAGGGATACTCTTGCTGTGCTCCATTGATGTCAATAACCAGAATGTACTTGCCCTCGGCTATGTATTTTAGGTCTATGGGGATAATATCCTTTTGAATCCGGTAAATGCCCCAGCCAATGTTTGTCTGGAGAAGTATTCCAGTTAAACTTTTGTTGGCTGCGGAAACTAGCTTCCCAATAAGTTTGCTTTGCTCGTTAACGGTTAGGTGTAGCTTAACGTTGTAATCGTACTCGTTAAGCTCAATGCTATTTACCGTTACTGCCGATGATTTTACAAATTCCGTACTCTCAACGGTTACCCTAAATGGCATTACTGCTACTGTATCTCTGTTTCCCATCGATATCTTTACAAGCAGCTCGTTTGTGTAAGCACCCCTCTCAAGTAGGTTTGCATTTACTTGTAGATAAATGGAGTGCGTGCCATTTCCGTACGTTTGATCCCTATCCTTAGCAATCTTTACTGCCGATTCAGGGAACCCGTTGGCTAATTTGTAGCTGTAGGTGAGCTCTGCGGGTTGGCTCCCGCTATTGGTTAGCATTAGCTCTAGCTCCCCAATACCGCTGCTTTTTGCCAAAAAGGTTAGGGTTGAGTCGCCTGTAATGGTAATGTCGGCCCTTGTATTCGATAGCAGTGCCTTCTTGTTAAGCGCAATTACCTTGCCTGTTGTAGTGCAAATTATAATGCTTTCCCCAATTTCTATGGGCGAGGAAAAAACGTTTCCCTCAGGTTTGTACTTAGCCAAAAGCGTTCCGTTGCTAGAATTAACGGCGTAAACCGATCCGTTTCCACTCCTGTTTAAATAGGAGTCGCCTGTACCAAACACAATGGCATCCGGAAGTACAAGGGGGGTACAAAAGATGTTGTAGTCGGCAGTTACGCTCCATGCCTGCGCTCCACTCGTTAGGTTGAATGCCGACAGCATAAAGTTGTCCGATCCTCCTATTATTACATTCTTTCCAGAAACTACTGGGGCGGTTGGCCACCACGATCCCGTTTTATCGGTTTGCGACCATACCTCTGCTTGTGTTCTTGCATTGTATGCTTTAAACGTATTGTGCCGTGAGCCTACAAACAGTAGTTCGCTATGCACCAATGGAGCTCCCGTAATAAAGCCAAATGTGGGGTAGGGGCGCTCTGTTAGCGTTTTAATGGTGAAGTCAAACTTTTCGGTGGTTGTGTTGTATCCATAAACTACTCCGTTATTGTCGCCAAAGTACAACGTTTCGTTGCTAAAGGTAAGTCCGCTTCTAATCTCTGCTTTTTCTTGTGTTGATATGGTTTTAAGCAAATTCCCCGTTTCTGCTTCAACTTGGCTTATCTGCCCTTTGCTGCTCACAAAGTATATTGCTCCGTTATGGGCAATGGGCGCGCTATGAAAGTAGTCCCAAGGGTCGGTAAGGTCTTTGCAAGTGGTGCAGGCCGATTTAATGGCGAAAGCCTCCTTGGCAGAGCTTAGGCTAAAGCAGTAAAGCGACTGCATGCTCTCCACATATACTTTGTTATTGTATATTACGGCAGTAGAGCGTATTGAACTTGGAAGCTTTACCTCATGCAAAACCTGTCCTGTGCTTGTGTTTATCCAGTAAAGAAATCCGCTTTCGGTCCCTACAATAAGGGTGTCGTTTGTTGCTGCGGGTGTGGCAAATACAGCTCCGTTAAGTCTTGTTGTCCATAGCTCTGCTGGTGCCAATTGTGCAAAAAGGGAGGTTGAGCTTAGTGTTACTAATGCAATAAGTGTTGCTAGCCGTTTCATACTTCGTTTCAATTAGTGGTTCACGATGTAAATACTAGGCGGAGTTACCCCCGCGCTTCTACAGTTACGAAGTAAGTGTGCTTAAGCTACTTTTGCGTTCCGATTCATGAATCGGAACCCTTTTCTCTCATTTTATTCTTGAACAGGGAGGGCGTTATCCCCTTGTGTTTTTTGAATGCGGTGTTAAATGCGGTTTTTGAATTAAAGCCCGATTGGTACATTATTTCCTGAATGGTTTTGCTTTCTTGGGTTGATAAGAGGAGGCACGCATGCTGGATCCGCAGCCCGTTTACGTAATCGTAAAACGATTTTTGTAGCTGCTGATTAATGATTTGCGAAAGGTACTTACCTGATATCCCTGTTTCTACCGAAAGTTTCCCAAGCGACAGCTCTGGTTCCAGAAAGTACTGGTTCTTTTCCATTAGCTCCGATAGGGTTTGTGCGTACTCCTTGGCTTGTGCTGCGCTAAGTGCAGAGCCTTGGTACCTTGTATTGTCTGGCGCTGCATGTATAACCACTGGGTTGGCTATTGCGCTGTAGAATAGGATGTTGAAAAAAATTAGGAATGGCGCAAAAGCAATGGTTTCTATTGCTAGCTTTTGGGTTAACGGGTTTACCCCTAAGCTTACAGCCGCAACGGGCAAAAAGCACGCTACGATATACCCCAGCAGCACTACTGTAACCCATATGCGAATGCGGTTCTGATCGTCGGAGTAGTTCTGCCTTACCATTTGGCTGTACCTAATAAGTGTTACAACTCCTGCTGCCGAGTATAGTATTACCTGAAGGTTTACAATAATTCCTATGGGTACTTTGGGTAGCAATATTAGCCCAGATAGAATGGTGTAGGGGAGTAGTAGCAGGAACGGAAGCGTATGTGGAATGGCAAATAGGAATGGGCTTTTTCTTTTTTTTGTTAGCGCATCGGCGTATAGGTAAAGGGTTGGAGCCCAGAGTAGATCTGCCGTGATAAGGAGTTCGGTTGCCGTTATATGCGGGGCGTACTTGCTTAGCATCCAGGCTAAAATGCCTAGTGCCTGCGATACAAAAAACGCAATTAGCACTTTGTTGTAAAAGGGATTCCAAGCCTTAATCCATAGGTAAAGGGTAAAGGTGGCTAGCTGGAATACTGATATGCTATTTATTATATCGGCAAAATCGAAGGTCAATGCTCTCTGTTTTTATACAATAATACAAAAAAAGGAGCCTTGTAGGGGCTCCTCTCAGTATAATGTGTAATGTTACTCAAGTCGTTTACGTAGCTGCTCTCCTTGTACCTCAAAGCCCGGCTTGCCAAGTAGCGCAAACATGTTCTTTTTGTAGGCTTCTACGCCTGGCTGGTCAAACGGATTAACGCCAAGAGTATAGCCGCTAAGCGCACAGGCCTTCTCAAAGAAGTACAGTAGGTATCCCACCCAGTAGGCATCGAGGCGTGGAATTTCTATAACGATATTGGGCACACCGCCATCAATATGAGCCAAAATGGTGCCTAGTTCGGCCATGCGGTTAACCTCCGATAGCCTTTTGCCAGAAATAAAGTTAAGCTGGTCTAGGTTCTCAGGATCATTAGGTATGTTTAGCTTGGTTTTTGGTTCGGCTATGGTTAGCACCGTTTCAAAAATCATGCGTTCCCCTTCCTGTATGTACTGTCCAAGGGAGTGTAGATCCGATGTAAAATCTACACTAGCAGGGAAAATGCCCTTTTGCTCCTTGCCCTCACTCTCGCCGTATAGCTGTTTCCACCACTCGGCTAGGAAGTGTAGCTTGGGGTTGTAGTTAACCATTATCTCAACCACCTTTTTTTTCTCGTAAAGAGCGTTGCGAGCCGCAGCGTAAAGGCATGCTGGGTTCTCCTCAAACTTAACACTAGGCGCGGTTTGCTGCTCGGCATCAGCAGCGCCCTTAACAAGCTCACGTATGCTAAAGCCAGCAATGGCAACGGGTAGTAAGCCTACAGGGGTAAGCACAGAGTATCGTCCCCCAACATCATCGGGAATAACAAAGGTTCTGTAGCCTTCCTGATTGGCTAGCTTGCGCAATGCGCCCTTGCTTTCATCGGTAATGGCAACAATGCGGCTTGCCGCTTCGGCTTTGCCAACCTTTGCCTCAAGATGGTTACGTAGCAAGCGGAACCCAAGGGCTGGTTCGGTTGTGGTTCCCGATTTTGATATAACTACAACCGAGTAGCGCACCTTATCAAGCATTTCAAGGAGCTCGCTGTGGTAATCTTCCGATATGTTTTGTCCAGCAAAAACAACCGTTGGGTTGCCGCTGTGGGGTATCATGCTAGCAAAGCTGTGGCTAAGCGCTTCAATTACCGCTTTGGCACCAAGGTAGGAGCCTCCAATGCCCACTATAACCACTACGTCACTTTTTGACCGTAGGTCGCTGGCCACGCTCTCTATTTGCGATAGCTCGCTATCGGTTATGCTGCTAGGAAGGTTTAGCCACCCCAGAAAATCGTTCCCCTTTCCTGATTTCTCGTGTAGCAGCTGCTGATTGCGGTTTAGCTCCTCACGTAGGGCGTAAACCTGTTTCTTTGGAACAAATTCAAAGATGTTCTCTAGGTTTATTTTCATGGGATTAATGTTGTGTGGAAACAAGATGTTAGACTTTATACTGGCTCTGAAAAAGCAAGGTGCAATGGATTGTGCTTTTTCAGGTTATCAGTAGCTTATCTTTACTTAAGCTTTTCTGTTAGCAGTTTAAACTCAATAGCTGGCGATATACGCTCGTAAAGGATATTGTAAACGGCATCGGTAATTGGCATTTTAACGCCGTAACGCTCGTTAATATTCTTAATCCCTTCGGTGGCGTAGTATCCCTCTGCAACCATGTTCATCTCCAGCTGCGCCGTTTTAACGGAATAGCCCTTGCCAATCATGGTACCAAAGGTACGGTTGCGGCTAAACTGTGAGTACGATGTTACCAGTAGGTCGCCCAAGTAGGCCGATGCGTTGGTCTTACGGGAGCTTGGGTAGGTTTTGTCTAGGAACCGTTTCATCTCGCGCTGGGCGTTGCTAATGAGCACAGCCATAAAGTTATCGCCGTAACCCAATCCGTGAGCAATACCTGCGGCCACTGCAAAAATATTTTTAAGAATGGCGCTGTACTCTGTGCCATAAATATCGGTACTAGGGATGGTTCTAATGTAGTACGAGCCAAATAGCTCGGCAACCTCTTCGGCCTTTTCTCTCCGCTTGCACGAGAAGGTAAGGTACGATAGGCGCTCAAGGGCAACCTCCTCGGCGTGGCATGGGCCGCTAATAACGCCAATCTTATCGTAGGGTAGGTTGTAGTGCTTGTTAAACAGCTCCGTTACGGTTATAAACTCATCGGGAACAATACCCTTGGTTGCCGATATTACAAATTTATCTTCAAGCGATTCTGTTAGCGGCTCCAACCATACATGGGCGTATGCCGATGGCACTACAAAAACAAGCACATCCGATTCCCTTACCGTTTCGTTAAGGTCGTTGCTAATGCGCAGCTTGGTCATGTCAAAGCGTACGGAGCTAAGATACTTAGGGTTGTGGCTATGCTCGTTTAGGTTCTGAATAATTTCCGGTTCGCGGATATACCATCCAACCGAAGGGAGGTTCTCGTGCAATATCTTTACTATTGCCGTAGCCCAGCTTCCGCTGCCTATAACAGATACTTTGCTTGTTTTGTCCATTTCAGTTTGTAATGAGTTAGTAAACCGTTAGGTGAGCTTATTGTTAGTTTGAGTTGATTCGGTTATGCGTGCGGGAACTGCTTGCTGTAGCGACGATTGGGGGCGCCACCTCGTAGTTTTTTTTGAGCACTTGCACTTTCGCTTTGTGTTATGCTTTACCTCGCCACCGGGCTTTACTCCAACCCTTTTGTTGCAGCTAGTAGTAACAGGGATTGTGGCAACTAGCATTAGGGCTAGTAGTAGCACAAATGCATTTATGTTGATGTACGATTTGGTTCCTGTTCCTTTCATTGCAAAAGCAGTTTTGCTACAAAGGTAGAAAACATTTAACACAAAAGTAATAATGTTATAGCGCAATGCCTTAAACATCCAGTGTTGGTAAGGGGTTTAGGTAGATATTAATGTGCTGCCGTTAACGTTTGAAACGTTGCTTGCAACATTTTACCCAATAGTTTTGCTGCGATGATTATTTTTGCAAAAAAAAGTGAATGGAACGGCCCCTCTTGTTTGGTTTACATCCCGATGATATATCCCACGTTGTACGCTCCTTGGGCGGAACGGCCCAGCATGTGCGGCAGCTTTGCCGATACCTATACCGTAGCGGCGTATCGGAATTTGACCAAATGGCCGATATTCCCAAGTGGCTAAGAGCCGAACTTTTGGCGCGTTACCAGCTGGGGTTAGCCGTGCCTAAATCCTTTAGCCAGTCGGCCGATGCTACCGTAAAGTACCTCTTTGCTATAGAAGGTAAGGGTGATGTTGAGGCGGCTTACATGCCTGGCGCCAAGCGTAACACGCTTTGCGTGTCAACCCAGGTTGGCTGCCGCATGGGGTGCTCGTTTTGCATGACAGGAACAATAGGCTTTAAGGGGAACCCCTCTGCCAGCCATATTCTTAACCAGCTGCGCTCCATTCCGCAGCGTAGCCTTGTGAATAGGCTTGTACTTATGGGCATGGGCGAACCTCTTGATAATTGGGACGAGGTGAAACTCGCCTTGAGCATACTAACCTCTAACATGGGCTTTGCCTTTGGTGCGGCAAACATTACGCTCTCAACGGTTGGGCTACATGGTGCTCTTGCCGATTTTCTTTCCAATCCACCGTGTAACCTTGCCATTAGCCTGCATAGCCCATTTCCCGATGAGCGCTTTGGCATTATGCCCATTGAGCGTAGCAACCCCATTGCCCAAACCATTGCGGCCATTAAGCAGAATCCGTTGCCTAAACCGCTGCGCGTTTCGTTTGAGTATGTAGCCCTTGGGGGCGTAAACACCACGCCAAGCCACGCCAAGGCTTTGGGTGAGCTGCTAAGCGGTTTGCGTACGCACATTAACATTATTCCTTGGAACCAGCATGAAAATGCCGCCTATAGCACCCCAACAGCCGATGAGCTGCAAAGTTTTATTGGGGCTCTTAACAGGAGCGGAGTAATAGCCTCAGTTCGTGAGTCGCGCGGAAAGGATATTGCTGCCGCCTGTGGGCAGATGGCGGGGAGGGGGAGGTAGTTTTGCTTGGTTAAGCGGTCTAAAGGCAGGGGTAAAAGGTACTGTTTCTTGAACTGTTGTTATTCATAAGGGTATCCCGTTGAAGGTGTTATGATGCTTCGTTCGCTAGTATGCAATACCTTTTATGCCCCATATTGCCGTCTGTGTTATTTGTTAATCGCTTTTAAAATCCTCTCTTCCTTTATTAAAACATCCTTTAAAAGTAATTGATAAGGAAATTGCTTGTGTTTAGAATTTCTAAACCCTTCTAATATGTTAGCTAAGGAACTTGCTGTGATTAACGAAAGGTTAATCTCAAATTCTAAATCGCAGTCATTAATGAAGTCATCGCTAAAATCAGGTGCAACTAGTAATGATTTCACTACTGTATATCCATTTTTCTTCGCTAGTTCAACATAGGATTTTATTTGTCGTGAGACGGAACTAAATTTATTGTACCCACTTTCTTTTACCGTTTTGCACTCGATAATTATGACCTCGTTATTTCCCAAGTTTATGATAAGGTCAATTTTATCTTTTGTTGTGTTTAACTTCTTCTTTAATTTTTCGTCTACGTCAAAGCCTAATTTTTCAAATATAGACTTTGTAATTTCCTCGAATTTTAGACCTAATTCGCTTTCCTTAATTATAATCCCATTTTCTTTTAGTGCTGCCAAATTTCTAAAACCTATGTTCTCGTAGTTTTCTATCATTAAATTCTCTGCATCTTTATATGCATCAAGTATATTCTGGACAATGTCTCCTCGTGATTTTAGTTTTTTTTCTGCGATAAATAGTTTTAGGTCTTCAATGGGGAGTATGTCAAGTATGTCTCTTGGTTTTATGTTGAAATCTAATAAGTTAGTGCTATTTAAAATGGATTCTTCTGGCATTACAAATTCGCTTAATATTGTGGGTTTAAAAGTTGTTAAAACATCATTTAGGTCAAAAAGCAATTTTTCATAACCTTCCACCGAGATGCCTACTTTTTCATCTCTTTCTAGTTCATCAAAATAGGCAATGATGTTCTCAACTTTTTCTTCGATGGTTAATCCTCTTAGTGGGGTTTCTATTTTTAATCCGTTCTCCCACAAATCATTTATTGCTTTTTTCTTGTCCGTAAGGTTTGTTCCATCCTTATGCATTGTATTCTTTAAAAGACTGGAAAAGGAAATGCCTTCTTTGATTATTCTTTTAACTTTGGCTTCGTAGTCAATCTCTTTGATGTCAATATTGTGTTTTCTACAGATTAGGTTTATTTGTGGCTCTTTAAAGGTCTTTAGAACCCTACGATAGTATTTGTCGGCAACCTCTTTTTCTCTTATCTTTCTCAATATTTTAACAATCTCGTCAGCGACATATACTAAATTGTTTTTCTTTGAATAAAAAATGACACCAATGTTTTTCAAGGAAGTTATTACATTCTCAACGTCCATTTTAGTTGGTGGAATAATCAAATAATTTATGAGTTTTATCTCCTCTTGAGAGAGTTCCAATTTTTTTGCTAGGGTTATCAGAATGGATAGTTCATCATCAGTAATTTTTGTGTCCCTATTGCAATTCAAATCATTGGTGTATGCAGTTTGCAAGCAAGCTTTGTATATTTCATAATCACGCTTGCGATTCTCTTCTATTTCAGATTTTTCAGACTCTAGTTGTGTTTTTAGTTGTTGTGTTCTTTTTTTTATGACTTCAAGTTCTTTCTCATATAACTTGGCAAGCCAGTTCTGTTTGAGAATACAATTCCCATCCTTAATTATTATATCAATAAGGATGTCGAGTTGCGACCTAGTATTTACAAATTCTGCTCTTACAGTTTCAGCAAATTCTGTTTTTATTAGTTCGAAAACGGTTACAATATTGATGCTGTCAGCATTTTTTAGTTCTGTACTGCTGTCTGATAGTACTTTGTCTATTTCTTTGCTGTTTTTTGGGTTGCCTAGTTTTATAGTGTCAACAATCTTAATGAAAGAGTTTTTTTCTAACGAGTTAACGTTATCAAGAATTTTTTCTAGTTTCATCGTTATTGAGTTTTGTTAGTATTTCAGAGACTTTTGTGTTGAGGTTGTCAACTTTTTTTTCCAGTTCGTTATTATTATCGCTAACCATTGAGTCAACAAAAATTGAGTTTACTAGCGAAAGGCCAAAAATCCCTCCTGTTGAGACAACGAATATGAAATAAATGTACGTAAAAAATGAGCCTAATTTGCTATAGTTAACTGTAATCTGTTCTGGTATTTCAAACCAGCCTTCGACTGTAAATATTTTGAAGGTTGAATATAGGGAAATTAGTGGGGTTCTAAAGTATTCAGAACCTGTGTTTTGGAATAGATTGTAAGATAGAATTCCAATAATGAAAATATAGATAAAGAAGCCAAGGAATATGAAAACGGAGGTCTTAAGAGCTCTTTGTACTCCCTTCAATAAATTTCCAATATCTGGGATGAACTTTAAAAATCTAAAGGCTTTAAATACTCTCAATACTCTAAATACAAGTAGGAAACTGAAGTCTATAACGTTTAAGTTTAGACTAAATGCTATCAGAGCCGGAATAGAAAGCATGATTAGTATAAAGTCTAATTTGTTCCAGTTTGATGAAAAGTAGCATTTAATTCCTAGTGTTTTAAACTTTACAACTAACTCAAAAATAAATAGTATTGTAATAATATTGTCGGCAATTGTTAGTGTGAACCCCTTGCTTTCATCTGGGAAATAACCACCTAGAACAAGAATGGTTGAATTCAATAAAATCAGCCCTAATATAAAGATGTCGTTTAGAAAAAGTTTTTTGATCATTGATATTCTATTGATTGGAGTATCTTTTTTTAATATTTGTGATAGCAATAGGCTTAAACTGAAGTTACATTGCCCCCATAAAAGACACTCTCCAGCCTCTTAAATCCTTTTTTTCTACACCTCCACCGACCTAATGGTTGCGGCAAGTTGTTCCACATCAACGTTTGAGGCGTTAATGGTTATCTTGGCCTTTTCGTAGTACTTTTTGCGCTCGTCCAGCACGCGCAGAATGTAGTCCGTTAGCTCATCCTTAGTTTTGCCCCATAGTAGCGGGCGGTCGTTCTTGGCTTCAATTAGGCGGGCAACTAGTTCGGCTACCTCCATTTTTAGGTAAATGGTTAGGCCGGTTTTGTTCATAAAATCGATGCTGTTGTAAAAGCAGCTGGTTCCTCCCCCGGAGGCTATAACGTAGTCTTCATTAAGGGTTGCCACCTCGCGTAGCGCTTCACTTTCAATTTCGCGGAAACGTGTTTCGCCCCATACCTCAAATATCACCTTAATGGGCTTGCTGTGCTTATGCTCAATGTACTGGTCTAGATCTAAAAAGTTAAAATCAAGAACCTTGGCTAACTTCTCTCCTACAGTAGTTTTGCCGCTTGCCATAAAGCCTATAAGGTAAACTTTCATTGGGTTGGTCGTGGTTTAGTGGTTACAAGTTGTTTCTGCCGGTTTTTTTACGCCCACCAAATTAAAAAAACCTTTGCCAAAAGGCAAAGGTTTTTGTTGTTGCGTGTAAGTTTATTGTGTAATGGCCTATATGTCTAGCTCCATTTGCTCGGCATCGCTATCTATATCGGTGTTTTCGGCATCGGTTGGCTCGTCAAACTCCTGGTTCTCGTCAATGGGCACTTCCTTTTGGAGCGGCTCAATAAACTTGGCCAGCTTTACATCGAGGGTAGATAGGCGTTTGCCCTTTGCGCGGAATCCTTTAACGCCAATAAACTCGTCGGCATCAATTTGTTCGGGATCCTTGTCGGCATTCTTACCCTTAAAGGTTACCTCAACGCAGGGGTAAATGTCATTGTTTAGGGCAACAAGGTACGAGCCGCGCTCCTCGGGTATAAACAGCTGGGGTTTATCGTTTGGCTCAAAGGTGAAGCGCTTTAGGTAGAAGAACTTTTGCTCCCCATCAAAGTAAACGGCTGTGAATACCTTTTCCTCCTCGTACTTTTCAATTAGCAGTATATCCTCGTCGTAGTGGTTTGTAAGGTCGTAGTTGGTTAGGTAGTAAACACCGGCTTTGCGTACCACAAGAATTTTTTCGCCATCGTGGAACTCGCCAAGGAAACGGCCGCGCTCATCCTGGTTTAGGCGGTAAATATCCTCATCGAACCAAATTTTTAGCCCGCCAAGGGTGCTAATTCCCTTCTCCTTAACCTGCATTTTGTGTATGGCGTAGCGGGTAAATATGTTCCCCATAGAGCTCCGCCCCTTTATGGCTATGGTGCTAAAGTCTAGGTCTATAATTAGGTTGCGTAGCCTTGGGCGTGGCTTAAGGAATACCTTCAGGATTTCGGCCTCGCCGTTGGGGTTAACGCTCATGTAAAGAATTTGCGAGCCATCGGTGCCCTTGGTCATGTCGTACTCCTTATCGCGGGTAACGCCGGTAATGGCGCAGCGTTTCATAAGTATGGCGCCGTTGCGGCCATCGCGGTAAACCACGTTGTAAATGGTACGCGAGTCGTTCTTTTTGAATACGCCAATGTGGAGTATGTCCTTGCCGTAGAAGGCTTTGTCCTGTACTTTTGTTATTATGTACTTTCCGTTACGGAGTATTACAATAACATCGTCAATATCGGAGCAGTCGGCAATAAACTCGTCCTTTTTAAGGCCGGTACCAAAGAAACCCTCGGTGCGGTTCACGTAAAGCTTCTCATTGGCCACAACAACTTTGGTTGCCTCAATGGTATCAAAGCTGCGTAGCTCGGTTTTGCGGTCGCGGTTTTTGCCGTGCTTCTTCTTTATTTGCTGGTAGTAGTTAATGGTGTAGGTTACAATGTTGTCCAGGTGGTTTTTAACCTCTTCCATCTCGGCCTCAATGCCTTTAATCTGCTCGTCGGCCTTCTTAATATCAAACTTCGAAATTTTTCTAACGGGTTTTTCGGTGAGCTTAACCACATCTTCGCGGGTAATTTCGCGGCGAAACATTGGGCGGTATGGGTCAAATCCACGCTCAATGGCTTCAATAACCATGTCCCACGTTTCGGTGTCCTGCTCAAGTATGCGGTAGATTTTTTGCTCAAAGAAAATTTTCTCAAGTGATGAGAAGTGCCACTCCTCCAGGAGTTCGGCCAGCCTAATTTTAAGCTCAAGGGTTAGGAGGTGCTTGGTGTGATCTACCGATGCGCGCAGAACCTCCTTAACGCCCATAAACCGGGGCTTATCCTCGTAAATTATGCAACTGTTGGGCGATATGGACACCTCGCAATCGGTAAAGGCGTACAGGGCGTCGATGGTTTTATCGGGCGATACATCCTGCGGAAGGTGAATTTGGATCTCAACGTTCTCGGCGGTGTTATCGTCAATTTTCTTTATTTTGATTTTGCCCTTGTCGTTGGCCTTGAGTATGGAGTCTATAAGCGACGAGGTGTTTTTGCCGAAAGGGATTTCGGTAATTACCAGCGTTTTTTTGTCGAGCTTAGCTATACGTGCTCTAACCTTAACTGCGCCTCCGCGTAGCCCGTCGTTATAGCGGCTACAGTCGGCTAGGCCACCTGTAGGAAAGTCGGGGTAAAGCTCAAAGTCTTGGTTCTTTAGGTAGAGAATGGCCGCATCAATAAGCTCGTTAAAGTTGTGCGGTAGTATTTTTGATGCTAAACCAACAGCAATACCCTCAACGCCTTGTGCCAGGAGCAAAGGGAACTTAACGGGAAGGGTAACCGGTTCCTGGTTACGGCCATCGTAGCTAAGCATCCACTCGGTTGTTTTGGCGTTAAAGGCCACATCAATGGCAAACTTAGAGAGGCGTGCCTCAATGTAACGGGGCGCAGCAGCGCCGTCGCCAGTAAGTATGTTACCCCAGTTACCCTGTTGGTCTATAAGTAAATCCTTTTGTCCCAGCTGCACAAGCGCATCGCCAATGGATGCGTCGCCGTGGGGGTGGTACTGCATGGTGTGACCAATGATGTTGGCCACCTTGTTGTATCGCCCATCGTCTAGCTTCTTCATGGCATGAAGAATACGGCGCTGCACGGGCTTAAGCCCATCGTCTAGGTGCGGTACGGCGCGCTCTAGGATAACGTACGAGGCGTAGTCGAGAAACCAATCCTTGTACATCCCAGTAAGGTGTACCTTTTTGGCTCCCTCGGTTAGCTTGGTGATACGGGCATGCTCATCGGGCGATGTTTTGCGGGTGTCGTCGCCGTTTAGCAGCTCATCAGCATCAAATTGGTCAATAGTCATGGTTCTGCGTAAAATGTTTGGGCACGGATTGCTCCGTTAGCCCATGGAATAACCTCTTTTGTGAGCTCTGGTTAGGCTACAGCGCCTTCCTCCATTTGGTGGGGCTCTTCAACCTTTTTTAGTGGGGGCTCCTCATCAACCATATCCTCCTCTATGCGCAGGTTGTCTATAATAAACTCCTGTCGCTCGGGTGTGTTCTTGCCCATGTAGAAGTTTAGTAGATCCTGAATGGAGTCGTCGCGGGTAAGGCGAACGGGGTCGAGCCTAATACCCTTGCCAATGAAGTGCTTAAACTCGTCGGGCGAGATTTCGCCAAGACCTTTGAATCGGGTAATCTCTGGGTTTGGCCCCAGCTCCTTAATGGCCTTTTCCTTCTCCTCGTGCGAGTAGCAGTACTTGGTTTTCTTCTTGTTTCTAACCCTAAAAAGAGGGGTTTGTAGTATGAATAGGTGTTCTCGCCTAATAAGATCGGGGAAAAACTGGAGGAAAAAGCTAATAAGCAGCAGGCGGATATGCATACCATCCACGTCGGCATCGGTTGCAATTACCACCTTGTTGTAGCGCAAATCCTCTAGGTCATCTTCTATATTAAGGGCGGCCTGCAGCAGGTTGAACTCCTCGTTCTCGTAAACAATTTTTTTGGTTAACCCAAAGGTGTTTAGCGGCTTTCCTCTAAGTGAGAATACCGCTTGGGTTGATACGTCGCGCGATTTGGTAATAGATCCGCTAGCCGAATCCCCCTCGGTGATAAACATTGTAGTTTCCTCGCGGCGGTTGTCGGTGCTGTTGTAGTGTATGCGGCAGTCGCGCAGCTTACGGTTGTGTACGCTGGCTTTTTTAGCCCGCTCCCTAGCAATTTTTTTTATGCCCGATATGGCCTTGCGTTCCTTCTCCGACTCTAGTATTTTGGTTAGCAAGCCCTGCGCAATATCGGGGTGCTTATGCAGGTAGTTGTCTAGCGTTTCCTTAACAAAATCGCCAATAAACTGCCTAATAGATGGGCCGTTAGGGCCCATGTCTTTGCTTCCTAGCTTGGTTTTGGTTTGCGACTCAAACATGGGATCCTCAACCTTTACGCTTAGCGCAGCAATTATAGAGGTTCTTATGTCGGAGGCATCAAAATCCTTTTTGTAGAACTCGCGGATGGTTTTTACAAACACCTCACGGAAAGCGGATAGGTGGGAACCTCCCTGTATGGTGTGCTGCCCGTTAACAAACGAGTAGTAGTCCTCGCCGTATCCAGAGCCGTGGGTGAACGCCAGCTCAATGTCCTCAGCCTTAATGTGAACAATGGGGTAGAGGCCTTCGCCCGACATGTTCTCCTGGAGTAGATCCAGAAGCCCATTCTTTGACTGTATGGTGGTTTTGTTGTAACGAATGGCCAAGCCCGTGTTAAGGTAGGAGTAGTTCCTCAGCATGGTTTCGATGTAATCGTTCTGGTACTTGTAGCTGCCAAAAACGGTTTCGTCGGGAACAAACTCTACCATTGTTCCATTAGCCTGTCCGTTGGCGGGTAAATCCTCCTCCGATACAATTACTCCACCCGAAAATACTACGCGCTTACTGGCTCCATCGCGAACGCTTTGTATGGTAAATGTTGATGCAAGGGCGTTAACAGCCTTTATACCAACACCATTAAGCCCCACCGATTTTTTAAAAACCTTTGAGTCGTACTTGGCGCCAGTATTCATTTTTGAGGCCACATCTATAAGCTTTCCAAGCGGAATGCCTCGTCCGTAGTCGCGAATAGAGACTTTGCCCTCTTCAAAATCAACGTTAAGGTCGATGGCTTTTCCAAAGCCCATCATGTATTCGTCAATGGAGTTGTCGAATACCTCTTTTAGTAAGATGTATATCCCATCGTCTGGCTGAGTACCATCGCCAAGCTTCCCAATGTACATGCCAGGGCGCTTGCGGATGTGCTCGTACCACACCAGTGTTTTAATACTATCTTCAGAATAATTTCCAACCATACTAGTATCCCGAGTTTGGTGCAAAAATAGTTAAATAATAACCCGATGGTAAAAGAGTTTATCAACAGGGATATGAACAGGCTGGGGTATAGGTGGTTGGTGCTTTTTTGTTTTTTCTGATATGGCTTTAGCCTGCGATGGAGGCTTTGGGGTGATCAAAAAAAAATCCCCTTGAGTTCTAATTCAAGGGGATTGAGCGAGCTGTTATCCCAATTTTATGTATGGAAAACTAATTCTGTTGATTTGTTTTTGCTTCTCCTCGGCTTAACTAACGGTGTTTTCTGTGGAGTATGCTATTCCAGGTAATATTTTGGCGCCATTAACCGATGCTCTTCTTCTATAATCTCCTTTGCCCTTTTTGCTAGTTCGGAGGGGCTTTTATCTGCAAGTTCAGTAACCTCAATTGCTGGGAGTATCTTGATTTTAAACGTTTGCCTGCCCTTTATTACGAATCCCTTTTTGGGTAATGCCTCAAGGGTTCCGTCTATTACAACGGGGAGTATGGGGCGGTTAGCCTTTTTGGCGATAATGAATGCGCCATCTTTAAAGCGTTTTACTCTACCATCGGATGTTCGGGTGCCCTCGGCAAATAGAAGCACTGAGCTGCGCTGGTTAAGGTGCTCTATGGCTTGTTGTATCATCTTAATTGCGCTTTTGGGGTTACTCCTATCAACTGTAATGTAGCGATTAAGCCATAGGTTCCAGCCAATTACAGGAACTCGGAACAGCTCGCGCTTAGCAACCCACTTAAAGTGCATCTTTAATCGGTACAGCACGGCTATATCTAATGCGCTTTGATGGTTTGACACAATAACGTAGGTTTCGCCCTTACGAACATTTTGGGCTCCTTCAAACCTGATTTTCCAAAATGGGTTAGCCCAAAGGTATAGCAATGCCCAGAACGTGGAGTAGCGGTGTAGCACCCATAGCCGTTTATCGAATAGTACGGTTAAAAGCCAAACGGCAAAATCGCCTACAAAAAGGATAAGTGATGCTATAACCACTACTATCCATACAATAGCCGAGAAAAGTATTGATAACATTTTATGCGCATTAAAGAATAAACAAAAATAGCCCATTGTGTTTAATTGGCAAATAGGAAGATGAGGAAGGGGAGGAAGATGAGGAAGATGAGGAAGATGAGGGAGTATCGGGATTCAGCGGAATGATTAGGGATTGGGAAGTAACCAGTTTCCTGTCAGTAATTCTTCCCAACCGCAGAGGTGTGGCATATTTGTAGCACAAACGATTTATCATGGGAATGTCTTCATGTAGCGTTACATAATCATGTGGCGATTTGTAGTCGTAATAGTGCAACAAGCCACGAAGTGGCGAGACCTCAATAACCGTGGGTGTAGCGAAGCAGCCCACGGAATATAGTCAGCCCAGTCTCGACCCTGAAGGGGTCGAACCTCTCATCGTAAGTTAAGCCCCTTCGGGGCTTAGGCTTACGACTGTACCATTTCGTGGGTTTAAGCTTCGTTCCTCAGCTTGTACCCACGGTTATTGATATTTTGCCCTTTCAGGGCAGGAAGAGAGGGAGGAGAGGAAGAGGATGGAGTGGAGGAAGTGGAGGGAATAGAGGAAGTAACTGGAGATATCGGGAGTTATCGGAATAATTAGGGAGTGTGCAGTAACCTGTAACCTGTAACCAGTAACTTGTAGCCAGAGACAATCCAAATCTGTGTGAATCCGTCCAATTCGTGTAATCTGCGTTCTATTGCTTGTCGGGAGTATCGGGATTCAGTGGAATGATTAGGAATTGGGAAGTAACCAGTAACCATAAACCAAAAACAAGAAAGGCGTTAGCCCAAAACTGCTAACGCCTTTTTGCTATTGTGAGAAAAATTATCCTTTTACGTAGATAGTTAGCCTTTGCCCTACCCTAATAAGGTTGCCCCTAATATTATTCCATGCGCGGAGCTGCCTAATAGATACGCCATGCCTTTGGGCAATGGTGCCTAGTACATCCCCCTGTTTAACCTTGTAAACCAGTTTTTTACTCCCGTTAGGAACATCGTATTGGTACGATGACTTAAACTTGGTAGGGTCAATCCTGTTCTTTGGGTTAAAGTAGATGCTATCCTTGTAGGCAAAAATCTTTTGCTCATTATCAATGTACTGTCCAACCGTTTCCATTGGGATTCTAAGCACGTAGCCTTTTTCCTTTGCTGGGATAATATCCATTTTGTACTGGGGGTTCAAATCCCTTAGCGTGCTAACAGGGATATTTAGCACCTCGGCAACCTGGTTAAGGTGGAGCATGTCGTTAACCATAATAGTATCGGAAACCAGCGGTAGGTTCATTGCTACTGGGTTAATGTTGTGCTCTTTGTGGTATGTAAGGGCATAGGTTGCAGCAATAAATGCGGGAACGTATCCTCTTGTTTCCCTAGGTAAGTGGTAGTATATGTCCCAGTAGTTACGCTTGCCACCCGAACGCCTAATGGCCTTGTTTACGTTGCCTGGGCCGCAGTTGTATGCAGCAATAACCAGTGTCCAGTCCTTGTAAATGGAGTATAGGTCTTTAAGGAATCGAGCCGCAGCGTGCGACGATGCAATGGGGTCTCTGCGCTCATCAACATACGAGTTTATGGTTAGCTTGTACATGCGGCCTGTGCCGTACATGAATTGCCAAAGTCCTGTTGCTCCTGCTCTGGATACTGCGCGAGGGTTTAGCGCCGACTCAATAACGGGTAGCATACGCAGCTCCGTTGGTAGCTGGTATAAATCCAGAACCTCCTCAAAAATGGGGAAGTAGTAATCGGTTAGCCCTAGCATAACCTCAACCCTGTCGCGCTTCTTCTGCGTGTACACGTTTATGTAGCTCCTAACAATGCTGTTAAATGGCAAATCGATAATAGAGTTGATTTGCGCAAGTCGGTTTATGTAAACCGAGTCGGGGATGTTGGAGTGAATTCCTATACTATCAAGCTCAACGCCTTCAATAAAATTATTGGTGTCTAGCGCTTGCTGTACGTACCAAAGGTTAAGTAAGCTGTCGAGGTTATTGCTAAATCCTTGGTAAAGCATCATCGCCTCAAGAGTAGAGTCGGGTAGCGCCTTGTTGGGCGATTGTGCGTTTAATCCGTTGGAAAAAAAGAGGCTAAGTGCTCCAAGTACAGCGGCAGCAAAAAGTTTTTTCATGGGTGGGGGTTTAGAAGTTAAGTTTGCAACTAACTCCAAATACCGGAGCGGTGGCTTGTTGTCCTGCCCACGCTCCGCCATCAAGAATTGGTTCAATGCGTAATGCTAGGTCGTCATCAACATTCCAGTCGTAAAGGTGTGCGTCAACATTTGCATCTATTACGTTAAGAACGTAAAAAAAGGTTAAGCCAATAAACGATAAATCCCTATTGCGCCTATACTGATCCTTAAAGTACTTAAGGTCGTCGGCCTTGCGTTTTCCGTCAAACTCATCAACAGTATTCGGGTCGTTATCTGTATTGTAAATATACGCTTTTTGGAAACGCTTATACCCTCTGTGGTTAAAATCAACAAGGTAGTATAGGGTTGATATTCCCCCGTAGATAATGGGAACCTTCCAGTACTTTTGGTTGTAAACCTGTCCCATACCCGGAACTAGAAGAGAGAAGATGGTGGCAGTAGCGGGGGAGTGCTCGCCCTTGTTGTGAACGAGGAGCGCATCGGCAACGCTGGCAACGTAGAAGGCCGAAGCTCCTGCGTAGTATAGGTTTCGGGTTTGGCGCGCCCTTACCTTTAGCTCCTTGTAGTGGTTTATTTCTTCGGGAGTGTAGTACGAGTCTAGGTTCTTAACTAAGAACTTATAGTCTTGGTACAACCTGTTGGCCTCGAATCCTTTGTACATAAATCCGCCAATTCCTCCGTACACAATGGGCAGCTTCCAGTACTGCTTATTGATAATCTGTCCCGATCCAGGTATAATTTGTGCGGCAAGCCAAACCTGCTTTGTGCTAAGCGAGTCGAACAGCGGGGGTGGCGTTTTAGCCTGAGAAACGATGGATACTAAAAAAAGCGAAGCAGCCAATACTATTGGCCGCATCAGGTTTATAGTGGTTTGTGATTGGTTCACCAACTTATGTAACACCCTCAATGTAGTTCGTTTTGGATGATTAACGGTTGTTTCCCTAAATTATTCCTTTAGGCGATTAAATTTTTCGATAATTTCGAGAAGTTCGCCTTCGGTACGGTACGATATTACAATCTTACCATTTCCTTTAGGGGTCTGCTTAACGTCAACGCCCCATCCAAAAACCTTAGTTAGGTCTTCCTTTAGTAGGGTTGCAAAGCCTTCGTTCTCGCCATTCTGCTCGGCGTTGTCATCGGCTTTGTCCGTTGATGCGTTAACGGATGCTCCTTCTTGAATTAGCCTAACCAGCTCCTCTGTTTTGCGTACCGATAGCTCCTCCTCAAGAATGCGGCGGTAAATTTTAACCTGAGTAATTGGGTCGTCTATGGTGATAAGTGTGCGGGCATGCCCCATGGATAGCAGCTTCTCGCGAATGCCTGCCTGTATTTCCGCAGGTAAGCGGAGTAGGCGCAGGTAGTTGCTAACCGTTGCGCGCTTTTTGCCAACCCTGTCTCCAAGAATTTCTTGGGTTAGGTTGCACTCATCAATAAGGCGCTGGTAGCTAATGGCAACCTCAATGGCATCAAGATCCTCACGTTGAATGTTCTCAACCAGTGCCATCTCAAGCATCCCTTGGTCGTCGGTTTTGCGAACGTATGCGGGGATGCGTTTTAGTCCAGCAATTTTTGATGCGCGTAACCTACGCTCTCCCGATATAAGCTGGAAGCGCCCATTCTCCGTGCTTCTAACCGTGATGGGCTGTATAATGCCCAACTTTTTAATAGACTCGGCTAGCTCGTTAAGTGCGTCTTGGTCAAAATTGGAACGGGGCTGAAAAGGGTTAACGTCAATGCTTTCAATCTCAATCTCGTTAACCAAATCACTTACTCTTTTCTCTGTTGGCTGTTGTGGTTGTTGCTCTGCTTTACTCGATGCAGGTGCTGGTGCGTCGTCTATAAGCGCGCCCAAACCTCGTCCCAATGCCATTTTCTTATTCATATCTTACTGTTTACTCCTCTGCGATTATATTATAGCTGCTTTTGGTCGGCGTCAATGGTTGTTAGGTTGTTCTTTTGTAGTACTTCACGAGCAAGGTTTAGGTAGTTGGTTGATCCGCTTGATGCTGCGTCGTACAAAATAACTGGTTTCCCGTAGCTTGGTGCTTCGCCTAGCTTGGTGTTACGCTGGATAATGGTTTCAAAAACCATTTGCTGGAAGTGCTTCTTAACCTCTTCCACCACTTGGTTCGATAGCCTTAAGCGGGCATCGTACATGGTTAGAAGGAAGCCCTCAATTTGAAGCTCTGGGTTTAGCCTTGTTTGGATTATCTTGATGGTGTTGAGTAGTTTACCCAATCCCTCAAGCGCAAAGTACTCGCACTGTACGGGAATCATCACCGAGTCGGCTGCCGATAGCGCGTTAACCGTTATTAAGCCTAACGAAGGCGAGCAGTCAATGAGCACAAAATCGTAATCGTCCTTAACGCTTTCGATAACGGCCTTTAGCATCTTCTCCCGGTTGGGCAGGTTCAGCATCTCAATCTCGGCACCTACAAGGTCAATGCTAGAGGGGATAAGGTCAAGCCCTTTAATCTCGCTGTTAAGGATTACATCGCGCGGATTAACTTCGTCAACCAAGCACTCGTAAATACTTGATTTGATGTTACGTAAATCAAATCCCGTTCCCGATGTGGCGTTTGCCTGTGGGTCCGCATCAATTAAAAGTACCCTATACTCAAGAACCGCTAAACTTGCAGCAAGGTTAATGGCCGTGGTGGTTTTCCCAACCCCGCCTTTCTGGTTCGCAAGTGCTATAACTTTTGCCATTCTAAAAAGGTTTTAAATGGTATGATCTGCTTCCTGATTTTAGCCCTCAAAAATAGTTTTTACAGAAAACTGATCGAATTTTACTCCGGTTCAATATGAACAAATCGCGATATCTTATCAACAAGATATTAACATTGACCCTAACTGAGCAGCCAACCGCAAAAATAGAAAATCTTTTCCGATTTACTCGACCCCCAAGTTGATCTCCGTACGTTAAACCCGTTGTTATGGCTATGGATACTGACGTAGAGGCTGCAATTTTTTATTTGTTGCTAAGATGGTAACCCTCACCGCACTTTTCCGTATGCGGCTTGGTTCTACAGCCGCTTTTCCCTGTTGCTGCGCTGTGCGTAGCGGCTTTGGGGGCAGCGCTGCGTGCTTGTTCCCATTTGGTTTCATGTATTGATAAAGTTGTATATTTGCCAGTCTGTTTTGTTTACATATAATACGTGAAGGCGTTGAATAACAGTTGGTTTTTAATTGTAAACCCCGAGGCAGGAAGCGGAACGGGACGTAAGGATTGGCCTTACATTAAGAGTTTACTCGACTCTAACAAAATAAAATACGAATACGCGCTAACCCAGCGTAAGTACCATGCCGTGGAGCTGGCCGTATCGGCAATTGGCAATGGCTACCGAAAGCTGGTTGCCGTAGGCGGCGATGGAACGCTAAACGAGGTGGTTAACGGAATCTTTCTACAGGACAACGTGCCCACATCCGACATTACGGTTGGTGTAATTGCTGTTGGTACGGGGAACGACTGGACCCGCATGTACTGCCTGCCCACCACGTACCACGGTAAGGTGAAGGCGTTAAAGCAGGAAAAGGTTTTTTTACAAGATGTTGGCGTAGTGGAGTACCAGGAGTCGCTTGTTAAGCAGAAACGGTACTTTGCCAATGCGGCTGGTGTTGGGTTTGATGCCGAAGTGGCGCGCCGTACCAACCGCCTAAAGGAGATGGGGCGCCGCGGAAAGGTGCTTTACATGCTAAACCTAGTTAAAGCGCTATTTGCCTACAAGGCAACCCACGTTAAGGCCGATGTTGATGGGCTTGAGGTGGGAGGCCCTGTGTTTAGCCTTACCCTAGGCATTGGTCGCTTTAATGGGGGCGGAATGATGCAGGTGCCCAATGCCGTTGCCGACGATGGCTTGTACGACCTTACCCTGATTCACCACATCCGTAGGTTCGATGTTATTAGGAATATCCACCGCTTATATAATGGTACCATTCTGGAGCATCCCCGCATATCCTCGTTTCAGGGGCGATCCATTAGAATTGCCTCCGAGCCCCCCGTTTTGCTAGAGGTGGATGGCGAGTCGCTAGGCGTGTCGCCCTTTACCTTCGATATTCTCCCCAAAAGCATTAGGGTGGTGGTTGGTGCCGATTTCTCCGAGCTGGTTTCTACCACAACCGAGGTGCTGGAGCGTACCGCCGTTTGCGAGTGCTGCTAGGGCATAATTACGTTTAGCCCGCGCGGCTCAATTTTAATATCCAGCGTGCTGCCCATGCTCGATGGTTCCCCATCAAAGTGCACATAGCCATCGCTTAGGCGTTTTACCTGTACATTCTTAGTGCGGTACACCTCAAGGTAGTGGCTGTTGTTTATGGATTTTGAGAATAGCATTACCCCCAGCTGTGGCGCAAGGTACCAAGGGAACGGCGACAGAATGGTAATGTCAAGCAGCCCATCCTGAATGTCGGCCTCGGGGGCAATGTACGCGTTGTTGCCGTACTGCGATGCGTTGGCAAAGGTTATCAGGAACGCCTCCTTTTCCACCGTTCCGTGGTTAAACGTTAGCTCGTAGCGCTCGGGCTTAAAGGAGAAGTACTCCTTTACAACCGTTTTTATGTACGATGTAAACCCGCGGGAGTCCAGCTGGGCAAACTTATTGCCCACCAGCGCATCGAATCCCAAGCCTGCTGTGCAGAAAAAGGGCTGGTTGTTTATGGTGCCGTAGTCTATGGATACCACACGGGAGTGGTTAATTACCGATATGGCCTTACTCACCCTTATGGGGATGTTTAGGTGGCGCGCCAGCCCGTTGCCCGATCCTGTGGGTATAATGCCCAGCACCCCAGGCGTGTTAACAAGCGCCCTGCCCACCTCGTTCACCGTGCCATCGCCACCAATGGCCACAACCTTTCTTATTCCCTCGGTTAGCGCTTGTGCTGCAAGTTCGGTGGCGTTGCCCGGATGGCTTGTGTAGCGTAGCACAGGCTGGTACAGCGCCGTGTCCAGCTCCTTCTCAATTACCTTCTCAATGCCCGCACGCCTTCTTCCGCCCGATATGGGGTTAAGAATAAAAAGCACTCGTTCCTTTTTGCTACTCACGATGTTGGTTGTGTGTTGTTTGTGTTTTGGGAGTGCAAATTTAGCTTAAAAAGCAGATTAATAGGTGTGCCCACCCTCTTTTTAGCCGCCATAGTGCATTAGCGCCCACCCTAAGCGTACGCCAGCACGTACTGGTAGTGCGCGCTGGCACTGTGGCTAGCGCAATGCCAGCAGGGTATTCCCTAGCTGCTACCCGCAACTTTTTTAGCACCACGGTAGCAATAAAATAATATATTTGTATAGGTATAACGGTTTGGTGCCTATTCTTTTGGATTTGGGTGGAGGGGTAGGATGGGGTTGTATAGATAAGTAAGTTGGACAAGCCTATGAAAGAGATAATACTAGATATAAAGCCATATTATAATGAAAGGTGGCCACGTAAAGGATTTCTTTTCGTGCCGACTTTTATGCTTTTTAAAGGAGATAAATTACATTTTGATTGGAAGCCTGTAGTTGTATCAAGAACTTTAAAAATTGAGATTGAAAAAACTGATTATAAGGCAGATTATAGCGAAAACATTGAGAATGTAATTAAAATTGAACTCGAAAACACTTATTCTTTTGTTGTTCAGGAAAGTGGATTGTATAATATACCGATTGAAAATCCGAAATATGAAGAAGGTGAAATGGGGCAATTATTAATTGTTAGAGAATTTAACGAAAACATAAATCAACAAAGAAGTCCATATCCTGAACGATTTTATAATTATTCCATCGAAATTAGTAATGGAAACCCAATAAAAAAATGTTCCGATTGGGGATATTTGACAGACAGAGGTGCTTGTATTATTGAAAAATTTGAAGACAAAATTGAATCGTTCGATATTTTTTTTGATTCCTCCAAGAAAGATTTTCACTTATTACTTAAAAGTAAAAACAGAATAGATAAAACCTTATTTTTTGAGGTAAAAAAAGGAGATGAAATCGTTATCGAACTCAACAAAAAAGAAGTAGAAGGCTTTATAATAAACGTTTGTTTTGAGAAAAAGGATAGGATTGGATTTTGGGGACAGATTGATAAATTGTCAAAATTTATAAGTAATGAAGATTCAATATTTCAATTGAATGCAAGTATTTATAGTTCAACTTATGGATTTGAAGGAATTGTTCCAATGGATTTTTGTGAAATTAAGTTATATGGAAATAAAGCATCAAAACTTCTTGATTTTGACAAAGAATATGAATTGGTAAAAGTTTATAACACCGTTTTTAATCGAGAAGAATTTGAACCAATGAAAAGTCGAGTAGGTAAAGGGGAGTCTCACCCCTAAACCTCTCACAGAACCGTACGTGACAGTCTCCCGTCATACGGCTCTTCCTATC
>JAFGDZ010000020.1 GCA_016931855.1 Bacteroidales bacterium
GCCATGGATTGCGGCCCCACCTGCCTTCGCATGGTGGCCAAGCACTACGGTTTACAAACGCTCAGGGAGCAGAGCTATTTAGACTAGTTTTAAACTGCGCATTCTTCCCTTTTTAAAGCCCAAGGCATTTTGCAGGTTCCCGTTTTTTTTTTAGAAATTGTCAAGGATAACTACTCTAATTTTAACTAAAACTTTATTTGCATGAAAAACTTAGAAAACCTAACTATCCTTGAAATCAATGAACTGGTTAAGATTGCAGGAGGCCATACGGCTGAACTTGCCGAAACCAATTGGTGGTATTGTAGTAATGAAAAACCATGCGACACAACAGACGTGCTAGGCTGTTCTAACTCAAAAGCACAATTAATGGGTTGCAAATAAAATTTATTAACATGAAAAAAATATCAGGTACAATGGATAAACTAACCCTTGAAGAGTTAAAAAAAATTGTTGGCAGCCAATCAGCTTTTGAAATTGAAAGCCAGATTAAAGATGCAGTAGGTGTGAATTTTTTCTTTTGTTCAAATGCCAACCCTTGTGATACCCTTGACGTTTTTGCTTGTACAGGCACTCAGCCCACAAGATGCAGGTAAATCAAAACACAACAGAAATGGGGTATCTGAATACTAATAGATACCCCATTTTTATTACTATTAAAGGTATTCCTACCTTACAATGTCTACTCAATGTTGTCAGGTGCAATGCGGTTTTAATTACATTTTTAAAACTGATTAACATTTGGACATATATTAGTATTTAATTCACACATTATGAATTACCAAAACTCATATAGTTGTTAACAATGTGAATTTTGGATAACCCATTTTACTAAAAAAACACTTGCTGCATGAGTTATAAATTAAGCAACTATAATTTCTTTGTAGAGTATAAAGGGAGAGTTATTTTACACAATCTTTTAACAGGAAGTCTATTCTCATTTGAAAGAGACCTATTCGATAAAATTAATATCTCATTAAACAAGATTAATAGTAGTGATAAAATTAATCCGCACATATTTGATCTCTTAGTAAATACGGGGTTTATAATTGATTCCGAGTTTGACGAAATTGATTACATCAGATTGTCATACATCAAGGAAATGGCAATTAATCCATTCTACAGACTAACAATTAATCCTTCTTTAGAATGCAATTTTTCTTGTTGGTACTGTTACCAAAACCACCCCAAAGGACATATGAGCCAAGAAGTTCAAAATAAAATAAAATTACTATGTGATAATTTAATTAATGGGAATCAAGTATCAGGCATTAATTTAGGCTGGTTTGGAGGAGAGCCTCTAATGTATTTTAATGAAGTCGTTTACCCACTATCTTATCAAATCAAAAAAATTGTAGACGATAAAAATCTAAGATTCTACAACTCAATTACCACTAATGGATTCTTGGCTACTCAAGATTTAATTAGTAAATTTAGGGAGATTGAACTTTCAGAATTTCAAATAACACTAGATGGTGATGAAAAAAGGCACAATAAAATTAGAAACCATAACGGCAAACCCTCATTCTCAAGAATTGCTGAAAACATAAATTTGATAGTAAACAGCAACAACGATGCCAAGATTTGTTTGCGAATTAATTATGACAAAAAAACTTTTAATGGATTAAATTCAATCTTTAAATATTTTGCTAACATTAAGAACAATATCTATATTGATTTACAAAGAGTCTGGCAAACTTACGAAGAAGAAGGGATGCCAATAGGAAATTCCGCCATTGAATTCTCTAATCAATGTATTGAAAATGGATTTAAACTAATGAACTCATACATAACCACAGGGAAAGGGACTCCTTGCTATGCAGATAGGATGAACTTTGCTCACATTAATTTTGATGGGAAGGTTTATAAATGTACCGCAAGAAATTACGAGGAGAAAAACGAACTAGGGATTATAGATGACAAAGGCTTTATTAAATGGCATACAGGAAAATTGATGCCACCACATCGAAAATTTAGTTTTGACAACGAGCAATGCTTGAAATGCAAGTATTTGCCAATCTGCCTAGGTCCTTGCTTTCAGAAGCGTTTTGAAAAAACGCTTGAGGCTGGATACTGTTTTGCACAGGGCTATAATGAATTTATCAAGGACTACATTATCCTAAAGTACCGGCAAAAATTTAATGACCAACAAAACCAAACACGATGAATACAAATAAAATGCAGAACATTTTTTTGCGCACAATACTTCTTTTGCTTATACTCGTAGGTTTTAAGGGACAGTGCCAGCACTTCTACATAGAAAAAACACCCAGAGATTCTGCCATTAATGCGCTTCTTCAAATTAAATCAAACATAGAAGAGGTACACCCAAACCCCTACCATTCAATGCCAAAAGCGCATATTGATTTCACCATTAATGCCGCAATAAAAGAATTACCCGACTCTCTCAACGAGATAGAGTTGTATAGATTACTCCTTCCCTTTGTGAATCAATACAACGATGGACACATCCAGCTCAAGTGCCCATTTGGAAAGTTCATAAATCAAGCAATTAATATGGACAAGGGAATATTTCCACTCACCCTTTATGAACTAAACGGCTCATCTTTTGTGAAGCACTCCATTTTTGACAGCATAGTTAAACCAGGGTATCACTTAATCTCCATAGACAATGTAAGCATCGACACCATCATAAAAAAGTACTCAAGATATAAATTTGGAGACAACCTTCAAATCAGGAAAAGAAAAGCCATTGAGGACTTCACCGTGCTAGCGTACTTTGACGGCGGCAGTAGGGAGTCGTACACCATTGGGTACAAAAAGGATTGCTACAGTGAAGTACAGCACACCCGAATACCCGCTGCAAAAAAAGAGGATATTGTAAGATACAACCAATCATACACCCCTTCTTCACCCAAAAAGTATTTCTCTAATCCAGTTATTAAGATGGATCAACTTATATACCTCCAAATTCATCCCAAGAGAAGAATAGCACTGCTCACCCTGCCCTGCTTTGACGTAAGCACCAGCATGGAACAGGAATACGCCAACAAAATAGACTCGGCATACCAGTACCTTTTATCCCATGGTATAGATACGCTGTTAATTGACATTAGGGAGAATCAGGGAGGAAGAGATTTTCCTGGTACACATATTCTTAAGCACATGGCTACGCGCAGCTATTCATATGGAGATGCACTAATGAAGGTTAGCACACACCAACAAAAACTATACAAAGAGATTTTAAAAGAAAAGCTATCAGATAGCCTATACATTAAAAGCACAGAATACCATAACTTCTTCTTGAGAAAGCATGGTGAGCTTTTTGCTCTGAATAGAGACACTACCCAAGAAGCTAAACCCGAAGATTTATATACTGGTAAAACCTTTCTACTAATTGGGAAAAAGACATTCTCGGCAGCGGTAAGCTTCGCTGCTGTATGCAAGTGCTACCAATTTGCTACCCTAATTGGAGAGGAAACAGACGGACAGTTGGTTACCTACACCTCACTGATTCCGACACCCATCCCTATTCAGGGAATTTGGTTTGGAGTAGCCCATCGCAAGGTGATTAACGCATGCGCCAGCAACTCCCCAGGAGGGTTAAAACCAGATGTATTGGTGAAACCAACCCATGAAAGCTTTTTGTCGGATTTTGACGAAGTAATCGAATTCATACTGAAAAAGTAAAAGGGGCTATTTATAAAAGACCTCCCAGCCAGCCAAATGCACCTACAACTCCTACATAGCCAAATCGCAAGGCGAGGAGGGGTATGTTCCCGTTGAAGAATGCGGCACGTACACGCGGGAAACAGGCTTTGTACCCAACAAGGAGCGCATTGCAGAGCTAAACAGGGAAATTTGGGGCGAGTAGCCATAGATTTATTACAAAGTGTACCCACAATCATTTCCTAAACACCCCAATCCTTTTATCTTTGCAATAAACATTCTAAACAAACCAATGCCTTTCCCCCACTACCCCCAGCACGACGCCATGGATTGCGGCCCCACCTGCCTTCGCATGGTGGCCAAGCACTACGGCAAACACTACAACGTACAAACGCTTAGGGAGCGCAGCCACATTACCCGCGAGGGGGTTAGCATGCTGGGCATCAGCCGTGCTGCCGAGAGCATTGGGTTCCGCACCATGGGCGTTAAAATTGGCTTTGAACAGCTGCGTGACGAAGCCCCCCTACCCGCCATTGTGCACTGGAACCAAGTTCACTTTGTGGTGGTTTACCGCATAAGCGGTAAAAAGGGGCAAGAGAAGATTCACGTTGCCGATCCCGCAGGAGGATTGGTAACCTTTAATCGCGAGGAGTTTGTTCGCTGCTGGGCATCAACACAGGAGGGAGAAGAGAAACGGGGTGTAGCCCTACTGCTGGAACCATCGCCCGATTTTTACGCCACAGCCGACGAGAAACCCAACAAGAAGAGCTTTGGATTCCTATTCAGCTACCTACGCCCCTACCGTAAGCTTATTGTTCAGCTCTTCCTGGGGCTGCTACTGGGCAGTTTGTTGCAGCTGCTGTTCCCATTCCTAACCCAGAGCATTGTTGACCACGGTATTGGCAACCGCAATATCAGCTTTATTTACCTAGTGCTTATTGCCCAACTGGTGCTAACGTTAAGCCGCGTAACGGTTGAGTTTATCAGAGGTTGGATTCTGCTTCATCTGGGAACACGCATTAACATATCGCTTATATCCGACTTCCTAATTAAGCTAATGCGGCTTCCCATGCGCTTCTTCGATACCAAGATGACGGGCGACCTTATGCAGCGCATTGGCGACCACAAGCGCATTGAGAGCTTTCTTACAGGAACCACCCTTACGGTGCTATTCTCGCTGGTTAACCTAGTGATTTTTGGTGCGGTGCTATTCTACTACAACTGGCAAATATTTGTGCTGTTCCTAGTGGGTAGCATTCTATACGCAGCATGGGTTTGGCTCTTCCTTCGCAAGCGTGCCGAGTTGGACCACCGCCGATTTGCCCAAATGGCCGCCAACCAGAGCAGCGTGATACAGCTAATACAGGGAATGCAGGAGATTAAGCTAAACGGCTGCGAGCAGCAGAAGCGCTGGGAATGGGAAGGCATTCAGGCTAGGCTGTTTAGGGTTGGAGTAAAGGGATTGGCACTTAGTCAGTACCAGCAGAGCGGTGCAGTGCTAATAAACGAGGTTAAAAATATTCTCATAACCATTATTGCCGCCAAAAGCGTTGTTGATGGCAACATGACTCTGGGTATGATGCTAGCCGTGCAGTACATTATAGGGCAGCTAAATAGCCCCATTGAGCAGCTAATCAACTTTTTCAACCTAACGCAGGATGCCAAAATCAGCCTAGAGCGCCTTGGGGAGATTCACCTCCGCGACGACGAAGAGAACTCCGAAACATCAACCATTACAGATATCCCCAGCAGCGCCGACCTTGAAATTGGAAACCTATCGTTCCGATACGAAGGTCCCGACTCCGAACTAGTGCTTAACAACGTAAGCATTAATATCCCCGCAGGGAAGCAAACCGCTATTGTGGGAACATCGGGAAGCGGAAAAACAACGCTGGTAAAGTTACTGCTTGGGTTTTACCCCGCCACCTCGGGCGAGATACGCTTGGGAGGTACCAGCCTAGATGCTTACAGCCTACGCAGCTGGCGCGAGGATTGCGGCGTGGTAATGCAGGATGGCTTTATATTCTCCGACACCATTGCACGAAATATAGCGCCTGGCGAGGAGAACATCGATAAGAAACGCCTGCTTGAGGCTGCAAAGGTGGCAAACATCGCCGATTTTATTGCTTCGCTTCCACTTGGCTACAACACCAAAATTGGTGGCGAAGGGCACGGCCTTAGCCAAGGACAGAAGCAGCGCGTGCTAATAGCGCGTGCTGTATATAAAAATCCAAAGTTCATCTTCTTTGATGAGGCCACCAACGCGCTAGACGCCAACAACGAGCGCATAATCATCGAAAATCTAAAGGATTTTTATAAAGGCCGAACCGTTGTTGTTGTAGCCCACCGCCTAAGCACCGTTAAGGATGCCGACCAGATAGTGGTTATTGAGAAAGGGGAAATAGTAGAGGTAGGAACCCACACGGAGCTAAGCAAGCGCAAGGGAGCGTACTGGACGTTGGTGAAGAATCAGCTGGAACTGTAATAGCACACAAATAACACAAACTAAACGAATCTTCACAAATCACTCTTATTGATTAGTCCATTACAACTTTTTCTAAAAGAAAAAACAATGAAAGAGTTTATACACAAAGAACTATCGCAAAAAGTTATAGGCGCCTTCTATTCCGTTTACAATGCCCTAGGATATGGCTTTTTAGAGAAAGTCTATGAGAACGCTTTCAAGCACGAATTAGAGCTAATGGGTCTCATTGTGCAATCGCAGGTTCCAATAGAGGTGTTTTACAGAGGGATAAAAGTTGGTCAATACTTTGCAGATTTACTTATTGAGAAAAGTATCATAATAGAGCTAAAGGCTGCTGAATCACTTTGCGAAGAACACGAGCATCAACTTACGAACTACCTTAAAGCCACAAATATTGAACTAGGGTTACTACTAAACTTTGGTAAAGAACCTCAATTTAAAAGAATCATATTTACCAACGACCACAAGAATCTGCATGATTCCAATTCGTGAAATTTTGTTTTATTTGTTATATCAGTGTTCTAACTAAGATGGAAGAAAAAATCGACATACGCTCCGACGAAATAACCGAGATACTTGGCACTCCTCCCAAATGGATAGTACGCTGGGGAATATCGGTAGTATTTATAGTTGTTACCGTAATAATTGTGGGAAGTGCCTTCTTTAGATATCCCGACATTGTTACTGCTCAAGCAATAATCACCACAGAGAATCCGCCCTCAACGGTAATTGCCAAAAGCAACGGAAAACCCGCCGCCATTCTAAAGAAAGAAGGAGTTATGGTGCAAAAAGGCGATACCCTTGGTGTTATTGAGAACCCAGCAAACCACAACGATGTATTTACGCTAGGCCAACTGGTTGCAGTACTTCAAAGCAGCTCCACGCAGCAATGCGACAGCATACTTCAGGAGTTCAACCAGCAGGATAGAGTTCTAGGCGACATACAACCATCGTACAACGCATTTATTAATGCAACCAGCGAGCTAAACCTATTCCAGCAACAGCAGTACCACAGACAAAAAATTGAGGCTCTGGAGGGTGAACTTAGAGAGTACAGGAACTACTACGATAGGCTCTGGAGCCAACGCAACCTAACCCTAAAGGATCTAAACCTCTCGCAGAAACAGTTTGCACGCGACTCTAGCCTTTTCAAAAAAGGGGTAATATCGGCCAGCGACTACGAAAAAGCACAATCCATTTTACTAAGCAAAAAGCAAGCAATGGAGAATGCTCGTATCAACCTATCCAATGCAGCCATTACCATAGAAAAACTTAAGCAAGCAGTAGCCGACACCAAACTTGAATACGAAAGCCAGCTAAAGAAGAGCAAGCAGCAATGGGAAAACACCAAGCAGCAACTAGCAAGTAGCCTATCGGCATGGAACCAGAGCTACCTTCTTTTGGCACAATCGGCAGGAATACTAAGCTACATGAACGTTTGGAGCAACCTGCAGGAGGTTAAGACAGGCGACGCCGTTTTTGCCATTACACCTAACGAGCAGGGAGCAACAATTGTCCGCTTATCAATACCCTTCGAGGGAGCAGGAAAGGTAAAGGCAAAACAACGGGTAACCATTAAAGTGAACGGATACCCATACATGGAGTTTGGAGTGGTAGAGGGCGAGGTAGCCTCCATTTCCAGCGGATATACAGAGAAGGGATACCCTGCCTTGGCAACGCTACCCTTAGGAGCAACAACAAGCTACGGAACAACCCTTTCTTTGGATAGAGAGCTAATTGGTACTGCAGAGATAGCCACAGAAGAGCTAACCCTACTTCAACGCCTTTTAAGTCCAGTAAGACACTTGCTAACCAATAGTACCGTAAGAAAACGCTAAAAACAAAGGCTGCCCAACGCGGAGCAGCCTTTGCGGAATAAGTGAATAGAACTAGAACTTTTTTGCAGCTTTTTTAATGATTTTAGGCATGCGCTTATTCAAATCCTCAAGAAGTAAACCAGAAGCCTCCTTACACATAGGCAGTATATCCTTGGTATCAATAACAGGAAAACCGCCTGCCATACCCACGGTACTCTTACTCATAGCCGACTCTGTTATTGAGAACACCTTACCCTCATCCTTTTTCCATAGGCTCATTGTTGTAAATGCACTAATCCCGCAAACGCCAACTCCACCAATTGCAAACTTAGGGGCAAAATTGAATCCTACTTCTACAAAGAGAAAACCATCAATGTCGTTACCAAAAATCTCTATCATCTTACGCAAATCCTTTTTGTATAAGCGAGAAACCATGTAGAGGTTATACCCTGGGTACAAAAGAGAATTGTAGTAAAGTATTGATGATGTATCAGTAGTTACATAATCCTTATAAGCCTGATTTTGCAAAACCACGGCCTCATCTACAACAGTAAAAGGGAAAAGTTTTGCGTATTCATTAAAAAAGGCTGCGTGAAAATCATCTACAATACCAGTTAGGTTAAAATCTGGATCCTTGGCCAATGCGGCAATAAGGCTAGCATTACTTCCCCCATCGGAAAGCTGCCCCGTTCCTACATACTTATTGGCATAAAAGGTAACAACGGCCACTTTCTTTTCCTGAGCAGAGACAAATGAATGAGCAACAAAAAGAAACACCAAAAACCACAAAGACTTTTTCATAAAACAACAATTAAATTAGGTTTGAATTCGTACACTAAAGTAACAAGAATAAAGTAAAAGCTACGCACATGAACATTTTTTCCATATTTCGTCAAGATAGAGGCATCTACCAATTTTAGAAATCACTAAATCGGTTAACTTCGAAACTTAGATAGTTTACAGAAAAAGCATGGTAAAATGACAACCTATAGGCGATTATCTCGTTTATAAACAGTATGAATTCCCAATAGACACATCTATAATGATCTCTCCCAATGCCCAGATACGACAAAGAACTAGCCATTGCATTATATGCATCTGCCTTACTCTTGTTGCTTATCTCAGCATAAGCAATACAAAAGCACAAACAACAAAAATTGGTTACGAAGAAAAGGATAGCCTCGCAAGGCTATATAACAACATTGGGGTTGATTATGCTGTTGCAGGGAACTTTAATAAAGCATCTCTATACTTAAAGAAGTCCCTTGACATAAAAACCACAATACCCAATTACGATAAAAACAAGCTAGCCGTAGGTTACCTAAACCTATCAAACATAAAAAAAGAGTTAGATCAAATTGATTCAACAATCTACTACATTCAGCTTGCAGAGCAGTTTATTCTTGCAGCCAAAGAACCCAACGAAAAAACTAAAGCCATAATACTAGTAGAAAAGGGCTCGTTGGCAATGCAAGAGAACGATTACCAAACGGCAATTGCCAACATTAAGCAGGGGATAGAGTTACTGGAACAACTAGAGAAGAAGGACGACTCAAGGATAGTTATGGCAAAACTAAAACTAGCCACAGCACTTAGAGTTGCAAACAAATTGGCTGATGCAATAAAAGAGAGCCAAGACGCTTTAGCCCTTGCAGAGAAAAAGGCTCCAGACTTCGTTTATTTTGCAGCAAGAAATCTTGGCAATTCCCTTTTAAAAAAAGAAAACACAAATCAAGCTATCGAAGCATATTCTTTAGCCCTTAAAACCTATAATACACACAATAGAAAAAACGAAAAGGATATAAGTGCGCTGTTATCTAATATGGGCATTGCCTTTTTCAACCTCAACAAACACAACAAAGCTAGAGAATATCACAAGTATGCCATACAAAATCATTTACTATCTAAGAACTACTCAAAATCAACTTACACTCAAATAATCAACAATTTAGCGTTCTTAGAATTCAACACAGGCAATATTGATTCTGCCTTCAAATACGCCAATTTATCAATTGCTTCTAACATAATCAGGACAGAGCATAGTCCAACAAACTCATCAAAAAGAAAATTCTTATCCCCCCTTACCGCATCTCGCTCTTACGCACTTCTGGCGTCCTGCTACAAGGAGAAAAAAGAGGTGGAGTCATTTGCCGACTCATCAATGAACTATTACCTAAAGGCAATAAGCATACTAAACGAAACAAGGCACAACCTTTTTGTAGAAACAGACAAACTCACCATAACCGAGAACAACTATAAAACCTACGAATCGGCTATTTCTGCCGCATTTGAATTTGCTGAAACCGACAGCAAATTTATAGAGCATGCGTTTAGATTTATGTCCTTGAGCAAAGCTGCCGTGCTCCACGAAATGCTAGCGCGAAACAAAAACCTCCAAATTGCAGAGAACAACAAAGAGCTTTATCAGCTAGAGAAAAGATCAAGGCTTTTTATTGGGCACCTATCGGGAAAACTAATAGACGAGCAAGGGAAGGATACTCCCAACACAAACCAGATAAAGAAGATTGAGGCACAAATAGCCTCTGTTCAAACGGAGTACGGAAGCATCATCGAAAGGATAAAGAACGAGGATCCCCAGTACTTTAACCTTCGATTCGACACCACCACCCTATCCATTGTACAAGTTCAAAAAAGGCTATCGGCAAAACAAACCATAATTGAATACTTTGCAACGGAGAGCAACATCTCTTCAGTAGCAATTACCAAAAATGAAGTCCTATTTAGCACAAAAGAAATCACAAAAGAAGAAAGAGCCCTATTCAAGGAATACCAAAAAATGCTAATCCCCAAAGACTTTGGAAAAGTAACTACAAAATCTCTTGAGGAATTCACAAAAACGGCTTATGCCCTTTACCAAATACTACTTAGTCCATACGATGATATGGTAAGATCACACGAGCTCATTATAATCCCCCATAGCTACATTAGTCAAGTCCCTTTCTCTACACTAATAGCAAGCATTCCCGAAAGGCTGGATGGTTTCTACAGCCTACCCTATCTCGTATATAGCAATAATATAATCTACGCCCCATCCAGCAAGGTTCTTTTCGAGCTCCAACCCCCTAAAAAGGAACTTTTCAACAAATCTCTCTCCGTTGCACCCAGCTACTTGGGCGTTGACACCACGGGTATTGCTAGCAGAAAAAACTACAGGGGAACACTAAGCGACCTACCTGGAGCCAGAAGTGAGGCTGAATCCGTTAGCCGCTTTTTCAGGGGAGATTTAGTCCTAGACACACTAGCCACAGAGTCAAGAATAAAGCAGATGGCGGCAAAATACGACATCCTCCATTTGGCCATGCACACCTTTATTGATGAACAAAACCCATTCTTCTCCAAGCTCATCTTTGCTAACGAGAAAAGTGCAACCGAGGACGGATTTCTTAACACCTACGAAATTTACAACCTAACCCTCAACTGTAAGCTCGCCATTCTGAGTGCGTGCGAAAGCGCTACGGGTACCGAAATAAAGGGCGAGGGACTGCTTGGCCTTGCCCGAGGGTTCTTCTACGCAGGGTGCCCAACCCTAATTGCAACCCAGTGGAAGGTTGACGATGCTGCAGGGAATAGAATCATTGAGGAATTTGCCTCGAACATAAAGAAAGGATTGAGCGTAAATGAATCGCTAAGGCAATCGCAGATTTCATTCTTACAACAGGCCGACCCTCTCAAATCTCACCCCTACTTCTGGGCATCGTACATAGCAATAGGAGACTCATCGCCGTTATATTTTAAGAATACCACAAAAATTGCGATTGCAGGCATACTCGCATTAGTTGCGGGACTTTTGGCAGTGGCCATTCTAAGAAGAAGAATCAACCTCCGGAAGCAAAAACAGAGGCAAATTTAAGTTGCATTTTCAATTCCCGCAACAACGAACTAGGATAGCAAGACTGGCTGCTCTCCAGCTCCTTGCACACCAACAATGCCTTATCAATTTCGCCCCTACGCACATAGCACAGGGTCTTATTCCATTTTATACACGAAAGGTATATTCTATTAGATTCTAAAGATTCCATTAGGCACAGCATTTCAACAGCCTCATCAATTCGCTCAAGCTCCATTAACGACGACACAAGTATCATGGAGCGGATAAAATCGGTCTGAACCAAGGAATCAGCATGCAGAATACGCACAACGCTTAGGTAATCGCCTTGCCAATACAACCTAGTTGTAGCATTATGCAAAGACTGCCCTCCAGAGAATCGCTCAAGAGCTGGAGGCTCAAAGCGAGAATAGTACTTGCTGTAGATATGGGATGGATTTGAGTAATAGCCTACAATATAGTGCATCCCCGACAGAAGCATTAGAGCGGCTACCGATGCTGCAATGCCATAGCGTACCAAAATCCGTTTACGAAACACAAACCGTCGCGATAGCTTACCCAATTTCTTACGAAGATCATCAACATCAGAATCTGCAAGCGAGGCATTAACCTTTCTGTGAAACGCAATTTCGTTCAACGCATCAACATCCTGCTCTACACTCTTCTCAAAAGCCTCACTATCAGCAACGCTCATTCGCCCTGTAAGATAATCATCAATACTCCCCCTCATACAGCTCTCCTTCCTCTGACAACTTCTTATACAAAGGATCTTTTTTAATACGCTCAACCAGCCTTTCTTTGCACAAATACTTTTTTCGCCGCGCATACTCTTCAGATGCAAATCCCATTGATTCTGCAATTTGCCCAAATGACAAGCCCTCAAAGAAAGCCAGCAACACCTTCTGGCAAACAGACGAAAGCTTCTTGAAATGAAGGTAGAAAAGCTCCTTTTGTTTGCTCGCAATATACTCAGACTCAACAGGAGCGGAATCAGTGTGCAAGGCAACATAATCCCTATCAATACCCTTATCAATCTTTGCATCGCGTATCCTCTTTAAAAAGATGATACGACTTACCGACATTAGATACGGGAGCACCGCAACGCTCTCATCAAGTTCATTGGCCTTCGCCTTTCTATAGAAGAGTATAACTGCTTCCTGAAAAGCATCGTTGGCATCGTCCCTATCGCCGCCCAACGAGCCGATAGTTGCGGCCACTTTTGGAAAAAAAGAGGAATACAAGTACTCTAGGGCATTGGGTTCTTGCCCTAAAATACCTTTAAAAAGCGCTGTATTGCTGATATCTTCTAACATTCCTCTTTTTGCTTTAGCAAATGTAGCAAAAGGAACCTAAAAATGTCACATATATGAGCAAAGGCAGAAATTTTATTGAATATGCTAAGCCTTGGATCTACAAAAGAATTGCGCGCTACAGCAAAACACACCAAGCACTAGGGTGCTAACCCAACAGGAATAAGTAGAGGTAGTTGCTACTGCGAAAACGATAGGCTATAAATAGGGACGAAATTGTATAAAAACAAAAAAGCCCCTAAAAAGGGGCTTAGTGTGCGGATAAAGGGACTCGAACCCCCACGCCTCTCGGCACTAGATCCTAAGTCTAGCGCGGCTACCAATTACGCCATATCCGCAAAAGCAGTGCAAAAGTAGTAAATTTATTGCAACACCAAAAAAAATTGCAAAAAAAATAAAAGAACACAGAAATCTTATTCCAACAAAAAAGCCCCTAAAAAGGGGCTTAGTGTGCGGGCAAAGGGACTCGAACCCCCACGCCTCTCGGCACTAGATCCTAAGTCTAGCGCGGCTACCAATTACGCCATGCCCGCCTCAGAACAACAGCACAAAGATACTGCTTTTCCCTATATCTGCAAGGCTTTTCAAAACATTATTTTAAAAAACTACTTCCTAAGTTCAAAATTTTTGCCAAGGTATAGCTTACGCACACGCTCATCATCGGCAAGTTCCTGTGCTGTACCTGCTTTAAGAATATCGCCCTCAAACAGCAAGTAAGCTCTATCGGTAATTGAAAGCGTTTCGTGAACATTATGGTCGGTAATTAGAATCCCGATATTTCGATCCTTAAGGTGCGCCACAATATTCTGAATATCCTCAACGGCAATTGGATCTACCCCAGCAAAAGGTTCGTCAAGCAGAATAAACTTAGGGTCGAGAGCCAGCGCACGGGCAATCTCCGTTCGGCGACGCTCTCCGCCAGAGAGCTGAATCCCTAAACTTTTCCGGATTTTTTGCAGGCCAAACTCCTTAATCAGAGACTCTACCTTTTCACGCTGATAGTCTTTTGAAAAGTTGGTCATCTCCAAAACGGCCTTTATGTTATCCTCAACGCTAAGCTTTCTAAACACAGATGCTTCCTGAGCCAGATAGCCAATTCCGCGTTGTGCGCGCTTATACACGGGTTCTCCGGTTATATCAGCATCGTCAAGAAATATTTTACCTGCATTGGGGGTAACTAACCCTACCATCATGTAAAACGTGGTGGTTTTACCAGCGCCGTTAGGCCCAAGCAAACCAACAATTTCGCCTTGGCTAACCTCTACCGAGGCTCCCTTAACAACAGTACGACTTTTGTACCGTTTTACAAGATTTTCTGTATAAAGCTTCATATGTATTTATGCAAATGAACGGGTTGTAAAAGTAGCAATTAATGCTGATTATACAATGTACTTAACCATTGCTAACGCGATGTTTGACATTGATTAACCTTTTGGATCTAGCAAACACGAAACCAGCTGGCACTAAAAAATAATCTGTAGCCCTACCCTAACACCAAATTTTTCAATATTTGGATTATCAAGGTGAGACAGTCGCCACATGGCATCAACGCGAAATACCTTAAAAATATTCTCAACGCCAACGCTAACCTCTCCGTAGGGCTCCGACACCTCATTTAACCCTAGAGGAAACTCTAGCACGTTCTTATTCTCTTCGCTAATAGAGCCTACCAAAAATTTACCTGCAGCCACCTCTCTCCACTTCAACCTACGCATTAAGGGTATCCTATTTAGGAAAAAGCCCTGAAAGTGATGCTCAAAGAATACGCTAACATATTGATCCGACGCAAATTCATAATAGTTCATCATATTAAAGGCAAACCTATCAAAGGCGTAAGTCTCATTCCCCTCATGCAGCTGTAGCATGGGATAGGGAACCTTCCCAAAAATCTTTCCTGCATCAACAATAAATCTAGCGTAACCAAATGGGTTAATGTTAAACTTATGGTAGTAGTTAAAATGCAGCTTCAGAAAATCGTAATCGCTATCCAAAACGCCTCTTAAGCCTCCCGATACGTTAAAGTTTAGCTCAGGGTACGGGCTACCCAAGCTAACCCGCTCAAACTCGCCTGCCACAAAGCGCTCATCCTTTTGCCAACGGGTGTTAACTGTAAGCATAGCATTGGTTATGCGAGGAAGTGCTGCCCCATCAGGCACTTGTGTAAACGGGATATACTCCGTAGGAAAAACAACCTTATGGTTAAATGTTACCGAGTTTGAGAAACCGGTAACCCACTCCTTATGGTACGAAAGGTTAAGTTCCTTTACCAGCGAAAGCTTATAATTTGGATTACGCCTAAGGACTGAGGTTAGTATATTATCCTCTGTTAAAGCATTAGGGCTTTGTCCCAGCTGCTCAATATCACTTTTGTAGTTGATGCTCACGGCCTCGCGCGGCGATTTGTTAACCATGTAAAGAGCGCCTAAGCCATACTTAAACCGGTTATCCTTATCGCCGTACGCAGCAAAACCGCTAAGCATTAGCCGTGTACTAAAGGCATTACTTGTGCGCCCTGAGATTCGGAACCGGTTACCCTCAATTTCATTAAAACTGTAGGTTTTATAGTAAGGGCCTATCTCAAACTTGCCAACTACGTAGTAGTAGTTAACAAACATGTTCACAATATCGATAAAGGTTTTATACATTGGCACCTGTTGCACAGAGTCCACCATGGAGTATATCCCAGCCTCCTTCTCCGTTAGTTCAAATGGCCGAGCCGTTTGCCAGTAATCGGTGCTCTTTTGCATTGCGCTATCGCGAACAACAACAGGCTCGTTAACTGCCTCTAAGCTTTGGGGTAAAGGAATATTTACTTTTACATTGTTATAAACCGTGGTTTTATGCCCAAAAAAGCCGGTAGTTTTATCTGTTAGGTTAAAATCTACAAACAGCGTTAGCTTATCGGGAAACCACAAGGTATCGTTAACGAGCTTATACTCTGCTGTGGCAACTAGGTCGTTAACAAAGTTGATGTTAACATCGGCAGCAATTCTAACCTGAGTCTTCACAATAGCCCAAGTTGTATCGTTCACCCAAAAATCGCCAGTAAAGGTTGGCTCCTGGCGTCGCCGGGGTTTAAAAGAAACTTGGTAGCACCACTTATTCCCGATGTAGGCACTATCTATAAGGTAATACTTGTAGTACAAAAGACCAGCATCGGCAATGGGGCTAACAAGCCCTTGGTCGAAAACGTTAATATAATTATCGTAAACATTAACCTTTTGATATATTTTCCCGGTAAACTGAGCCACACTCTCATTCTTAACCCCCGATATTTTTGTGGCCTTAATCACCTCACGCTCAACCTTTGGGCGGCGCTGAAAATAGTAATCGGAAATTGCCTCGGAGATAAATATTGGAAGATATGCTTTCCCAGTTACAGCATTGGTATCTACGTAATCAAAAATAAACTGGAACTGCTTAAATATCTTCTTGTTCTTCATATTATCATCAACATTATTAAGGTCAACCTCAATCTTATTGTAACTCTCGTACGAGTACGATTCCAGATTATCGGTATTGTTCCTAGACTTATTCCTAATAATGCTTCTAAGTATTTTATGCGCGGGGTTTTCGCCAGGTTTTACAACAACAGCTTCCAGGGAAAAGCTCTCAGGCTCAAGCGCAAAGTTCAGCTCCTGAAAAGCGCCTTTCCTAACGGCTACCCGCTGGGGGAAGTAACCTAGGTACGATACGCTTAGCGAATCGCCAGGAGTGCGGGTTTCAAGGAAGAAGTTGCCATCAAAATCAGTTACCGTACCAATGGTGGTCCCAGGAAACGAAACGTTTACAAAGGGCAATGGCTCCCCCGACTGCGAATCGGAGATTTTACCTCTAAGTTTAGTTACCTGAGCCTGAGCAACCAACACCAATAGCAACAAGACTAAAAGTGAGTATATTTTTTTTCGGATTTGCACTTTATCTTTTATTGGATATCAAAAACAGTTTCTTAGCCCCTTTGGTTTACTGCGCCTCTGCAGTTTTTTTTCTCCGCTTAATGTTCCTTGCCGAAACAGAGATGCTTAGCTCAAAGAGTAGCCACAATGGAAATGCAACGAGAATAAGGCTAAACACATCGGGCGGAGTAATAACCGCCGCCACAACAAGAATCACTACAAACGCATGCCGCCGATACCGACGTAAGAACTCAGGGGTTATTACCCCTGCCCGTGTAAGGAAAAACACCAAAACGGGTAGTTCAAAAAGCAATCCCGCAGCAAATGTAACGGAAGTAATTGACGAGATGTACGACGTTAAGCTAATCTGATTTGTTACACTCTCGCTTATACTATAGCTTCCCAAGAAATGAATGGTTAGCGGCGAAATAACAAAATAGCCAAACAGCACACCCAGAACAAACAGCAACGTTATAAAAAAAACAGCACCACGAGTTCCCTTTTGCTCGGCCTCGTACAACGCAGGCTTAATAAAAGCCCAAACCTGTGCTATTATATAAGGGAATGCAACTATTACCCCAGCCAGAAAGCTAACCTGCAGATGAGTATTAAACTGCCCAGCCATACTGATATTAATAATGCTTAGCGGAACCGAGTTAATGCAAAGCGACGAAGAGCCAATGGCAGAACCAATGGTACACAAGAGCCTGTTTGTAAAAAACGATGGCGACATTGGGGCCAATATAACACCATCGAACACCTGCCGGTACAGAGCAAACGCACCTGCCGAAGCCAGAACAACAGCAATGGCGGAACGCACTAGCACCCATCTAAAGGCCTCTAGGTGCTCCAGAAAGCTCATGCCCGAATCGTCCTGCTGCAAGTCGCTCATAAAATCATCATTAAACGATCCCCTCTTTCAGGATATCGTGCAAGTGAATCATCCCTACATAGCGCCCCGCTTCAGTAACCAAAAGCTGCGTTATTTTATTCTGCTCCATCTTATTAAAGGCGCGTATAGCCAGCTCATCGCGCTCAACGGTTTTAGGGTTAGCGGTCATAATATCGCGAGCGGTAACCATATCAACAGAATCGCTACGCTGAAGCATTCTACGCAAATCGCCATCGGTAATAACGCCCAACAGCCTACCCTCTTTCGAAAGCACAGCCGTTGCGCCCATCCGCTTTGAGGTCATCTCCACAATTATGGGCCGAATGCGCTCATCTTCACTTACCACAGGTGGGTTCTCGGGGTTAAAGATATCATCAACCCTCATGTACAGCTTTTTACCAAGAGCGCCACCAGGATGCACACGTGCAAAATCAGCTGGGGTAAAGCCCTTAAGCTTAAGCAGGCAAATAGCCAATGAGTCGCCAATTACCAGCTGTGCGGTGGTGCTAGATGTTGGGGCAAGGTTATTAGGACAGGCCTCCATCTCAACGGTAGCCTTAAGCACGTAATCGGCTTTTTGGGCAAGGTACGAATCGGTGCTCGACACAATTGCCACAATTTTATTCCCCAAGCTTTTGATTAGCGGCACCAAAACCTTTATTTCAGGAGTAGAGCCGCTTTTGGATAGGCATATTACAACATCATCGGGCTGGATTATACCCAAATCGCCATGAATGGCATCGGCAGCATGCATAAAGATTGCGGGGGTACCAGTTGAGTTAAACGTAGCAACAATCTTGTTGGCAATTATTGCACTCTTGCCAATACCCGTTACTATAACCCGCCCTTTTGTGTTGAAAAGCATAGAGATACACTTTTCAAAATCATCATCAACAAAAGAAGCAAGACGCTCAATGGCAGCGGCTTCTGTTTTTATTGTTTGAATGGCGAGCTGCTTAATATCAATTGTCATTGTTTAGCAATTATTTTAATTTCTATCTTTATCGCCCTTTGGGAATCCCTAAATATTTTTTTGGGGCGTAACAGAAATGTTATTAAATTTAATGTACAAAAGTAAAGCTATTTTTGGTTATTGAATCCCAACACAAAAAATGGGAAACCAGCTCACCACTTTTAATATACTTTAACTAAACCCCAACCCCAAAAACCAAGTATAAAGAGTAACTTAATTTGAAAGTAGAAGAAGGAAAAAAATGAGTATCGGAGCGGATATTTCCTTAACAAATTACCTAAACCAATACTTTGGTTTTAGCAGCTTTAAAGGCAACCAAGAAGTAATTATTCGCAATGTTCTTGCGGGTAACGATACCTTTGTATTAATGCCTACAGGTGGCGGTAAATCTTTGTGTTACCAGTTACCCTCATTAATAATGGAAGGGACAGCCATTATTATATCGCCGCTAATAGCGCTAATGAAGAATCAGGTAGATTCCATGCGCAGCTTTAGCGTTGACGATGGGGTTGCACATTTCCTTAACTCGTCGCTTAATAAAACCCAAATACAAAAGGTTAAGCAAGATATTCTGGCAGGGAAAACAAAGATGCTTTACGTTGCGCCAGAATCGCTAACCAAAGAGGAGAACATAGCCTTTCTTAAAGGGATAAAGATATCGTTCTACGCAATTGATGAGGCGCACTGCATCTCGGAGTGGGGACATGACTTTAGGCCAGAATACCGCCGTATTCGCCCTATCATTAATGAGATTGGCACTGCTCCGCTAATTGCTTTAACCGCAACAGCAACCCCAAAGGTACAGCACGACATTCAGAAGAACCTGGGGATGCTAGACGCCAGCGTTTTTAAATCCTCGTTTAACAGAGCAAACCTTTACTACGAGGTGCGTCCAAAGGTTAACGTATCAAAGGAGATAATAAAGTACATAAAGAACAACACTGGTAAATCGGGTATAATTTACTGCCTTAGCCGTAAAAAGGTTGAGGAGCTAGCCGAAGTACTTAAGGTTAACGGAATAAAAGCCCTTCCCTACCACGCCGGGATGGACTCAAATACCCGAAGCGACAACCAGGATAAATTCCTAATGGAGGAGGTGGATGTTATTGTTGCAACCATTGCATTTGGAATGGGGATTGACAAACCAGACGTTCGCTTTGTAATCCACTACGATATACCCAAAAGTTTAGAGGGGTACTATCAGGAAACGGGCCGTGCAGGGCGCGATGGTGGCGAGGGACAATGCATTACCTTCTACAGCTACAAGGATATTCAGAAACTGGAGAAGTTTATGCAAGGCAAGCCCGTAGCCGAGCAAGAAATTGGCAAGCAGCTATTGCTAGAGACTGTATCGTACGCCGAAACATCGGTTTGCCGCCGTAAAATGTTACTTCACTACTTTGGAGAGGAACATCACGAGGAGAACTGTGGCTCGTGCGATAACTGCCTAAATCCTAAAACACAGTTTGAGGGCAAAGAGTACCTTCTTATGCTACTTGAAACAATTCTTGTAGTTAAGGAAAAATTTAAGGGCGAGCACATTGCTAACATTCTACTTGGCAATAACACCACCGCCATAAAAGCCTACAAGCACAATAAACTGGAGACTTTTGGTGAGGGAGCAGAAAAGAATATCCACTTTTGGAATGCCATTATAAGGCAAGCACTGGTAATGCGCTATATTCAAAAGGATATTGAGAACTACGGGTTGCTTCTACTAAACGAGAAGGGGCACGAGTTTATGAAAGCGCCTCACGATGTTATGTTTACTCAGGATCATGAGTACGAGGAGGTAGATGATGACGACGCAACAGTAAACCCAGGAGCCAAGGGAGGAACAGCCGACGAGGAGCTATTTGCAATGCTTAAAGACCTTCGGAAAAAACTTGCAAAAAAGAAGAACCTCCCTCCTTTTGTGATATTTCAGGATCCCTCGCTAGAGGATATGTCTATTCAGTACCCAACATCGATAGATGAGCTACAGCACATTACAGGTGTGGGCGCAGGAAAGGCGAAACGCTACGGCAAAGAGTTTGTTGATTTAATAAAAGCCTACGTTGAGGACAAGGAGATAATCAGGCCTCAGGACATGGTTGTTAAATCGGTTGCAAACAAATCGTTGCTAAAGGTTTTCATTATCCAAAGCATCGACCGAAAGATGGATCTTGAGGACATTGCCGAGGCAAAAAGCCTAGATATGGGCGAGCTGCTTAATGAAATTGAGGCCATTGTAAACTCTGGCACCAAGCTAAATATCGACTACTACATTAACAAGGCTGTTGACGAGGACAAACAGGAGGAGATATTTGAGTACTTTAGGGACGAAGCCGAAACCGAATCTATAGAGGAAGCTCTTGCCGCCCTAGGCGAAGAGGACTACAATGAAGAGGAGATACGGCTGATGCGCATTAAGTTTATATCGGAACTAGGAAATTAATACACATACATTTTACAAAGACCTCGCATTTTGCGGGGTCTTTTTTCTTTACACACATTCATTTTTTTGCTTACTTGCATAAAAAAGAAGGTGATATGCCCACGGAAATAGTTAGCGTAAACTCCCTATCGAAAAACTTTGGCTCAATAAAGGCAGTAAACAACGTCTCGTTCACCGTAAACAAAGGAGAAGTTGTAGGAATACTTGGGCCTAATGGAAGCGGAAAAACCACTACACTGGCCATTATACTTGGAGTAAAGCACGCCACTACTGGTACATACTCCTGGTTTGGTGAAAAGGGAACAGCAGAAACCAATAAAAGAATTGGCGCACTACTAGAGGTTCCCCACTTTTACCCCTACCTTAGCCTTGAGCGAAACCTAAAAACCACAGCACTTGCACGTGGCACAGGGCTATCCGACATAAATAGGGTACTACAACGCGTTGGGCTTTACAAAAGGCGCAAAACCAGTTTCCAAACCCTATCGCTGGGCATGAAGCAACGACTAGCCATTGCGGCCACCATGCTTGGAGACCCTGAAGTTCTAGTACTTGACGAGCCTGCAAATGGACTAGACCCAGAGGGAATTGCAGAAATTCGAGAGCTTATTCTGGATGAGGCCAAGCGGGGCAAAACCATTATAATGGCTAGCCACATTCTGGATGAGGTAGAAAAGGTATGCTCACACGTTGTTATTCTAAAAAATGGAAAGGGCTTAGCATCGGGAAGCGTTAGTGCGCTACTTACAGAAACACCCCAGGTTCTGGTTGAGGCCAATGAGATTGAGAACCTCATCTCGTTTTTTGAGAGCAATGAGGGGTACGCAATTAGCGAAAGAAACGGGAACCACTTACTTGTTGGTATAAAGGATGGCTCTAACACCACAGCCCTAAACCGAAGACTTTTTGAGGCAGGAATCATCCTTTCCAGGCTAGAGCCCAAACGCAAAACACTTGAAGAGCAATTCCTTGAACTAATAAAAAAGGGATAACACCAATTCATCAGCAAAAGAAAGATATTAAGCAATGAACGATATTAAGATGCTTTTAAGGCTTGAGTGGGAAAAAACATTTTGGAACGGTTCATTCCGAGCCATCATGGCAATCCACGTTCTACTATTCTTAATCGTGGTTTTAGTAGGCTCACAAATAGGCCTAAACATAAACGGCGTTAGGATTGACAAGCTGTTTGTGTTCCCCCATGTGTGGCAAACGCTTAGCTGGATAGCCAGCTGGTTTAACCTTCTACTGGGAATACTAATGATTGTTTTGGTTACCAGCGAGTTTCAGTTTCGCACCTTTCGAAAGCAGCTAATAGATGGCATAAGTAGGCCACAACTACTTATTGCTAAGGGTGGCGTTGCGGTTATCCTAGCCCTTTTTGTTGTAGTAATAACCCTATTCACTGCAATTACAACGGGTTTACTAATGGGAAATACCGAGCATACATCGCCGTTTAGTGGCATAGAAATACTAATAGTGCTTTTTATTCAGGCATTGGCTTACCTCATTCTGGGAATACTCATCTCCTTCTCGGTAAGGAACACGGCACTTTCAATACTATCCTTCATTCTACTATTTTTCCCAATTGAACCTATATTTAGAGCTTTTTTCTCATCAAAGATAACCGCATTCTTCCCCATGAAATCCATTTCCGACCTTACCCCCATGCCCGATTTTTTTGGCATTGCGGCAGGAGATCTTATTCAAATAAATCAGCAATTTACACCAGAAGGGGTTGCTATAAACGAGCCAAACATATCGTGGATTAGTACAATAACCGTTATTGCTTACATTACGTTATTCTCCCTTATACTAAGAACTATTGTTGCCAAACGAAACTTCTAAAGCCCATTTACTATGAAAAAAATTCTACTCTCCCTTTTTGCAGCAAGTTTACTGCTAGAGGCAAATGCACAAACAACGCTTACTCTTGAGAATCATGGCTTAGTTCCAAACCACCAGAACCCGATGCTTATAACTAGCTACGTTGAGCCAGGTAATGAGGGAAAAAATGTGGCTTGGGATTTTTCGGCGCTTAACACAAAAACAGATTTTACAGGTAGCCTACAGGAGGTTTTTTCGGCCAAGGGTTCGGGAATTTTCAACCAAAGCAACACGGTACTTGAGGAGTTTGGGAACTACTTCTTTTTTGAAACAACAAAAGACGGCATTAAGCAGCACGGATTTGTATCGGGGAATGGAGCAACTACCATACAATACACTACCCCTTTTGAGAAGATGAGGTATCCTTTTAAGTATGGCGATAGCTTTGCTGGCGATTTTGGTGGTATATACAGCGTAAACGGAAAAGAGACAGGAACCATAAAAGGCTCATTCGAAGTTACTGCCGATGGCGTTGGCACTCTAATTCTCCCCAACGGGATACAGTACCCCAAAGCGCTAAGGGTAAAAGAGGTAAAAAATCACATAACGCAAATAGGCACCAACCAGTATAGCACACAGGATATTACCTATCGCTGGTACGTTAGCGAGTACAGGTTCCCCATACTTGTACTTATTAAAAGCGCACACAACTACCAAAACGGGCAAACCAGTTCTAGCACAAAAGCAGCATTTAACCCAGTTATACTGTCCAATATCAACAACCAAAAACCAAACAACAACAGGCTAGACGCTAACCTTGGCGTAAACGTTTATCCAAATCCTTACAAGGAAAAGGTTTACATAAGCTATATGGTTCCAGAGGAATCAATGGTTAACGTATCGGTTTACGACCTGGCGGGAAAGCTTGTGGCAACACTAGCCAACGCAACTCAGAGCGCAGGGGAACAAACCATTACCTTCTCGGCAAAGGATCAGGGATTTGCAACAGGCGCATACCTTGTAAAGGTTAGCATTGGCAATAAAGTAGTAAGCAAGAAAATACTAGAACTGTAATACTACAAGGTCGATAATTGGATAGCCGCACCAAACATGCGGCTATCCTTTTTTTTATAAGCGTTACCACTAGCATCCGAAAGTACGAAATTTAAAAATGCCCTCAGAATCCCTTATTTTTGAGTTCGACAAAAAACTTTAAAATTATGGGAC
>JAFGDZ010000021.1 GCA_016931855.1 Bacteroidales bacterium
GTCCCATAATTTTAAAGTTTTTTGTCGAACTCAAAAATAAGGGATTCTGAGGGCATTTTTAAATTTCGTACTTTCGGATGCTAGTGGAAGAAAATGAAATGGTTGCTTAACCATAACAAGAAAATGTATTTGAATGAGTATGGGCAACCTCAGGATGTTCTCAAAATTATATCTGAATTTGGTATCGTTCCTGAAGATATTTTTACAGGGAATAATTATGGGACAATTCATAACCATACTGAGATGCTAAAAAAAATAAATAACCTTTTAAACATTGATTCGACAGAACAAAAGCAAATATCGGATTCTATTTTAACCAAAACTACTAAAATTTTAGAGGAGTATTTAGGACAAATACCCTCAAGCTTTAAGTATAAAAACAAAAAATATACGCCTCAAAGATTTATGCAAAAGGTTTTGGATATTGATTCTGATGATTATATTGAATTTACTTCATATTCTCATAAACGTTTTAACTCCCTAGTAGATTTTGAAAAACCAGAAAATTGGACGTGTTCTAAATATTTAAACTTCCAGATATATGGCATTGTAATGGCAATGAATATTGCATTAGTTAATGGTTATAGTATGGTGTGGACAGGAGATATTAATCAACCTGGATATTTGTCAGATAACTACTTTGACAATGCATTGGCTGTATTGACATGGAATGATAAGAAAGCATTAAATATTATGTCAATGCAGGAATATAGACAGAAGAACTTCCATGAAAAAACAGCAGTTCAGTACCATTCTTTACATATTGTTGGCTTTGGATTTAATCAATATTTTGATGAAGTTTATTATATTGCAAAAGACTCTTCCGGAGAAAAAGGAAAATCAGGTGGTTATATTTATTTATCAGAAGATTATATAAAACTGAATACACATTCGATAATGTTTCATAAAGATATTCTTAAGCTAACTCACTACAAGGATTTTATAAATGGTTATTGAAAAAACACCTTGCTATAGGTAAGATTCTTTTAACCAGTTGTTGATGCTGAAATTCCATTACCACCCGAGCGCTATTTATAGGATAACTATCGCTTAGAAAGAATGCATTGTCTAATAACTACTGTTAACTCGACTAATACGAATGTGCATTTTGCCCATGGTCAGTCTAACTAAAAACATCCCAATCCCAGTTACAATTGTTTTATGATGTTAAAAATAGCTGGTCATAGCGCAAAATCTAGTTTCATTTAGCTTTCTTTGCGTTTTGGTTTTTTTCGATGCCTTAAATGTCAATATGTTATGAAGAGACTTGTTCAAATTGTAATTCTTATCTCCTTTTCGCTACTTCTTTCTGGGTGCGGCAAGTTTAAAGAGGTTAATATACTTGGATTGAAAGAGGTAAAACTTAGAGGGATGAAGAATAAGGTTATACTTTTGGACCTTTCCTTAGAAGTGCAGAACTCTAACAAAAGACGAATTGTAATTTCCGATATAAATTTCCATGCTTGGCTTAACGACAAACAGCTTGGCGAACTACGATCTACCAATAAAATTGTTTTAAAAGCCGATACAACACAAATTTACAGCATTCCCGTGGAAATTGAGCTGCGCACAATGGCCGATGCCTTTAAGCTAATGGGTGGCAACACAAACGCTCTTTTGGAACAATTAACCGTTGAGGGGTATATTAAAGGACGGGTTTTCCCGTTTACTAGAAAGATTAGGGTTGAAAAACAGCCTTTATCGCAGCTAGTTGAGGGGTACAAGCATGGCTTTTACCAGTAAAAATGCGATTGAATTCCTGTTACGGGAATAAATTTTTACCTTTGTGCTGACTTTAACGGGAAGTAAAAAAACTTTATCATGAGGCATATAGTTCTACTTGTTGCGTTCTTTTCTCTTTACTCGCAAAAGGGGGTTGCCCAAGTTGCAGTTGAAGGGCGCGATGTTCCCGCAAATATTATGGCCCGCATTCAAAGCCCCAGCAGCGGCGCCGTTGTAACCATAAAGCAGGACGATAGGCTTGCCAAGATGCTCGATTTTCATGTAATTCAAAATGCCAAAAGAGCTGGCATGCACGGCTTTCGAATTAGGATTTTTTTCGATTTGGGTCAAAAATCCAGACAGGCATCACAGGAGGCCATGGAGCAGTTCATGGAGAAATATCCCGATATGGCAGTTTACAGAACCTTTGATAGTCCCTACTACAAGGTATCTGTTGGCGATTTTCGCTCTCGCGATAATGCGCTTAAGCTGTACAATCAGCTTAAGAGGGAGTACCCCAACGCATTTATTGTTCCTGAGTGGGTTAACTTTCCTAGGCTTGATTAACTGAGCTCCCATGCAAAACGTTAACGATATCCGGCAGCTCAAAGCAATATCAAAGGACATCCGGACCGATGTCGTTAACAGTTTGGCCTCTGCTGGTTCGGGGCACCTAGGCGGTTCGCTAGGTTTAGCCGATATCTTCACTGTACTTTATCACCGCATCTTAAACCATAACCCACAAGAGCCCAACTGGGTGCTACGCGATAGGCTAATTCTATCCATAGGTCACGTGGCGCCTGTTCTTTATGCTGCACTGGCCAGCTGTGGATATTTTCCCAAACAGGAGTTACTTACCCTGCGTAAATTGGGCTCAAGGCTTCAGGGGCACCCTGGGCGAGACCACGGATTGCCTGGTATTGAGCTCTCGGCGGGCTCGTTAGGTCAGGGCCTTTCGGTTGCCGTGGGCATGGCCCTCGCGGCAAAGGCCGATGGCGCGCCTTGGAGAGTATTCTCGGTACATGGCGATGGCGAGTTACAGGAGGGGGCTATATGGGAGGCTGCCATGAGCGCCTCGCATTACAACTTGGATAATCTTATTGCCATTGTTGATAGGAACTACTGCCAAATTGATGGGCGAACCTCATCGGTTATGGAAATTGAGCCATTGGCTCAGAAGTGGGAGGCTTTTGGATGGGATGTTAAGCATTGCAACGGCAATAGTATTGAGCAGCTGGTTGAGGTTATGGAACTTCCCGCCACTAAGGGCAAACCAAGGGTTATAATTGCCAAAACCCTTATGGGGCAGGGCGTAGCCAGTATTGCCGACGACTACCGTTGGCATGGCAAGGCTCCATCGCAACAGGAGGCTACCCAGTTTATTACAGAGATTAACAGCTACTACACAGAATAACGAAACTACTTAATAATACATCAGTCAACACAACCATGTATCAGAATAAAGGGAATAAGGCTACACGCTTCGGATTTGGCGAAGGCGTAGTGGCTCTAGGCCATAAGTACAGCAATACGGTTGTTTTGGGTGCAGATATTACCGCCTCGGTTAGCTTAAACGGCTTTGTCGAGGCTTTCCCCAACAGGTTTTACTCACTTGGCATTGCGGAGCAGAATGTGGTTGGTGTGGCTACAGGCCTTGCCCTATCGGGCAAATTACCAATTCTATCAACTTATGGCGTTTTTGCCACCATGCGCACGGCCGATCAGGTAAGAATATCGGTTTGTTACAATAACGTTCACGTAATAATTGGCGGCGCACACGCAGGCATATCCGTTGGCCCCGATGGCGCAACGCATCAGGCATTAGAGGACATTGCCCTTATGCGCTCACTACCAAACATGACCGTATTGTCACCCTGCGATGCCAACCAGGCTAAGCTGGCTACCATTGCTGCGGCCGAGCAGGTTAACGGCCCTGTTTATATCCGCTTTGGGCGAGAGCCTGAGCCAAACTTCACATCGGAAACCGATGCGTTTGTGCTGGGCAAAGGCCAGCTGCTCCGTAAGGGAAGCGCAGTAACCATAGTTGCCACTGGGCACATGGTGTGGGAAGCCCTACAGGCAGCTGCTATACTTGAAACAGAAGGGGTTGATGCACGGGTAGTAAATATCCATACCATTAAGCCAATTGATAGGGAGATATTGGTAGCAGCCGCACACGAAACGGGTGCTGTTGTTACCGTTGAGGAGCATCAGGTGTATGGAGGTTTGGGTGGAGCGGTGGCCGAGGTGCTATCGCAGGAGCATCCTGTTCCGATGGACATTATTGGTATGCCCGATTGCTTTGGCGAGTCGGGAACACCCGAGGAACTACTTGAAAAATATGGGCTAACAGCAGCCGCTATTGCAGCGCGAACGCTGAGCCTTTACAAAAAGAAACAGACAATAACAGCTAAGCATATCTATTCCAATGAGCGATCAAATTAAACATGAGTGTGGAATTGCCCTTATTAGGCTTCGTAAACCGCTTGAGTACTACAAGTTAAAGTATGGTACATGGATGTATGGCATCCAAAAGCTGTACCTTCTAATGGAGAAGCAGCATAACCGCGGACAGGATGGTGCAGGCGTTGCGTCTATTAAGTTCGATTTGGCGCCCGGTAAGAGGTATATCGACAGGGCTCGCTCAAACACATCATCGCCCATTCGCGATGTTTTTGAGGATGTGTATGCGGGAATTCGTAAGTTTGAGGATAAGCCCGATTTACTTAACGACCCCGCTTGGGCTAAGCAAAACCTGCCCTTTGCTGGCGAACTCTACCTTGGGCACCTTCGTTATGGCACCTTTGGCAACAACAGCATTGATTACGTGCACCCTGTGATGCGCGAGAATAACTGGAAGTCCAGAACGCTCGTTCTTGCTGGGAACTTTAACATGACCAATGTTGATGAACTTTTTCAGCGCCTTGTGGCTCTTGGTCAGTATCCTAAGGATTACTCCGATACGGTTACCGTGCTAGAGAAAATTGGCCACTTCCTTGACGAGGAGAACCAGCAGCTGTTCCGCCAGTACAAAAACGAAGGCCATACTAACTTTGATATTAGTGGCCTTATTGCCGAGAACTTAAGCATTAGAAAGGTTCTACAGGAGTCTAGCCGCGATTTTGATGGCGGTTACGCTATGGCAGGAATGGTAGGGCATGGTGATGCCTTTGTTTACCGCGATCCATGGGGAATTCGCCCAGCGTACTACTATGCTGATGAGGAGATAGTGGTAGTAGCATCGGAACGCCCTGTGATTCAAACCGTTATGAACGTAACTACCGATCAGGTACAGGAAGTTAAGCCCGGTTACGCTTTAATCATCAAAAAGAATGGGGACTACTCAATGGAGGAGATTCGCGTACCGCAGAAGCGCAGCTCCTGCTCGTTTGAGCGCATCTACTTTTCGCGTGGCACCGACCGTGATATTTACTTCGAGCGCAAAAAACTTGGTGAGCTGCTAACCCCAGCAATACTTGAGGCGGTTGGTCATGATTTGGACAATACCGTATTCTCGTTTATTCCCAACACCGCCGAAACGGCATTCTACGGAATGGTTAAAGGGGTTGAGCATTTTATGCTCGAAGAGAAGACTCGTATAATCCTTGAAAAACGCGATGCCCTAACCCCAGAGGAGCTGGGTAAGATTATCTCTTCACGTCCACGTGTTGAGAAGATTGCCGTTAAGGATATTAAGCTTAGAACGTTTATCTCGCAGGATAAGGGACGCGACGACCTTGTTGGCCACGTTTACGATATTACCTACGGCTCCGTTGTTCCCGGAAAGGATAACCTTGTGGTTATTGATGACTCTATTGTACGCGGAACCACACTAAAAGAGAGCATCCTTCGAATTCTTGATAGGCTAAACCCAAAGTCAATAGTGGTTGTTTCATCATCGCCACAAATTCGTTACCCTGATTGCTATGGGATTGACATGGCCAAACTTGGCGATTTTGTTGCCTTCCGCGCAGCCATTGAGCTGCTTAAGGAAACTGGACAGGAGAGCGTAATTAGCTCCGTTTACAAAAAGTGCAAAGCGCAGGAGAACCTGCCTAAGGAGGAGATTGTTAACTACGTTAAGGATATTTATCGCCCCTTTACGCCAGAGCAAATATCCAACAAGGTTGCCCAGCTGCTTACCCCTAAGGGCATGGAGGCTGAGGTGAAAATTGTGTTCCAGTCGGTTGAGAACCTGCACGCAGCCTGCCCAACCGATAATGGCGACTGGTACTTTACGGGCAACTACCCAACCCCCGGCGGGAACAAGGTGGTTAACCGCTCCTTTATCAACTTTGTTGAGGGGAAAAACCAACGGGCGTACTAGGCGATAATTGAACCCTGCTTTTTGGTACAGCATTTGAGTGACAACCAACCACTAAATAAGCTATCTTAGTAGTTGTTACCAAACCTAGATTATTATGAAAAAGTTATTGCTGTTTATCGTAGCCATTACTGTAATTGCCCCTTTAGCTGGGGTTTCGCAGGACAAGAGCACTATACGTGCTGCTGAGCTTAGCTACAAAGCTGCCGAGCGTAGCTACAAGAATGGCGAGTATAACGATGCTGCCAAAGGGTACGAGATTGTTGTTAGCTCTATCCCTGTTAATGTGCAGAGCAGGAAGTTGCTGGAAATGAAAATGGAGTCGAATATTAAGCTTATTGATATCTATTTCAGTAAGTCGGTTAACCTAGATAAGGCCTGTGAGCAAACTACCTCTTACATGGAGAACGTTAGGCGCGTTAAGAATGGAGGCGTTTTAAAGAGTAAGGATTTATTGCGCTACCTTGAGCTACAGCAGGATTTTGAGAAGCACTTAACAACCTGTGCTAACAGGGAAAAGATTGACTCCGAGAAGAAGAGCTTTGAAAAAACCTTTGATGAGGAGTTCAAGGAGGATTAGCCTATAACACCTAAAAAAAGAACCCTGAAACGTAACGTTTCAGGGTTCTTTTTTATCCGTTCGACTTAAGGTACTTAAATCGGCGTTTAAAAAAGCTAAGTATATGTCGCTCAACCTTATTCTCGTAAATATCATCAATGGTAATCATAATGCCTGTCTCCTCCACATTCCCAAAGTCGGGGTTTAGGATGGTGCCAAAAACCTTCATTGATGGGCTAAGGTTCATGTAGGAGTTAATAAGCGGTGGAATGTTCTCGCCAAGAGCACGTACCTCCTTAGAGAGTATCTTGTAATCCTCCTTGTAATCGGCTCCAGTAAATATTTTATCCATACGCTCACGGTCAATCTCAACCTCCATTGGGTGAATTGGCGTAACAAGCCCTTCGGTGTCGGCAAAGTGCTTCTGGAAGAAGTGTAGTAGCAAGTTCCTGGCCTCCGTATTATAGCTACGGTACATGGTTACCTTACCAAAGAAGTACTTTATGCCGGGGTAGCGAACCACAAGGGCGCCAAGTCCATCCCAAAGGTTATCAAGTGCGTAAAGCCCTTTGCCCGTACGCCCTGTTGACTGGTACTTGGGTTGCACAAATGAGCGTCCCAGCTCAATTGTATAGGGCATGTAGTTGCGCTTAAAGTCGTCGCTAAAGTTAAACAGCTTAATGGTTGAAAGGTGCATCTCTTCCCCTTTCGATGGGTCGATATTATGAAAACGGTATCCGCCAAGAATCTCCCTATCCTGCGGATCCCAAACAATGAGCTGCTGGTAGGGCTTTTCGCTAACATCGTACTTGTCAATATCAACGGGGTTACCCGTTCCTCCACCTGCCGAACGAAAAGTTAGCTCACGCAAACGGCCAATTTCCTGCATGATATTAGGAGAATTGTGCGCATTAATGATGTAAAGGTGATTTCTCCCGTGGTTTGTTTCTCTAACAAATTTATCGGGAGTAAGCTCTTTCTCTATTAACGCTTTATCGATTGGTTCAACAATCTGTTCCATGTAACAATGTATTACAAAGTTGATTTTAAGCCCCAAAGGGTATTGTTTGTTTTTTGCTAGTCGATATTTGGTAAACGATTCCTTTTACCCATTTGGCCCACTGCTGTGGGGTTTTGGTCTTATCAAAGGTTTGGTAAGGTATGGGCTTGCCAAAGGTTACCGTTATGTTTTGACCTTTCTGCTTGTACATCTCATCAACAAGGTAAAGCATCTCAATGTTTGCCTTGATGCCTAATTTTGAGCGTATTTTTGCTAGGTTGTAAAAGAATTTGGAGTTTCGGCCGCTAAAGTAAACGGGTACAACATCGCGCTCATGCTTAACCGCTTTCGCTATAAAGCTCTTTTTCCACTCCAAATCCTCAATTATACCGCCCTTTTGCTTGCGGGAACATAGGCCTGCAGGGAAGTAAAGAATTTGATCCGATGATGCAAAGGCATCCTCCATGAGCTTGGCATTTGCTGTGCTTTGTGAGCCATGCTTGTTTACGGGAATAAAAACAGGGTGAAGCTGCTTTAGGTGCATCAGCAAGTCGTTTACCGGAAACTTTACGTTTGGAAAGTACTTGCTGATGGCGTGGATAAGAATCATGCCATCTAGCCCTCCAAGCGGGTGGTTCGATGCAAAAAGGTACCGTCCGTCTTCTTCAAAACCCTCAAAACCCTCAACGGTGTAGCTCACCTGCATCATGCTAAGAATCCCTTCAACGAACTCGGCACCCTGTTTATGTCCATGGGTGGCCAGCGCTTCGTTAAGATCATCTTCATGAATAACCCTTTTCAGATAGCGAATCAGAAATTTGGGTATCATCTTGAGCAATCGGGGGCTTTTACCTCCAATAACCTTCTCTATCTCAATAACCTTCTCGTTTTCCACTGTTTTGTTTTCCCCTTTAACGGATTTAATCAACCCGAATGCAGTGAATTAAGCAAGCAAACATACGAAAAATATTAGATTATTGTTATCAAGAGCTAAAATGAAGAGGAGGGAGAGGAGGAAGATAGACGTTAGCGGAAGTTAGCGGAATTCCTTCAATCCCAGCGAGGTGATATAATGGAGATGAGGAAGATGAGGAAGTGGAGGAAGAAACTGGAAGTCTCGGGAGTTATCGGAATTGAAGAGTAAAGAAACGTGTTGCCACGCCTATTCATCAATTTTAATCCATGTTAATCTGTAATATCTGTGTCATCTGTGTTCTATTAATGAAGGAAGTCTCGGGAGTTATCGGAATGATTATAAGGTGTGTGGTCAAATCTGTGTGTATCTGTGCAATTTGTGTAATCTGTGTTCAATTCCTAATCTGTATTATTTACCGCAAGGGGTTGTTTAGCACGTAACTATTGCCGCAGGCTTCTGTCATTATTACTTTTCAAA
>JAFGDZ010000022.1 GCA_016931855.1 Bacteroidales bacterium
GTCCCATAATTTTAAAGTTTTTTCTCGAACTCAAAAATAGGGGATTCTGAGGGCATTTTTAAATTTCGTACTTTCGGATGCTAGTGTCCTAATCCTATAAATATCATGGTTTGACGGTATTGTAGATTAATTGAAAAATCAATAAAGCATCGTTTGCCGAATAACTTGAGTTAGGCAAGTTCCTATTTAAGAAGTCAGCAAATTCTTGGCTACTAAGATTCAAAAGATTAACAGGTTTCGAGATAAATGAATATGAAAACTCTGCATAACCAGCACCCCAAAACCCTACTGAGTACTTTGCGAGTTAAGCGAAGCCAGCTCTCTCTCTTGTGGTTTTGCGAGTACAAAACATTACTTAGTTCTCTTTATAAAGCCTATCTCGAGAAAGTATCTCTTCTCTAACTTTTAGTATGAAAACAAATATAGCCAATATTCTTCGCCTAGTTACCACGCGTGTTAGCGGGGTGTGCTTTTCCTTTACTTACACCAAGGCGAAGCCTTGAGGAATAATCGGACGACGGTACAACCGCCGCCCAACACGGGAAGAATGAAAGTTAGAGCCTCATGCGAACGTGGCTTCCTAGATATTACTAAGCCTTGAAACCTCATGATAAAAGATTTTCCAAGAGAAACGAAAAGCTTAAGTAAAAACACAATTATTAGGGATTTGAAGCGAATCCAGCCCATCAAACAAAAAGCCGCTCTGGTGCAATACCAAAGCGGCTTTTATAATATGGATTAGGTTTACTTTTTAATAAACGAAACTGCGGCTCCTCCACCTGGGGCAAGCATTAGGGTAAGGGTATCGCCTTTGCGAACAACTTGCTTGGTAATTGTAATATCGGTTGGATTTTTATCCCAGTGCGCCTTGGCGCCATCGGCGTAAATGGTTGAGGTGTAGGGAATATCGGTATCAAGAAAATCGAGAACGATGGTCTGCTCACGGGCATTCTCATCGGTTATGGAACCAAGGAACCAGCTGCCTGTTTCGCGCTCCTTGCGGGCAATGGTAACAAAATCGGCAGGTTCGCCATCCAGCACGCGGGTCTCCTCCCAGTTAACTCCAACATCGCGAACAAACTGAAAGGCGGGCTGCCCTTGGTAGTGCTCGGGCAAATCGGCAGCCATTTGTATAGGGCTGTAAACAACCACGTATAGCGCTAGCTGATGCGCCAGCGTTGTGTTAACCTGATTGTTGGGCTTGTATGGCTTTAGCTTGATGTTGAATATACCCGGCGTGTAATCTATTGGCCCTGCAAGCATACGTGTAAAAGCCACCACCGATAGGTGCTCGGCAGGGTTGCCGCCATCGGAAGCCCACGCGTTAAACTCCTGTCCGCGTAAACCCTCCCGCGAAATGGCGTTGGGATAGGTACGCCGCTCGCCTGTTGCCTTAAAGGGCTCGTGCGCATTAACGGCAACGCCGTACTTTGCGGCAGTTTCAAGCACCTTTTGGTAGTGCCTGTGCATCCACTGCCCGTGGTGATACTCTCCCTTTGGAATAATTTTACCCACATAGCCCGTTTTTACCATGCTTACCCCAAGGCTGTGCATTAGCGCATAGGCAGTATCCAGCTGCTGCTCGTAGGTGCGTGGCGCTGCCGATGTTTCGTGGTGCATAATTATCTCAACTCCTTTGCTCTTTCCGTAGCGCACAACCTCTGGCAAATCGTAATCGGCATAAGGGGTAACAAAGTCAAACACGCCCTCCCTATCGTCAAAGCCAATCCAGTGATCCCAGCCGGTGTTCCAGCCCTCAACAAGCACCGCGCCTATGCTATTTTCGGCAGCAAAGTCGATGTAACGCTTAGTATTAGCCGTGGTAGCACCATGCTTTCCGCTTGCCATATCCCACGATGCCTTGTCCAGATGCATTTCCCACCATATACCAACGTACTTGGTTGGCTTAATCCACGATACATCGCCTAGCTTATTGGGCTCGTTCAAGTTCTCAATGAGTCGCGATTCAATTAAATCACCAGCCCTATCGGTCACCATAACCGTGCGCCAAGGCGTGCTAAAGGGCACTTTAACCACAGCCTTTACACCAGTGGCATTGCCAACCAGCTCACTCTCCATTAGGAAGCGGGATGGGAAAACCTTTAGCGTCATATCGGTGTAATCGCCCATATCGGCCTCATGAAAGCTAAGGTAAAGTCCCTCGGCGGTTTTCATGGTTACTGGCGTATTCACCGCATTCTCTGGAATGTAGGTTTGAGCCAGATTGGGATGATTCTGCTTGCTAAGCGCATCGATACCGCTAAATGGGGTTGTATTGTAAAGGTGCTCATAGATATCCCAATCGCCGGGTTGCCACCAGCAGGTGTGGTTGCCAGCTAGCTGAAACTGCGTGTGCTCATCCATAATGATAAGGGTATCCAAGCCTCCCTGCGATGGGAACTCGTACCTAAAGCCCATGCCATCGTCGTAAATCCTAAAAACAATATCCAGCTTACGGTTGGGTGCCTGTTGCTCAACCAACGATACGCGTAGCTCATTAAAGCGGTTATCAACGTGCAGCTGCTCGCCCCAAGGCATCTCCCAAGGGTCGTTAACTGCTCTGATTGCCGTATCGGTAATTGCTAGCCCCAGTGCAATGGGCGCTGCATTCTTAAAGGTAAAGCCAAGGGTTGATGTGTCTATTACCGTTACATCGCCCCGCTGAAACCTATAGGCTGGCTGCCCATTATCAAGCAAAAGGAACTCAACCTTAAGAACTCCTTTTGGTGAGGATATATTAACCCTATTGATATCAAGAACACCGCTGCACGCCTGCAAAAGTGTTGCTGCAAGCACTGCTGAAATCATGAAAAACCGTTTCATATGCAAGTATTTTAGGTTTTGTTGCCGATTTGGCCTTAAGTACGCCCCAAAGGGTATGCATATCAAAAAAACGGAATTTTATTTAGTTAAACAAACTGAGAATCAACGCAAACGATTGCATGAGTTCACTTTTAACAAAAAAAGAGCGTCCCTCCAACAAATTAGCATTGGAAGGACACTCGGGTCAAAACACACACACACACTATGAAAATCTATACCTCAATACTTACAATGCTTGGGGCAGCCTCTACTGCCTGTTTTAGCTGCCGTAAGGCCACCTTTGGATTGCTTATTACGTTGCAGCCACCTATACATCCGCCCTCGCAGGTCATTACCTCTACAAAGTTTCCGGGGCAGCTCTTGGGGAATGATTTTAGCTGGCGGATGGCCGCTTTGTCTATTCCGTTAATCTGAATATCAGTAATTTTTAGAGTTGATGGGGCTAATGCTTTAACCGCCTGTGTTACCCCACCGCTAGCGCCAAAGCCACGACCTTCTGCCGAAGGGAATTTATCAATATCGGTAGAGCGAAGGGCGCTAACATCAATACCCGCGGCAACCATCCATGCGCCGTACTCCTCAAAGCTTAAGGTGTAATCTACGTTTGGATCGTGGAACGATTCCCAGCGCTTTGCGGGGCAAGGGCTAACAAACACCAGCACATCGTTTGGATGATTGTGGCGTGCCACCTGCGCAGAATAGTACATTGGGGTATGGGTATGCGACACGTATGGCTTTAGCTGCTCAATATGCTTATCTACCAGTTGCGTATAAGCCGGACAGCAGCTGGTGGTCATGAATGGAGCACCAGATTCTAGGCGCTCCTGTAGCTCTGCCGCTTCAAGTTTAGTTGTGATATCGGCACCCTCGGCAACCTCATAAACATAGTCAAAACCAAGTTCCTTAAAGCTGTGCAGAATTTTGCCCATATCGGCATTAAACTGCCCTGCAATGGCTGGAGCAACCATGGCCACAAGCTTTTTACCCTCGCGCTTATTGCGAAATATCTCAACTAAGTGCGATTTTTCCATAACTGCACCAAAAGGACAAGCAGTCATACACTTACCACAGTTAATACACTTGGTTATATCAATAGATTCTACCCCATCGTCACCCTTGCTTATTGCACCTACAGGGCAGGCCTCCTCGCAGGGAACGGGCATGTAAACAATGGCGTGGAACGGACAAACCTTTAGGCACTGACCACAGTTTACGCATGTTGTGTGATCGATGGATGCCTGTCCATCAACAAATTTTATGGCATCCTTTGGGCAGTTAACCATACAGGGTCTGGCCACACAGCCACGGCACATATTGGTAACCTGGTAGCTGGTTTTACGGCACGATGAGCAGGCCTCGTCAACCACGGTTAAAACGGTATCGGTAAGCTCTGTGCGCTGGTTGGCCATACGAGCGTAATCCGAAAGCGGGGTTAGCTCATCAACCTCATCGCTGATATTGTAGCCAAGCAGAGCCATTAGCTTGTACTTTATTACAGCTCTATCCTTGTGCACACAGCAACGAACCGATCCATTCTTACGGGGTCGCATTTCCAGAGGAATACGGTTAATCCCCTCTTCCAGCCTATTTTCTATTAGTAAACGGACAACACGAGTTATAAGCTCACGTCTGATGAGCATTGCATTATTAGTTACAGCCATATCAAAATCCCTCCTATCCCTTAATCTCTTTTCTTATCTCAGCAATTAGTAACGACACCGATGCTTGCGCAATGCAACGGCCATTTATAGTAGCAAAAGGTGGCCTCCCATTCTTTGGATGGTTGCAAAAATCGAGGCAAGGCGAACCCTTTACGTCCACCTTCCCGCGCAAATCGGGAGGGAGGCACTCTGACAGCAGCTGAAGCTCCGATCCTCCCATCAGGTAGCAGAGTGTACCTGAACAAACTAGCACTTCAATCTTTTTCTCATCCATGGCTCACTAAATGAATTGTATGTTAACTTCCTTTAAAAACTTTTCTTCCAGCAATCGGGCTATTTTGCGCATAACGTTACGCCTAATTTCCAGTTCAACGGGCAACGATGGATCCTGATGCGCAACGTTGATTTTGGTTCCCACCACAAGGTTTATTACATCGGAGCCCAGGAGCAGCTTGCAAATTGCTACAGCAGGCCCTGCTCCTATCACCTCAAATCCTTGCATGGTCTCAAGAATCTCGGCAACTCGGCCTATGGTTAGAATCCCTTCGGTAACCAAATCAATCCCTTGCATTTTTGATGCGGGAGGCAACCCTGAGTCGTCAAGAGTAAAGCCAACATCAATGGATAAACCAAGTTCTCTGGCCAGTATTTGGGAGGTTGTTCCACCACAAACAACCTTTTTTCCCTTAAAGTCGCGAACCATTTCGGCAAGGAGCTTATCGCGAATCTCATCGTACGGTGGGCCTGAGCAAACCATCAGCCTACGTGGCTCCCTAAAATGGATAATGGCGCAGCTAATATCGTCCTGTGGTTTGTATATATCGTTTGCGTTCGATTTTCGGATAACCACCTTTGCCAGCTCGTGAGCCGATACGGTGGGATCCTCAATTATTCGGTTGCAAACAAACTCACGAATAGAGTCGTCGCCATAGCCAAAGGGCATATCGTTAGTTCCTATTCCCGATTGGGTAACCCCATCGGACACCATCACTATCCTATCGTCGCGCTCAAGAGTAAAGTGCGAAAGGTACATTTGCCTTTCTCTGCCCCCATCAAGCACCACGTTTACGCGCTCCTTTTCAATTTCAATAACCTTTCCGTCCCGTATAAAGATCCACGCTGGATTATCAAACTCTATTATTCGGGTTTCGCCACCGCTTTCTATATCGATAATGGTAAACGTAGCGTAGCTAATTTGCCGTTTGCTATCAACAGGGAGTGTGCTCATAATGATTTGAGCGGTACGGTCAATTGGCTGCTTCTCAAGCGTAAAGGTTATGGCCATTGAAGCGGTTAGCGTGGCAAGTACGTTGGCTTTAATGCCGCTGCCCAACCCGTCGGACATAACGGCAATAATCCTATCCTCCTCCTTTATACGGCGCGACAGGAACACATCGCCACAAACCTGACATCCCTCCTTTGATAGCTGGGCACAGTCTATATCAACATGAAATGCTCTCGTCTTCATCCCCATTTCCTCCGTTAAACGATTCTAGTATAGAGTTGAGCATAGTCTCGGTACGCGAGGCGTTCTCGCCAAGCAGGTAGGCTATTTTTTGCACCGTTTCAAGATTTTCTTTGATGATGAAACGGGTGCGCCTAACAACCTCATCGCTACGCACCTCAGGGATATATAGGTCGCGCACAATGGCGCAAACAATCTTATGCTGCTGTACGGAGAATACCGATACCTTTAGCAGGTGATCATTAAGCTTTACATCCCTATCAATAATATCCTTGCCCGTTCTAAGTACCAGCGAAAAGAATTTATGGAAGGGAACCAGCTTGGTTACATCGGCACCGCCCATTCCGGGGTTAACCTCAAATATAAGCTGAGCATCGGAGCCAAGCATGCGTGCAAAGTTCTGATTACCCTCTAGTACCTTAAGGTTCTCGTCAACAAGTAGCACCCCACTTGGTATGCGCTGGAGCAGCACGGTTGCCTTGTCGTGTGCAACCCTGCGCATGTAGGAAACGCACATGTTGCGCTCGGCCTTCCCTTCGAGCATGGCTATGGCAAAATCGTTGCAGCTCTCGTAGCCGCAACCGCCACAATTGAGCTCATCCTTAACGGAAAGCTTACCTACGGCCTTAAGGGCTTCTGCTATATCCTGACTGCTATGAACCGCTCTGGGAGTGGGCTTTAAAGGTTGCTGATTGACCCCAATGGGAATAACACTAATAAGTTCGGTACCAGGGCCTACTGTTTTTAGCTTAACCAATGCGCTCTTTGCAACCATTCCGCGGCGAACAGCAATAGATTTTTTGTGGCTAACACCGGGGCCATTAATGCACCCTCCAGAGCAGGCAAGTAGTTCAAGGAAAAGTGTGCTAGAGCTATCCCACTCATCAATTCCAGCAAGGGTTTGGCGCACGGCATCCATTCCAGAGAACGACATGAAATGAACATCCGTTCCGTTCATTCCACGCTTAATGCCTTCTATCATACCTCCTTCCACAGGATATATTGCGCCCGAAACGGCTTCTACTGGTTCAAAAAACGAAGCCCCATTAGCTTGAGTTGGCACCAGCTCAATCCACTCATCGTCCAGCCAAGTACGTAGCTCATCAAAGGTTAGCGCGGCATCTAAAATCTGCTTGTTGGAGTCGGACTCCCTTTTCTTGGCAATGCATGGCCCCACAAATACAACGTGGGTATCATCGCCATAGTAGTCCTTTAGGTAGTTAGCATGCGCCTGTGCGGGCGATAGAACGGGAGAAATAAGATGGTAGTACTGAGGGTAATGCTTTCTTATTAAATCAACAATGGCTGGGCATGCCGACGAAATGCTTACTCCTCCCTTGCTGTTTAGCAACTCGGTTCTAGTGTACCGGTTAACCATTTCGGCACCTAATGCGGTCTCTGAAACAGCAAAAACCCCAAGGCGCTTAATGGCTGCTATCAGCGTTGAAGGATCAACACCTTCAAACTCACTTACCCACGAAGGGGCTAACGAAACAACTACCCGTTTCCCATTCCTGATAAGCATTTTAACCACCTCCAAATCGCTCCTATACTTCTTTGCCTTTACGGGGCAAACCTCCACGCATTTACCGCAAGCAATACAAAACTCGTCGATAACCGATGCGCAGTCGTTTGAGATACGAATGGCCTTTACAGGACAATGCCGAATGCACTTGTAGCAATCCTGACAGTTGTTCTGCTCAGTGTATATTGGCTGATTAACGTTCATGGCATTCGGCAAATGACTGTTCAATGATTCCTATGGCACCCGCTGGGGTTACGGCCTCATACTGCTTTCCGTTAACCCAAATAACAGGCCCCTTGTTACACGAACCAGAACATAGCTGTCCCTTGAACATCACCCTATCCTCCAGCTTGTTCTCCTTAAGGTATGCTTTAAGGGTTTCAAGCGTCTCTCTGTTTCCCCTTGAAAAGCAAGAGCTTCCCAAGCAGATTACTAGTTCAATTTTGCCACTTGTTTTCATGATACGTTGTGTGTGTGTGTGTTGATTTGTTACAAGGCTTTTAGCTCATTATAGGGCTTATGGCCTGATATTGATTTACCAGATCGGTGTAAGCTTCTTGCAAATCGTCGGTTAGCAACGATTGTCTGTAGGCAATTCCCTCTGGAACATAAAACGGCTTAACCGAGAAGTTCCAAATAATGCGAATACCAGAATCAATCATGTGTTGAGCCACAGCTTCTACCTGCTCCGAGGGGGTTGCGATAATTCCCATTACAACATGCATACGCTGCACCATTGAGCCAAATCTATCCATCTCAATTACCTTTACCCCCAAAAGCTCGTTATTTATGAGCGTTGGCTTAACATCAAATGCTGCAACTAGCTTTATTCCGCACTTAAGAAACAACTGATTGGTTATTATGGCATTAGCCAAGCGTCCGCAACCAACAATACAAGCTTCATCAACCCTAAAAAATCCTAGCACCTCTTCTAGGTGATGAATTAGGGGGTTAACATCAAATATTGCCCTTACGCCATCGCCTGCACCGGCTTGCTGTAAATCAGAGAAAACGGCTGATGCATCAACGCCCTGCTGTTCGGCGATAGATTCAATAGAAACCATCGTTTTCCCCTTTAAGGAGAAAATACGCAGGCCAATTAAATACCTACGTAATCGTTGTAGCGCGTCGGCATCGAACGTTGCTACATCAGCTAGTTTTATTGTTCTCTCTTCCATGGTTGTTGTTTTTCTTTATTCAGCTTGGAATACCAGTGTGCCCTGCGCTTGAGACCCAAAACCAACCCAAAACAGCAACAGTTGCACACTGGACACCCAAACTATTGGCCTACTGGCCATATTCTGTAAAAAACTAATCTTATGCTTGGGTAGTTTTTTCTTAAAGCGTCTCCCTAGTGAAGGGCAGTCAGAGCAGTGACTGCCCTTCGAGAGAAAAGCACGACTATAACCTTAATGTTCAGTCCCTTATATGAGGAGCAAAACTATTATACTAAAGTCTGCCATGCGCTTTAACTAATCCTAAAAACCTAGACCCTTGTTACAGCCGTTACCCACAACCTCTTGTTAGTAGATTAACGGTATGCAAGGTCATTTCCAACCAACGTGCCAATAATCATAAACACATAACATACTGCATATTAGCATACAATACACAAAGTGCAACGGCATGTATCCTGTACTTAATTAGTACAAACAAATCTTATTGCGTGTACTAATTAAGGACACTGTTCCTTTTCCTAACACTATAAAAGATGTGGGGTATGCCAATTGTAGTACAGGGCAACAAGCCGAGGGGTAAAAACAAAAAAGCAGGCCATAAACCTGCTCGTTTTAAAACACATTAACATTGGCTACCTATCGATACCGTAGTTTTTGCACTTCTGGTAAAGCGTGTTACGGCTAATTTTGAGAATTTTTGCAGCCTTACTCATGTTGCCTGCGCACAAATCAATAGTTTTTATAAGGGCTTCCTTCTCTACTTCCTCAAGTGATTTAAGCCTATACCCAGCAATGCTAGACTCCGCCTCCGTAGCCGATGGGTCGCTGTACAGGTATTTTAGCCTAAACTCCTTTTCGTCCTTAACATCAAGCAATATCTCGCCATTAAGGTTAACTGTTTTCTCTATAAAGTTTTCCAGCTCCCTAACATTGCCTGGCCATTCGTATCGTAGCAGCATTTGAAAAACATCGCGCTCAATAATGGGGACATCTTTGCGCAGCTTTATTGCTTTTGAGTTAAGGAAGAACTTTATTAGGATGGGGATATCCTCCCGTCGCTCGCGCAGCGGAGGTATTCTTAATGGGATAACGCTAAGACGGTAGTATAAATCCAAGCGGAACCGGTTCTTCTCAACCTCCTCTTTTAGGTCTTTATTGGTGGCAGCAATAATGCGTACATCAACAGGTATTGGCTTGCTCCCTCCCACGCGGGTAATCATTCCCTCTTGAATAGCCCTAAGTAACCGCACCTGCATGTCAATGGGCATCTCCCCAACCTCATCAAGAAAAAGGGTTCCCCCATTTGCCAGTTCAAACTTACCGGGGCGGCCTCCCTTGCGAGCACCGGTAAAGGCTCCCTCCTCGTAACCAAACAGTTCACTTTCTATAAGTGTCTCAGGTATTGCACCGCAGTTAACCGCAACAAAGCCAGAGTCGCGGCGCGAGCTGTGGTTATGAATTGCCTGTGCAAACACCTCTTTTCCTGTACCGCTCTCACCTGTAATAAGAATTGTGGATGGACTATCGGATACATGCTGCGCAAAATCAATAATTCGGCGAATAGACTCACTTGCCCCTATAATATCATCAAAAGTATAGCGGGCGTTCATTCCCGTAAACTTATTTACTACGCTGTAAACCCGCTTCATGTCGCGAAACGTAAGAACAACCCCCTCTAGCTCCCCATCGGGAAAGAGTATGGGCATAGCGTTCATAACGTAACGCCCCTCACCCGGAAACCCCACAAGGGAAACCTCTTCGTCAAGCAACCGCTCGAAGCGGCTAACTACGCGCCACACATCGCTCCATTTAGGGAGAAAGAGCGGAATGGGTTTCCCAACCAAATCGCGGCAAGTAACGCCAAACGACTTGCAAGCCGTACTGTTTACGCGCCCAATGGTGTTATCCTTATTTATGGTGATAATGGAGAACGACATGTTGTTTATTACCGCATCAAGAAAGCTCGACGATGCTTGGAGCTCATCAAGCAGCTTATTGTTGCGCAGCTGATGCTCAATAGACCTTACTGCAGCAACCACCAAACCCAACGTATGCGGATGCACTAAGGTACTTTTGCCGGTAAGGTTAATGGTTGCTAAAATATCGCCGTTAGCATCGTGAACAGGAGCTGCGGAACAGGTCCAGCGATGGTATGCATTAATAAAATGCTCCTGAGCGGTAAGTTGGATTGGGCTATCCTCTGTAATAGCAAGAGCCATGGCGTTTGTACCAATGCTCTCCTCTGCCATAAAGGCTCCGGGAATCATGTTTAGAACGGCTGCATCGCGAAGCGTCTCCTCATCGCCAAGAATTTGCAGCACGCACCCTTTGCCATCGGTAAGCATCACTACAAACCCCGAGCCCGATAGCAGCGTGTATAAGCTTTGTAAAAATGGTAAGGCAACCGTTATAAGCTCCTTCTTGCTCTCAAGCAAGTTTGCCAGTTCGGCCTCCTGCAGTATCATTTTAGGAAAGAGCATATCGGGCTCAACCCCATAATCCTTACTGCGAGTATGCGACTGCCTAATTATGCTATCCCTTTGCTTCTGAAAACGAACCATTCCTACTCCTTTATTCGATTGACAAACCTACAAAGGAATACGACAGGTTCAAAGAATTGTTATACAAATAACAGATGTTATACAAAACAAAATAGGGTGCCTAATAGCACCCTATCCTATTTAAGCTTGTCCGGTTGGGCCGCCAAAATTCATTGGGAATGGAGGCAAACCTCCTCCATCGGCAACATCAACAACCCCATGATTTGCCTCAAACTTGGCCAAGTTCTCCTGTAGCGCAAGCAGAAGGCGCTTAGCGTGGTCAGGGGTTAGTATAATGCGCGATTTTACCTGAGCCTTAGGCATACCAGGCATAATACGCACAAAATCTACAATGAATTCCGATGATGAGTGGGTAATTATAGCGAGATTGGAATAGGTTCCCTGAGCAATCTCATCGCTAATTTCAATGTTAATAGGATTCTTTTTATCAGACATGTGATTATTCTTTTGAGATGCTAATGTAGTAAAATATGAGTGATGCAACCAAGCCTACTGCGCCTGTTTTTTTCGGATCACCCGCTAAATGGGCATAAAAAAAGGGATGCTACTAGAGCATCCCTCCTAAATATTATGTTTTAGCACTAGCTATGCTTCAACCGATTGAGAGGTGTGAGCCATTTGCTCGTAATCCTCTTTTGAGTAAACTACAATCCTATCAAACTCTCTTAAGCCAGTACCAGCAGGTATTAAGTGACCGCAAATTACGTTTTCTTTCAAGCCTTCTAGGTTATCAACCTTACCGTGGATAGCAGCCTCGTTAAGAACCTTAGTAGTTTCCTGGAACGATGCAGCCGACATAAAGCTGGTTGTTTGTAGCGCTGCACGGGTAATACCCTGTAGAACCTGACTTGATGTAGCAGGAACGGCATCGCGAGCAACAACTGGTTTAAGGTCTTTACGCTTAAGAATAGAATTCTCGTCACGAAGCCTACGCGCAGTTATAATCTGACCAGGGCGAAGAGCGGCTGAGTCACCTGAATCAACAATGATTTTCTTATCGTAAATCCAGTCATTCTCATCCATAAACTCCCACTTGTCAACAATCTGACGCTCTAGGAAGCGAGTATCACCTGGGTCAACAATCTCAACCTTACGCATCATTTGGCGAACGATAACCTCAAAGTGCTTGTCGTTAATCTTCACACCCTGTAAACGGTAAACCTCTTGAACCTCGTTTACAATGTACTCTTGAACCTTGGTTGGCCCCTTAATTGCAAGAATATCAGAAGGAGTAATAGCACCATCGGATAGTGGCATACCAGCGCGTACGTAGTCGTTTTCCTGAACAAGGATTTGCTTAGAAAGCTGAACTAGATACTTTTTAACCTCACCAGTTTTTGATGTAACAACTACCTCACGGTTACCACGTTTTACCTTACCAAAGGATACTTCACCATCAATCTCAGAAACAACCGCAGGATTAGATGGGTTACGTGCCTCAAATAGCTCGGTTACACGAGGAAGACCACCGGTGATGTCGCCCGACTTACCAACAGCTCTTGGAATCTTAACAAGAACGTCACCCGCCTTAACCATCGCACCATCATCTACCACAAGGTGAGACGATACAGGTAAGTTGTAGTTACGGATAACCTCATCGTTATCGGTCATAATCTTAATCATCGGGTTCTTGGTACGATCACGACTTTCGATAATAACCTTTTCACGATAACCAGTTTGCTCGTCAGACTCCTCGCGGAAGGTAACATCCTTAAGAACAGAATCAAAGGCGATTCTACCTGCCGACTCCGAGATAATAACGGCATTCCATGGATCCCATTCGCAAATTAGCTGTCCTTTGGTTACATCGTCACCAGCATTAATGTACAGCTTAGATCCGTAAGGGATGTTATGTGTGCTTAGGGTAATTCCTGTATTCTTATCTACAACACGCATCTCAGCAAGGCGGCCAATAACAACTAGGAATGATTTTCCTTCCTCTGTGCGTTCAACCGTTCTAAGCTCATCAATCTCAAGTCGTCCATCGAAGCGCGCAACAATTTTAGAGTCGGCTATGATGTTTGATGCGGTACCACCAACGTGGAAGGTACGTAGAGTAAGCTGAGTACCTGGCTCACCAATTGATTGGGCTGCAATAACACCAACAGCTTCACCACGTTGAACCATTCTTCCGTTAGCTAGGTTACGGCCGTAGCATTTTGCGCAAACGCCTTTTTTCGATTCGCAGGTTAGCACCGAACGAATTTCAACCTGTTCTATTGGAGACTCATCAATAATCTTACAAATTTCCTCTGTTAGCTCTTCGCCAGCACCAATAATTAGCTCACCTGTAAGTGGGTGATAAACGTCGTGAACGGTTGTACGGCCAATAATGCGCTCGTACAATGTTTCCACAACATCCTCATTTTTCTTAATTGCCGTAGCAACAAGACCACGAAGGGTTCCGCAGTCAGGCTCAGTAATAATTACGTCCTGTGACACGTCAACCAAACGACGGGTTAAGTAACCGGCGTCAGCGGTCTTAAGCGCAGTATCGGCCAAACCTTTACGAGCACCGTGGGTAGAGATAAAGTACTCAAGAACCGAAAGACCTTCCTTAAAGTTAGATAGAATTGGGTTCTCAATAATCTCGCTACCTGTAGAGCCAGACTTTTGGGGTTTTGCCATAAGACCACGCATACCACAAAGCTGACGAATCTGCTCTTTAGAACCACGGGCACCAGAGTCAAGCATCATGTAAACGGAGTTGAATCCTTGGTTGTCCTCTGCAATTCTCTTAAGCAAAGTAATGGTTAGCTTGGCATTTGTATGTGTCCAGATATCAATAATCTGGTTATAACGCTCATTATTGGTGATAAGACCCATGTTGTAGTTGGCCATTACCTCATCAACCTGAGCATAACCCTCTTCAACAAGTTCAGCCTTAGCATCTGGAACGATTACATCGTTTAGGTTGAACGAAAGACCACCCTTAAATGCCATGTAGTAGCCAAGATCCTTGATGTCGTCAAGGAATTGAGCCGTACGAGCTGTTCCAGCCTTTTTAAGCACTGTACCAATAATATCGCGAAGCGATTTTTTGGTTAGCACCTCGTTGATGTAGCCCATCTCGGCAGGAACGTACTGGTTGAAAATAATACGACCTACTGTGGTTTCAATTAGCTCATACTTGTATGAACCGTCTGGCTGAAGAAGCTTATAACGAACCTTTACAATGGCATGAAGGTCTGCTGCCTTCTCGTTATAGGCAATAATGGTTTCCTCTGGAGAGTAGAATATAAGTCCTTCCCCTTTAACACCCTTACGAGGTTTGGTAATGTAGTACAATCCAAGTACCATGTCCTGCGAAGGTACAGTAATAGGTGCACCGTTAGCAGGGTTAAGAATGTTATGAGAACCTAGCATAAGCATTTGAGCCTCAAGTACAGCCTCATTTCCAAGAGGAAGGTGAACCGCCATCTGGTCACCGTCGAAGTCCGCGTTGAACGCAGTACACGAAAGTGGGTGCAGCTGAATAGCTTTTCCTTCAATTAGCTTTGGCTGGAATGCCTGAATACCCAAACGGTGAAGGGTTGGAGCACGGTTAAGCATAACAGGGTGACCCTTAAGAACGTTCTCAAGGATATCCCAAACCACCGGATCCTTCCTGTCAACAATTTTCTTTGCAGATTTTACCGTTTTTACAATACCGCGCTCAATAAGCTTACGGATTACAAACGGCTTATACAGCTCGGCTGCCATATCTTTTGGCAAACCGCACTCGTGCATTTTTAGCTCTGGCCCAACAACAATTACCGAACGGGCAGAGTAGTCAACACGTTTACCCAACAAGTTCTGACGGAAACGGCCCTGCTTACCCTTTAAGCTGTCGCTCAATGATTTAAGCGGACGATTAGCGTCGGTTTTAACTGCGTTAGCTTTACGTGAGTTATCGAATAGAGAGTCAACAGACTCTTGAAGCATACGTTTCTCGTTACGAAGAATTACTTCAGGAGCTTTAATCTCTATAAGCCTCTTAAGACGGTTATTACGAATAATAACCCTACGGTACAAATCGTTAAGATCCGATGTGGCAAAGCGGCCACCATCAAGAGGAACTAACGGACGAAGTTCGGGTGGAATAACTGGTACCACCTTAAGAATCATCCACTCTGGACGGTTAATACTTACCGACTCGCGGAATGCCTCAACAACCTGTAGGCGCTTAAGGGCCTCGTTTTTACGTTGCTGCGATGTTTCGTTATTAGCCTGATGACGCAGGTTATACGAAAGCTCATCTAAGTCAATGCGAGTAAGAAGCGTATGCAAAGCATCGGCTCCCATACCGGCAATAAACTTATTTGGGTCGCTATCGTCAAGGTGCTGGTTCTCCTTTGGAAGGGTTTCAAGAATATCTAAATACTCCTCTTCAGTAAGAAAATCGAGGTACTTAACACCATCAGCAGCTTTAATACCAGCGTTAATAACAACGTAACGCTCGTAGTAAATAATAGCATCTAACTTCTTGGTAGGAAGTCCCAATAAGTAGCCAATTTTATTTGGCAGGGATCGGAAATACCATATATGAGCAACAGGAACTACCAAGTTGATGTGCCCCATACGTTCGCGGCGCACCTTCTTCTCAGTCACCTCTACTCCGCATCGGTCGCAAACGATACCTTTATATCTGATACGCTTGTACTTTCCGCAATGGCACTCATAGTCCTTAACAGGACCAAAAATGCGCTCGCAGAAAAGACCGTCACGTTCAGGTTTATAGGTACGGTAATTTATGGTTTCGGGTTTTAGCACTTCACCGCTCGACCGCTCCAAAACCTCTTCGGGCGATGCGAGACCAATGGTAATTTTGTTAAAGCTGCTTTTAACCTTATTATCCCTTCTGAACGACATATTCTGTAAGTTATATAAGTTAAGTTTTGCAAAGTAGGTCGGGGACTCTCCTCCCCGACCAAGATGTAAGCAAAACGGTCTAGTCGAGATTTATGCTCAATCCCAGACCTCGGAGCTCGTGCAGAAGAACGTTTAGCGACTCCGGTATTCCGGCAGGTGGCATTGATTCTCCCTTAACAATAGCCTCGTAAGCCTTTGCTCTACCAACAACGTCATCGGACTTAATGGTGAGGATCTCCTGAAGGATGTGCGACGCACCAAATGCCTCAAGAGCCCAAACCTCCATCTCCCCGAAACGCTGACCCCCGAATTGGGCTTTACCTCCAAGGGGCTGTTGTGTAATAAGCGAGTATGGTCCAATAGAACGGGCATGCATCTTATCGTCAACCATATGACCAAGCTTCAGCATGTAAATTACACCTACAGTAGCAGGCTGGTCAAAACGCTCACCGGTGCCACCATCGTGTAGATAGCTTCTTCCAAAGCGTGGAACGCCTGCCTGATCGGTATAATCGCTGATTTCGTCTAGTTCACCTCCATCAAAAATTGGAGTGGCAAACTTAACGCCTAACTTTAATCCAGCCCATCCTAGAACGGTTTCGTAAATCTGTCCAAGGTTCATACGAGAAGGTACACCAAGTGGGTTTAGCACTATATCTACCGTTGTACCATCATCTAAGAATGGCATATCCTCGTCACGTACAATTTTGGCAACAATACCCTTGTTCCCGTGACGACCCGCCATTTTATCACCTACTTTAATCTTACGCTTCTTAGCAATGTACACCTTTGCCAGCTGAATAATACCTGCTGGTAGCTCATCGCCAATGGTTACATTAAACTTCTTGCGCTTGTATTCGGCGTCGTACTCCTTAAACTTAAGAACGTAGTTGTGAATAATCGCTCTAATGGTATCGTTCTTCTTCTTATCGGTAGTCCACTTGTTTGGATTTACGTTTAAGTAGTCGATATCCATCAGCATCTTCTGGGTAAACTTAACCCCACGGCCAACTAGCTCCTGGTTTAGGGTATCGTAAACGCCTTGAGATGTTTTTCCGTTAACTACAAGGAATAATTTATCGATAAGGCGGTTCTTAAGCTCGCTAACATGGGTGTTAAACTCATCGTCGATTCTGGCTAATAGAGTCTTCTCGTTGCTCTTACCCTTCTTAGGGTCTTTAACTGAACGAGAGAACAGCGCCTTGTCGATAACAACACCACGTAGCGATGGAGATGCTTTAAGTGACGCATCTTTTACATCACCTGCCTTATCTCCAAAGATTGCACGTAGAAGTTTTTCCTCTGGTGTTGGATCCGATTCCCCCTTAGGAGTAATCTTACCAATTAGAATATCACCAGGAACAACTTCTGCACCAATACGAATCATACCGTTCTCGTCGAGGTTTTTGGTAGCCTCTTCGCTAACGTTTGGAATGTCGGCCGTAAGCTCCTCCATTCCGCGCTTGGTGTCGCGAACCTCAAGTATATACTCATCAATGTGAAGAGAAGTAAAGATATCTTCCCTTACCACACGTTCACTAATAACAATAGCATCCTCAAAGTTATAACCCTTCCATGGCATGAACGCCACTTTTAGGTTACGCCCTAAGGCAAGCTCGCCATCAGCAGTTGCATAGCCCTGTGTTAAGATCTGGCCTTTAGTAATAACCTGACCCTTAACAACCATTGGCTTAATGTTGATACAGGTATTCTGGTTCGTTTTCTTAAACTTAGGCATTACGTAACGCTTCACCTCTGGATCGAAGCTAACAAAACGTTCATCCTCTGTTTGGTTGTAGCGAACCACTATCTCGTTGGCATCAACATACTCAATAACGCCATCCTCCTCGGCAACAACTTGAACGCGGCTATCCTTTACCACAGCCCCTTCAAGACCAGTTCCTACAACAGGAACTTCAGGGTTTAGCAGAGGAACTGCCTGGCGCATCATGTTAGAGCCCATCAGCGCACGGTTGGCATCGTCGTGCTCAAGGAATGGGATAAGCGAAGCAGCAATAGAGGCAATCTGGTTTGGAGCAACGTCCATCAAATCCACGCTTTCCCTCTCTGAAAGGGGGAAATCACCTTCGTAACGAGCCTTAACCTTTGCATTAACAAAGTTGCCATCGTTATCAAGAGGCGCGTTTGCTTGGCCAATAATCTTTGCTTCTTCCTCCTCTGCGCTTAAGTATATAACCCCCTCACCTGTTAGGTCAACCTTTCCTGTGTCAACCTTTCGGTATGGAGTCTCAATAAAGCCCAGCTTGTTAATCTTTGCGTAAACGCAAAGAGATGATATAAGACCGATGTTTGGTCCTTCAGGAGTTTCAATAGGACACAACCTACCATAGTGGGTGTAGTGTACGTCACGAACCTCGAAACCAGCACGCTCACGCGATAGACCTCCAGGCCCCAGTGCAGAAAGACGACGCTTGTGGGTCATCTCGGCAAGAGGGTTTGTTTGATCCATGAACTGCGATAGCTGGTTTGTACCAAAGAAGGAGTTAATTACCGATGAGAGAGTCTTAGAGTTAATTAGATCAATCGGGGTAAATACCTCATTATCGCGAACGTTCATCCGCTCACGAATGGTACGAGCCATACGAGCTAAACCTACGCTAAACTGGGTAGCTAGCTGCTCCCCAACAGTACGAACGCGACGGTTGCTCAAGTGGTCGATATCATCAACATCTGCCTTTGAGTTAATAAGCTCAATCAGATACTTGATAATCTCGATTATATCCTCTTTAGTTAGAACCTTTACATCGCTAGCAGTGGTAAGGTTTAACTTTTTGTTAATTCTATAGCGACCTACCTCTCCTAAATCGTAACGCTTATCGGAGAAGAATAGCTTATCTATAACATCACGGGCAGTAGCCTCGTCAGGTGGCTCAGAGTTACGCAGCTGACGGTAGATGTGAACAACGGCTTCTTTTTCAGAGTTACAGGGATCCTTTTGAAGCGTATTATAGATAATGGCAAAATCAGAAATGCTTTGGCCTTCCTTGTGTAGTAGGATTGACTTGCTCCCAGAGTCTACAATTTCATCAACATGATCATTCTCCAGAATGGTTTCACGATCAAGGATAATCTCATTACGCTCAATAGAAACTACCTCTCCGGTATCCTCATCAACAAAATCCTCAATCCAAGTCTTAAGAACGCGCGCAGCTAAGCGACGGCCCACATACTTTTTAAGGGTTGTTTTTGAAACCTTAATTTCATCCGCAAGGTCAAATATTTCAAGAATATCTTTATCGCCCTCGTAGCCAATAGCACGAAGTAGCGTAGTTACGGGTAACTTCTTCTTCCGATCAATGTATGCGTACATCACATTGTTGATATCGGTAGCAAACTCAATCCAAGAGCCCTTAAATGGGATAATCCTTGCAGAGTAAAGCTTTGTACCATTAGCGTGTACGCTTTGCCCGAAGAATACGCCCGGAGAGCGGTGAAGTTGAGATACAACAACCCTTTCAGCACCATTGATAACAAAGGTACCCCGAGGTGTCATATAGGGAATAGTCCCAAGGTACACGTCCTGCACTACGGTATCAAAATCCTCGTGCTCCGGATCGGTACAATATAATTTAAGCTTAGCCTTAAGCGGTACGCTAAAGGTTAAACCACGTTCAAGGCATTCCTCAATAGAGTAGCGTGGAGGGTCGATGTAGTAATCGAGGAATTCCAGAACGAAATTATTCCTAGTGTCTGTGATAGGAAAGTTTTCGCCAAAGACCTGATACAACCCTTCTCTCCTACGATCTTCGGGAGCTGTTCCTAGCTGGAAGAATTCGCGGAAAGATTTAAGTTGCACCTCCAGAAAATCCGGATAGTCAAACCGGGTTTTGGTTTTGGCAAAGTTAATTCTCTGACTTTTTGTATCTGGAGACATTTTGATGGAATTAGTTGAACCAACAATAACAACAATAAAAAGGCTTAGAATCTATAAAATAGATTCTAAACCTCTAAAACCTAATATCAGGCTAACGCTATTTAAGTTCAACTTCTGCTCCTGCCTCTTCGAGTTGTGCTTTAAGAGATTCAGCCTCTTCCTTAGAAGCGCCTTCCTTTACGGTTTTTGGAGCAGCGTCAACAAGCTCTTTTGCCTCTTTAAGGCCAAGACCTGTAAGCTCCTTAACAAGCTTAACTACCTGCAGTTTGGCTCCACCAGCCGACTTCAAAACAACATCGAACGAAGTCTTCTCAACTGCAGCGGCTTCACCACCAGCAGCTGGTCCAGCAACAGCAACAGCTGCAGCAGCAGGCTCAATACCATACTCATCCTTAAGGATTTGAGCAAGCTCGTTAACTTCCTTAACGGTTAGGTTAACCAATTCTTCTGCAAATTTCCTAAGATCTGCCATTTTTACTTGAGGTTTAAAATTAATTCAAAATTATTTGTCTTCACGTTCTGACAGGGTTTTAACAACACCTGCAAGGATATTACGGCCTGATTGTAAACCCGAAACAACATTTTTCGCTGGAGATTGAAGTAGAGCGATAACGTCAGCAATAAGCTCGTTCTTGCTCTTAAGCGCAACAAGTGCGTCTAGTTGATTCTCTCCTACGTATATTGATTCTTCTACAAACGCCGCCTTCAAAATAGGTTTTGGATGCTCCTTGCGGAACTCCTTGATAAGCTTAGCAGGAACATTCCCCGCCTCGGCAAACATTACCGAAGTTGATCCCTTAAGGATATCGAACATTGCTGAAAAATCAGATTTTCCGCTACGTTCGAGAGCCTTCTTGAGAAGGGTGTTCTTAACCACTACCATTTTTACCTGCTTATCAAAACACACCCTGCGTAACTTACTAGTTACTGCGGCGTTAAGTTCTGATGTGTCTGCTAGATAAAAGTGAGGATACTGGTTAATCTGCTCGATAAGCCTATCAATCACTTCATTTTTTTCTTCCCGTCTCATAGTGCTAAAGGGTCTGATATGAGTTATTAATTCGACTCTGAGATAGATTTGGGATCAATAGGTAACCCAAGGCTCATTGTACTAGAAAGGAAAATACTCTTAATGTAAGTTCCTTTTGCAGCTGAAGGTTTCAGCTTGTTAATAGTATTAATGAACTCCTGAGCGTTTTCCACAATCATATCTGGGGTAAAGGATACCTTTCCAATAGATGTGTGAACAATCCCAAATTTATCAACCTTGAAGTCGATCTTACCCTGCTTAACCTCTTTAACAGCCTTGTCGACGTCCATAGTAACGGTACCGCTCTTTGGGTTAGGCATAAGTCCACGAGGACCAAGTACACGTCCAAGTGCACCAACCTTAGCCATTACGGTAGGCATAGTAATGATAACATCAACATCGGTCCAACCGTTCTTAATTTTCTCGATGTATTCATCAAGCCCAACGTAATCGGCACCTGCTTCACGTGCAGCATCCTCCTTGTCAGGAGTACACAGCACAAGCACACGTACTTCTTTACCAGTACCGTGTGGAAGGGTTACAACACCACGAACCATCTGGTTGGCTTTTCTAGGATCTACGCCTAAGCGTATATCAATGTCAACAGATGCATCAAATTTGGTAGTTGTTACCTCTTTCAACAGGTCAGCGGCCTCAACAAGCTTATACTGTTTTCCAGGTTCAATCTTCGACAGAGCAAGCTTCCTGTTCTTTGTCAGTTTAGTCATTGCACAAAAGAGGTTAATAGTTAATTACCTGAAAATTCACCAGTCACAGTGATACCCATGCTACGTGCGGTACCAGCAACCATCTTCATTGCTGATTCCAACGTAAAACAGTTCAGGTCAGGCATTTTGTCATTCGCAATTTCCTTAACCTGCTCCCATGTTACACTGGCAACTTTCTTTCGGTTTGGCTCTGGTGACCCTGACTTTTGCTTGGTAATTTCAAGCAATTGTACTGCCACCGGAGGGGTTTTAACAACAAAATCGAATGACTTGTCGGTATAATAGGTAATTACCACAGGCAATACCTTACCAGCCATCGCTTGAGTTCTAGCATTAAACTGCTTACAGAACTCCATGATGTTTACGCCCTTCGAGCCTAGTGCAGGACCAACCGGAGGTGACGGGTTAGCGGCACCACCCTTGATTTGAAGCTTAATTAATCCAGCTACTTCCTTAGCCATAATGCATTAGCTCTTAAAATTATTACTCCTTTTCTACCTGCATGAAGCTTAGCTCCAACGGTGTCTTCCGGCCAAAGATCTTCACCATGACCTTTAGCTTTTTCTTCTCGTCGTTAACCTCCTCGATGATACCCGAAAATGAGTTAAACGGCCCATCAACCACCTTTACGGTTTCGCCAACATAGAACGGAACATTTAGTTCTTCTTCGCTGTCGGCTAGTTCATCAACCTTACCTAAAATTCGGTTAACCTCGGATTGGCGCAAGGGTATTGGATCACCTGTTCTAGGGTCACCCAAAAATCCTATAACGTGAGGAATATCCTTTAGGATATGTGGAATCTCACCTACCAATGCAGCCTCAATTAAAACGTAACCGGGATAGAAGATACGCTCCTTACTTACTTTTTTACCATTTCTTATCTGGTAAACTTTTTCAGTAGGGATTAGAACCTGCGATATAAAATCGGAAAGTTGAAGCCTATTGACTTCATTGTCAACATACTCCTTTACTTTCTTCTCTTTACCACCAATGGCTCTAAGTACGTACCACTTCTTTACATTATCTTCCATTAAAGTACTCTTTCCCTTTTAATAAAGCATGCGGTAAATAAAATCCATAATGTTCTCAAAGGAAATATCCATTAAGAAGACAACTAGCGCTATCAATAGGGAAGCTATCATAACAATTAAAGCGCTAGACTGAAGCTCTTTCCACGTTGGCCACGATACCTTGTAAACAAGTTCGTTGTAAGCTTCTTCAAAGTAAGTTTTAATCTTCATACAGTCAAGATTATTTGCACGGGAGGAGCGACTCGAACGCCCGACACTCGGTTTTGGAGACCGATGCTCTACCAACTGAGCTACACCCGTAAGTAAAGGATGGCTTGGTTACCCAAACCATCCCTATAATAGGCTGGACTTAGTCCACAATTTCAATTACCTGACCAGCACCAACGGTACGTCCACCTTCGCGAATAGCGAAACGAAGACCTTGGTTAACCGCTACTGGGTAGATTAGCTCTACGGTAATGGTTACGTTGTCACCAGGCATAATCATCTCAACACCTTCTGGAAGAGTGATCTCACCAGTTACGTCAAGAGTACGTAGGTAGAACTGAGGGCGGTACTTGTTATGGAATGGAGTGTGACGTCCACCTTCCTCTTTCTTAAGGATATAAACCTCTGCCTTAAACTTAGTGTGAGGAGTGATTGAACCTGGCTTAGCAAGAACCTGACCACGCTTAATCTCTTTCTTGTCGATACCACGAAGAAGAAGACCTACGTTATCACCAGCTTCACCACGGTCAAGAATCTTACGGAACATCTCAACACCAGTTACAACAGTTTTTCTCTTTTCAGCACCAAGACCTACAAGTTCAACCTCTTCGCTAGTGTTGATAACGCCAGTCTCGATTCTACCAGTAGCAACAGTACCACGACCGGTGATAGAGAATACGTCCTCAACAGGCATTAGGAAAGGCTTTTCGTTTTCACGAGGAGGAATTGGAATGTACTCATCAACAGCAGCCATAAGTTCCATTACCTTGTCAACCCACTCTTTCTCTCCGTTAAGAGCACCTAGGGCAGAACCACGGATAACAGGAGCGTTGTCGCCATCGAAGTTGTAGAAGCTTAGAAGTTCACGAACCTCCATTTCTACTAGTTCAAGCATCTCCGCGTCGTCAACCATATCGCACTTGTTAAGGAAAACAACCAATTTAGGTACGTTTACCTGACGGGCAAGAAGAATGTGCTCGCGAGTTTGAGGCATAGGACCATCAGTAGCAGCAACTACGATGATAGCACCGTCCATCTGAGCAGCACCAGTAACCATGTTCTTTACGTAGTCAGCGTGACCAGGACAGTCAACGTGAGCGTAGTGACGGTTAGCAGTTTGGTACTCAACGTGAGCAGTGTTAATAGTGATACCACGCTCTTTTTCTTCAGGAGCGTTGTCGATAGAATCGAAAGAACGGAACTCAGAAAGACCAGCTTCTGCTAGAACCTTAGTAATAGCGGCGGTCAAAGTGGTTTTACCGTGGTCAACGTGACCAATAGTACCGATGTTAACGTGAGGTTTCGACCTATCAAATTTTTCTTTAGCCATAACTCCAGATATTAATAAATTAGAAATTAGAGATTTGTTTTAGTTTAATTTTCTTAGAGAGAGCCGATGACGAGATTTGAACTCGTGACCTCTTCCTTACCAAGGAAGTGCTCTACCCCTGAGCTACATCGGCCTACGGCTAGAGCGGGAGACGAGACTCGAACCCGCGACCCTCAGCTTGGAAGGCTGATGCTCTACCGACTGAGCTACTCCCGCTTGTAAAGTTACTAATTGTTAAGCTATTGCATCAGGAGTTGGTTGCTTTATAACACACAAAAGACGATCAACCCCTTGATCTTTTTAACTACACATTTACTAACTGCCTTGTGGGGAGAGCAGGATTCGAACCTACGAAGGCGTACGCCAGCAGATTTACAGTCTGCCCCAGTTGGCCACTTTGGTATCTCCCCTAAATTACTCAAGAAAAAAAGAGCCGGTGGAGGGATTCGAACCCCCGACCAGCTGATTACAAATCAGCTGCTCTGGCCAACTGAGCTACACCGGCAATCTTGCGTTAGAACTTCGATTTGTTTCGTTAAATAGCCTCTCAAATCGGTTGGCAAATGTAGAAATAATTTAATTACCTCCAAAACCTAACTGCTCTTTTTTTTAAAAAAAATCGCCCCTTCACCGGTTGGGCAATCTTACTGCTGGCTGCACTAGTGGTGAAGGGGCTAATATCTAGCGTATTGCAAAGTTATGCGCCACGCAATTTTTCTTTGTGCTTATCTACCTGGCGCTTCAATGCGTCAACACATTCGTCTATTGCTTCTTCAAACGTTTTGCATTTGCGCTCGGCGAAAAGGTCATTTCCGGGAATGTCAAGGCGAATTTCAGCAATTTTGTTTTCCAAATCCTGAGAATTTTCGAGCCTGAGAAAAACCTCGGCTGATAGAATATTGTCGTAAAAACGGTCGAGCTTTGTAACCTTGTTGTTAACAAAATCGATGAGCTTCTTGTCTGCATCGAATTTAATAGATTGGATCTTCACGTTCATAATTAATCCTCCTTTACATTAATTTGTGGCTCGCGGGTGAGCCTTTGCGTAAGCATTTTTAAGTTTCTGGAAAGAACTGTGCGTATAAACCTGTGTTGCCCCTAGGTTTGCGTGCCCTAGCAGCTCCTTAATTGCGTTTAAATCGGCTCCATTGTTTAGTAGGTGTGTGGCAAATGTGTGCCTAAGCACATGTGGGCTCTTTTTCTCAAGAGTTGTGACCAACGACAAGTAGTGATTCACCACTCTATAAACGTATTTAGAGTACACTTGGTTGCCCTTATCTGTTAAAAAAAGCGCCGTTGTAGAAACATTTTCAAACGCAACTTCACGGGCTTTAAGGTACTCCTTAATTAAGGGAGCTAGCTGCGGGTGAATTGGGACTATACGCTCCTTGTTCCCCTTACCTAGCACCTTTATGGTATGCGCACTTAAATCAACCCGTTGTAAGGTTAGCCCAACAAGTTCCGACAAACGAATCCCGGTGAAGTACAGCATGTAGATTACGAGTTTATCGCGCAACCCATGATAGCCTTCGGGGAAGATATTGTGGTTAAAAAGTTTCTGAGTGTCGCTGTCCTTAACATATAGGGGCAAGCGCTTAGCCATTTTGGGGGCTACAACCTTTTGGGTGGGATCTGTGCTACAAGCTCCTGTGATGTTTAAAAAATGGTAGTACTGGCGGAGCGTGGATAGCTTTCGGTTAACCGAACGAGGGGTTACTCCCGTGTTAATAAGCGCTGTAACCCAGGCGCGAATTTGCCTATGGGTTATGGCCGATGGAACCTCGTTGCCGGGCACATAACCACAGAAGGTTAAAAACTGCCTCAAGTCAGTCCCGTATGAACGGACTGTATGGGCAGAATAACCCTTTTCTACTGCTAGATATTTTAGGAAGGCTGCTTGCATAGTCGTTATGATGCAAGATAACACTTACCTTACTCTTACCCAAAAAAAAATCAGGCAAAAATGCCTGATATAATTCTTAAAAAGGATTAAAAAACGGAACGGTACAGTGTAGTACTACTCCTCTTTTTGCTGAAGCTGCTGGATGTAAATCGCTTTCTTAATTGCCTCACGTTTTACAATTGATGGCTTAATAAAAGCTTGACGAGAGCGAAGCTCCTTCATCATTCCAGTTTTCTCAAACTTACGCTTGAATTTCTTCAGCGCCCTTTCAATATTTTCACCTTCCTTTATCGGTATAATAATCATGTTAGTGGTATTTTATGAACCGCAAAATTATACTTAATGTTAACTATTTCAAAATTTTACCCGTTTTTATACCTCCTTTTTGGTAAAATTTGGGACTGCAAAGATAGTTAATGAATTATATTAATTCAACTAATCTATAGATAAATAATTCTTGATGCGCGAAAAATCTTCTTTCGATATCAGGTTATTCTCTACCACTTCTGTTGTAGCCCGTATTTGCGTTACCTTACTCCGATAGTATATAATTGCCTTTGCCTGATAATCGGTTATGTATGGATGTTTGCGCAGCTCATCGTACGAGACCGTGTTCAAGTTGATTGGCTTGATAAGCGATGCATCGACACTAATTTGAGGCGCTATTTGCTCAACCGCTTCCGTTGTTATGCCGTACACCTCGGTTAGCTGATTGGCCTCTTGAAAACCTCCAAGAAGGGTGCGGTAGTTAACAATTCGCTTAGCAAATGTTTTACCTATACCCTTTACGCGGGTTAGCTCCATTGTATCGGCTGTATTTATGCAAACGGGAACAAACACAGCAGCCACATGTGCTTTTGCTACGGTATCCAATGGTTTTGTGCTGCTGGGTATGTGGATAGTAATATACGGTTTAAGCCGCTTGAAAGTAGCCGAATCAACTACGTACATCTTACTAAAATCCTTTGGGGATGCAAATGCACCTCCCTTGCTCCTGTATCGAAGGATTACCTGAGCTTGTTTCTCGGAAAAGCCAAGTCGCACAAAATCGCGAAGCGTTGCCGTGTTAGGATCAAAAGGAAATTCTTCGGATTTACTTACCAACGGTGCTTCTTCCTGCTCTATTCTGAACGTGTTTCTGGGTGCGTCATCGTCAATATCCTTAAGCGACGCAAAAAAGCTGTCGGCAACAGCTTGAATATTTGAGTCGAACCTCACCTCCTTACGAAGGTACTTGCGATAAGCCATGGGAAGAAAAAGGAGTAGGACAATAATAAAGAGGAGTACAATAATTCCCAAGCGCTCGCCCCGGGAAAAGGTAAAGTAGTCCTTTATTCTATTAATACGTCTGTTCATCCGTACAATACGTTTTAGCAAGGTTATCGAATCTCATAAGCCCAATTTACAGCAAGCTAGGAAGAGAGCCTAATGCTGTGGCCCAATTTAATTACCCCAATCCGCCAATAAAAATGCTATATATAAATATGGCGGTAATTGCTAGCGGGGCAACAAAACGGACTATGAAAATATAAGCAGGAAAAAATCGAACCCGTAGCTTATTCTCATTTGAGAGTTCGGCTCGGGTAAGATCCTTTGTAAAATACCAGCCAATAAACAGCACTATAAATAGCCCGCCCAAAGGAAGGAGTACGTTAGATGCGGTAAAGTCGAGCAAGTCGAACACCCCTTTGCCAAATATTTTAAAATTGGCTAACGGGCCAAACGACAGCGAAGCGAAGATCCCAAGTACAGCAATTGATACGGAGGCCAATAGGGTAGCCTTTTTCCGTGAAAGCTTTAGCTCCTCGGCAAAATAGGCAACTACAACCTCTAGCACCGAAATTGTTGATGTTAGCGCCGCTACTGCAAGTAAAACAAAGAATATTGCGCCAAAAATATCGCCACCAGGCATTTGCTGAAAAATTCCGGGCAATGTAATGAACACAAGGCTAGGGCCTGATGCGGGTTCGATATTAAAGGCAAATACAGCAGGAAAAATCATTACTCCTGCTAGTACTGCAATAATGGTATCGGCCAACGAAACCTGAACGGCAGTTAGTGCAAGGTTCTCATTCTTTCCAAAATAGGAGGCATAGGTTATTAGTGTTCCCATGCCAAGGCTTAAAGAAAAGAAGGCCTGCCCTAGTGCGAACAGGATGGTTTCGCCAGTTATTTTTGAGAAGTCGGGCTTAAACAGGAATGATAAACCTGCCATTGCGCCATCAAGGGTAACGGAGCGCAAGCATAGTATTAAAATGAGTAGCACCAATATCGGCATAAGCAGCTTTGTGTACTTTTCAATACCCTTCTTAACTCCGGCAATAACAATTGCTGCGGTGAGAGCCATGAAAATAAGCTGCCAAATAACGGGTCGGTAAGTTCCCGAAATAAAGGAATTAAAAGAGGTTTGCAAATTAGCTGTGGATTGGTTTGCAAACCTATGGGTTACCGATTGCACAATGTACTCCAGGGTCCAGCCAGCAACGGCACTGTAGAACGCAAGAATAAAGAATGCGGCTACAACGCCCATAAGTCCAACCATATACCAAGGTTTATTGGGCGAAAGCGCCTTAAAGGAACCAAAAGCATTGCGCTGCCCGCGCCGGCCAATTGCAAACTCCGACATCATTACAGGAACGCCAATGAGTATAACACAAAGTAAGTAGATTAGAAGGAAGGCTCCCCCTCCGTTTTGGCCTGTGATATAGGGGAACTTCCAAATATTACCAAGTCCAACAGCAGAGCCTGCTGCTGCTGCAATAATTCCGAATTTACTCCCAAAGCTATCGCGAATAGGGGATTGAGATAAAGACATAGGGGTTGGTTTAAAGGGGTTAAACAAGTTTTTGGGTGCATCTAAGTTGTAGAAAAAATGCATTCTATGCAAAAGGCATTGCCAACAACCTGCTAATATTTTAGGGAAAAGCCTACTTTATTCCAGAGAGGGGTATGAGAAAATGCTAGGTACTACCAATAAATAATATGGGTAAACAATGCTTATCTCACCTAGAACCTGTTTGAGCTTTAGATAAGTAAAGCCAAAGGTGCATTGAAAAGGGCACTCCCTCCTGAGCGCTTGGGCTACAGCTTTATTGCCATGGCTTATAGCAAACCCAACCAGCCACTAAATGTGATGATTAACCGTTAGAACGGATACCCTATACCAAAATGGAAAGCCCAATCGTCTCTTTGATAGGATCTATCAAAAGGAATCCACTCGTAGTATGGTTGTGATGGATCAGATGGGCGAGCTGGGTCGTGGATCTTCAAGCCAAAGTCGAAGCGAAGCGAGAGAAACCCAAGGTTAAAGCGCAAACCCATACCTGTTCCTAGGGCTATTTGCTTGTAGAACTCTTTGGGTTTGAATACGGCTCCTTGTCGCTCATCGTCGGACGATATTGCCCAAATGTTACCCGCATCAACAAAAAGAGCCCCTTCAAGCACCCAGAACATCTTGAACCGATACTCTACATTTGCCTCCAGCTTTATATCGGCAGTTTGGTTCCGATAGGTTAGGTTGTCGCCAGGGTACGCCCCTGGCCCTAAAGCACGAACATTCCATGCACGCACGCCGTTTGCACCGCCTGAGAAATACTTTTTCTCAAAAGGTAATGCCTTTGAGTTCCCGTAAGGATAACCAGCACCCACAAACATGCGGTAAACAAAGGTGTTAGACTCATCAATAACCTGATGGTAGGATACGTTAACATCGGCACGGGCATACTGAGAGAAGCTGGTTCCGAAGATTTGGTAGGTTCCGTCCTCAGATTCTTTGCCAAATTGCGAGTAAAGTCCACTTAGAATATTTCCCGAGAGCTCCGCGTTAAATCGCAAGTAGGTGTAGCTCTTATTTTTCTGGATAATCTGATTGTTGAAAACCAGGCTGTAGGAGCTAACCGTTACAAACTGATTTATATAGCTGCTCTCCCTATAGGTTCCTGCTATTTCATTCTTAAACTCATCGGACATAAAGGGAAGGTTAACAACATTAAACTCCACGGGGTTAAATGTATGGGTTAACGCCCCTGCATTACGCCAGTTATATCCAAACAGGAAGCTGGCAACCGTTCTGGTATAATCGGGACGGCGCTGCCAGCCATACGAAGCAGAGATTCGGGTACGCGGGCTATACTTGTTAATGAACTCCTTTCCGGAAAATGGACTTAAAAAGCGCGGAAGATCGAGCCCAACCGTTCCGCCAAACTCTAAAGAGCTCTTAATATTATCGAGACTACTATTCTCCATAGCCTCAAATAAACCGCGAAGCTTTATGTCGAAAGATTCGGCCCCCTTAAAAAGGTTTTTATGAGTATAGATAATGTTCCCCTCTGCACCATAGTTACCACTAGAGTTGGTTCCAACCAGCTCAACCTGATAGCTCTGCAGGGTTTGTGGGCTTAGCTGGATAAAGCAGTTTAGCTCTGCGGTATGAACAGAATCAGCCTTTTGGCTATCGACAAAAAGGATAAAATCCTCATTTGATGAGCGTTTAACCTCCTCGAAAAAGATATTCACCATACGGTAAAGGCGTAGCGATGAAAGGTTACTATGCGTTTTCTCCACTAAGGCTGTAGAGTACACATCGCCAGGGCGAATTAGATTGGCCTGATCGATAATTTTTAAATCGATACCAGGATCAACAGGGAATATATACTCTATACGGTCGGAGTAAACCGTATCAATAGCCCCCAGCCTAACCAAGTTATTAAAGGTTCGTGGGTCGAAATTGGGGTAAAAGTAAACCTTACGAATTTTATACTTCTCAAATTTCTCGGAGATACGCTCTCCTGTAACCGATCGGCGGGATCGGTTGCGCAGCTGGAGCGTTAAATCTACCTGATGGTTACCTATTGTAGTATCGGCCTGAAAGGTTATGTAGTCGCGAGAAAGAAAGTAGTACCCTTTGTTACGAAGCATTGCCTCAACCCTAACCCGCTCCTGCTGAAGCACCTCAGTATCAAACAAGCTATTCCTTTTTACCAAGGCAAGCGAGGTATCGGCTAGCACAAGGTTACGAATAACGGTATCCTCAACGTAATACTTTACTGACCTAATTTTATACGGTTCACCCAGCTTTACTGCAAACTCAACATTTGCCCTTTGCCTACGGTAAGCTATGGTATCGGATACCAATGCATCGTAGTACCCCTTGCTATTAAGGTAGAGCTGAATGTTCTTTGTACTCTGCTCAACAAGAAACGTATCGAGCAGAATAGGCTCCTCTCCTATTGTTTTAAGCCACTTATGAATCCCCTTGTACTTGTTAGGGTTTGCCATGTTATACATGCGCAGGTGAAACCTAAATCCCAAAATGCGCTTGTTGGGCTTTTGCCTAACGTAACTGGTAAGCGAAGAACTTTTTGCCCCCTTATCCTCAACCTTAATGGCAGTTTGATTTAACAAGTACTTATCGTCGGGAACATTTTTGGTAATGCTACACGATGACAAGACTATGGCTACCCCCGATAAACAGAGAAACAGCCTTGAACGAGTTCTTATTTTGGTATTTGCAGAGAAATAATCTAAAATAACCATATCACGCTTAAAGTATCGGAATTAGCGCTGAGCCTAATTGGGTGGAAAGATAAAAAAGATTTTTGATGTAACGCCCAATGACTAACCGTAAGAATTTTATGTATTGACCAACCAGCAAAAGAAGCAGGATGAATAACGGTGTGCGCATGCTCTTTAGTGTACTTGCCATGCAAATACATATTTATTTCGATTTAAAACTATACAACATAACCTAGTGGATACTACATTTGCATCATGCTAAGTAAAAATGCCATAAAAAGAGTTGGTGCATTAAGGATTAAGAAGCACCGGAAAGAGACAAATCAGTTTATTGCTGAGGGGGAAAAGTTGGTTCAGGATCTTGCCCAATCGGGGGTGCGAGTTAGAACCATTTACCATACGGAGAGGTGGATTCCCACTAATAATTTTAAAGGAGCCGAGGTTGAACTCATCTCCGATCAGGAGATGAAAAAGATTAGCGGCCTTACCACCCCTACCCCTGTTTTGGCTATTGCCGATACCCCACAGCGCAGCTACAACGAAACAGAACTGACCCAAAGCCTTTCCATTGCCCTTGATGATATTCAGGATCCAGGGAACTTGGGAACCATTATTCGCCTTACCGATTGGTTTGGGTTCGATTTCCTTTTATGCTCTAAGGGAACGGTTGATGCCTTCTCTCCCAAGGTAGTGCAAGCCAGCATGGGCTCTGTTGCAAGGGTTAAAATTATTGAGGTTGATTTGCCCCAACTAGTAAGCGATTTAGCGCAAAAGGGCGTGCCCATTTACGGCACATTCCTCAACGGTACCGATATTTACAAGGAAACCCTAACGCAAAATGGCATTGTTATTATGGGGAATGAGGGGAATGGGATATCAAGGGAAATTGAGAAGCTAGTAAATAAGAAGCTATACATCCCAACCTTTGCCAAAGGCGATTTAACCAGCGAATCGCTAAACGTAGCAATGGCCACTGCCATTATATGCTCTGAGTTTAGGAGGAGGTAGACTTTAGTTTTACGAGTAAGATTAAATTCTTGAAGGTAATCCTGACAGGGTTTAAGATAAAGGCTCATCATTAATATCCAAAACCATCGAGCAATACTTTGAAATTAATCATAAATCTAAATATCATATAGTTACTATTTTCATATAAGTACTATTGAACAATTAAAAAGATAAATATCAAAGAAGACCAATGCTTTCTATAAATCATATGGTTTACTTTTAATCATTAATGTCTTGGGGTCGATATACATCTTTTCATAAATAGGATTATAACCATTGTCTGTAAAAAGACTTCGTGTTTTCAATTCATTAGTGAGTGTTGACTTTGCACCAAAAATTACTTTGGAGATATAATTCAAATCGAAATCAACATAGAGATATTCTGAGTTGCTATTAAATTTAAATCTTTCGTTATCAATATTTGGGTTCTTTGTATCTACGATTAATCTTACCTCTTTTTCATATGACCATTGCTTTAGTTTATTAGTAATAAGGTATAAACCAAGTTGACCTTTGTCGAAGTTAAAACTATCATTACGTTTATCTATCAAACTATCAGGGTATTCAACCTCCGAAGGCCCCCCTAAATATCTATTCTGTAGAAAATCTATTTCAAAACAAACTTGGCTATGAGATTGTCCATAATGAGACCACATTAAAAAAGAATCATCTGATTGGTACTCCTTACAGAAGCAACAAATAAATAGCGATTTAAAAACTCTTTTTGATACATAATCACACACAAATTTTGGAAATAACTCTCCTCCATGTATTGAATATTCATCCCAATTAAGTGGAGCAATTAGAGGACTACAGTCCAATGGATCATTAACCTTATCGACTCTGGTGAATCTTAAACTTTTATTACCTATTGTATTGAATAAACCATCAAAAGATAAAAATCTATAGGCTTTTCCTAAATATGTGTTACAATTATCTTTCATCTCATACAGTCTAGTCTATAATATTTCTATCTCCATACCAATCTACTTAAGATACCTAGCCACCGATTCGGCAATAAGTTCCCCGTCAACTGCCGAAGACACAATTCCTCCAGCATATCCAGCACCCTCCCCGCAGGGGAACAGCCCGTTTAGCTGCACATGCTGTAGCGTTTCGGGATCGCGCGGAATTCTAACTGGCGACGATGTGCGCGACTCAACGCCCAGAATTTGAGCCTCGTTGGTTAAAAAGCCGTTCATTTTACGACCAAACTCTTTAAACCCTTGCTGTAGTCGGGTTGCAATATCGGCAGGTAGCCACTTGTGCAAATCGGAAGGATTTGTACCCGGATGGTATGAGCACTTGGGTAGCGATGAAGATGTTTTCCCTTGAACAAAATCGGCCAAACGCTGGGCAGGAGCCGTAAAACCTTTCCCGCCGTGGATTGAAGCCTGCTCCTCCAACCAACGCTGGTAGTTAAGCCCCGAGAGAGGGTTTTGGGGGTCGAAGTTGGGAATATCCTCAAGCCTAATCTCCACCACCATTCCTGAGTTTGCAAAACGGGAGTTGCGCAGCGATGGCGACATGCCATTTACCACCACCTCGCCATCCTCGGTTGCCGCGGGAACAATAAATCCGCCCGGACACATACAGAAGCTGTAAACGCCTCTCCCCTCAACCTGATGAACAAGGCTATAGGAAGCAGCAGGCAGAAAATCGTTACGCTTTGCCCCGTGATACTGTATAGAATCAATTAGCTCCTGTGGGTGCTCTACCCTTACACCCATTGCAAAGGGCTTAGCCTCAATAAGAATCCCCTGTTCAACAAGCATTGTGTAGATATCGCGAGCAGAGTGTCCCGTTGCCAAAATAACTGCAGCGGCATCAATAGTGCTACCATCGGCTAATTCAACACCACTAGCCTTACCGTTGCTGGTAAGAATTCTTGATACACGTTTGCCAAAATGCACCTCGCCCCCATTAGCAATAATGGTTTCCCTTATGTTAACAATTATGCCCGGAAGCTTATTGGTTCCTATGTGCGGATGAGCCTCGTAAAGAATATTCTCATTGGCTCCATGCAGGTGCAGGTTGTAAAGAATGCGGCTTAGGTCGCCACGTTTTTTGGAGCGGGTGTATAGCTTGCCGTCAGAGAATGTGCCTGCCCCTCCCTCACCAAAAGCGTAGTTTGAATCGAGGTTAAGGTTATGCTCACGGCTTAGCTTGGCTATGTCGCGCTTACGATCGCTAACGGCGTTACCCCGCTCAATAAGTATAGGCTTATAGCCCAACTCCATTAACCGCAATGCGGCAAAAAGACCTGCTGGCCCTGCCCCCACAATAGCAACGGGTGTTGACCACGTAACGTTAAGGTAACGAAAGGTTGGCGCATTGGATTTAACCTGCTCGGCCCCCTTAAACACGCGAACGCCAAGGTTTACCTTGATGTTGCCACGGCGAGCATCAATTGATTTACGGGTGATTACGTACTTTGAAACCAGTTCGGGTTTAAGCCCCAATTGCTTTGCTAAGGCGCGCTTTACCTGCTGCTCATTAGCCGCATCGGCGGGCGAAAGTACTAGGTTAACATCAACTGGCATGAACTACTCAAAATGAAATGAAATTACTAATAGCTGCGACTGCATGTGGTCAATCGCATTTACATACCCTTCGGCTTCCTCAAGGTAATCGCGGGTTAACACGTTTAGGAAACCGGAACTCCACTTTATCTCCGTTGAAAATTTAAAATACTGCAGAAAAAAATCTAATCCAAAACCAAACTCATAGTAAATGTCGCCCTTAATGGTTTTAAGCCAAACCTTATCCTCATAGTTTAGCTTTTTATAGGCGGCCATATCAATCCTAAAATTGGTTCCAGCAATTAGATAGGGTCTAAAATTACTAGTTCGTACTGCCGAATACTTAATCATTAAAGGCACCTCTATGAACGACGATTCAACCTTAAGCTGCTCAATACTCTCTGTGCCATTCACGTAGAAATCGATATTACGTTGGCCAAATGCCAATCCGGGTAAAGTGCGCAGATGGAAATTCTCACTTAACCTAAAATCGGCAATACCATTAACGTTAAAACCAGGGATTAGCGAACTAACATCGGCAAAATAGTTAACATCCTCACCTTCGGGAGCCACGCTATTCCGCATAGAAAAGTCCATTACGTTTATTCCCAACGAAAAGCCAAACCGCAACCTGCGTCCTGTGTCATAACCAGGGTCGTTAAACTGGATAGGAGCCTTTATTTGGGCTACGCAGGGTAGAGCCTGTAGAAGCGCTATAAAGAAAAACAATGGTTTGCGTAAGGACATTACAATGGGATAATGGTGTTAGACCTTTTAGTTTAGATGTTAGACAATAGAAGTTACAATCAGAACATCAACCTCTATAAACGGGTGTACCTTCAAAATATTACGTATTAAAGAGAATGATGCGATATTATACAGCAGGTCTAGAGTATTGCACTTTAGTAATGTCGTCCACCGTAAAGTGTTGCAATACCAAAGGACAACTTCTTGGCAGAGCAACCCTCAAATCCAGCATCGCGCATCATCTTCACAAAATCGGCTCCTTCGGGGAAACGCTCCACGCTCTCTGGTAAGTAGGTGTATGCCTGCTTATGCCCAGAAACCATGCGCCCAACAAACGGAAGAACTGAGTGGAAGTAAAAACGGTATAACCCTTTCATGGGAAACTTGCTGGGTGTTGAGAACTCAAGCACAAATAGCTTACCGCCAGGCTTTAGTACTCTCCTAATTTCGCGTAGGCCAAGGTCGGGGCGGCTAAAGTTACGTACACCAAAGGCCACCATTGCACAATCGAATGTTGCATCAGGGTAAGGAATATCCTCGGCGGCAGCGCGCTTAAGCTGAATCCTATCGGACAAACCCTTGTTATACACCTTACGGCGACCAACGGCAAGCATCTGCTCTGCCACATCAATACCCGTTATACGGATATCCTTAGAGCGCTTGCCCAGCATAATGGACAAATCGGCGGTACCTGTGGCAATATCCAGAACATGAGAGGGATTCTCGGCCTTAAGCTTTTTAATCAGCTTTTTGCGCCAAATCCTGTCGATGTTAAGGCTCAGGATATGATTTAGCAAATCGTAACGAGGGGCAATCTCGTTGAACATTGCCTCAACGGTTGCCCCTTTTACGTTTGCAGTAGAATTACTGTTGGTATCTGTCATCTATTTGCACATGTTGCTTCCGGTGATAAGCTCCTCAAGGGCATTATCGTAAACCTTTTTAAGGTCGCTAATAAAGCCAAAGGAAACATCATCAACACGAACTTCCGATTTGGTAACGTGACCAAGGGTGGTGAACGGTATCTCGTTCTCCACCATAAAGTCGATAAACTGAGTTTCCCTTGAAGGTGAAACAGTAACCACTACCCTACCCTGCGATTCGCCAAATAGGAAAGCATCGCTACGAATCTCGGCATCGGTTGTAATATCGAAACCAAGGTTACGAGGCATAGCGCTCTCTAGTAGGGTGATGAATAGACCACCATCGGAAACATCGTGAGCAGATTGAACAAGGTTTAGCTGAATAAGCGTAGCCAAAGCCTGCTGCATGCGGTACTCCTCTTCCAAATCAAAGAAAGGCGCTGGAGATGCTTTAACCTTGTGGTAGCTGTATAGGTATTCTGAAGAAGCAATATCGTTGTAAGTTTTTCCAATAAGGAAAATCATGTGTCCTTTATCCTTAAAGGCAAGGGTTGTTTGGTGGTTCTTGTTATCAACAATACCAAGCATACCAATGGTTGGGGTTGGGAACACAGCCTCGTCTTTGCCACCAATGGTAGATTGGTTGTAGAAGCTAACGTTACCACCGGTTACAGGAGTTCCGAATTTCTCGCAAGCCCTACCCATACCCTTAATGGCACCAACAAACTGCCAGTAAACCTCTGGGTTGTATGGATTTCCAAAGTTCAAGCAGTTGGTAATTGCCAATGGCTTACCGCCTGAGCAAACAATGTTACGCGAAGCCTCAGCAACGGCAATCATTGTTCCCACCTCTGGATCGGCCTTAACGTAACGAGGGTTACAGTCAACCGATACGGCCAAAGCCCTATCAGTGCCTTTTAGGTTGATAATACCAGCATCGGATGGGAAGTTAGTACCCATGTTGGCGGTTCCCACCATGGTATCGTACTGCTCGTAAACCCAACGCTTTGATGCGATATTTGGATGTTTAATTAGGTGAACAGCCACCTCACGTAGATCCTGAGGTTCGGCTATTGAGTTCATATCAAACTTCTTGTACTCTTGGTAGTACGCTGGTTCGCGGTACTCACGCTGATAAACAGGGGCACCACCACCAAGTACTAGGGTAGATGCAGGAACTAGGGCTACAAGCTCACCATGGTAGAAGAACTCAAGGTTATCGCCCTCGGTAACCTCACCAATAATGGCGTAGTTAATATCCCACTTCTCAAAAATGGCCTCCACATCCCTCTCGCGTCCCTTGTGAACAACCACAAGCATACGCTCTTGAGACTCAGATAGAAGGATCTCGAATGGCTCCATGTTCTTTTGGCGAAGGGGTACCTTATCAAGGTCAACACGCATACCGTGTGCACCCTTCTCCGACATCTCTGATGTAGAGCAGATGATACCCGCTGCACCCATATCCTGCATACCAACAACGGCGCCAGTAGGAATAAGCTCCTGAGTAGCCTCCAAAAGCAGCTTCTCCATGAATGGGTCGCCTACTTGGATTGATGGTATATCATCAGCTGAATCCTCGGTGATATTTGCAGAAGCAAAGGTTGCTCCATGAATACCATCCTTACCAGTTGATGAACCAACAATGTACACTGGATTTCCCTTACCCTTTGATATAGCAGAAATTACATTTCCTTTCTCAACAAGACCAACCGACATGGCGTTAACCAGCGGATTAGTATTGTAAGAATCATCAAAGAAAACCTCACCAGCAAGAACAGGAATACCAAAGGCATTACCGTAGTTGCCAATACCTTTAACAACGCCCTTAACAAGCCACTTGGTGCGGTCTAGCTTAAGGTCGCCAAAGCGAAGTGAGTTAAGCTGGGCCACAGGACGAGCACCCATTGTAAAGATGTCGCGGTTAATACCTCCAACACCCGTTGCAGCACCCTGATATGGCTCTACAGCACAAGGGTGGTTATGCGATTCAATCTTAAAAGCACAAGCAAGGCCATCGCCAACATCAACCAAGCCAGCATTTTCTGTTCCTGCTTCAGCAAGGATTGCTTCACCTTTGCGAGGTAACGTTTTAAGCCAACTTATGGAGTTTTTGTACGATGCGTGCTCCGACCACATTACTGAGTATATGCTAAGCTCAGTGTAGTTGGGCACTCGGCCAAGAATCTGCTTAATCTTTTCAAACTCTTCAGGAAGCAAGCCAAGCTCCCGTGCGGTTTCAACATTAACTTGAATTGATGACATTTTATAGGGTATTGCAGGGTTTGATTTCCAGTCAGGGGCTGATTTTTTACAATCCAGCTTCGCGAGCCAAAAATAGTAACATTAAATAAGATGGCAGCAGTTTGAGGAGGATTTTTTGCTTTTTGAGTAGGATTGCGATGGAGTGGTATTTGGTGTTTAGGGTTTGGTATATGGTGTATAGAGCATTCTCACGTCTTACGTCTTGCCTTTCATGTTTCACGTTTCACGTCTCACGTCTCACGTCTTACGTCTTACGTCTTACATTTCACGTTTTACGTCTCACGTCTCACGTTTTTTCATACCTTTACCCAACCAACCATTGCCTAGATACAAATCGAAGGCAATTGCAAACAACAAATAAATGAGAAAGATAGCGCTAATAACCGGAGCAACCTCTGGTATAGGTAAGGCAACTACCCTACTGCTTGCCGAAAACAACTACAACGTAATTATTACCGGCCGTAGAAAAGAACTTCTTGACGAGCTAAAGCAAGAGGTTGAGGTTAAGTACAAAAGCGATGTTCTTGTACTTTGCTTTGATGTGCGTGAAAAGGCACAGGTTGACGAAGCCATTGACTCCCTTCCCGAACGCTGGAGAAAAATTGATGCCCTAATTAACAACGCAGGCTTAGCCGTTGGGCTTAACCATATTCAGGATGGCGATGTTGACGACTGGGAACGCATGATTGATACCAACATCAAAGGGTTACTGTACATCACCCGTAAGGTTTCGCCACTTATGGTTGAGCGCGGTGCGGGGCACATTGTAAACATAGGCTCCATTGCGGGAACACAGGTTTACGAGAATGGCAACGTGTACTGCGCATCAAAGCATGCTGTGCACGCCCTATCGCAGGCAATGCGCATAGACATGGTTAAGCACAACATTAAGGTAACCGAGGTTCGGCCGGGTTTAGTTGAAACCGAGTTCTCCATTGTTCGGTTTAAGGGCGATTCCGAGAAGGCTAAAAATCCTTACAAAGGGCTTAAACCACTTACCGGCGAGGATATTGCCAACGTAATTCTGTTTGCGCTTAGCCTCCCAGCACATGTTAACATCAACGATATGGAAGTTACGCCCATAGCACAGGCTAGCTCATCCATATACTTCCGTAAGGAATAGCAAAAAGTACGGCCATGTTTGATTTCACACTTTTAAAGCGATATACCACCACGCTATTTGAGAAGATGGGCTGCCCCCCTGCCGATGCAGAGGTTGTTGCCGATGTGCTTATAGCTGCCGAGCTACGCGGCATTCCATCGCACGGGCTAATGCGCGTTAAGGACTACTTCCAGATGGTGATGGCCGGGCGCATTAACACCAACCCAAAGGTTAGGATTGCGTACGAAACGCCATCTACCGCTACAGTTGATGGCGATAACGCCCTAGGCCCCATTGCCGCCAAGTTCGCCATGCAGGTGGCCATTGAGAAAGCAAAGGTTGCAGGAACGGGTTGGGTTGCTACTAAAAACAGCAACCACTACGGTATAGCAGGCTACTACTCGCTAATGGCAGTTGAGCACAACATGGCAGGCATTGCCATGACCAACGCCAACCCACTAGTGGCACCAACCTACTCAACTAGCAAGATGCTAGGAACCAACCCCATTGCAGTTGCCATTCCTACAGGGAACCAGCCAACCTTTATTGCCGATTTTGCCACCACGCCAATTGCTCGTGGAAAGCTTGCCATTATGGGCAAAAAGGGAGAAAAAGCACCATTGGGACTTGTGCAGGACGCACAGGGCAACCCAACTGATGACCCCGACACGCTGCTTCGCGGTGGAGCCATTCTTCCCCTTGGTGGCGACCCCGTACATGCCAGTCATAAAGGATACTGTATGACCTCGCTTGTTGATATTTTCTCGGCAGTGTTTGGCGGAGCCAACTTTGGCCCCTTTGTACCACCACAGGTGGCCTACCTGCCGCTGCTTGAAAAATCGGTTGGCGAAGGGCTTGGACACTTCTTTGGCGCCATGCGCGTTGATGCCTTCCGCCCAATTGATGAGTTTAAAGCAAGCATGGACCAATGGATCGAAACCTTTAGAAGCGCCCAAAGCGCCGAGGGACAACCCAAGGTTATTATTCCAGGCGATCCAGAACGCCAAAAGGAGGAAATGCATCGCAGGGAAGGCATTGCAGTAATACCTCAAGTTCTTACGGAGCTAAATGAGGTTGCCGAGAAGCTGGGAGAGAAAACGCTGGAGGAGTTTGATAGGTAAGGCCTAGCAATGAATATAAAAGAACAAGAAAGGGTGCCATTCAGCACCCTTTCTTTTGTGATTAGCAAGCCACTAGCATCCGAAACTTTTCGAAAACAAGGAAAAAAACAGATGAAACCCCACTGAATACGCTAAATAGAATCGAGTTATCCAGAA
>JAFGDZ010000023.1 GCA_016931855.1 Bacteroidales bacterium
AGAGCCATTGGCACCTGCGGTGTAGGTAAGGGTGTAGGTAGCTACAGCATCCTGAGCGAACTCAGCCTCAACGGTGATGTCAGCGGTAACGTTGGCATCGGTACGTGGGTTGGCGGTAAGGCCATCACTCCACTTCACAAAGTGGTAACCAGTAGCAGGAACAGCCTCAACAGCGGTTCCGTTAGCACCTTGCTCTACAGTTTGGGTTGCCTCTCCTGTAATAGAGCCATTGGCACCTGCGGTGTAGGTTAGGGTGTAGGTAGCTACAGCATCCTGAGCAAACTCAGCCACAACGGTGATGTGAGCGGTTACGTTGGCATCGGTACGTGGGTTCGCGGTAACGCCATCGCTCCACTTCACGAAGTGGTAACCAGTAGCGGGAACAGCCTCAACTTCGGTACCATCTGCACCAATTACTACAATTTGAGTTGGTTCACCCACAATTGAGCCACCTTCACCAGCAGTATAGCTTAAGATATAGGTTATAGGCTCAAAAAATGCAGTGATAAGTTCACTCTCAAGTACATTTTCATCTGTACGAGTAGCAGTTGTAATGCCATCGGACCATTCGGTAAATTTGTATCCAGTAATAGGAACTGCAGTTACAGGAGTAGCATTTTCTCCAACAACAATTAGCTGCTCTTTATCACCATCAATTGTTCCTAGTGCAATCCAATCGCCATCAGCATTTTTAATTTCCTGAGCCTCGTAGTTTAGAAGTACTGTGGCTTCGGTACGAAGCTCCACGTCGTCTATAAACCATCCTAGGTTCATTGATCCACAAGTAATCTCCCATTTAAACTTTATGGTAGCAGATGTTGCTGGTAACTTCATGCAGAAATGCTCATTGTAAGCCATATCTGTCCAAGTTTGCAGCTCTATCCAATTGCTTCCATTGTCAGTAGAGTACATTACCTTGGCAGTACTTGATGTGAATGGATAGTGTAAGTGCCTAAACGACAGATACACTTCGCTGTAGCCAGTTAAGTTGAATACAGGCGAAGTAACCTCTGCTGTTTCTGTAGCTCCATAGGCAATACTCGTAGGGTCGAAGTTTATGCTATTACCTGTACTCACAGGGTAAGATGCTGGTCCAAATGCCCATTTGAGCCCATTGGCATTTACAGGTGCACTCCAGCAATCGGGTGCAGAAGCATCAGCATCAAAGGTCTCCTTGTATGGAAGAGCACTTATTGGAGTACAATCACTTCCAAAAATTGCGGTTACATCGATGTCCTTTATAACCAAATCGGTACGTGGGTTGTCGGTAACGCCATCGCTCCATTGGGAGAAAACATAACCTGGGTTTGGAACAGCGGTTACAGTAGGTCCATTTTCTCCAGCAGTAACAACCTGAGAAATTACTCCGGTGGTTGCACCTTGTAGCGTTCCGTTTTCCCCAGCGGTGTAGGTTACGGTGTACTCGCCAGCTGCAGAGTTTCCTGTAATCTCAATGTCGTCAACTAGCCAGTAGTATCCCCAGCTTCCCTTGAAATTCCACTTAAATCGTACATTGTTTTGTCCGGCAACTGCATCAATAAGCTGGTCGAAAGCAACAGGGTTGGCTGTATTCGCTGTCCACTTTTGAATTTCAACCCATGCTCCTCCATTAATGCTGTATGAAACTGTTGCAGAACTAGAGTAATGTCTGTAGTAATGGTTGAATTTAAGGTTAACCGTAGAGTAAGAGGTTAGATTAAAGGTTGGGCTTATTAAATCGGCATCTTGCGTTTTACCAGAACCATAGAGGTCGCTATCTAAAATTGCATAATTTGCCGTAGATCCAGTTAAGGTCTTATTATCTTTTGCCGCAGCTTTAAACTGCCATACTCCACCTGATCCGTTATTGTCAACGCTCTGCCAGTCTTCAGGAAGGGTTGTTCCATTATACGTTTGAGTATATGGCAGGGTATAAATCTTAGTGTACTCGGCGGTAACCGATTTATCCATCATAACGTTCACATCGGTACGTGGGTTTTCCTTAACGCCATCGCTCCACTGAACAAACGAGTAGCCAGCATCAGGAATGGCTTCAACAGCAGTTCCGTCTGTTCCATGCGCTACAGTTTGTGCTGCTTCGCCAGATAGGGTACCGTTGCTACCCGCGCTGTAGGTAAGGGTGTACGATTTTAGCGTGAATAGCGCAGTGAAGCTTAAATCGCCCTGAACGTTGGTTTCTTTACGGGCCGCGGTAGTAACATCATCGCTCCACTTAAGGAATAGGTAACCAAGGCTTGGTAATGCGGTTACCTCGGCGCCATCTAAACCTTTCTTAACGCTTTGGGTTGCAGTGCCATTTATGGTTCCATTGCCATCGGTGGTGTAAGTGATGGTGTAAACGGGTAGTGGGTCAACTAGTTCAATGTTTACGTTTTGATTAGCATCAACAACATCAACATTTCCAGATACCTCCTCGCGTCCCGCCTTTGTTACGGTGTAGGGGTAGCTGCCTGCTTTAAGCTTAATGGTAGCCTCGCCCGTTGCGCTGGTAGTAAGGGTTAACCCATTAATGGCGATTGTGGCATCGGCATCGGAGGCACCCTTGTATGTTACGCTAAAGGTTACATCAAAAGCGGCCACATCAACAATGGTAAGTTCACCATTAACAAGGGTTAGCTCGTAGTTGTTGTCGGCTCCTCCTGTAAGCACAATTGGGTATGTTCCCGCAGGGCTGTTCTGTACGGCAGCTGTGCTGATGCTTGGTAGCTGGTCTATAACCAATTGGGTCTCGTTGTTTACAAGTCCGCTAAACGACATGGTAAGCTCAGGGATGGCATCGGAGAAGTCAACGCTCTTGTTATCGGCAGTTATGGTAAGCGCCTTTTTGCTTACGGTAAACTCCTGTTCAACAGGCGTTGCAGCAACAAGGTTATTGCCACCAACTTGGTGCGCAGTAATGGTTGCACTACCTGTACCCATAACTGTTGCCTTGTTAAGGGCAACGCTAATAACCTCTGGGTTGCTTGATGTGTAATACACCTCGGCACCAGACGATACAGCTGCTTCCAGCGTAAATACTGGGTCGCCATAGGTTTTGGCTAGGCTTGCGGGTGTCCATGTAATGGTTTGCTGCTTGCGTAGCGATACGCTGTAGTAGCTTGTTGCGCGTCCGTTTGCTGCTGTAATGGCTATGGTTACAGGGTTAGTGAAGTCAATTACAGCTCCGCTAGCTATTTCTGTTCCGTTGATGTACGCCGTTGCCCCATCCGATACGGTGAAGCTGGTTGCAAGGCTGGTAACATCGGTTGTGCCAGCAACATCAAACGCCATGGCCATTGTTACGGACGATTCCGATATGGCAAGGCTTGGAATGGCAAACGATAGTAGTTCACAAGCAGTACTTGGCTCATTCTTAGCCTCGAACTTGTAAGTGCTCTCTAGGCTTCGTCCAAAATGGGTTGCCGATATGGTGTACTCAACAGGAATTGCTGTAGAGTTGCTAAAATCAACCGCTGTAACGCCCGATATTTGCTCAATGCCACCAACTGTTACCGTTGCACCCTTCATGCTAGGCGTAAAGGTTGCAATTAGGTTGTTTAGGTCGGCGGTATTCTCAACATCGGTGCGGAAATGGTTAGGTGCAACCTCTTCCCAGTCAACTACCTGTTCCGATAGGCTGTATGATGCAAATCCAACATTAACTTCTTGCCAAATGGACTGGGCACTGTTGTCGAACGATGCATTAAGTATATAGGCCTCTATAGCACCCGAGTAGGTTTTGCTGTTGTAGTAGCCCTCGTCGAATAGGAATTCGGCTATTAGGTTGGCTTCACCTGCAGCCGATACGTGCATTTTACTTGCCACTTCGGCTTGCGATTTGGCTACGCTCCACACACGTACAACATCCATCATCCCTTTAAAGGGCCTTGCCAAGCTTGCGTTGTTACCAATGTACAGGCTGTTGGCTGCGTTGTTATCAATTGTAGTTGCTGCGGTTTTAGTAACAACAGGAATTTCGGTTCCGTTAAGATATACCTTAAGCTCCTTGCTGTTGTTGTCGAACGATACTGCAACGTGCTGCCACTCGTTAAGGTTAAAGCTTAGCGCCTGGGTGTGGTAGGTACCTCCACCTGTTGTAATAACTAAGCTATGCTCTGGGTAGTTGGTGTTGGTTTCGCCATGAAGGAATATGGTTGCCCCTTTCCCTTCGAACAGGCGGCCAAAGCCAATAGGCCCACCGTAACCACCGTAGCTGGCAGGGTTAATCCAAGCCTCGTAGGTGTACGATTGTAGGTTGGTACCATCTAAGGTTCCTGCATTAACTACATCATCAGCACCATCGAAATTTAGTGCAAAGAATCCATCAACAGCAGGTTTCTCGTTAAGGATGTTAAGTGTAAGCGTGTTGTTGCTTGCATCCTCATCGCCATCGGCTAGGGTGTATATCTCCACTACGTGTGGCCCTGCTACCGATAGGTCTGCTGTAGCTGTAAATGTGTACTCAATGCTGCTAAACGGAGCAATCTCGGCGGTAACGGTTTCAATAACCTCTGTACCACCATCAACGCGTAGGGCAATATCAAAATTGCTAATTGCTACCGATGCGTTGTTTTGTATGGTAACGGCAACCGTTTCGGTGGCTGAAAGGTTAGACCCATTTGCAAGGGTTGATGCTATTGGCGCAACATCCTTTGCTATTGGGAAGTTCTCAAAAACCTCAACCATATAGTCCTCGGTTTCTCCATTGTTGTAAATGGATTCGCAAGGAGTTATTGCTGATGATGTGGCGGCAATTCTAACCCTCATATAGTATTGTCCCTCGGCTATGCCTGAGGGTGTAGTAAGGGGAATGCTGTAGGAGGTTATTCCTGCTGAGGTGTTGGCTGTAAAAGGCCCTTCTTCTGCACCTGAGTATATTCCATCGTTATTCCAATCAACAAAAATGGCAATTTTACCGTTGGTTTGATGGGTGTTTACTGTAACGGCTATTGCTTTGTCGTTTACATCTTTATACAGATTAAAGACGGTATTCCTAAAGTAGTTAGGGTAAACGCTTGCCGATGCTCCCGAGGCATTCTCAACATCTCCCTTTTTTACGCTGGTAATGTAGAATGGAGATGAGGTTGAGTAGTTGGTAAAGGCGAAACAGTACTTGTCGCTGCTAACGGTTTTCGACATGGTGTTGTCGTCCATATAGCTGTCGGCAGCTGTTATCTCTGCGGTTAGCAAGAAGTTTCTGTCAGCCTCTGGGATGGTTAGTTTTTGGGTGAAGTAGTAATCCATCTCTACGCCTGCGGCAATGGATGGAATAACCTCGTTAACCCACTCCTCATTATCAACCCTATAGCGCACATTTACATCTGTTGCATCTGTTGCACCCTGGTTTTTTACTTTGATGCGAATTGTTGTTGGGATGCTGTAGTTGCCATTGTAATGTGGTAAGCTGGTAATTGCAAAGGTGTTTGATGAGCTGCCAGTAGTTGGGTCAACTTCGCTTACCTCGGCTAGCCAGCCTGGTTTGTTGGTCTCGGAGTCGGACTTAAAGTCGATGTATAGCTGTCCTGAGCTAGCCGTTGAAACAACCTCAAAGGGTAGCGCGTACTCGTTACCTGTAAGGGTTTCAATAATTGGTGATGTTGATAGGTTGCCATCGCGAATAATGATACGGTCGTATGTATCCTCAACATCAAACTCAAGGAACTTAATCTTAACCTTTTTACCCGTGGTGGCGGGGCTAATAACAACCACACCGCTAACGCTATTGGTATAGTTTAGCACTTTTCCACCATTGTCGGTAAATAGTTTGGTGGTTGCCGTTGCGGTTAGGCTGTTGTCGCTTGTAGTAGTTGGCATTACGTAGTAATCGCCAAAACGGGTTGTTTGCGCTGTGCGAGAGTTGTTGCTTGGGGTTTCGTCGGAATCGTACGTTACAGTAGCTTCTACGTTAAACAGCACATCAACCTCAGATAGGTTAGCCTTATTAACAAAGGTGTACGACAATGTTTTGAACGGCTCAATGGGGCCAGCTATAACCTCTTGTACTGGTGCGCTGCCATTAATGCTGTAGCTAACAGGGATGTTTGAAATGCTATATCCGCTGTAGTTTCTAACATCAACAGTAATGCTTTCGCTTGTACCTAGGGTTGTAGCTGCTGCTGGCAGGGTAACCTTGGTTATACCAACATCATTCTTGGGCTGCCAAATGTAGAAGTGGCCAAACTGAATGGAGTCCTTTGCGTTGCGAAGAACGGCTTGGAAGTCGAGAGAGAACTTTTTGCCTGCCTTATCGCTAAGGTTCCAGTACATGATGTTCTGCCCAGACCCTGTGGCCGAAATCTCGTTCTGACCAAAGGTGTTTGTTACCGTTGCACCATCGGCTTGAACGCGGAAGCTGGCATTGTTAGTTCCACTATTGCCCATGGCTGCTGCAACGCGCAACCACAGTTCGCCCGTAATAGATGTAGCATCGATATCGCAAATCTTTGCCGATACGTAATCGTCTGGATTGTTGGCAAATAGGTCGCCAGTAGCGTTCCATTCGGTGGTAGTTTCGCTACCCTTCATTAGGATATTGTGCGCGTTGCTGTACTGAAAAAGCGTTGTTTTATACGCTGTTTCAGTTCCGCTTGCTGCTGTAACCTTGATGTATTTGCTTGGGAACTCCACTAGGTTCTCCTCAAAGGGAATTCCAGCAGTGGCAAAGTCAAGTGGAAACGATGGGTTTGCAATAACAGCAAAGGCTCTTTCGCTTACTGCATTATTTGCAGCCACGGCTTTTACAGAGTAGATGTTGCGCTCTGAGGTTAACGAGGGGAGGGGAAATAGGTTGCTGGCTGTTTCTCCAATTTCGTAGTACTTACCCTCGTTTACATTTGCTTTTAGCACTTTGTACTTAGCTGCTCCATCAACGGCATCCCATGTAAGCTGCCAGCCATCGGCACCACAATCGGTTGGGATAAGGCTAAGCTTGTTAACGGCAGGCATAATGTTAAATGGTGCATCGCTAACATCCATAGTTCCATCCTGAATAACACGAATTAGCGCGCTGCTGGTGAGTGTGTTGGGAATGGTAATAACGTAGTCCTTTTGCTTATTGGGGATGTTGCTAGCAATGGTTTGGAATGTTGCTCCATTATCGGTTGATAGCTGAAGGGTGTAAGTTCCGCTATATCCTAACGACGACCAGCGAACCACAGGTTTTTCGACTGGGCTAAAGCTTTCGCCGCCATTTGGATAGGTTACGTTAAGGGTAGGGGTGTAGTACTCGTAAACAATAGAGTACTCCTGAGGGCCTTGTGGTACCTCAAACCCATTTACCTTAATGGTGTATGTTCCCGATGTGGGGTTTGATACGGTTACCTGCTCCTGGTTGTTGATACGGTCTATACCCCTTTTGGCCTCTTCTGCTGGGTTACTAGGGTTAAGAGTCCAAGGTAGATAAGTGGTTCCTCCTCTAACAACGCTAAGGTCAAGGTCGTTAATAAGCGCTTTTGATCCGTTGGTTCCTCTGTAATCGCTCCAAACAAGCATTACCCTTAGCTCCTTAGCGTTTGCTGGAACGTTAATGGTATAGGTTTGCTCCTGGTTGTGCTCAAGATTACCAACAAAGTATCTTCCCTTTTCAATTAGCTCAACAGCGCGAAGCCCATCAAGCTGGCCGTAGCCAAATTGGTAGTCGGGGCCAGGGTTTCCTTTATCCTCGGCGGTGTTTAGCACTGCTGCTTTGGCCAGCGAGGCAATAGGAAAATCGCCAGTAACCTCTCTGAAGCGTTGGTAAATAAGGGTTAGTGTTCCCGATGCGTTTGGGCAGGCCATAGAGGTACCACTCATCATTCCGTAGCTGTTACCGTAAAGGGTTGAGTACACCTCATCGCCAAAGGTAGTAATGTGGGGTAGAAGCCTACCGTCGTTCATTGGGCCCCAGCTGCTAAACCATGCTATGTTGGTTTTCTCGTCTAGCGCTCCAATAAAAATGGCATTTTTGGCACGTTTTGTTGATGTTCCGTAGCGTGAGTTGTTAACTGCCAAGCATTTCTCCTGATCGTTACCCGCAGAGAATACATGGGTTAGCTTAGGATGCATGTTAACTAGCTGGTCTAACTGTAAATCCGTAGCATTGTATGTGCTTGGGGTTGTACAGTAGATGTTGTTCATGCTAACACCATAGGAGTTTTGGGTAACAACAATACCATGATCCCTAGCCGAGATAAGCATCTCCTGTGGCGCGCTTAACCCATTCTGCTGGGTGTTGAAGTTCCATGCGTACAGGGTTGCCTCGGGAGCCATACCTTTTGCTTTAGGGTCAATAAGCCCTGCACCAAGCATTGTTCCCGATACGTGCTGTCCGTGTTCGCTAATAACCTCAAACTCTTGGGTTTTGAGCCTATTTCCTAGGTCGGGGTGAGCCTCAACGCTACCATCCCAAATACCTACATTCATCCCTTTCCCTGTTAGGTTTCTGCCACCTAATGTGTTTTGAGAAAGGATGTTGCTACGGTTCATGCTACGCCCCCTAAGGTTATCTAGTTCTGCGGGGGGGGCAATGTATTCAATCCACTTAACCCAAGGCTGTTGGGCTAGCTCTTTAATCCTATTTTTGGGGATTTCTAGGGTAATAGTCTGGAACTCCTCTGCAATATGGCTTACTCTGTAGCCCTTGCTTTTAAGGTAATCCCTAATTCCCAATAGATCCGATAGCTCAAAGTAAAGTACGTTTACGCTTACAATGCCGCTGGCCACAATGGCATGTTCTGGAACAACGCCGCTGCTTACTGCCTCGCTAATTTTCCATTCGGCATTGCCTTCCGTAACCGATGTAATGGGAGTAGATTTTAGCTGTTCGGCTATTGCGCCTTTCTTGGGCTCCTGCTTTATTGTAGCATAGTAGGAGTTGTTCCCAAGATAGTTGTGCAGCACAATGCCCTTTTGCTTTAGGGCATCCTTTTCCTCTTGAGTGGGGATGCTGCGTAAGGTAACAATAACGTAGTAGTTACCCTTAAACGAAATGCTGTCGGGTAATGTCCGCGTTCCTGCTAAAAACTCTTGGACATTTTCTTTGGGAACGTAGCCTCCTGATCCTAGCATGCCACCCTTTTGGGAGAAAGAGAGCATTGATATCAGCAAGCTAACCCAAAGAAGATAAATTTTCTTCATGGTTAGATGTTTAGGTTTATTAGTAAATAAAAATAGCAACCCGCAAAGAATGCGATATTGCCCCTAGAACCATGAAGAATCGCCCTTTAAAAAACGCTACATTACCACTACAGGCGGTTGTGTGGTGTGTGGTTAATGTGCAGATGTGTAGTGGTTTAGTGTCTAGTATCTAGTGTATAGTGTCTAGTGTTTGGTGTCTGGTGTCTGGTGTCTGGTGTCTGGTGTCTGGTGTCTGGCGTCTGGTGTCTGGTGTCTAGTGTCTAGTATTTGGTGTCTAGTATTTGGTGCCTAGTGTCTGGTATTTAGTATCTAGTGTCTGGTGTCTAGTGTATTGTCGTTTAACCTTTCACGATTCACGATTCACAATTCACGATTCACGTTTCACGTTTCACTCTCACACCTGCCCCAAGAACAGCGATATATTTGTGCTGGTATTATCCAAGCCCAACTTTTTCCTAAGCCTAGTTCTGGCAACCTCAATGCTCTTAATGCTTTGCTGCGTAATTACCGATATCTCCTTTGTGCGTAGGTTTAGCCTTAGGAATATGCACATTTTTATATCGTTAGTGGTAAGGTCAGGGAACCTTTCAGTAAGCCGTTTTAGAAAGTCGGGGTTTGTTTCGTTAAACTGGGCCTCAAACTCCTTCCATAGGTTCTCGTTATCGGACATGGTTAGCTCGTTAATCAGGTTCTGTAGGCTTGTTTGTAGGGTTGCATCTTTTCCTCCCTTTTTATTTACCTTAAGCTTAATTCCTTCAATCTGATTTATTGTATTGCTTATAAGTTCTTTATGTTGATATAGCTTCATTATTTTGCTTGTAAGCTCACGTTGCTGCATATCAAGTCGCTGCTCAATGGCCTCTTTTTCTTTCTCAATAAGTGCCCGTTCCTGGTTGAATATTAGCCGTTCCTGTTCCTTTATGGTTTTAAGGTTGGCCTTAATTTGCTTGTATTTGTTAACAATTACTCCTAGCGACAAAATGCTAAGTATAAGTGTAAAAACGGTAAAGTAGGTTACTATTTTGCGGTTTCGTAGCTCTAGCGCTTTAATTTTGGCTTCTTGCACCAAGCGTTGATTTTCTACCTCCTTCTCGTTTATGTAGAACTGCGCCTCGCGTTCTACTACCTTCCGTACCCTTTCGTTGCCAATAAGTGAGTCCTCTATGCTTCTTGTGGACTTATACATTTGTAGCGCTTCCCCATATCGCTTCTCCCTTTCAAGTACTGATGACAGTAAGTAGCCTGTGGTAATCTGTACTTTGTAGAATCCTTCGTTTTTTGCAGTTTCCAGAAGCTTGTATAAGTTATCGGTTATTCTTACACGGGGATTCTGCAAGTGGCTAAAATAGGCGATGTTAAATTCTGTAAGCAGAATGCTTAACCTGTTATTAATAATGTTTGCTTCCAATAACGCCTTGTTGTAGTAATAAAGTGCGCTGTCTAGCTGGTTGTTAGTAGCGTAGATGCTAGCCAGTCTGTCGTACAGCATTATGTTCGTGGTGTGCAGCTTTCGATTCCTTGTTAAGGAGAGGGCTTTGCGAAGGTAATGCTTTGCGCTATCGTGCTGCTGCGATTGTATTAGCGTTTTAGATAGTGAGGATAGAATGTCGGCCATTGTTATGCTGTCGTTCAGCTCTTGCGCTTTACGGTATGCGCTGCTGTAGAACTCGTGAGCCTTAGGGTAGTCATTTTGCGTGTAGTAAACCTTGCCAAGGGTGTGTTCATACCAAATAATCCCCTTGTTAAATCCGCTTTGGGTAGCTAAATCGCGAAGCTGGTTAAGGTAAAAAACGCTGCTATCTAGGTTTAGCGTGTATAGGTAATTTAGTGTGGCTGCTCTTTGGAGTAGCATGGCTTTTCCTGGCACGTAAGGGGTGTTGCTATACTCCTTAAGGCATTTTAGGGTTAAGGAGTAGGCTTTGGGCTCATCGTTTATGTTTATATACTTCTCAATGGAGTCCAAGTGGTGCTGTATGCTAATGGAATCGTTGAGTATTGCAGTACTGGTTTGCTGTTTAGGAGAGGTACAACTCCAAATTGTTGCAGCGATGATAAGAATTGTACAAAAGCGGATCATTTTTGTGTTGTTATACTAGTAGCACTAATCCTAATGCGTTAGAAAAGTCCAAATATAAAGCTTTCAATCTGGCGCTGCAATCCTGTTGCGCTGCGTTGGTGTAAAACTCCTTTTTATTGATAAAAAAAGATTACCGCTACTACTATTGGGTGTAGTAGTAGCGGTAACCAGTACGTTTTACTCGCAATGCCTGTTGAGAAGGCATTTTACGCTTTTCTTCTGAAAAAATCCATAAGGTTGCTCAGCTTCTCGGCTAAAGTAGATAGCTCCGATGCTTTGTTAGAGAAGAAGTTTGCCGTATCAGTGTTTTGCAAGGTAACCTGGTTTAGCTGCTGTATGGCGTTGTTAACCTGTTCTGCACCACTTTGCTGCTCGGAGCCTGCAGCTGTAATCTCCTGAACCAGCTCGGCCGTTTTCTCTATGTCGGGAATAATTGCCGATAGCACTTCGCCCGATTTTGTGGTAACATCAACACCTTGGGTTGTTAGCTCCATTATCTCCTTGGCAGCAACCTGCGAGTGCTCTGCAAGTTTTTTTACCTCGGCAGCAACTACCGAGAATCCCTTGCCGTATTCCCCTGCCCGTGCGGCCTCAATGGCCGCATTAAGTGCAAGTATGTTGGTTTGTCGGGCAATCTCAACAATAACAGCAATCTTCTCATCAATCCTAAGCATCGTTTCCGATACCTTTTGGGTGGTTTCGTACCCCTCCTTAATGCCAACAGCGGCCTTTATGGCAATTTTCTCCGTTATTCTGGAGTTCTCAGTGTTTTGCTGGATATTGGCAACCATTTCCTCCATCGATGCCGATATCTCTTCCGACGATGCCGCCTGATCCGATGCTCCTGTTAACAGCGTATTCGATGAGTCGGTAAGGTTTACGCTCGATTGGGTTAGCTCCTCTGTTCCTAGCGATATCTCGTCAATAATGCCGTGTAGCCTATCGGTCATATTCTTTAGGGCAAGTAGCAGCTCCCCAATCTCATCGTTGGAGCTAACATTAATGGAAAGGTCTAGGTTCCCTTCCGCAATCTCTTTGGCAATTTCTACACTAGCGTTAATTGGCTTAATGATGTACGAGGCTATTAGCCATATAACAAAGTACATTACAACTAATCCAAGTACGCCAATGCCAATGCTTTTATAGAATAGGATGTTGGCTTCGTGCATAATTACGCTAATGGGTACCTCTATGCCAAGGGTCCACGCTTGATTTTCATCGGCAACCACAATGGGAACCATGGCAACAATGTAATCGGTATTATTGCTTGGGTTACGGTACTCAAAAAGGTTGTGATTTAGCTTGTGGGTATTCCTAATCCCCTGCCCAAAAAGGGTTGAGTCTATATTGGCATCATCAAAAAAGGGCTTTCCTATTTTTTGTTTATCGGTATGCGCAACGGTGGTTTTATTCTTTGATATTAGGTACGACACCGAGCCTTGGAACGGATTTATTTGCGATACTATTTGCTCCATGTTGCTTAGGCTGATATCGATACCAATAATCCCAACAAACTTCCCGTTGTTCTGAATGGGCGATACAAGCGAGGTCATTAGTATATTGCCCAGCTCTGCTGTACTTATGTCGTAGTACGGATCCCAAATCTCGTTGCGGTTGTTCTGCCTGGAGTGGTAATAGGGTAGGTCAATGTCCAAATTGTTCATATCAACCGTTTGCCGTATGGGGCTAACCTTGCCGTTGTCGCGCACATACACGTTACGGTGCCGCCCGTTCTTTAGGTTGTACGTTGGGTCAAAAGCCCTTATTTCCCATGCCTGCCAAACCGATAGTATCGATGGGCTATTCTCTAGCCAGCTTATGCAAACCTTGTCGTAAAAAGGATTTACTTGCTCTTGGGGCATTTCAGTGTACTTGTTGTACAAATTTCTATTTGATACAACAATCTCCATAAGCTTTCCTAAGTCGTACTCTATTTTATTTTTGTACTCGTAGGCCGTTTTTCTAATTATCTCCTTAGCGTTGTTGTAAGCATTATCCTTAAACGATTCGCTCAAATAGCCCAAAGCACTTGCGTATATTAGAGTAAATGGAAGCAAAATGTAGAGTAATAGCTTTATTTTTAGTCCCATTTTATTTTTTCTCATAGTATTAGGCGTTTTTCTTATTAAAACGGATTCAATCACGCTTTGTTTCGGCTTTTTGGGCTTACAATGGTGATATTTGTCAATTTGGATGCTAGATGTAGGCAGCTTGTTTCCTTGTCTTAGTCCGAGGCAGGCTGGCCTTAGCTGCTAGATGTTGACCAAGAAATAGCTTGATTCTTAGCCAAAGCAGGGTAAAGAGGCTGTTTGCGGGCAGTAATGGGCGTTGTTGTTTGTTCGCTGACTTGTTGTAATGCCCTAAGCGGTTAGGAACGCTCACGTACCAGCAGTAGAAGACGAAAAGCGTTAGCTACACATGGCTCAACAAACCGCTAAGGCTTTTGTAATAGCGCTTAGCTATTGGCTGCCGTTGCCGCAGGAGGTAAGCATAGTTCCCTTTGCATTTAGGCTTCTACATGTTAGGCGCAAAGGGCTTTTTGAATAAGCTAAACGTTACTAAAATGTTAATAAACGATTTGAATTGTCCTAAATTCCGTTAAATTTGCGGTGTTGCGATTAAAAAAGCAATCCCCGCTTTCATTCTTTAAGAATTTGTCCGGATGGTACTACCAAAGGGGATATCCGGAATTAAAAACGAAACTAAACCTAATGAAACAGTTTAACACCATTGCCACTGCTATTCTGGCCATTGCCGTTGTAGTTCTTTTTGTTCTTCATTTTTATCCAGGTGCAAAGAAGGGTACTGTTGCTTCGGGCGATAATGCAGAGCAAACCGCTATTAGTGGAGATCTTTCCATTGCTTGGGTAAATGTTGATACCCTTTTGAACAACTACGATATGTACTTCGATGTTCAAAAGCAACTTCAAGAGAGTGGTCGTAAGCTTGAAGCTGAGCTAAACTCTAAGTCTCGCACTTTTGAGAAGCAGGCCATGGATTTTCAGGATAAGGTTCAAAAAGGCTTGGTTACCCGTTCACAGGCTCAGCAAATGCAGGAAGAACTTGCTAAGCAAGAGCAGGATTTGTATCGCTTACGCGATGAGATGCGCATGAAACTAGCCGAAGAGGAGCAGGTTAAGCTACGCCAAATTCAGCAGAGCCTAACTGATTATCTTGAGGTGTACAACAAGGAGAAAGGTTTCCATGTTATTCTTAGCAGTACCTTTGGTGGCCCAATGCTTTATGGTAATCCAGCCCTTGATATTACCAAAGAGGTTCTATCTGGTTTAAATCAGGAGTACATTAGCACGAAAACCGCAACCAAGTAAGTTTCCCCTTACTGGGAAAAATAGTACAAGAGGAGCTCGTGGGGCTCCTCTTTTTTTGCCTAAAAGTAGTCGGCTAAATCATGCATAACAACCTCGCAATCGCTAATTCTTATCCAAAATTGTTGCCTGTCTTTGCTAACCCTGTTTGCAATTAGCTCCCTTAGGTATAGCTCCTTTTCAACTCCCAATAGCGTTAGCATCTGTCTAAACCACCCTTTTTCCTCGTGGGTTAGCGCAAAATCCTTAACCAGAGTCATCTTCTCAATAACTATTTTTCGCTTTCCAGTAAGGCTTACTTTGCTAAAGGCATTGCGGTAGCTAACCTGAGGTGAGAATGCTGTGTTAAAGTAGCTGGTAGTGATAGCTATGCTGCTGATATCAATTGCTTCTAGCACCTTGCTGGTTACCCTAATGCTATTTCCTGGGTGTTGAATTTTCCATTTTCCTGATAACTCATTGTTGGTTGAGAGATTCTTGGCGATGGCAGCTATGGTTTCCGGCTCGCCATTCACTGCTAGGGAGCGGATATGCCCTGTGTTAGTAATCTCCTCGTAGGGCTTTACCATTTCGGCCGATGTTTTTTGTCGTGCCGCTTTACTCTGGAACCGGTTCTTGAACGGGAACGAGCAGTAGTTAACGGGTAGTTTTATGCCGTTCTCAAGGTTGAAAAGCATTAGGCGCAGCGCCGTTAGCTCCGATTCTAATACGGTTACCTTGGTGCCATGCAAAAAGGTGAAGCCCTTATCGGCTATGCGGGGGAGGTTGTGGGGTGTAAGCCTAAGCTGGTGTAGGTTGATGTGCTTAACGCCGAGTGACGCCAGTTCCGCTACTGCAACTTTTAGCTTATCAAAGTGGCTGGGAACAGCGGGTATCTCAACCGTAACCACAGGGATTAGTCCAAGGGCGGTTTTTAGCCCATCCAGCTTGTAGCCCGTAGCCCCAATGTCAAACCTAACCTCGTTCAGCCCTGCATCGCGAAGCGCTTCAAACTTATCGGTTGAGGCTAGAATGCCGTTGGTGTACATCCATATGTATATGTCGGGGCCAAGTACCTTCCGTATTTGGGCGATGTAGTGTAGTGTGGTATCAAAGGTTAGCAGCGGTTCGCCTCCGCTTAGGCTAACGCCTTTAAACTGGTAGCGACGTAGGTAGGCAATGTAGTCGTTAACATCGGGGAAGTCTAGCGTGCTGGTTGTGGGAACGCCTTTCTCGGTTTGCGATGTGGGGCAGTACATGCAGCTAGCGTTGCAAATGCCGTTAATAAATAGGCACGACCACTCTCCCTCGGCGCAGTGGCGGCATCCCTGCGATAGGGTTCTAACATCCAGCTTGGTTGCATTGTATCCCTCTTCAACGCCGTGTAGCCTTAGCTTTGCCAGAATTGCTTCTCGCTCCTCTAGTAGAGTCTCAATGTTTTCTGGGGTAATCCAGTTAAGCGAGGTGTAGGTATTGGCATACTCCTGCTCATTTTTTGCAATGAGCAGCTCTTTTTCAATGTTTGTAAGGCGCATAAAAGTTTGGGGTGAAGTGTTTTACTGCCCAGAAGTGAGCCATCAAATGTAACTGAAGGCATAATTGGTTGTACAGGGTGATGCAAAATAAATATTTTGTTGATAGGAGTATATATTGCGTTTTTATGTGTTTGATATACAGCAATGTATGGTTTTGTGCTGTTTTGTCCCATCTGTTGCTTGCTTCCGTTGTTACGCTTTTGGGGCATTACGGAAACATCAACAGCGATATTTAGTTATCTTTCGGTTTCAATCATTCGCTATGGAAACAAACGGTAAACCCAACTCAGAGATATTTATTGAGCTTTTTACAGAGATAGAGCAGTCTTTAAAGGAGATTTGCAACGATACCTACCATTCCAACTTTGGGGAGCTGCTACGTAAGGCACGCGGATTGCACCCTGTGGTGCAGCAGTTTGCAACCGACCTAAAGGAGTACGCTCAGCTGCGCAACGCCATTACGCATACCCGCCGCGAGAACTTTGTAATTGCCGAGCCCCACGATGATGTGGTAAAGGATATTAGGCGAATCCGCAACCTGCTTAGCAATCCGCCTAAAATTTCTACTGTAATGAAGCGCAAGCCCTACTTCGCTACGCCGCAAACCCCATTAATGGAGATGCTGGATACCTTTGCCAGCAAGGGCTTTATGCGCTGCCCAGTGGTCGATTCGGGACGGGTGGTGTGCATTGTAACCGCCAAAACGCTTGCCAAGTGGATGACCTCTAAGCACGAGTCAACGGTTAACTACTCAAAGGCCAGTCTGTCCGATATTATTCCCTATGCCGATGGTAACGACTTTACCATTGTTAGCGAGAATTCCGATGTGGTTTCACTTGTTGGCCAGTTTAAGAACGCCATGAAAAAGGGCAACTACCTACAGGCTGTTGTGGTTACCCGTACGGGACGTGCCGATAGCCCCATTGTAGGCCTACTTGCACCCAGTGATTTCCCGCTGTTGCTGGAGCAGATGTCGTAGGGGATGTGCAGCCTCGAATTTCTTTTTTTGCTTTTTAAAGAATAGAAAGTAAGTGGTGGTTGAGGCATACCCCATGTACTTAAGATAAGGAACAGTGATTTATGCGCTTATTTGTAATTTTTTTGAATTGCGAGCACTAGCATCCGAAAGTACGAAATTTAAAAATGCCCTCAGAATCCCCTATTTTTGAGTTCGAGAAAAAACTTTAAAATTATGGGAC
>JAFGDZ010000024.1 GCA_016931855.1 Bacteroidales bacterium
CCCATAATTTTAAAGTTTTTTCTCGAACTCAAAAATAGGGGATTCTGAGGGCATTTTTAAATTTCGTACTTTCGGATGCTAGTGATTCCTAACAAAAGAGGAGCTGAGTTCAAGCAAGCTAAATGAAGCTAAAGATGGGCTCTGCGTGCCCAAAAGCATTACTCAACAGTAAAAATGAGTTTAAATTAGCCCTGATTTAAACTTAGTTACAAGTATAACAGACTCAAACCACACCATCAACAATGAAGTCATTAAGCAAACACCAAACACTGTGCTTAGCTATAGCTGCATGCCTAATGCTTTCTATTGCAAACAGCGTTGCACAGGACTCAACTGTTTCCCAGAGACCCAAAATAGGCCTGGTGCTAAGTGGTGGTGGCGCCAAGGGGCTTGCGCATATTGGAGCAATAAAGGTGCTTGAGGAAGCGGGGATTGTTCCCGACTACATTGCTGGCACCAGTATGGGAAGTATTGTTGGCGCCCTATACGCATTGGGCTATACCGCCGATGAGATATCTGAAATAAACCATAGTATTAACTGGAGCAACTACCTTACCAACAATATGCCATTGAATAACATTGGTATGGATGAGAAACATGGCTATGGCCGATTTATTGGAGAGTTCCCCATTAAGGGTAGAAAAGTACGCCTACCATCGGGAATGGTAGAGAGCCAAGCGCTATGGAACCTTTTTCACGAGCTTACATGGCCCGCTGCTAACATACAGCATTTTGATAGCTTGCCCATTCCGTTTAGATGCTGTGCATCGGATATTATTCATGGCAAAATAAAAACCTTCGACAGCGGCAGCCTCCCTCAGGCAATGCGAGCAAGCATGGCAATACCTGCATTCTTTACGCCGGTAATAGAGAACGACACAACCATTTATGTTGATGGGGGCATTGGCAACAACTTTCCCGTTGATGAAGTTATTAAAATGGGAGCCGATATTGTAATTGGAATATATGTGGGGTTACCAGAGGAGGTTGACCCCCACAAGGTAAAATCGGTTTACTCCATTCTTATGCAAACAGCCATGTTTTCTGGCATTACAGATGCAAAAGAATACATGAGCATGTGCGATATACTTATAATTCCCGACCTAAAAAAATACTCAACCGCAAGCTTTGAGCAGGGCAAAAACATTGAACGTATTGGGTACGAAGCTGCACTTGTGTACAAGGAGCAGCTTATTAAGCTAGCCGACTCGCTTAATGCAATTGCGCCGCCCAGAACAATTAACAAGCTAAACAAAAACACAAGGTATTTTGTAAACAGCGTCTCCGTAGAGGGCTCAAAGAATATAGACTCCGAGCTGGTTATTGGGAAATCGGGAATTGCCCCACACAGCTTTATTGGGCGAGATGAGCTGAATGAAGCCGTAAACAATATCTTTGGTACAATGTACTTTAATAAGGTTTCCTATCACATTGAAAGGAATGAAAACGGCTTAAATCTAGTTTTTACTCCTCAAGAAAAAGAACGAACCCAACTTAAAGCAGCGCTACAAACCAATAATGTATTTGGGCCAAGCCTTATACTTAACTACACTAGGCACAACGTAGGGATTATTGGCAGCCGCTTTACAACAGGTCTTGAAATATCGCGGTTGCCAAGATTTAAGGCAAATTTCCATCAATACATTGGGCAAACACAGCGCAAAGCAATTCAGCTAGGAATTTACTATACCGCCAATGAAGTACCTACCTACCTATCAACACAAAAAATAACTGCCTTTAGAGAGCACTCGTATGGTGGTAGGCTAGAGCTCCAACACTCCATGTTTCAGAATACGCAAGCAGCAATTGGCGGTGCATTTGAAGGGACAACGCTAATGCCAACAGAATCGCTAATTGAACTTGACGGCTCCTATAATATTGGAAACCTAAGTTTTGGAGGCATTAAGCTATGGGCAACGCTTAAAAAAAGCACTGTAGATAGAAATTTTTTTCCCCGCAGAGGAAGCCTTGTAAGCCTTGCGTACTCTTTTACGCCCAAGCCCCTACTGGAGATAAAAAACTCTGGTAATAATCCTGATGTAAATAACCTACTCAACCCCGAGCAATACCATAAGATTACAGCCGATTACGAAAGGTACATAAGCATAGGAAACAACCTCACCCTCATGTTTGGAGCCAATGCAGGGATAACTACTGGAACAAGCGCAATATACGATAACTACTTTATTGGCGGGAACCAGTATAGCTCACGGAGCCAAGATGTGAGTTTTTATGGATTTGGCTACCGACAAGAGATTTTTCCAAACTACGCCATAGCCAAAACCGAAGCAAGAGTTAGGCTGTTTGCTGAGTTCTACATTATTGGCAGGTTAAACTATATACAAGCGGCAGAAGAAGAACCAGACTTGGTACTAAATATAGATAACCCATACTTTGACACAATGGGATACGGACTAGGCATAGGCATAAACACCCTATTTGGCCCAATAACAGTATTTGGCACTAAAAATACGCTGAATAGAGATTTTTGGTGGTACATAAATGCTGGTTTTACATTTTAGCAGGAGCAAATAACGGGAATTTTGGCATCCGCTACACTTGTTATACCCCATATTCTGGCACAATCAGTAATTGGTAAAATTGCTATAAAATACGAAAGCCGCCCAAAAGGCGGCTTTCGCGTATACTAAAAACAAGATATCTACTCGTACTCCTTAAGAATATCCTTTACGCCATCGGGCGATACGCGGCCGTAAACCTTCTCCCCTACCATTACAACAGGAGCAAGACCACAGGCACCAACACAACGTAGGCAGCCAAGAGAGAACTTCCCATCGGGGGTAGTTTCACCAACGCTAACGTTAAGAATACGCTTAAACTCATCAAGAACCTTCTCTGCTCCACGAACATAGCAAGCAGTACCCGTACAAATACTAATTGGGTGCTGGCCTTTAGGAAGCATGGTAAAGAATGAGTAAAAGGTTACTACACCATATACCTTTGCTACAGGAATGTTAAGCTCAACAGCAACTATTTCCTGAACTTCGGCAGGAAGGTACCCAAAGAAGCTCTGTGCCTTGTGAAGCACGTTGATTAGTTCTCCTGGGTTATTGTGGAACGTTTTGCAAATCTCTTTAATCTTTGCAACGTCCTCTTTCTTAAGTTCAACTTTTACATGCGACATTAGAATTCCTCCTCTGGGTTAAATGAAAACGTCCTTATTACCCTTATCGAAGTAGTGGGTATGAAGCAAATGATGCGCTTTTTCGCTCATTGGCTTGCCAAGGAACTCTTCGTAAAGTTTCTGGATATATGGGTTCTCGTGCGATTTACGGATAGGCTTCTCAGCATCTTCACGGTAAATAGCAGCAGCACGAGCTTTTAGTATTGAAGAATCGCCATGGTGAAGTGGCTGACCACCACCTCCAATACATCCACCAGGACATGCCATTACCTCAATTGCATGGTAGTTAGCTTTACCTGAGCGAACATCTTCAAGTAGTTTACGTGCATTACCAAGACCATGTGCTATACCAATACTAATTGGCAGGCCATCAAAGTCGATGGTTGCAGAACGAATACCCTCCATACCACGAAGCTCGTTAAAGTCCATCTTTGGAAGCTTTTTACCAGTGTGAACCTCGTATGCTGTACGTACAGCGGCCTCAATTACACCACCAGTTGCTCCAAAAATAACCGCAGCACCAGTTGATTCGCCAAGAGGACGATCAAAGTCTTCATCGGCAAGATCAGCAAAGTTGATGTTAAACTCCTTAATTAGGTGAGCCAGCTCACGGGTTGAGATAGAGAAGTCAACATCAGGATTTCCGTTAACCTTAAACTCATCGCGTTGTGCCTCGTATTTTTTAGCCAAGCAAGGCATTACCGATACAACAACTAGATCCTCACGCTTAACGCTCATTTTATCGGCAAAGTAGGTCTTAGCAATAGCACCAAACATTTGCTGTGGCGATTTAGCCGATGATGGAACATCTAGCATATCGTTAAAGTTATGCTCAAAGAAGTTAACCCAACCTGGGCAGCAGCTGGTAAGAATAGGTAGTTTTACCTTCTTATCGCCGTTTAGGTGACGGGTTAAGCGGTCAAGCAGCTCAGTTCCTTCCTCCATAATGGTAAGGTCGGCGGCAAAATCGGTATCGAAAACGTGATCGAAACCAATTTGGCGCAAAGCAGCAACCATTTTACCGGTAACAAGGGTACCTGGAGCCATACCGAACTCCTCACCAAGAGCAGCACGAATAGCTGGTGCTGTTTGTACGATAACCGTCTTAGTTGGATCTGCTAGTGCACGAATCACCTTAGGAGTGCTATCAACCTCGGTAAGAGCACCAGTAGGGCATACTGCAACGCACTGTCCGCAGTAGGTACATGGAGATTTTTCTAGGTCTTGCTCAAAAGCAGGAGCAACAACCGCAGTAAAACCACGGTTAACAGCGCTAAGAGCACCTACTGTTTGAACGGTGTTACACATGGTTTCGCAACGGCGGCACATAATACACTTGTCCATCTCGCGAATAATTGATGGCGAGAAGTCGGTTTTGTATGTGCTCATCTCTGCATACTCCTGTCCAGGAATATTACGAACGCCAAGCTTAACGGCCATGTCCTGAAGTTCGCAATTCCCGCTTTTTGCGCAGGTTAAGCAATCTTTAGGGTGATCGCTAAGGATAAGCTCCATAATGGTGCGGCGTGCGTTAATTACGCGCATGGTATGGGTTTTAACCACCATACCTTCGGCACAATTGGTAGAGCATGAAGGGGCAAGATTTCTGCGACCCTCAACCTCCACTACGCATATACGGCATCCGCCAGGCTTATTCTCAATGTTCATGTCGCCAAGATCCATGTAGCAAAGTACAGGGATATCAATACCTAGCAACTTAGCAGCCTTGTAGATTGTTGTTCCGCTGGGAACCTCTACCTGCCTATTATCTATAGTAAGTTTTACTGTTTCCATTAATTAAAATCTCCCCCGATTATTGGATGCTAATAGCATTGAATTTACACTTCTCGATACATGCACCGCACTTGATACAAATTGACGTATCAATAACATGAGGCTTCTTGCGATCGCCTGCAATAGCGTTAACAGGACAGTTGCGCGCACAAGCGGTACAACCAACACAAGCCTCTTGGTCAATAACGTACTGCATTAAAGACTTACATTGACCAGCAGGGCACTTACGCTCTGTTACGTGAGCAACGTACTCATCGTAGAAGTTATCAAGAGTAGAAAGAACTGGGTTTGGCGATGTTTGGCCTAAACCACAAAGCGAAGAATCCTTAATTACATGGCTAAGGTTGCGTAGGCGGTCAAGATCCTCCATGGTGCCTTCACCCTTGGTAATGCGCTCAAGTAGCTCATGCAGGCGCTTGTTACCAATACGACATGGGCTACACTTGCCACAGCTCTCCTCTACGGTAAATTCAAGGTAGAACTTAGCAACAGAAACCATACAGTCGTCCTCGTCCATTACGATCATACCACCAGAGCCCATCATTGAGCCAACAGCTAGTAGGTTATCGTAATCAATTGGAGTATCAAGGTGTTTCTCGGTTAAGCAACCGCCAGATGGGCCACCGGTTTGAACGGCTTTAAACTTCTTGCCATTCTTAATACCACCACCAATTTCGTAAATAACCTCACGAAGAGTAGTACCCATTGGCACCTCAATAAGACCAACGTTGTTAATCTTACCAGCAAGGGCAAACACCTTTGTTCCTTTGGATTTCTCTGAACCAATGGCAGAGAACCACTCGGCACCCTTAAGAATAATAACAGGGATATTGGCAAAGGTTTCAACGTTATTTACGTTGGTTGGCTTACCAAGGTAACCGCTCTCTGCAGGGAATGGAGGCTTAACGGTTGGTTCACCACGCTCACCCTCCATAGAGTGGATAAGAGCAGTTTCCTCACCGCAAACAAAGGCTCCAGCACCATAGCGAAGCTCAATATCAAAATCGAAACCGCTACCAAGAATATCCTTACCAAGAAGACCGTACTCACGAGCTTGATCGATTGCAATCTGAAGACGTTTAATGGCCAATGGATACTCTGCACGGATGTAAACCAAGCCCTTGGTTGCACCAATACAGAAACCGTTAATGGTCATCGCCTCAATTACAGAGTGTGGGTCACCCTCAAGGATAGAACGATCCATAAACGCGCCTGGATCCCCCTCATCGGCATTACAAACCACGTACTTTTGGTCAGCATGGTTCTTGCTAGCAATCTCCCACTTTAAACCAGTAGGGAAGCCACCGCCTCCACGACCACGAAGACCAGACTTTTTCATCTGCTCAATGGTAGCCTGCGCGCCCATCTCAAACACCTTACCAATTGCTTGGTAACCATCGCGAGCAATATACTCCTCTACGTTCTCTGGGTTAATAACACCACAGTTTCTTAACGCAATACGCAGCTGCTTTTTGTAAAAGCCCATATGCTTAGAGTCACTAATGTGCTCTTTATTTTCTGGGTCGGTATAAAGCAGGCGGTTTACCTTACGACCTTTTACAATATGCTCAGCAACAATCTCGGCCGAGTCAGCAGGGGTAACCTGTGTGTAGAAGGTGTTATCAGGTAGAATCTTTACAATAGGGCCTTTTTCGCAGAAACCGAAGCAACCGGTCATAATAACCTGAACCTCGTTTTCCATTCCCTTTGCCGCAAGTTCAGAATTAAGCGTCTCAACTATGGCATCACTTGCTGAAGCACGGCATCCCGTACCACCGCAAACGAGCATGTGCATTTTATATTTTGCCATTTCTTTAGTCCTCCTATGCGGTTATTGATTGTCGATAGTATTGTAGTTCATTGGGATGATACCATCAACCAATTCACCGTTCTTGATGTACTTCTCGATAATTTCGTCAGCCTTCTTCACGTCAACGTAGCCAATAACAACAGGCTCTTGACCAGGAAGCTTAACTTCAATTGTAGGCTCTGCGTAGCAATAGCCCATGCAACCCGTTTGGGTAATAACTGCATCGATGCTGCGCTTGTCCAGCTCTTCGAGGAAGTAGTCCATCACGGTTTTAGCACCCGAGGCAATTCCGCAAGTAGCCATGGCTACCTTTATCTGAACGCGGCTCTCGGGGTCTTCACCCTTTTCTCTCAAGTCAACCTTAGACTGAAGCTGCTCCTTCATTTTCTTAAGATCGGCTAGTGATTTAACCTTTGCCATACTTTTCTCTCCTAAAATATTTGAATTAAATAAAACAAATTATAAGTTTTAGACCGTAAATTTATCTCAATTGTAACACATTTACCTTATTCTGGTTATGTTTTATAGCCTACTCTACCCTATTTGTAACTCTTCTAAATTCGATGCTATCATCTCCTTTAGTAAAGGGATAACAGAGGGCTCGTTTAGGGGCAGACCATCAAGGGCTTCGCGCACTTCTCGGGTATCAAAAACATAACGATTACTGTTTACGCTATGTGAGTAAACAAAGTCGATTTTAGGGTTGGCCGAGACCAGAATTACTACCACTCCGGCAATATCGCCTAGAATAGGTCTATCGATATTTGAATGAACAAAAACGGCAGTTAGTACAGTTCCCTTACCCACTTCGGATTCAAGGGTTAGCTGCCCTCCGGTGCGCTCAGCGTTTTGCTTAAAGAGCGGAATGCCCAGTCCAACCTTTCGGGTGGTACGCGACGTTGTGTAAGGGTCGGTAACCTTTGCAAGCATTTCGGGAGGGATGCCGCACCCGTTATCGGTAATGGTTATGGTGTACGTATCGGCAACGGTATCCTCGGCTATGGCTATTTGTATTAAGCTAGCCTTAGCGGTTATTGAGTTTTGGGCAATATCAAGAATATGTAACGATAAGTCCTTCATAGCCTAATTACTGTATTATATCGCGTCCATCAATTCCGTTAAGCGCCTTACGGAGCTCATCAAACGTTCGGTGTTCCATTTGCAATGTTGTGTATGCTGTGCCTATTTGGTTAAGCATATGAGCATCGGAGCTCCTAATGAAACGGGCATCTTTTAGGTATCCGTTTTTTGCCTTAAATGCGTCAACGGTTGTGTGCTGTGAGAGCTCTAGCGCATCGTACTGCAGGTCGAAAGGAACAAAGCCTAGCTGGCTTATAAGGCTATACTTTGTTTTATCGACATGCGCAGGGATAAATAGCCCTCCCAGCTGATGTACGTAAGCCTCAATTTGGTTAACCCCAACATCAAGAGAGGAAATAAGCAGTGGTTCAATCTCTTGCAGTATCTCATCGTTCTCGTTAACCTCCACCTGGTATCCAAATACATCTGGATTGTTTGGGATATTGGGCAGGTGAGCTTCAAGGTAATGCTGAAATGTTAACCGCTGCGCCTCTGTATCGAAAAGGCATACGCAGTGTGCCTCTTCCTTAGTTGTTACCTCGGCTCCATAAACAACCATAATACCCTTGCTTTGGGCCAATTGCCTAACCAAGGGGCCGTGTAGGGTTGAGTTGTGATCCGTAATGGCAATAATATCCAAACCGCAGCTAGCGGCTTGGCTAACCAGGTTAACCGGGCTCATGTCTAAATCGCCGCAAGGCGATAAAACGGTGTGCATATGTAAATCGGCCCGGTACTGGTTCATTCCTGCTGCAGCATGTTATAAAGTTTCCCTGTAATTTCGAATGCGCTTAGTTCGGTTCCAAGAATTGGAATCTCCTCCTCATCGCTTTGCTCAATGGTATCGGGCTCGGGCTTAAAACCCTTTACCAGAATTATTGCTCCCAGCTCTTTAAGCGAAGCAACAGCCATTACGTTTTTGTGCGTTTGGAGGGTAACCCAAGCAGCACCCGCATCGGCAAATCCCATTACGTCACTTAGTAAATCGGAGGTGTAACCACTTGTTACCTCACGCTGAAGCCCTTTTGCTCCCGAAAGAACCTCAAGGTTTAAGGCTTTAACTATATCAGCAACTATCATATTTGTATTCTGTGTTTAGTCTAGTGTATAAAACCAGTTTCTACTTCTTGTTACAGTTTTTTGTAAACCTGTCCTTTCCCCAAATTTTTTCCATTATTCGGTATGCATGATCGGGGTCTAGCTTACGGGTTTGCTCCATGTTGCGCTGTATAAAAATGCAGTGCGAGATGGCTGCTTTCCCTTGCACAATGTCCTCGGCCAGAGCTTGGCACGATGGGGCTCCACATGTACCACAATCAATACCAGGTAAGAAGCACATTATGCGGCGCACGCGTTCCATCTTTTTCATGGCCTTAGCCATATCCTCATCAAGCTTAAGCATGGAGCGGGGCTTAACCGGATGAATGGCCAGCATGGACGACAAAAAGCCTTTGTACTCTGCTATGTCTTTCCACGAAGGATCGGGTAGCGTCTCCTCTTCTGCTTTGATGTTTGCAGCTCTACTCCTAAGCTTTTCAACGGTAAGGAAACGGTTTCCTGCAGCCAGTACTCCGCCTGCGCAGCTCTCGTCGCAGGCACGAAGCTCTAGGAAATCGATATCAGTTATCTCTTCGCTCTCTATCTTCTCCAGAAATTCAATTACGTTATGAATCTCATCTATTGCCATGCAGCGCCCCTTAACGTGAGCGGCTTCGCCATTGGTAAGGCTCCAGAGAATTGAACGCTCCGTAAGGCTCGTTTTCTCTGGCAACACGCAGGTTTCCAGTCCTTTCTGCTTTAGGGTTCGTAAAACTCTATTGTAGATAAGATCCATGTTGATAACCCCCGTAACCTCAGAGTTATCTTCGCCAACAGGGCTTTTAATTGCGGCAATTTTAGCGGCACATGGGGTAATATAAAAAATACCAATCTCCTCCTCGGCAATTCCTTTGTCCATAAGCTGCTTTTTGCAGTAATGGGCAGATACATCCAGGGGTGGCCTTAGGAGCATTATGTTATCCACCAACGATGGAAACTTAACCTGAATTAGGCGAATAATGGCAGGGCAAAACGAGGAGATAATGGGGCGCTCATGCTTTCCATCGCTAACGTAAGCGTTTACTTCGTCAACTAAAACTTCAACGGAGTTCTCAACCTCGTAAACATCGGTAAAACCAAGTTCAAGGAGTACGCTATATATTTCGCTGGGCGATAAGTCCTCGGGGAATTGGCCCATAAGCACGGCAGGAACCAGCGCCACTCTATGTTTGTAGCCAAATATTTTTGAAAAGTCATCCTGCTCAATAATAATAGCATTAACAGGGCATACACGGAAGCACTCTCCACAGTCAACGCACCTATCCTCGTAAAGAATGGCCTTACCATCCTTCACCCTAAGGGCCTCAGTTGGGCAAACCCTCATGCAATGTGAGCATCCTATGCACACATCGCGAAGAATTTTTAATGCATGGTGAAAAAACTTGCTCTCCATTCCTAAGCTATTCTTGTGGAACGTTTAAGTACACAATAATTTCTAGGTTAGTTCCCTTTCCTACTACACTAGTAATTTTAAACTCATCGGCATTGCTTTGTATATTTGGCAATCCCATACCTGCACCAAAGCCCATCTCCCTAACTACAGGCGATGCCGTTGAGTACCCGCGCTGCATTGCCAGAGGAATATCGGGGATACCGGGGCCATGATCGCTAAAAGCCATTACAATTCGCTCAGTATCAATATCAACATTAATTGTACCCTGGTATGCGTGGGCTACAACGTTAACCTCTGCCTCATACATTGCAACCACAACCCGCTTTATCAATTTAGCATCTACGTTAAGCTGCTTGAGCACCTTTTTTACTTGGCTTGAAGCAAGTCCAGCCCTAGCAAAATCGCCTCCTTGCACCTTATACTCGAAATGCATTTGCTTCTAATTTTCTTGTTAGTAAACAGGTTTTAACCCTTGTGCAAATAGCTGTCCTGCCGCCTTAAACATTGAGCTGGCACACTCTATAAGCACCATTCCGTTCTCCTCGGCCAGCTCTATCATGTCATCGTTAACCTTTTTGTTTCTAACAAAAACAATGGCGCTAATGTCTGACATTTCGGCGGTGCGAACAGCTTGCACGTTGGCCAAACCAGTAATAAGGAGCAGATTATCTGCCTGTATTGTAAGTACATCGCTCATTAAGTCTGAGGCAAAAGCAAATTCCACTTCAGTATTAAGCAGTTCGCTACCGCAAACTACTTTTGCTTGGAGCACTTCAATAACCTGATTTAGCTTCATTTTTCCGGGCATCACAGCTGGTATTAATTTTTAAATAGCCAATATTAATCAACTCGTTAGGCTAACAAAATTCTGCACAAATATACTCAGGTTTTTGTTTGCCAAAAAACAATGTTAGCGCGCTAACAAAATTGTAATCATTCTAAATAATGTTGTGAAACAATATTTAAAGCGCACACGATTACACAAACCTGATTTAATGACTATTGCATAAACACACTAGCCCTTCTCGGGATAAAAAAGGGCTAATTTTATGCTAAGAAACACGTTTTCTACTCGCCTACAGGCTTGCTCCACTTTAAGAAATTAGGTGTAAAGTTCAATGAGATGTATGCAAAGTGCGAGAACTCTCCAGTATCTGGAGTAACAGCCTGAATGGCCTCTAACGTTTCCGTAGGAAGCATGAACATCCATGCTGCCTGTATTGCAAAACTCTTGGCCACTTTGTAGTTAAACACAAAATCGAACTCGGTTCCTAAGCCCTTGTCAACCTTAGTGCCACCGGGCAAATAGCTTTTGCTGAGCATAAAGTAGTTAACGGTTGCTTGAACCGATGATTTTTCACTCACCTTATAATCGGCTCGTAAAAAGTAGTTATGCAGTCCAGCCCCAGAAACCTCAGAAAGGGTAGCTGAGGTAAAGTAATCCATAAACCCAAGATGTGCATGGCCTGCGTTTAACAGCCTATTAAACGATGTTTTTTTAGATGGAGTAGCATCGCTCCAATCCTGCCCCGAATAGGCATCAACAGTAGCGGTAACGCTTAGCTTATTTGCTGGTTTTACCCAAATGGATGCGTTGAATGCATAGGCTCCAATTTTTGTGGAGGTAAATGCCCCCACCCGCTGCGCGTTCCCAAACTGGTAGTACGCTCCAAATTGGCCTCCTACCAATGATTGAGCGTTAACTATTGCATTACCTCCAATGGTATTGCGGGCATACATAATATGTGGGTCGCCTGTATTCTGGGTAACATCCAAAAAATTTATGGCATTAACAGCAAGGGCATCCGACAGGGGCTTTGAGAACCAAACAAAAGTCATATACTTAAAAAGAGCTCCAGCATAGCTAGTTAGCACTACGTCTTGCCCGTTGTTGTTAATCATTGCGCCAAGATGAAAGGATGTGGACGTTTCCTTGTTATTGTACTTTAACAGGGCCGCATCGTACGACATTCCTGTTAAGCTAAATTCCTTTGAAGCCATAAGGCGCTGATCGTCGTACTTTAGCTCCTGCCTACCAACCGTTACGGATAGGTGGGGATTAAAGGCGTAACTAGCCCAAGCCTCGTAGATATGCGTTGTGCTACCAGCCATATTTACTGCATTTTGCCCCCAAACACGGGCATCCTGCCCTGAGAGCTTAAAGGTAAACGCCTCATGGGTATATCCAAGTATAAGCCGAGAACGCTGTAGCACTAATGGGGTAGCATAAGTTGCCTCCTGTGCTAATGTTTTATAGCCATCGCGGTACTCTGCCCTTGTTCTAAACTGCCCGTCAATAGTGAATTGAGCGTTTGCGGCAAAACTAGCCGAGAAAAGGCCTACCAATGTTAGGGTAACTATATCTATAAGTTTTCTCATTGCAGTTGTTTTTTAGTTTTCTATTCTGCTAAATGAGATTCAAGTTATTAAAAATATTGCATAGAGCACAATTTGTTGCATAATTACTATGAGATGTATGCGCACAAAAAAGCCCTTTGGAAGTGGAGAAACTACTTCGCAAAGGGCTTCTAGTATTTAAGCAAACCTTTAGCTATGCAGCTTTTTGTAATTTCTGTAAGCAAAAATGGTAATTGAAACCAAGGCTACAACCGATACATAAACAAACGTTGGTACAGGAACCGGATCGCCACCAGCATAGGAGTGTAACCCCGACAGGTAGTAGTTAACGCCAAAATAGGTCATAAGCACTGATGAGAAAGAGAACAGTCCCATTACGTTAAAGGTAAATATGCCCTTAACGCTTTTTATCATCCTAGAGTGCACCACAAAGGTGTAAACAATCATAGTAATTAGGGACCAGGTTTCCTTAGGATCCCAGCCCCAGTAACGCCCCCACGATTCGTTTGCCCATATGGCTCCAAGGAATGTGCCTATGGTTAAAAAGTACAACCCAAGCGTTAAGCTTTGGTAGCTTATAACGGTTAGCTCATCAACAGTAGTATTTACCCTACCAAGGTTACGCTTTCCAGCCAGTGAATAGAGAATCATTACCAAAAGGCCAAGTATTGCACTTAGGCCAAAAAAGCCGTAGCTAGCTGTAATAACCGATACGTGTATGGTAAGCCAGTAGGACTTAAGTACAGGTACTAAGCTGGTAATTTCTGGATCCATAAAGCTTAAATGGGCAACCATAAGCGTTAACGAACCTAGAACCGCAGTTGCAGAAAGGGCAAATTTTGATTTGCGGCTAAAAATGAAACCCGCTAGTAGGGTTACCCACGAAATAAAAATCATGGACTCGTACCCATTGCTCATAGGAGCGTGCCCCGAAACATACCAACGCACAGCTAATGCTAAAGTGTGAAGCGCAAAGCCCACGGCTAGAACATAAGTAAAGATTTTCATTATCGCGGTCACATTACTTTTGCCAGAAACAATGGCAAAAACAAGAGTAAAAATCATTACAAGCCCCACCACTGCGTAAAAAGGGAATAGCCTTTCGAATATTTTGGCTTTGTAGTAAAAAATTTCGGCCTTTACTCTATTATCGGACTGCAACTGATACGTTACATGACTTTTCTGGTATGCTGCCAAAGACTCAATGTACTCATGGGTTTCAATAGCTCGAGCATTTGGGTTTTTAATTCCTGACATTATAAGGCTTAGCACATTCTTTAGGTACAATGAATCATCGGAATTAACGGCAAAGGGAAGCGCCTCGTCGGGCGTTCCCCATTTGTGCAACGGATCATCTTTTATTGGGAAAACTTTCATAAAATCGCCAGAGTACACCATGTATAGGATATTAATGCGCTCATCGACTTTAATTACCTCCTTGTCGAACTTTGTTCGCTGCGACTCTGGTTTAGCGTACGCTTCCTGAACTAATCGCGACAGCTTATATCCTCCCATTGGGGAATTCATATCAACAATATTGGCAAATGCCGCGTAGTTACCAGATATTCCAAGAACTCTGGCCAATTCGGCATTAGACACCTTAATCATGGGCACATTCTTCCAGTTCTCAAAATCGGAATAGATACCCAAGAACACTTGCATTGACGACAAGCCCATAAACTCGTTTTTGCGGGTAATTTTACGCACAATGTCGTGACTTAATGTGTAGAAAGGCTTTGTTCTACCCTTCTGATCCTGTACCAGTACTTTCCCAAACTCATCGGCAAGCTTTTGGTTAAGAGGGGTAACGCTAGGCGACGCAAAGGCCGTTCCCAAACCAAGTGTAAGCATCAGAACAAATACCCCTACGCCTTTGCGAGCAAGGCTAATCCAGTACGATGGGGAAACTTGCCAAAGAGCCGATTTTGGATTAAAGATGGACAAGAACATGAATAGAAAAAGTAAGGCATAGCCAATATAGGTAACCAGCATACCTGCTCTATCGTGACTTACAGAAAGAACTGTACCCATTTCATCCTGATCATACGACATCTGATAAAAACGAAAACCTTTGTGTTTCAATATATTGTTCATATATATTGAGAACGGAAATTCCTTTGCACCATCGGTATCAATAACCGTAACATTGCTCCTATACGACGATGGGCTGTTTGAACCAGGATAGCGCTCAAGAACAAAGTCGTTTAAATGTACGGCAAAAGGAATTTTTACACCTCTAGTACCATACGTAATGCGCAAATAATTTGCGCCCATACTTAGCATGGCGCTAGTGTTCTCCGACTGGTTGTTGGTCCACAGGTACGCTTTAGTACGCACGCCGCTTCCTGTAATCTCAAATTCCATGGCCGAACGCCCTGTTTGATGCATTTGATGATCGACAGAGGTTGGTATAGTAACAGCACTGGGCAACATGGTTTGAGCCACAACGGTAATTCCAGATATGGAGTACAGCTTCATGGGCGAAAATGGCACCCAGGTATTTTCAGGATGAATTGTTGCCACCTTAGACATCATGCTCATCTCACTTAGTGGCTTAGGAGCCCTCATAAAGAAAGAATCGGATTTAAAGGTGAAGCTAATATCGTGAGGCTTCTCTGTATCAAATCCCAACACCAGCCCTTTTACATCATAAACATCGCCTCGGGTTAAAACAACTGACTCCTTACCCACCATTTGCCGAGAGATAATAAGCGATATTGTTGGCTGCCCATCAGGAGATTCTACAACCTGCTCCATTGCATTGGGAATAAATTTGGTTAGCTCAACACGAACAAGGCCTGAAGAGGTTTGGATATCCTCATTGTAACTATCTATTGATAGGGGCGTTACCGCAAACTTCTTATGAGCGGCCGCAACCAAAGCCCCTTGCCTATCAATTATCTCGGAGGAGATAAACTTATCGCGAGTTTGAAATACTGTTTTTTGCTCACCCTCACGTAAATGCAGGGTTCCCTCAATTCCAATATAGCGAGTAATAGCTGCGCCCACTATCATTAGTATAAATGCTAAATGGAATAGCATAATGGTAAGCTTTTGCTTTCGGTAAAGATTAAAAATGAAGATTTGCCCAATTAGGTTTACAGCAAGTAAAAGGAACAACAGCTCAAACCAAATTGAGTTATAGAAAACATCGTATGCGCTAGCGGCACCAAAATCGTTCTCGATAAAGGTGGCTACGGCCAGTACTATGGCCAACACAAACATTAAAACCCCCATAAACCAAGGAGAGAAAACAAAAAAAGATTTCGCCTTCATGTAAAATTATTTTCGTTAGTTAAGCATTTCGTTCAGAATCAAGAGAGATATAGAGCTTTGCACAAATCACATTCTGCTTACTACAAAACAAAGTTGCGCATAATGAGTTGCAAAATGCACATAAAAATAGGAACCAGCGCCTAATGCTAAGGTGAGGTTTATCGGAAAACAGAATGATATTTAACTGGGATTTTTGATATGTCAATAAAAATAAGAGAGCCATTACAGTAGGAATGGCCTCAAATAAAGGCTAACCGTTGTTGCAAATTAGCTTCAACTTATCCTTGTCAACAATTCTAATTCGCTGGTTCTGCATCTCTATAATCTGGTCATCTTCAAATTCCTTGAGAATTCTAATCACGCTCTCCTTTGCCATGTTAGTAAAGTCGCCAAGCTCTTGCCGCGATAAGGGTAAATCAAACTCGCTGTTCTTATAGAGCTTTTCAGAGAAGTAAACCAAGGACTCAGCTAACCGTCCAGGCATCTTCTTTTGCGTAAGGTTAAGCAATCGGTAGTGGCCCTCAAGAGCCTTTTTGCTAATATCAATTAACCACCCCTCTGCAAACTTAGTATTAGTATGAATAAACCCCTTAAGAATACTAAGGTCTATAAAACAGGCAACCACATCGGTAAGGGCGGTAAAAGTAAAATGATGACGAGTATCTATAAACGTGCCAGGGCCAGCAATCATCATCGAAGGCTGCGCGATACCTATTATTAAATTTTTCCCATCAATGCCCTCAAGGTAAACTTTACCTAAACCGCTAACCAGAAAAATAGCAGACGAAGTTGGCGAACCCGTTTTAAAAATAGTTTCACCAGGTTTATACTTTGCTTCATACCGATTTTGGCATACTATTTCAAGTTCTGCAGGAGCAAGATTATTAAAATTACTCCACCTATTTGGGCAATTACTACAAGAACAATCCTTGGGTGAGATCTCCATATCGCTAAAGTTATTGACCAAAACTATTCAAAAAACAGTACCTCAACACAATTACTGATATATATCAACCAAGTTAATGTTTTTTATCGGAATACAATGCGTTAGTTCGGCGCATATAATCAGATAATATCACCATGCTTAGAGCGTGTAGAGACAGCGCATTAGGCTACATTTACGCAGTAAACTCTAAACGCATAAACTATGAAAAGGTTTAATAAACTATTTTCTTTTACCCTTATTGTTGCTGGTTTAGCAATGATATCCTGCGAAGGTCCAGCTGGAACCCCGGGCCAAGACGGACAGGATGGAATTAGTGGAACCGATGGTACTGCGGCCTGTAATGCCTGTCACTCTGGCAACCAGATGATGCTAGCAAAAGTATTGCAGTACAACAACTCTACCCACTCTACTGGTGAGAATGCAGCTTATTGCAATCGGAATGGTTGCACCGAGTGCCACGTTAGCCAAGGTTTTCTTGACAAGGTTAAGAATGGTGCAGCAGAAGCCTCTTACTCTGATCCATTACAACCAAACTGCTACACTTGCCATGAGATTCATCAAACCTTTACGCTAGACGACTGGGCTTTAACCACTACAGCAGCAGTTGATCTTGTTCACGGGACTGGCAGCTACGACAAAGGCAATAGTAACCTTTGCGCCAATTGCCACCAAGCACGTTCAGTTAGCCCAATGCCAGCGGTTGGTGGTGCAGATGTAACCATATCAAGCAGATACGGCACGCACCACGGGCCTGTTGCTAACATTCTTGCTAGCACTGGTGGCTACGAGGTTGCTGGTTCTTTAACCTACAAAGCAACTGGGCACTACACTATGATTAGCGATGGTTGTGTAACCTGCCACATGTCGTCTCCTTACGGAACTCAAGCTGGGGGACACCAAATGAGTATGGGCTACGACAACCATGGAGCAACTACTCTTAACCTTACTGGTTGCACCACATGCCATAACGATGCCACCGCACTTAATACAGCGGTTTCCGCTAGACAGCAGAAAACACAAGGGTTGCTAGATGACCTAAAAGCAATTCTAATTGCAGAGGGTGTTTACAATGAAGCAACTGGGCTAGCAAATGGAGGAACCTATTCTGCTGATTTAGCTGGAGCGTACCTAAACTTCCAAACCGTTCTTGAAGATCGCAGTTTGGGCGTTCATAACCCAAGTTACACCGAGGCGCTTTTAACTAATAGTATTGAGAAACTATCTGTAAAGTAAGAACGATACACTTACACCATGAAAAAAGCGCCAGCCCTTTGCTGGCGCTTTTTTTAATCATAAAACATTGCTGATTATCAGAAAAAGATTGCTGCAATCTGATTTTTAGAAAGGTTACTTAACGTTCATTCGCACCACTCCGGACTGCACGCTTTTGATGAACGAGGCAATCCGAGTTTTCCTTACCATTTATAAAAACAGCGTTGCTTAAAGCATACAACTTGCAGCACCTGCCGCAGGTGTTTGTGAAACGCCTATTTAGGCTACACCTGTATTGCGCAAGATTGCCTAGGTTCTAAAATGAGACAATGGGAGGCTACTTTAAGAATGCTCACTAAAGTAAAGAAGATCCAAACTTAGTACGTGGCAATGCGCTCCCATTCATCGCCCCCCTCCCTAGCATATAAACAGCAAATACTTAAACCATTGCCCTCCACAAGCACAAGGAACGGTTTCTACAAAAAAACGTGTTACCCCTGTGCCGAACATATAAAAAGCCGCTTGCTTGCGCAAGCGGCTACCCTTCACTTAAAAAAACACACCTACTTTTTAAAGGTACGCATGTAATTTACAATAGCCCAAATTTCTCTATCCTGAATTTTCTTGTCGTAAGCAGGCATTTCTCCACGGCCAAACTTCGTTTTATAGAAGTGCTCACCATCGGTTTGTCCTTGGTACTGAGCGCCCGAAAAATCGCCAGAAAAGGTTTTAAGGTTACGCCCCTTTGGCCCATCGCCCAGCCCCTTTTTCCCATGGCATGACGCGCAATTCTTATTGTACGATGTTTTGCCTAGATTAACCGATGCGGCATCGCCAGCAAGAGGGTTTACCATATTTTTATACTCGGCTGGAACTGGCCATGATTCAGCTTTCTTTTGCTGAGCCTGAGCATTATTGCCCGCCAAAACCAGAGCAAATGCTGCAACAAGAGCAAATGCGGTGAATCTAAGTGTACGTTTCATAGTAGTAGCTTTTAGTTTGTGATTATTATTAATGTTTCTCCTGCCATCCATTTACAATGCTCTTAAAGTTACTAGCAACTGTAACACCCATCGTACTCACATATAGGTGAACGAACAAAAAAACAAAGATTAGAAATCCCATTATTACATGTAGCTGAGCAGTTAAGAAGATACCGCTAAACCCAAGTAACTTTTTGAGAATGAACTCAGGAAACAGCAACCCCCATCCGGTAACAAATAAAACAAACATTATACCATACATTACACCAACATATGAAACTTGCTGTAACGGATTGAATTTCTGCTCAGTTGTAACAGGGTAAGGTGACTCCTGCCCCTTAAAGTAGCCTAATGCGTAATAGCGCATTTGTAAAAAGAGCCTTTGCCCCAATCCTTTTAGCGCCAGCTTATAGTGTTTTCCATTGCTGGTAAACATGTTGCCCACAAAAAACACGAAATAGTTTATAGTAAGCAGCACACCTGCAACGTTATGTATTGCAACTGCACTACTGAAATTTACCACAAACCTATCTGGATTAGAGTATAGCATGCTAAAACCAGTAACAATAAGGGCTAAGCACAGAATTGCATTAATAGCATGCCAAAGCCTAGTCCAAGCTGGATATAGATACATCTTTTCGCTCATCTCTTACCTCTTAATTATTATTCTGAAAATTGAATGTATCGCAATGCCTAGCAGGGTTAGCACAACTGCAGCAATACCAGCATAGCTAATAAACAAGTTCCTGTTTGCACCAATTACATAGGAATCGTTGCTAAGAATAACCCCGTTAAGTACACCATACTTACTACGAGCCTCCTTAGACTGGAACTTATACAGGGATCCCACTAAAATGGAGTTCTGAGAATGGCAATCGACACAATTCTTAACCGCATCGTCTTTAGGGGTTACAAAGTGCGCCACCATTACATCATCGCTCTGCATGGTATGGCACTCAATACACCGTACTGCTTGCAAATGCAGGGTTTGATTAGGAAGCCAATCATGCTTGGTCATCACTGCTCCCAATTTTTTATCGGAATATAGCCCAAACTTTTCTGGGCTACCATGGCAGGATAAGCACATTTTATTAGACTCAACAATAAAGTTTTCGCTAGTTAAAGACTCACGAGCTTGCACCTTATACGAGTGGGGGTTATGACATTCCCAACAAGTAAAAGCACCATCCATGGCTGTATAGTGAACGCTCTTTTGAAACTCTTGCTCTATGCTCTCGAAGTTAAACTTGGCAAACTTCTCATCGTAACCATGGCAATCAATACATCCCCAAGCCTCTTCAAAACGAAGGTCGAGCGCATGAGGAAATGCAGCGTACCCCTCTGAATGGCAATCAAGGCAGCTAAAGTTCCAGTGTACAGAGCCATAGAACTCATCGGTGCTGATACGAAGATGGTCACTCATTAGCCGGCGCTTAATACTACCCGACAGAGTATCCTCAATGGTGTAGTACAGCTCACCGTGGCAACGCAAGCAGTTTTGCACATTATCGTGAGCGTACGTGCTATTGTTTATTCCTCTAACGGCAGCTGAGTCGGGAGTGGTCTCAAGTGAAAAACTCATAGCTACACCCGACAAAGCAGAGCAAAGAGATACTATTACTATTAGCAAGTAACTTCTCATTAGTTTCATTCTTTCTCTTCTTAGGTTTAGAATCGAACAGTAACGTTAAATCCTAGTAGGTAATCGCCCTTGGTAAAATCATTTTGGTTATACACAAAGTTGCGTTGCCCTAAGATACCCTTGTAGTTAGCAAAGAAAACTTGGAATGCATGGGTTGCTGTGCCTATTTCCCAACCTAATGCAAGCTGTGGCTTTGCATCAAAATTCTTGTTATCCTGCTTATTCAACAAATGGTCGAACTCAAAGATTAGTGAGTGTGAACCAAATGCATTAAAGCGGCCGCCAGCCGAGATTCCGTAGTTCAGGTTCTTATAGCCGTACTCTACGCTGTTTAGGTACAGAATAGTTGGTGCCACTTGCAATGAGAGTTTTTCGCTAAACTTCCTTGCAACAATAAATTGGTTTATATAGGCAATACGGTGAATGAATCGGTACTCCACTCCAGGGCCATACATCTCATCGCCTTGAAGCCCAACAGATACGCTTCCGTAGTAAGACAGCGAAACGGGCATTTTGCCCGACTCGGTTTGCTGCAGAATGGCATACTTAATAGCAGCGTCAACCGGTTTGTAATCTTTTGTTGTACCCAACGATACCATTAGCTTATCGGTAATACCATAGTTCAATCCCATGCGGATATTGGAAGGAGCATAAACACCGAACAGATCGGTTAGTCCATTCTCTACGGGGCCAAAACGATGCTGTATCTGCAACTCAATCATACCCTTATATGGAGTTGTAACCGTTTGATTATCAACAAGAGCACTAGTTTCGAATGAGCGAACAACGTAGTCTTCTTCTTGAGCAAAACCGGCGTTAATGCAGAACGCAAGAACTATTAGGGTTAGAATCTTTTTCATAAATAAATGCGTTTAGTGGGTTTGGTTTGGTTTAGTTGTCTTTTGCTCCTTGCTCTATCCACTTCAGGATAACATCGGTTGCCAATGCATCAATTGTATCGTTAACAGCAATAATTTTACCGCGCAGAAAATCCTGATGGCTTCCAGAACCTGTTAACTTTACATACAATCGGCTAGATGCCGGAGCCTCTAGGTTTACGTAGCTACCATCAATTAAAGACGTGTAGGATTTATCCGCTCTAAAATCGGGCGAGATGCCCCCATTATGACAGCCAATGCAGTTCCCATCAAAAATTGGCTGAATATTGTCCTTAAAGCTTATCTCTACATCGGCATCAAACGTCAATGGCTCGTACTGATGTTCCTCGCACGAAACCAGTAACGATGCACCAAAGAGCATGATAATAAGCACAATAGATAGGTGCTTTGTGTTTGGTTTTTTACTCATCATCATTTACTGTTTTATTCACGATAAAAGTATTTTATTCCATTCATTATCAACTCCTAGTAACAGGTAATCCTTTTTAGGTTTGATTGCTACACCTGTCAGTTTTTGCGGTGATTTTTTTCAGTTCTAAGGGTGATTTATAACCATTCCAATTAGTGGGCTGAATAAAAGAATTACTGGATGTGGGTAAAATAAACGCAAAAGGGGTTGCCCGCAGGCAACCCCTTTTGCTATGGTTACATTTAGTACCGCTGGCGCGCTTTATAGTGCGTATGCAGCAATTCATGGGACTTGTGTCCAAGTGGTTCCTTTAAGAATTCGGCATAAATGCCAATTATTTCTGGATTCTCATGCGATTTGCGTATGGGTTTTCCAGCATCCTCTTGGTAAATGGCCTTGGCGCGTTTCTCACGAATCTCCTTGTTGGTAGGTACAGGTTGGCCTCCACCGCCAAGGCATCCGCCAGGACAAGCCATAATCTCAATAAAATGGTAATCGGCTTTTCCATCGCGTACGCTATCCATTACCTTTTTGGCGTTCACCAGTCCGTGGGCAACAACCGTTTTAAGTGTAGCGCCCTCAAGGAAGCTCCACTCGGGTTTGGTTCCGCTAATTGTAACTGCGGCCTCACGAACGCCATCCATTCCCCTAACGGGCGTAATGTTTAGGTCATCAAAAGGCACTTCTCTACCGGTAACCACCTCGTAAGCGGTACGCAGGGCAGCCTCCATAACACCACCGGTGGCACCAAATATTACAGCGGCACCAGTAGATTGGCCCATAATGCTATCGAAATCGCTCTCGGGCAGCTTTCCAAAATCAAGCCCTGCCTGCTTAATCATAACAGCAAGCTCGCGGGTGGTTAAAACAAAGTCCACATCCTTGTAACCACTCGATCGCATCTCGGGTCTATCGGCCTCAAACTTTTTAGCAGTACAAGGCATTATGGATACCGAGATAATTTTAGCCGGATCGATTTTACGCTTCTGCGCATAGTATGTTTTTGCTAAGGCCCCAAACATTTGCTGCGGCGACTTACAAGTAGAAAGGTTATCGAGGTACTCCGGATAGGTGTGCTCAATAAACTTAATCCAGCCAGGAGAGCAGCTTGTAGCCATTGGCAAGCGTACGCTAGGATCCTTATCAACAAGAGCACGTTTTAAACGGGTTAGCAACTCGTTCCCCTCCTCTATAATGGTAAGGTCTGCCGTAAAATCGGTATCAAGAACAGAGTTAAATCCAAGGCGTTTAAGGGCCGTAACCATTTTGCCAGTTACAATCTCACCCGTTTCAATACCAAGATCCTCGCCTAAAGCAACGCGAACAGCAGGTGCGGTTTGCACTACAACATGAGTATTCTCATCGTATATAGCATCCCAAACCTGATCTATGTAGTTCCGCTCAATTAGAGCACCCGTAGGACAGCGGTTAACGCACTGGCCGCAGTTGGTGCAAACCACCTCAAACATTGGATTCTCAAAGAAGGTTGATATTTTCATTTTATCGCCCTTATACGCAACACCCAATGCGCTTACGTGCTGTAGCTCCTCGCAGGTTCTAACGCAGCGCTGACAGCGGATACACTTGCTATCGTCCTTTATTATTGAGGGGGAGTATGAGTCTATCTGGTAGTTCTTTGAGGGAACCAAATCGATAAACGTTTCGCCGTTGCTAATTTTATACTCCGAGGCCAAATCTTGCAGCTCGCATTTCCCATTTTTATAACAGGTTGTACACTGCGCATTATGCTCGCTAAGCAAAAGTTCAATAATATGCTTGCGTGCGGTACGTACTTTTAGTGTATTTGTAAGCACATCCATCCCTTCGGAAACGGGCATTGCGCATGAAGCGGGTAAGGTACGCGCCCCCTTTAGCTCAACAACGCACACACGGCAGTTCCCTGCAATGCAGAGATCCTCGTGGTAACACAGCGTTGGTATTTGAATATTTAGCTGGCGTGCAGCCTCAAGTATTGTGGTACCCTCTGGAACAGATACCGTTATACCATCAATTTTTATGTTTATATTTTTAGCCATTGGTATTCGATTTATGAGTTAAGCCTAGTATATCATCTCTTCCTTGAAGTTATCAACAATTGACGAGAACGAGTTTGCAACGCTTTGTCCCAACCCGCACTTTGCAGTGATCTTCATGGTTTGCGATAGTTTCATAAGCTGATCGAGATATACGGCGTGTTTCTCTCCTTTTTTTACAGCCTCAATTCCCTTTATAAGCTGCTGGCAGCCAACACGGCATGGGGTGCATTGCCCGCACGACTCCTCCTCAAAGAACTCAAGGTAGTTGTGCAGCACATTGTACATTGAACGGGAGCTGTTAAATAGCATCATTGATCCGCCAGTAGGTACCCCCTCAAAGCCAATAATGGTATCCTTAAACTTTTTGCGGGGGACGCAGAAACCAGAGGCTCCGCCAACCTGAACTGCTTTGGTATCGCCATCGCCAAACTCCTCAACAAACTGATCAACGGTCATACCCAGCTCCAGCTCATAAATCCCAGCCTTTGGGGTATCGCCCGATATAGAGAACACCTTTGATCCGCGAGAGTCGGCCGTACCCAGATCTTTAAACTTTTTGGCTCCATGCTTAGTTATCATAAAAGCATATACCAAGGTCTCTACGTTATTTATAACCGTAGGCTTGCTTCTAAAACCGGCAATGGTTGGGTAAGGAGGCTTGTTGCGAGGTTCGCCGCGCTTACCTTCCATACTTTCGAACAGGGCGCTCTCCTCACCGCAAATGTAGGCTCCGCTCCCCATTATTATGGTGATGTTAAAGTTTATGCTTAACGCTTTAAGAATAGCGTGAAAATCGTCGAGCTGCTTTTGCAGCTCTTTTAGTAGAAAACGGTACTCGCCACGGAGGTAAACAAAGCCTTGGGTAGCGCCAATAACCTTTGCGCAAACGGCCATACCGCCAAACACCTTTTGCGGAACCTTAAATAGAATTTCCCTATCCTTAAAGGTACCGGGCTCCCCCTCGTCGGCATTGCAAATAACGTAGCGTTCCTTTTCTGCTTGCTCCGATGTAAACTTCCACTTCATTGCAGTAGGAAAACCTGCGCCCCCCCTACCCTTTAGCCCAGACTCAAGCAGCTCATTTACTATTTGCTCATTAGTTTTAGACCAAGCGGTTTGAAGTATGTCCTTAGTGGTAGCCTCTGTGTCGAAAATAAGATCGACGCGCTTTAGCTGTGTATATGACATAGTAGAATCTCCTTCGTTAGTTATTTTTTAATATACTCGTTAATAATCTCTCGTACCTTTTCAGGGGTAAGTTCTGTGTATGCCTCGTCGTTAATAAGCATTGCAGGGCCTTTATGACACCATCCAAGGCAGTTTGTTTCAAGAAGGGAGAACTTACGGTTTGGAGTGGTTTCGCCAAGCTTAACCTTCAACAAATCCTCTAGTTCCTGAATTATTAAGTTTTTGCCCTTCATGGCACATGTAATGGTTTTGCAAACCCGTATTACATACTTGCCCCTAGGCTGGGTATCGAGGAACGAATAGAATGTGGCTGTTCCGTAAACCTGTGCGGCAGAAATGTCGAGCTCGCGAGCAATTTCTGTCATAGCCTCATCGGAAATGTAGTTTTCATGTGTAATAACGCCCTGCAAAATAGGGATCAGGCTTTCGCGTGTTCTCCCATGCGTGTCGGCAAGGCCTTTCACTAGATCTTTAATTTCAGGCATGTTTTGGTCTCCTATTAGTTTGGTTTGGGAATTTTGTTATCAAGATAACACTGTTATTTGCATAACAATAAAATAGTTGTTATCTATTTGATTATCATTACTAAATATAGTTATCATTATTGGGTACATTCATGATATTTATCAATTTTTTTTCGCCAAAGGGGTCAAAAACGGACAATTTAGAATGATTCAAAGTCTAAATAGGTGCAGCCAAGTATTGCAAACAGCTTATATTTTGAGGGAATAATAGTGTAATACTTATTGGGGTTAAAGAAAAGAGCGTCAAAAAACCAGTAACAATAGGAGTTAGCATAAAAACAAAAAAGCTATCCAACTTAATGGATAGCTTCTCTACTCTAACAAAAGGGTATTTAAGAATTACTTCACTATGGTCATCTCGTTAAGTAAATGCCCTGCACCAGCAAACTTATCTACAATAAACAGCACGTACCTAATATCAATGGAAATATTGCGGCACCTATCGGGGTCGAACATAATGTCGCTCATAGTGCCCTCCCATGCTCTATCGAAGTTTACACCAATTAGCTCACCGTTCCCATTAATTACGGGGCTACCAGAGTTTCCGCCCGATGTGTGGTTAGTTGCAATAAAGGCTACAGGAACAGTTCCATTTACGGTATAGGGGCCAAAGTTGCGTGCGTTATACAAATCGCGAAGGCGCTGCGGCACGTTATAGTCGTAAATTTCGGGCTTATCCTTTTCCATAATTCCCTCAATGGTGGTATAGTGAAGGTACTGAGCACCATCGTACGGTTCGTAGCCATTAACGCTACCATAAGCAACGCGTAGGGTAAAGTTTGCATCGGGGTAGAAAAGCTTATTGGGCTGCATTTCGCGCAAACCTTGAATATAGGTGCGATACATTAAGTCCAGCTGCTGATTAATGGCAGCGTACTTACCATCGACCTTGGTAGCGAATACAGTATTGAAACTAGCCATTAAGCGGTAAATCCAGTCGTTGGAAAGGGTACTAATGTTTTGAGCATTCACCTCAGCCAAAAGTTTATAAACAGCAGAGCTATCGGCAAAAACTGATTTTTCAAAAGCCTCTGAGGCAAAATCGCCCCAATGCCCATTGAACTTTTGCTGTATCTCGGTATAAATCTCGGGGTGGAATTCAGCAGGCATTTTAGCGAAGTACTCTTCCATCATGGCCATTAACACCTGCTTATCGATAGGCAAATAGTAGTCCTTGTAGAATGACTTTGCAGAGCTGAGCAGCTTATGCTGTAACTTGGTTACCGTTTCGGCATCAGCCTTACCCGATTCAAAAGCCGATACTAATAGCTTAAAGTTTGAAGAGAACCGAATTAGCTCAACAGCAAACACTGCTTCGCGATCGTAGTCGCGTGCAATGGCATAGGGCTCTAATGCTGTGTACAAAGAGTCGAAGCGGGGTAGTAACCAGCCATACTTTTTAGTTCGCTCTGGTGATGCTGCAGCCCAAGCGGCAAACTGACGCTCTAGCTCCTGCTTACGCTCAACGGCGTTTAAACGGCGAAGCCCGCCCATTTCGCCAATCCACTTCTTCCATGCGTTGGCAACGCCTGCATTCTTGCTTGCGTACTTAATACGCACAGTATCGTTGGCATCCATGTAGGCATTCATAATATTTAGCCTGGCATCGCGTAGGGCAACCTTTTGCGGATCGCTAACCTCTGCAACAAATTTAACTGCATGGGACGTTAGGTACTGCTGGGTGGTGCCAGGGTAGCCATACACCATGGTGAAATCGCCTGGGTTTACCCCTTTCATGGAAATAGGGAGATACTTTTTAGGTTTGTAAGGCACATTGTCGGGGGAGAATGGAGCAGGCTGATTATCCTTGTTTGCGTATATACGGAACAGCGAAAAATCGCCAGTGTGGCGAGGCCACATCCAGTTATCGGTATCGCCACCAAACTTTCCAATGGCAGAGGGGGGCGCACCAACCATACGAACATCTTCAAAAACCTCATAAATGTATAGGTAGTACTCGCTACCATAGTACATGGGCACAATACGAGAGGTATAGTGAGTTCCCTGAGTTGCAGAATCGGCCAAAGCCTTTGCATTAGCGGCTATAAGTTTTGCTCTTTCGGGCTCGGTTATTTGTGGGGTAAGACCCTCAAGAACTTTTGCGGTTACCTCCTCCATTTTAACCAAAAACGATACGGTTAGCCCAGGGGTTGGCAGCTCCTGATCCCTACTCATTGCCCAAAATCCGTTGGTAAGGTAATCGTGCTCAACGCTACTGTGCTGCTGTATTGCGCCATAACCACAGTGGTGGTTGGTAATAAGCAGGCCTTCGGGAGAGATGAGCTCGCCAGTGCATCCCCTGCCAAAAATCACAATGGCATCCTTAATGCTGGAGCCATTTATACTGTAGATATCCTCGGCAGTAAGCTTAAAGCCCTTGCTGCGCATATCGTCGATATTGTACTTACCCATTAGCAGGGGAAGCCACATGCCCTCGTCGGCACGGGCAGCACCTACCAGTATAAACAGGGCGCTGAATAGAATTGCTAACGTTTTTCTCATGGTTTACTATTTAGGTTTGACTTGTTACAACTTATAGTGAATCTACAAAATGGGTTAACTCATGGTATAGCACCTGAACTGGTAACCCCATTACGTTAAAGTAAGAGCCCTCTATACGCTCCACACCAACATACCCAATCCACTCCTGCACTCCATAGGAACCTGCCTTATCGAATGGCTTGTAGGTATCAACATAAAATTCTATTTCCTCTGGGGTTAGATTGCGGAAATAGACTTTGGTTGAAACAGAAAACGTTTTTTGTTTGTCAACAGATGTAAGAGAAACCCCTGTAACAACCACATGCGGCTTTCCCGACAGCATTTTAAGGGTACTAATTGCCTCACTCCTAGAGGAGGGCTTACCCAGAATTTGATTATCGCAGATAACGATGGTATCGGAGGTAATAAGAATTTCGTGAGGAGATAACCCATCAGCTAACACGCTGGCCTTTTTCTGGGCAAGGTACGACGGGACGTCGGGGGGCAAAAGAGTACTGGGGAACGATTCATCGTCGGTATCACCAATTCGAACTTCAAAGCTTAGCCCAAGCTCAACTAGCAGCTGCTGCCGACGAGGCGATTTTGAGGCTAATACTAAGCTGTAGTGGGATAGTTTATCTTTTAAAAGCATTAGAAAAGTTAAATTACAAAACACTTAAACACAACTGAATACCCTAACCCTGCAAGCATTACTGCCTTTAATAGAGCACTAGACAAACGGTAGTGCGATTTTTGTGTGGCGGTGTAAACCTTTAGCAGAACAATAAAGAGCGGAACAACAATAAACAGGAAAAGATATACAAAGGTGTAGTAATCTAACCCTCCCATTGGCAACCTATTAAGATATGCCCCAAACAAATATATTAGCACCATAATAGCAGCCAAGATGGTTGTTACTGCTACAATTTTGGCTGGTTGAATTCCGAGAACTATGGGTATTGTGTTACGGCCAAAAACCTGATCGCCCTCAAAATCTTCGATATCCTTAACCACCTCGCGCACAAAGGTGAGCATAAAGGCGAATAGAGCATAACCAGCAATCCAGTAAACGATATCGCTAATTGACAACTGGAACTTAACTAAATAGGCCCAGTAAGCTGTTGATAATGGAGGTAATTCGAAAATAAGAACAAGTAAAGGTACTAGCGCAGAGAGTATCGACACAATTATATTACCCAGCAGAAACTGGCGCTTATAGGTTGTGGAGTAGAACCAGAGCATACCCGCAACAAGGAAGAACATTAGCGAATAGGTTGGTTTTTGAATTAGAAAGGATACCAAGGTACCCGCACCCACTCCCACTAGGCTTAACCCCAGATGAAGAATAATGGCTGTGCGACGCGAGATTTTCCGTCCTACAATTACCGTTTCTGGATGGTTTATTAAGTCGGCACGCGTATCAAAATAGTCATTAATAACATATCCAGCAGCTGTAATAAACACAGTGGCAAGAACCAAAAGGGAAAAAGGCACTTCGCCTAGCTGAAGCTGCATCCCCTTTATTTGCAAAAGCGGAGCGATAATAAAGAAGCGCATTGCGTACATGGTTGCAATTACAACCAACAAATTCTTTACTCTTACAACTTGTAGTATTTGCCGCATAGAGGAGAAAGGTTAAAGTTTAAAGTTTGAGATTCAAGAGTTTGCAGGCTGCCCCTAGGCAATATTAACGGATTTAAGATTTAACGACTAAACACTAGTCTCTATACACTAAAAACCAATCCCATTACTGCTTGGGATCGATGGAGGCACCCCACAGGTTATTAACCTTTAGCACCTGCTCAATTACATCGCGAACGCATCCTTTACCCCCAGAAATTGGAGAGATGTACAACGCAACGTCTTGTATTTCCTGAGCCGCATCGCATGGACAGGTTGGCACACCAACCTTTGTCATTACCTCATAATCGGGCAAATCGTCGCCCATGTACAGTATCTCATCCAGCTCCAAGCCGTACTTGTACCTAAAATCGGTTAAGTCCTCAATTTTATTGGTAGAACCTAAGTAAATATCGGTTACCCCAAGAGCACGAAAGCGCTCACGCACAGACTCCGATTTGCCACCGGAAATAATGGCCACAGGGAATCCCCGCTCAACGGCTACATGTACAGCGTAACCATCGCGAGTGTTTGATGTTCGCACTATTTCGCCAGATGGATGAAGAATAACGGTACCATCGGTAAAAACACCATCCACATCAAAAACAAAGGCCTTTACGCCGTGTATTTTCTCAAAAAAACTCATTTCTGCTGATTTTTGTTTTTTCTCGCCTCATCTAGCTGCTGAATGCTACTAGTAAGGAGTTTGTAAATATGTGAAAAAAAATCGGGTTCGCTGGCAAGCATCTCCAAATGCCGATTGATTGTTTTGGCATCGTGCCGCACTGCAGGACCAGTTTGAACGGCTGCAGGATTCTGGCTATCGAGTGCTTTTTGGATTGTTTCGGTAACTAGAGGTTTAAGCGCTGCAAATGGGATTCCGTGGTGCAGGGCCACTTCATTAGCCAAAGCCAGCGAATGGTTTGCAAAATTGCTTGCAAAAACGCCCACTAAATGCAACCACTTGCGGGTATCGGAATCCATTGGAAGCACTGATGCTGATAGCGATTTTGCAATAGCCTCAAGCTTTAATAAGGTGCTAGAGCTGGATGCCTCTATGCATATGGGAATGGATGAAAAATTCACCTCACGCGAACGGGAAAATGTTTGGAAAGGATAAAGAACACCATAGCTGCTAAACTTTTGAGAAAACACATCCATTGGAGTGCTACCACTTGTATGCACAACCACACCACTCACAAGGGGCATTGCTGCAGCTACCTCCTCAATGGCATTATCGGGAACTGCAATAACGTACAAATCTTTTTGCAAGCGAATATCCGACAGCCTATCAACCACTCTACACTCCAGGCGTGCAGCCAGTTCCTTTGCCGATACCCCACTCCTACTGTAAACCTCAACCACATCAAAGCCACAATTCTGAAGGGCAACGGCTAAATTTGTAGCCAAGTTGCCTGCTCCAATCATTACAACCTTTGGTTTAACCTGCTCCATGAATGGCCATTTTTTATGATTGGTAAAGGTAACCCGTTTTTAGCAAACAGTGAATTTATACACAAGAATGGTTTCGCTCAGCAATAAATACCACTGGGATTAAACAAAAAAAGCTGCCCTAAGGCAGCTTTACATATGCACGATACTCGCTACAATCGTCCCTTCAGTTCCACTATGCGTGCACACATTTCGTAATTTTCTACTTGTGTATAGTAATCAAGCAGTTCCTTTGCAAACTCGTTATCATAAAAGTACGGATGGGACTGGGAGAACTCCATTTGTCCGTTTACCGTTAGCTCAAATACCTTTTCGGAGGTTAACATCTCAGGAATCTCAACCCTACTAGGCATTACCGTGGGCTCTTCTACATTAACAGGCTCAGATATGGCATTATGCTTCTTGGGCTGAACCTGTTTAATGGGTTCGCTATTTACCTCGGGATGCTGCTTATTATCAATAACCTTACGATACTTAGCCAGAAACTGAATTAGCTCTGTTTGTAAGCGTAAGTAGTCAGAGTTCTCAGCCAAAAGTGAACGACTGTACTTATAGTGCTGAGAGAGAGAGGTAGAGCGTTCGTCAGAAATAGGATTACTCATTATTCCCCTAATTTCCTTTTCGTTAGCCCTCAACAGGTCAAGATTGCCATTTACCAGCGCTCTTAACATTACCACTACTGCATTAATTTGCTCACTCATCTCTTTTGGGGTTTGTGTTTACATATAATACAGTTAATTAAGATGATTTGTTTGCCCTCTATTGACCAATGAATGAATAATTTATACAGCAAACGTTTGCGTAGGAGTTATTAACAAAAGTAGAAAGGGAACCCCTTGCGGAATTCCCTCTCGAAAAAAAAAATATGGTTACGGCCTAGACCATTTTAAAGAACCCAACATCTTTAAGTTCAAAGTTCTCTATGTAAGCTAGGCGCTCCTTGTTCTGGGCGTATGCCATTTTCAGGAACACATCGGTTGACTCGCGGTACGATTCGTCACGCTGAGAATCAAGCAGTAGCAAATAGGTCATTATAATGTTCCCTGCCATCTCAACCAAACGACGGGCATGGAAATCAACATAATCATTATCGCCAACTTGTTGAACGGTAGCAACAGCCTTCTCGTAATCGGCAGTCATATCAACTAGCTGACGGCGGATGTACTCATACTCTGGTGCAATTTCCTGCGCCTCGTAGAAACGGATGCGGTTAAGGTAAACACCAGTGGTTACCCCCCTAATTGCAGCCACTACCTGTAGCTGCGATGTTCCCTCGTAAATGGTGGTAATACGAGCATCGCGATACAAACGCTCAATAGGGAAATCCTTCATAAAGCCAGCACCACCATGAATCTGAAGCGAATCGTAGGTAATTTGGTTGCTGTACTCACTAGAGAACATCTTAAGAAGCGGAGTGAAAACATCAGCTAAACGCTGGTACTCCTTCATCTCGTCGCGCTCCTCTTTCTCAAGCTTACGCTCGTTAGAGATATGGGTGTAAGCCTTATAAATATCAACGTAACGTGATGTTTCGTACAATAAGCTACGCGATGCTTGTAGCTTAACCCTCATATTGGTAAGAAGTTCGTAAACAGCAGGGAACTGGATAATTGGTTTACCAAACTGGGCTCGCTCATTAGCATACTTAACAGCCTCGCGGTAAGCAGCATCAGATATACCCACACTTTGAGCACCAACACCAAGACGTGCGCCGTTCATTAGCGACATTACGTACTTAATAAGACCCATTTTGCGGTCGCCCACAAGTTCGGCAGGCGCATTGGTAAATACCAACTCGCAGGTTGGCGAACCAATAATACCAAGCTTATGCTCAATACGACGAACCTTAACTGCGTTGTGGGTTTTATCGTAGATAAATAGCGATAGACCACGAGCATCGGTAGTACCCTCCTCTGAACGAGCAAGAACTAAGGAAACATCGGCATCGCCATTGGTAATGAAACGCTTAACGCCGTTAAGTAACCAAGTGCCCTGCTTCTCATCGTAGTGAGCCTTAAGCATAACGGCCTGAAGGTCGCTACCAGCATCTGGCTCGGTAAGATCCATTGCATAGGTTTTACCCTCATTTGCAAGTGGAAGGTATTTTGATTTTAGATCCTCTGAAGCAAACTCGTGAATGGTTTCAGCGCAGTCCTGAAGACCCCAAATGTTTGCAAAACCAGCATCGGCACGCGACACAAGTTCTGCAGCCATTACGTAGGGAACCATAGGGAAGTTAAGTCCGCCATACTGGCGAGGAAGGGACATACCATAAAGTCCTGCGCGGGTAAGCGCATCGTGGTTTTCCTGTGTTCCCCTGTGGTACTTAACGTGGTTATTGATAACCTCAGGCCCTTCAGCATCAACATGCTCAGCATTAGGGGCAAGAACGGTACCACAAATATCACCTACAATTTCAAGAACTTTATCGTAGCTATCGATAGCATCCTCAAAATCGATTGGCGCAAAATCGTACTTCTCCTTATCTCCAAAACCTTGCTCCTTAAGAGCAACGATCTTTTTCATCAAAGGGTGAGTAAGATGAAAGCGGAGGTCGTTATTATCGTTGAAGAAATTTGCCATTGTTTAGTGTTTTTTGAATTATTACCGTTTGGCTACTTGCTGTTCTGCTTGTAGTACTTAATCATCTTAGGAACAACCTCGCCAATATCACCAACAATTGAATAGTCGGCAAGTGCGTTAATAGGCGCATTGGGGTCGTTGTTAATAGAGATGATCATAGCAGACTGATCCATACCAGCGGTGTGCTGAATTTGACCCGATATACCACAAGCAATGTAAAGCTTAGGACGAACGGTAACACCAGTTTGGCCAACCTGACGAGCATGCTCGGCAAAGCCAGCATCAACAGCAGCACGAGAAGCGCCAACCTCGCCACCCAGCACTTCGGCTAGTTGGAACAGTAGGTTAAAGTTCTCCTTTGAGCCCACTCCGTATCCACCAGCAACAATAATAGAGCTGTTTTTGATGTCGATTTTGCGCTTCTCAATCTGACGATCGAGGAAAGAAAGCACAAAATCATCGTCGTTAAGGTACTTAGCAAGATCAGCGTTGCGAACCTCGCCAGCATGATCCACTTTGTAGATCTCCTTTTTCATAACCCCCTCGCGAACAGTAGCCATTTGAGGCCTGTGATCGGGGTTAATAATGGTGGCAATAATGTTACCACCAAACGCAGGACGGATTTGGTATAGAAGGTTTTTGTACTCTTTTCCGGTTTTGTTCTCGGTATGCTCACCAATTTCAAGGCTGGTACAGTCGGCAGTTAACCCGCTGTGTAGAGCCGAAGAAACGCGTGGAGCAAGGTCGCGACCCACAGATGTTGCGCCAAAAAGGGCAATTTGAGGCTGCTCGTCGCGAATTACACCAATAACAATAGATGTGTGAGGCAGGGTTTGATATGGAGCAAGACGCTTGTCGTCGGCAACATGCACAATGTCGGCACCATAAGGGAACAGCTGCTTCTCAATGCCCTTAATGTCGTGCCCAATGGCCAAAGCCTCAAGCTTACAACCCAACTGGTTAGCCAGAGAACGGCCTTTGGTAAGGAGCTCAAGGCTCACATCAACAACGTGTCCGTCCTCAATTTCGCAGTAAACTATAATGTTGTTCACTTTATTAACGCTTTTGGTTTAAATAATAGTGTTTTGCTAGACTAACCAATGGTGTGGTTAGAGATTAGCTCCTTCATAAGCGACTCAATGTCGGCATCGGCAGCAGATAAGCGCTTGGATTCCTTAGCTTGGAACACAACGTTTTCAATCTTTTTCACCTTGGTAGGAGAGCCAGAAAGGCCAAGATCCTTATCGTCGGCATTGATATCGGCCACACCCCACTCTGGGATGCGAAGGTACGCCCTGCTTTGCAGCTCCATGTAGTCCGAAGTTGACTCCTGAAGCTCAGTAACGGTTTTGGCGTGCTTAAACTTCATAACGAACTTAGCGTTACGAGAGCGGCACTCTGGAGCCGAAGCGTTAACAGTAATAACAAGAGGCATTGGGCACGAAACCACCTCAAAACCACGCTCAAGGCGGCGCTTGATAACGGCTTTACCCTTATCAATAGCAAGAATCTCCTCGGCATAGGTTATCTGGGGCAGGTTCATCTTTTCAGCAACCTGAGGCCCAACCTGCGCTGTGTCACCGTCAATTGCCTGACGGCCGGCGATAACGATATCGGGGTTTAGCTTTTTAACGGCTAGAGATATCGCATAAGAAGTTGCTAGGGTATCGGAACCCGCAAACTTACGGTCAGTGAGTAAAACTCCATCATCGGCACCACGATACATCCCCTCGCGGATAATCTCCGCTGCACGTCCTGGGCCCATAGTTAAGATGGTGATTGTTGTTCCGGCATACCTATCCTTTATGCTAAGCGCTTGTTCTAGCGCGTTTAGGTCCTCCGGGTTGAAGATGGCAGGTAGCGCAGCCCTGTTTACGGTACCGTCGGCTTTCATTGCATCTTTGCCTACGTTACGCGTGTCGGGCACTTGCTTGGCCAGCACAACGATCTTAAATCCCTTTTTTGTCATAATGCGTCGTTTGGTATTAAGCTCGGCAAATTTAAAACAATTTCCCTCCCTTCCAAAAACGATGTTGTTAAAATAGTGTAGTAGTGACTGTTATAGCAGTAACGTTAAACGAATGTTTTACACCAAGACATTGATATTGAGGATAGTTTATTGCAAGCCCCAATAAATTTCATGTTTAAATGCCGTGTTTTTTTGAATGGATAAAAGGGCAATTACACTCACATCCTAAAATTATCTTGGCTTATCGGCAACGGTAAGTTAGTCCTCCTCAAAAAAGCAGATGACAATTAGTTGTTTTCTACTAAACCTCTAATTACCACCGAGGCAATAATACAACCAAACAGTGGTGGCATGTACGATATGGTACCAAGAGTGGTCTTTTTATTGGGCTCGTCGCAGGGAATGGTGGCGTGTTCTGGAACACCTTCGGTTGAAAAAACAACCGTTACCCCCTTATCTATGCCCAGCCTGTGCAGGCGCTTACGTAGAACGCGGGCCAATGGACAGTTATAGGACTTGGAGATATCGGCAATGTGAACCTGTGCTGGGTCCAATTTGCCACCACTTCCCATTGAGCTAACTATGGGTAGCCCGTTCTTAACACAATCGTGAATGAGGAAAACCTTTGGCGATAGGGTATCAATGGCATCAACAACATAATCGAACTTATTGCGGAGCAGCTCCTGCATGCGCTCGTCGCGAATGTACTCCTGTATTACGTGCAGCTTTAGCTCTGGGTTGATATCGAGCAAACGTTTTCCCAAAACCTCGGCCTTAGGAAACCCTGTTGTGCTTACCAAAGCTGGCAGCTGCCTGTTCCTATTGCTGGGGTTAATAATATCGCCATCAACAATGGTCATTTCGCCCACTCCAGCCCGACAAATTTGCTCGGCAGCATAGGCTCCCACTCCGCCTAAGCCAACTACAAGAACGTGGCTCGACTTTAACCTCTCAATACTCTTCTCGCCTAATAGGAGCTCTGTGCGCTCTAACCAGTTTGACATGTTAGCTTTGTGTGTAATTATATTGATAATCCAAAGAAGGCGGCAAAGTTAGAATTTATATGAGATTCCAGGTCAGTAAGTGGTATATTGAGGATATGTGACGCAGCTGCATATACCTCCTCTATGGAGACTTGCTCCTCATCGGTTTCCAAAAAGAGCCTATCCAAAGGGACTTCCATTAAGGAACTAATAATTGCTGGCGATGGATGGGTTAAAATCTCACCAAATGAGATATAAAAACCTTCCCTAACCAGTTCCTTTGCCAACTCTGGTTTCCCCTTAAATCCGTGTATCGCCCAAGGTACTGTGGTTTTAACCTTGCGCTTAACGGCTATTAGCTCATTCCACGCCCTTACGCAGTGAATTATAAGCGATTTACCTTGTTGCTGAGCAATTTGGGTCTGCTGCTCAAGTAGAGTAATTTGAGTATGGATGGGAGCCCCTCTAAACTTATCTAGTCCAACCTCGCCAACGCCTATACAATTAGTATTTTGCAATTGATGTGCAAGCTCTAGCAACCACTCCCCTACCATTGCACTCCCGCTATGCCAAGGGTGGATGCCAATGGTATAGAGTTGATTTTCAGCAAACTTTACATGTTCTCCAACAAAAAGGCTCACAACGGATGTATTAATTTGCATATTAGGGGATTGATGGGTATGAAAGTTAATCATTGCAAGAGATTAAAGGTTAAAAGAGAAAGATATTAGACGTTAGATTTTAGACAGAAAAGCACTAATCACAAACAACCGCTTTTAACAAGCCTAGCGAAGTGACAGCGTTGAGTATAAGAATAGTAGCCGACTGCGTGGCACTTTCCTGTCAAGTTACACAAAAGCTGAAGCGGGCTAAAACCCTTAATATTAATACTATCCCGGCTATTATTTTTATACATTGTTGGCAAACGTACTTTTTTATTTCATTTTATTTTTCAAATCATTTATCCAAATTATCATTCTCCAAGAGCAATAATCTGTCTATGAAAAACAGTTTTATCTTCAAATGTGTAATAGCATTGTTCTCCACCCAATCTGTCCTCGATGAAATTATAAAAAACAATGTGCTCAAACTTTTTATCTTTCTTATTCCAAACCTCTGCTTTTTTGTCAAAAAGATAGTCTTTAAAAATCCATTGGTCAATGAATCCCGCAAGTTTGTATGAATCCATGTCAATCGAATCCTTTTGATTTTGCCAATCCTTAACAATCAAATCGTTATTAATGCTTTGAAGAATTTTCAAGTTGGTTTTTAAATCATCAATTGTTCTATAATCCCATCTCGGCTCAAGTTTGCCGCTATTTAAAATATCCTCAATGGTTTTAATCATGGCATTTAATCCGAAATACACAATTGCCGAATCTGTCTCATAACCAATCTTAATCGAATCAGTTACACTTGTTAGACTAATCTTATCAGTTTTATGTTTTTTAATAAAATCCTGTCCAAATGAAGTAGAACAAATCAGAAAGAAAATCAGTGCACTAGCATCCGAAAGTACGAAATTTAAAAATGCCCTCAGAATCCCCTATTTTTGAGTTCGAGAAAAAACTTTAAAATTATGGGAC
>JAFGDZ010000025.1 GCA_016931855.1 Bacteroidales bacterium
CAACCTTTTGTTACTTTTATCTCCATTAATCGCCACATGATTATGTGGCGCTACATATCTGAGACAAACACTCGGTTTTTGTTAGATAATAGATGTTAGATGTTAGACGTTAGACGTTAGACTAAAGAAAATATGGCTCATTCTAACTTCTTTCACTTCCTCATATTCATCATCTTCATTAGATGTTAAACTAAAGAAAATCAGTTCTCATTCTAATTTCCTCATACTTCATCCAATTCATCATATTCCTCTCATTCCCTCTCTCCCGCTAACTTCTGAGTATTCCGCTAACTTCCGATTCTTCCGAGCCTTCCGACTCTTCCGCTAACTCCCGATTCTTCTCACATCCCTAACCTTAAGCAACGAATAAACGCCAAGGGCAGCAATGCCAAGAACGGTGATTTCACCAAGAGTATCGAGACCCCTAAAATCAACAAGGATAACGTTAACAATGTTCTTCCCCTTTGCTGCAACGTAGCTGTTCTGCGCAAAGTAATCCTTAAGCGCAGTGCTGGTTTCGCTCTGATGAAGCCATAGCAGCACAAAGGCCATTACAGCACCAAACAGGATGGCGGGAACCATTAATCGGAGCCTAACGCGTAAAGGAACATCAACAAACTTGGGTAGTTTGAAAAGGATTAGCACAAAAAGCACCACGGTTAGCGTCTCAATCAGGAACTGGGTCATGGCCACATCGGGTGCACCAAAAAAGAGGAAAAGCATAGCCGTTCCATAGCCTATTACCCCAAGCGATACAATAACGGTAAGCCTAGATTGCGACGAAATGCTAAGCACCAGAGCAACAAGCATTGCCACAACAACAAGCACCTCGTACCAACGGAATCCAAAATCGGAAGAGAATAGGTTTGCCCAAGGGATGCTCCCATTGCCAAACGCTGCAACCAGAGCAATTGTACCCACAAGGAAGGTAGATATAATTACCATGTAGTTGCGAAGCAAACCCGATTGAAAAAAGCGCGTTTGTCCCTTTGCCACCTTTAGCAATGAGGGAATAAACTGTAGGTATGCGCTCTCGGGACCAGTAAGGTTAGATAGGTTAAGCCTTACAGCCACAGCCCTAACCCTGCTGCGTATAATGTAAACACCATATCCGGCAGCTAGAGTTAGCAGGCTTAACCCAAAAATTAGCGTAAAGCCATGCCAAAGGGTTAGCTTAAGCACGCTATCAACGTTATGCACAACATTTGACGTATGATGCAGCAACGGCTGGGCAACCTGCTCAACCAGCACACCCCCAAGCAACCCAAAACCCGAAGCAACCAACGGCCCAAGAAGCATCCCCAAAGGAGCCTCGTGCGGATGCTTGGGAAGTTTGGCCTCATCGCCAAAAAATATCTTATAGCCAATCTCAATGGATAGCGCAGCAAAAACAGCCCCTGCCACAAAAACTGCCGCTAAGGTTAGGTAGCTCCAACCGGGGGAATCGGCCGCGGCACCGTACAGAATCTCCTTGGCCACAAAGCCAAAAAAGGGCAGCACTCCCGACATCGACATGGCGGCCAGCGCTGCAGCCACAAACGTAAAGGGCATCGCTTTGCGAAGTCCGCTTAGCTGGTTAACATCGCGGGTACCAGCCTCGTGGTCAATGTTACCCACAACCATAAACAGCGTTCCCTTATACAGCGCATGAGCCAGCACAAAAACCATGGCTGCCTGCACCGCCAGTACAGTTCCAATACCCAGCAGCATTACCATAATACCCAGTGCGCTGATGGTTGTATAGGCCAAAATCTTCTTCAAATCGGTGCTAAACAGCGCCATAACCGCACCGTAAACCATGGTAAAACCACCAACGGCGGGCAGTAGGGTTGTCCAAAGTGGTAGCTCCGAGAATATTGGCGATATGCGCGCCAAAAGGAACACTCCGGCCTTTACCATTGTTGTTGAGTGCAGGTAGGCACTAACAGGTGCTGGTGCCTCCATGGCGTTGGGCAGCCAGAAGTGAAATGGGAACTGTGCCGATTTGGTAAATGCCCCCATCAACAGCAGCACCAGTATTATATTGATATTAGGACTATTAAGCACAAGTTGCGGATTGGCCAGCAGCTCATCTATGCGAAGGGTACCCGCATCGGCACCAAGCAGCACTATTCCGGCCAGCATAAATAGCCCACCCAGCACGGTAACCAGCATGGCTTGCAGGGCTGAGTCGCGTGACTTTTCCCGCTCGTGGTAGTAACCAATCAGCATGTACGAGCTTAGGCTGGTTAGCTCCCAAAACACAAACAGCAGCAGCAGCGAGCCCGAGAGCACCAGCCCCACCATGGAACCCATAAACAGCGATAGAAATACAAAAAAGCGAGGTTTATTGGTATCGTGCGAGAGGTAAGCATTAGCGTAGATGTGTATAAGCACGCCAAAGCCTGTTATCAGCATAAGGAAGAAAATGCTTAGCCCATCAATCCTAAAAACCAGGTCGAGCCCAAGGGATTGTATCCAAGGAATGGTTTCCTGAAAAGTGGCGCCATCAACAACGTGCCACATCTTAACGGATGCCCACGCAAACAGAAGGAAAGGGATTACCGATAGCAACGCTCCGCCACGCTTACGCGTTAGCCCATGAACCAAAGGGGAAAGTATTGCCCCCGAAAAACTTAAAAGTACAGCTAGTAGAATTTCCATTTTAGTGATGTGGCTTGCGATAACTCATTACAGTACTACACAAAAACGCGCGTCACAATGAATTGTTCGGATTTAGCACTATTGCTAATATTTTTAACGGATAGTAAGGTGTTACCTACCTACCAATTATTTGCTTCTGAGGTCAAATATACAAATTTAAATTTTTATAGCTTTTATGCACGATGCAAAGCAAAAGAGTAATAAAAAGACCTATATGTCTTTTGTTTTTAAAAGTTTTGTACATTAGCCCTGCAAATAAAACCAGCAACATGCTAACAAAAAGCACACAGTACGCCATTAGAGCACTGGTTTACATCCAGCTGCAAAGCTATAACCAGAAACGCCCTGGTCTTGCCGAAATTGCCAAAGAGATTGAGGCTCCCGAAGCCTACACGGCCAAAATTATGCAGATACTAACCAAGCATAAGCTGCTAAGCTCCGTAAAGGGACGCGGCGGCGGATTCTTTTTCAGCGAGAAGGAGCCAGAGACATCGCTGTACAGCGTTATTGTGGTTATGGAGGGCGACTCCTGTTTTACCAGCTGCGCATTTGGATTAAGCTCCTGTAGCAGCAGCAAGCCCTGTCCGTTACACGATAAGTACGGGCCAATAAAAGAAGCCTTTCTAAAGCTAGCCCAAGAGGAGACCATCCAAACCCTCGCTCAAAAAATTAAGCATGGCGATGCGGTTATAAACCTTCTGTAACATCCAACCCGTTAAATCCATGAAGCAAAAAGGAAGCATATACAAAAAGCTACACAAGTGGCCTGGCCTAATTATAGCCTTTATCCTTCTTTACTTTGGCATTACAGGAATAGTAATGAACCATAGGCAATTCTTTTCTCCTGTTGATATTAGTCGTACAGCCCTCCCATCGCAATACCACTATAGCAACTGGAACCTAGCCGCCCTAAAGGGCAACGTAAACCTATCGCCCGATAGCATTTTGGTGTACGGCAACGTGGGCATTTGGCTAACCGATTCCACCTTTACCCACTACACCCCGCTAAACAACGGCTTCCCCAAAGGAAGCGATAACCGCAAGATTTTTGATGTGGGGCTATCGCCCAATGGGAACCTATACGCAGCCACGCTATACGGCCTTTACGCCTTTAATCCATTGGCAAAAAGATGGGTTAAGTTTGATATCGATACAGATACAGAGCGCTTTGTTGGCATCGATTTTATTGGCGATACGCTGATAGCCATAAACCGCTCGCATGCATACTACGGCAAATCGGAAGGTGCAAACACCCTATTCACGCGGGTTGAGATTAAGCAGCCCGAGGGGTACACTCAGGAGGTTGGGCTATTTGAAACCATGTGGCAAATACACTCTGGCGAGATATTTGGCTTACCCGGTAAGCTCTTTGTCGATTTGCTTGGGATAATAACCATAGCGCTTTCCGCAACGGGCATACTCTACTTCTTTTTCCCGGGAATAATAAGAAGGCGCAAGCAGAAGCAGAAACCCGTTACGGGGCTGGTAAAAACCAACCGATGGTCGTTAAAGTGGCACAACAAGATTGGTGCATGGCTATTTGTACTGCTAATAGTGGTTTACCTAACGGGGATATTCCTACGCCCGCCATTCCTAATTACCATTGCCAACGCACGGGTTAAACCACTTAGGTTTACCCACCTGCACCAAGCAAATCCTTGGTACGATAGGCTTCGCGATATACTAGTTGATAGCGACAGAGGCTCTATCCTACTAGCCACATCCAATGGGATATTTGAGCTACAGAACCTGCACAGCGTTCCTAAGCCCTTTGCCATTCAGCCTCCCGTTAGCGTAATGGGGATAACCGTTTTTGAGAAGTTTGGCGGCGGAGCCTACATTGTGGGCTCATTTAGCGGGATATTCCTGTGGCACCCATCGCACCCAGAAATAGTGAACTACGCAACGGGCATGCCCTACCAACCCATTAACGGAGGCCGCCCCGTTGGCGACCAAACCGTTACCGGACTAATAAAAGCACCCAACGGCAAGCATTTTATGGTTGATTACGCAGTGGGTACCAAGCCCCTATGGCACAACCAGCCATTCCCATCGATGCCCCAAAACGTGATTACCGATGCCAAGATGTCGCTATGGAACCTATCGCTTGAGATACACACAGGCCGCATATTCCAAGGTATTATGGGGTTATTCTACATTCTGATTGTGCCACTAAGCGGATTAATTGCAGCCATGGTGGTAATTAGCGGATACCTGCTCTGGTGGAAGCGGTTTAGGAAGAAAAGCGGGAAAAGTTAAAAGTTAGAGGTTAAAGGTTAAAAGTTAAAGGATTAAGGGTTGGAACCCATTTCTCCTATAGAGATGTCGCACCTCTGGTGCTCAAATGCATCGGTTTAAATAAACAAAAGCCCCAGCGGGGCGGAATCTTTGTAACAACAGAAAGTATAAGGCTAAGAACTTGCCAGGTGCGCCCAAACACTATACACTATACACCAAAAACTATACACCAAACACTAATATCCTATATCGTACCTGAAAAGGCATAGCAATGGAATTACAACTCTACATAAAATTCTTAAGCACCTCGGCAATAAAGTAGCCAAGGTAGTTACCTACGGCATAACCAATTATACCAACGGTTAATCCCGATACTATTACCTGCTTATTCCCTATGGCACCAGCAATAACGGGCACAAAGGGTGGAGAGCAAATTAGGGATACGGAGGTTATCATCACCGTATCGGCATCAACACCTGTAAGCTTTGCCAGCAGCACATGAAGAATCAATGAGAGGAATACAGCAAAGGTTATGTAGCCAAACAGCCCTGGGGTGATACCTGCAAAGTTGCTAATATCGGCCATGGAGGCCACCACAATGCTGAACACCAGAATTAGGTACATGCCCGCCTCAAAGGTGTGCTCTATGCGGTTAACCGCAGGAACAAACGATGCGGCAATTCCCAACGTGGTAATAGTTAGTATCACCACAACCATTTGCTGGCTTTTGGGTACCAAAAGGCTTAAGCCCCCACCTATTCCAAATATCAGCAAAGCCAGCCCAAGCGCAGCAAAAAGGGGCTTTAGCTTAGCCCAGCGCAAAACGCCAGCAAATGGGTCGGCGCCATTGGTATCGCCAACAATCTCGGCGTTAGGTTGCGCGGGGAATGGCTTTAGGAACCAGTGAAAAACGCGTTTTCCCAAGGTTATTAGGAACACTATGTAAACCGATGAGATAATAAGGTCGTAGGTGTGGGTTAGGATATAAGTATCGGCATCAACATTAAGCATCATCTTTAGCGAGGCCAGGTTGGGCGTACCACCAGTGTAAACGCCAATAAGCATACCTGCTACCTTCCAAAGCTCGGGCATGCCCTTTCCCTTAAACAGGAAAAAGCCCAGCACCACAACCAGCACCACCGAGAATATGCCAATAAACAGCGATATAAAGGTTGCCCTAGCCACCGTCCCCCACTGCTTAAAGTTTGCTGAGAACAGCAGCAGCGGTATGGCCAAAGGAATGGTTATGGTTGTCATCAAATCCTGAACCTTTACGCTACCCTCTGGCAGAATGCCTATGTTTCCCAGAATCAACCCAAAAAAGTAGGCAACAAAAACGGCACCCAGCTTATTTACAAAAGGGTATTTATGCGCAAGATGAAGAATAAGCATCGGGGCAAAAACATAGAAAATGGCTAGAATCACTAGACTCATAGTTTTACTTTTTTGTTGATGCAAAGATAAGTAATGCGGCTAATTGGTCTCACTCACAGCCATTGAGTTCTCAACAAGGCAACGGTTGTTTAGCGATGTAACGTACTCCGCCCTAAAACCAATAACGCTTGCAACTATTGAATTTACAGGCATTGTAACCCGCAATACGCCCTTACCATTCTCCTTATCCATGGCAGTAAATACCGTCTTATTGTTTACCTGACTGGACATTAAGTAGTTAGCCCCCTCAAATCCATTAGAAAGGCTTGCCGTTATGGTTATTATCTTTTGGTCACCCTTTTTAACGGTGGTCTTCTTTAGAATAAGCGTTGGCTGCGGCAGCGTATCGCCCCGCTGGTTAAATTCTAGCAATCCAGGCATTAGGGCGCCCCACTCGTAGGGCGTTTCGCTATGCCGCTTCCCATTTTTATAGTACTTACGAACCTTTCCGTGTATTTTACCGTTAGCGCGGGGCGTCTCAGAGAACACCTTTCCGTTAGGATAGTAAAATGTAACAATACCATACAGCTTGCCGTTCACAAAGGGAGCCTCCAAGCGTAGCTTGCCATCGGTGTAGTACTCCTTGCGCATACCATGCGCAACCCCATTCACGTATGGTGTTTCGCGAATTAAACGCCTATTGTTATCGTACTCCCTCTCAATTTTAACGTTGGGCTTACTACCACCACCACAAGATGCAACAAGTACAGCAGCCGATAGCGCCAAAAGAATATTGCGTAAACGAATCATAATTTAGGGTTTGATTTTACAAGCATTAAAGGTAAACGGAAGTATCTAAAAAACAAGAAACAGAAACAGAACAATAACAGAATAGATAGCACTAATTACCGCAACAGAAACACCATTTATGCGTTAAACGTATGAATTGCATACATTACACACCCACACAAAAACAAAGATACTAATATGAATATCAGAACAATAACCCTAATCTGCTCGTTACTTATAAGTACAATAGCCTTTAGCCAAAGCGGAAGTTACAACACGGGAAACACGGATTTTGATACCAACCTAAAGCGTATTGATATTGATGCAAGCGCAAACTTTGGCGCATTTAAAATGGAGATGGGCACAACCTACAACCTATCCACAAGGAAGATTGATGAGCTGCACACCTCCCTAAAAATGCGCCCAGGGGAGATTTACTTTGCCCTTGAGCTAAGCCGCATCACCTCCAGACCCATTGATGATGTGATACGCGTGTACAAAGCCAACCGCACCAAGGGCTGGGGCGCCATTGCCAAGGAACTGGGAATAAAACCGGGCTCAAAGGAGTTTCATGCGCTAAAGGAACGGACAAAAAAGCATGCTGGGAAGGGGAATAAACATAACAATAAGGGAAAGGGGAAAAGGAAGTAGCGTGGGGCTTAGTATAAAAGTAACAACACACATAAATAGCTATTTTCAGACACCTCTTTTTATCCAACATGAATCATGGTAACGCATTCCTAACTTAGGGAATGCGTTATTTTTTTCAAAACGCCATTCTATAGGCATTGTTAAGAATAAGAATAGAACTCCAAATTACCCGCAAAGTTTTGTATTTTCATTCTTGTTCCCTAAATTAGCATTCTAGTTAAAAAAATACACGTAATTTGCGTATTATGACTGAACGAAAGCAGATAAATAGGTTGAAAATTGTTCTTGCTGAGCAGAATAAAACTAATAAATGGTTGGCTGAACAGTTGGGGAAAAGCTTAACCACGGTTTCGAGGTGGTGTACCAATGAATCGCAACCCGGTATAGAAACCATGATTGAAATAGCAGCGAAACTTAATGTTGATGCCAGAGAACTGATTGTATCAACCAAACATGAAAAATAACAGGAAGCAACAATGCCAACGCTTAATTGGATAGGAAAAGATAAGGTGATTAACCACCATATGGATGTACCATACAAGATTTTAGACCACGTTTACGGATTTGATAATGGAGAGCAAGCCCCAACGGAAACCAATAGCGGAAACAAAATCATTCATGGCGACAACTTAGAAGCCCTAAAAGCTTTACTGCCCGAATACGAAGGAAAGATTAAGTGCATTTATATAGACCCGCCATATAATACCGGAAACGAAGGGTGGGTTTATAACGATAATGTGAATGACCCTAAAATAAAAAAATGGTTGGGTAACGTGGTAGGCAAAGAAGCGGAAGACTTGACTCGTCATGATAAATGGTTGTGTATGATGTA
>JAFGDZ010000026.1 GCA_016931855.1 Bacteroidales bacterium
CAGCGGCGTTATCCGCCGTTAAAAAGTTAGTTAAAGGTAATGAAAATTCTGCATCTGCATCATCAGCCCCAGTGAAAGGAACAGCCTGTTATGCCCTGTTATTGGTCTTAAAGTATTCATTTATTTTATTTTCATAAACTATTATGTTTTTTTTGACTTTTTCCAAATTAATTATCTTTTCTTTTAATGCTTTGTATTCAAAATATACTCTTTTAAATTCTTGTTCGAAATTGCTGTATTCTGGATACAACTCATTAAATTTCAAATTAAGGAATGTTAAGTCTACTTTGCTTACAGTAAAAATATCATTTTTAATCAAATCCAACTTTAATAATTCTTTTTTCTTATTATAATCAGAGTTTTCTTTTTGTAACTTTAGATATGTAGGATTTAATATTCTTAGTTCTTCGTTTAATTTGATTAACTTATCACAAATTAATTTCGCTTCATTTAACAAAATTGGTTGTATCTCTTTATTTACAGTTTCGACTCTTAAAATGAATGAATTGATTTGAGCAATTTTATTATACTCAATAATTTTTGAGATAAAATCAAGTGCTCCACTTACTTTTTCACCTCTGAATTCAATAAGATAGTGTCCATTTTTATCAACCTGATAATGTGAGTCTTTTTCCCCAATAAAAGTAAAATTACTCTTATTCATAATATCTTCTAATCCCGAAACCATTTTTTCACATTCCTCAATAACATATTTTTCAATGAATTCAATTTCGCTTTTTTGAGAGCAATTACAAGCATCTTTTGTGTACTCCATAGCATCTTTCCATCTACAATTCTCAATAATTGGTTTGAAAATTCTTTTTCCATTGTAAGTACCAACATACACTCTAATTGCAAACGATTTTGAATATCGTATTATTTCTGAAAATTTTGCTATCTCATAATTAATCCATTCTGAAATAGGAGTTATATCTATATTTTTATACCTGACTTTAATATAAAAATAACTTGAGTTGCCATAACCAAAATTAGTTTTAACTTCAATTGAGAAGTTATCATTTAGTTTATATTCAGGATTAGACCAACCGTTAATTCTATGCGAGAATGTTAATATTTTTTCACTATCATAACATTTTCTGTAAGCCTTATTTATGTCATATGCTTTAAACCATAATTCGAATTTATTGATAATATTATCTTTTATATTTATAATTTCTTCCTCGAAGTTAAAAGTTTCTGGATTGTCTTTTTTGTTTTGAAATAATATCAACTCTGTTTCTTTTATCCTTAATAGTTCTTCATCAACATTTACAGAGAATCCCTGATATGTACCGTCTAATTTTGTGCAGTATTTATAATGACCATTTAATTGATTGAATTTCGGATTTTTTTTTATATAATTCAGAATGTCTGAAATACTATATTTTTCATTATTACATAAGTTATCTAATGTTTGTGCTTCTTCTTTAAAAAAAGATTCAATAGGTTCGTAGTCCAAAATTATTTCTTTTGAATCTTCTTTGTACCTTAGAATACATAAAACCTCATTGTTAATTTTATCTTCCATTGTAGCCGAAAAAATAATAGGGCATAACTTACTTATCTATACTACATCGTCGTACAGATACACCCTTTTTGAAAGGTATCAGTACGACAAAAGATGTACATACCAAACTTAGTAAAAAAATGGCAATGATAAATCTGTTGTATTGCTAGGTTATTCTATCAAAGCTATTTACTTCAACTCTTTCATGTACCTCACAACCGCTTTTAGGTCTTCAATTTGGCTGTGCTGGTTAATATCAATAATCAAGGGGATAAGCTTTCCTATAGGTTTTGCCTCCTTAAACACCTCTTTTATTTTACTATCGATATCCAGTTCCAAAACCCCTACTCCAGTTTTTTCGGTGAAATAAAAACCTGTTTTTATACAGTCCGCCCAAAGTGATAGCCAAAGAATAGTTTTTTTCTTATGAACCACTTTACACAACCATGCCTTTCCGTCCTTGTAAAACCTCCATTGAGGCTCCAAACCAAATTCATTGGTAAGCACTCCTATCACTTCTTGATAGGTAACAAAAAGTTCTTTACCAAGGGCGTTTTCCAGAACCTTATCGGTAGGTTCAACTTCGGCCTCTCGTAAAAGAATAGCATCGTTGTTTGTACTCACGGCATTAAGGTTTTATTGTATCCATTATCAACTAAGGTTCATATCTCCTAAAGCGCGGTGATTTAACTAATCACACTACAACATTGCTTATATCTACCCAAAGCCATCTGCACCGCAAAACGAATAAAACTATTTTACAGCCAATCGATTCCTTTTGTTCAGAGATTATTTGCGTCCTAACTCTATGGTATGCGTAGTTGCTATTGCTGCTACAAACCCTCAATGCTACTTACTATGGGCTAGCAAATACATGTGCTATAGCTGTTCGCTTGCCCAGTTAGACTCGTTATAAATCCTTATATTATTCTTAAACAGCAAATCGGCAGTAAGCCCATTACCTTCAATTAATTCCCCACTAAAATCGCCACTATATATTTTCCCAAATCCGCAGGAAGGGCTTCTCGATTGTAAAATGGCAGCCGTAATATTGTATTGATTACAAATTTTTAAAGTTTCTAACGCAGCTCTTTTAAAGTCGGAGGTATAATCATAACCCGATTTAGATTTAACTTTAACTATTTGTGACTCTTTAATAATCTCGCAGGACTCTCTGGGGGTTGGCAAACCTGCCAATTGTTCTGGACAAACAGCTATTGCTCTCCCATCTTCAATTAACTTCATTAAAGATTTATCGGAAGTGCAAGTACCATTATATCTACAATTTATCCCAACCAAACAGGAACTAATCAAATACATCTTTCACTTTTTTGTTTTCCACTAATCTAGGTACTTCTGCTATTTGCATAGCCTCTTACCCAGCCACACAAAGCCAATAGCACCGCAAAACGAATATACTCAATTTATGGCTAAGCAATCCATTTTGTGTTTTATGGAGAACAACTACTAGTTTATTGGTTCATGGTATAGTTGCCTACCCCACTGCTGGATATCCTTTTGGGGTAGCTGCGATTGGTGCATTAACCAGTTTATCTCCTTGCTTATTGCTGCAACGGCACTCTTATCTACAGTCCGTATCCTTGTTTCGTAGTTGTATTTTGTTCCGCTAGTAGTAAAGTTAAGTGAGCCCATGTAGGCAATTTCGTTATCGATTAGGTAAATCTTACTATGAATAAATGTACCCAAAAACCTGCCTGAGCTCTGAGAAATGTAAACTCTAAAAGGGAACAGCTGCGAGTACCAATAGGTATAAATGCGGGTACTGCTAATCTTATGTTTTAATATTGCAATTACTACCACACAAACAGTAACGGGGAGCAAAGCCAATGCAAACATTGGCGTAAGTACTATGTATGCCACAACTCCCCATAGTACAAAAAGAGCAATGGCTACAGCCGTAAGAACCTTGGCTAGACGATACCACCGCTCTCGCTTGGCAACAGCAATGCTATCTACCTCGCGATTTTGTATTATAAGCTTGCGAATATTCTTTTCGTACTCATCCTTGTAATCTTCAATATTATCGGCAGTAACAAGTACTATATCTATATCACGTTTCCTTAGGTCTATAAGTTCCGAGATAAGGAAAGGCGAAAGATATGGGGAAACTATTGTTACAGAACATTTTGCACTCCTAATGTCGGAAAGAAGCATTTTCCCAGCCTCTTTTCCAATATACAAATCGCAAACCGCACCATTGTAATTCATTCCCATTGCATGCGCTTTTTATAATAATCAATAACTCACAACTACTTAACACACCTATAAATAATAAACTTACCATCCTCGTTCAGAATATCAACCCTTGAGAATAATGGTGCGAGGTGCGTTTTGTAGTTTAGGTGTTTATTGGCCACAATTTGCAGGTTACCTCCCGGCTTAAGGCACCTATAGCTCTCCCTAAATAGCTGAAGCGGTACCTGAATGTTAATCTCATAATCGAAATGAAACGGGGGGTTGGTTACTATTAGGTCGAAGGTGTTATCGCCAAAAATGGATAAGTCGTTGTTTAGGTGATGGTGGATGTTCTCCCCTTGGATGTTGAGCTTAGCCGACTCAACGGCAAGTAACGAGTCGTCCATAAGATGCACCTCTGCGCTGGGGAAGAGCTGGTGTATCTCGTTACCAATAATGCCATTGCCCGAGGCCAAATCAAGAATACACTCATCGGCTGGGGTTACCTGCATGTGCTGCAGAAAGAACTGCGTGGCATAATCGATATGCTCCAACGAGAACACGCCCCAGTACTGCTTGTACTGTCGCCCCTTGTACTCAAGGGTAGTTAGCAGCTCCTTTGGTGCGGTTGACTTCTTTTGAGTGAGAACAAGTAACCGGGCTTTTTTTTGCGCTAGGCTCTGCTCAACCACATCGAAGTACTGGCTAGCCACCTGCAACAGGTTTGGGGTAAAATGGCGCAACATAAATGCGCACACCACGGTAACATTTGGGGTTGAGTTTTGTACAATGTGCTCTAGGAACAGCTGAAAGAGCGCTATGGATTTAGGTATCTTAACCAAAGCCAGGTCTATAGGGCGCTCAAGAGCCGCAAGCGGATTGGTAAACGATGGTGCCGCAATTCCATTAGCCTCATAATTGGCGGTAATGGCTTTCTCCTGACTCTTTTGGGTTAGCACAATTAGCGGTGAGTAGGCATTAAGGTTGCAACCCAAAAAACCAAACCTATCGTTGTAAATTGCGGTATGCGCAGGCTTAGGCTCTAGCTGATTAAAGCGCTGCAACAGGTACTCGTCGGCAGCGCTATAGGGTTGCAACGATTTATCGGTTGATAAATCGTGTCGCTTAATTGTATAACCTAACTCTTGGGAATCCATTCAACTATTTTAGCACAAAGGTAGCGAATTGAAGTTGTTATACTATTACGCCCTACCATACCATCCTTTTTGAGCATATGGGAGAATGTAGTCTGAACTGTGTATGGCTTTTTTTATTGAGCTCCTTTCTGAATAGTAAGTTCTAGTGCTACCACAAATTTAATGGGTACTTACCTTAAGCCCCGTTAGGGGCAGGCTGTCGGTAGAACAGGGCGTTTAACGGTGTGCTTATCGCCCCGTATGGGGCGTTCGAGTTAAGGAGACCCTAAGGCTCACCTCTACGAGGTGTCGCTCCTATTCCGGTTGGGCTGCCTACCGATGTTGCGTGCCTACGGCACGGAGAGAACTGGTGCGATAGAGGATTTGAGAAGATTAGAAGAACAACCAGATTGGGTATAATGTGATTTGGACAGAGATTGATAGGTACGGAGGAATGAAACCCAATGGACAACTAATCTGAAAGTAAAATTTATATTTTCAGAAAAAACTGACGATCAATACTATTATCATTTATTAGTTCTAACAGATAATACTTAATATCTTTTACTGACAAAACCTCATCATACTTAGGGTATTGATTTTTCTTTGTTACCAGAACTTCCAAGGGGCCTGAATTTACATCTTTGAATTCAGCAATTTTATTAAGAAGATAAACTTTAGTATTGACAGTGTATCGGACATCATAAAATTTTCTCAAGAAGAATGCTCTCAATATATTTGCCTCAATTGTTGGATTTAATATCTTATAACTTGATTGCTTCTGCAAAATATCCAATTCATTCGTCTCACAAAAATTTGAAAAATATCTTATATTCATATTCATTGTATGCAAATTAATGACTAAAGAATCATAATTGTAAAAGCAACCTTTCGCAATACTTTCTAACATCTTATCTTCATTGATTTTTACCAAGTTATTTCTGAAAGCCCAATTATTTTCAATGCTCCACAAGTCAACAACGACATTCTTGAAATTTATCTTAACTCCACCGTGTCTATTAATATCATAAAGTAAACCTGCCGACTCAATTACACTAATAAGCAAATCATGTTTTAAATCAACTATAATATCAAGATCTCTAGACTCTTTCTTCAAAATAACATCACGCAAAAAACCTCCAACTACATATGCTGTTCCATGAACAAAAATATCATAAAGAAACATCTTAAAGGAAATATCCCTATTCAAGATTGAAAAGAATATTTCTCTAAAATCCCTTTTAATTAATTCGTAATCGAGAATCGGAGTTTTCAAATCTTAATACCTTTTAATTCTTGAAATAAATTAATAGCATATGTATCTGTCATACCACTTAAGAAATCAACTACTAATTGCATTTTCTTGTATTCTTGATTTGGATACGTCTCTATTTCCTCAAATACCTTTCGGTGGCTATTGGATATGATATTATACAAACGAGCCTCATAATTATTTCCATCAGCTTTAAATTTATCTGAAACAGCAGAGTTTATAAAAATCTTCAACAATCCGTATATTGCTTCCCAACCAGCAATCTCTTTCTTTAAAATAGATTTATCCTTAAACACAATATTTGTAAGAGATTTATATGCCTTTCGAATATCACTTGCACTTGAAACTGAAATAATTTCTTCTTCGAGCTTACCGTCCATAATTCTAGAATAGTTTTCCTCAAATGCGTCCACAATACGCTGAATCATAATTTTCTGGGTTTCAATTCTAAACATTTGAATTACGAGAGATTTATTCACATCATTATTTTGCGGATATTTTTGGACCACCTTATCAAGGTAATTTAGAACTAAATCTTTATTTACGCTTAGTTCTTTGGCGAAGATATCTCGGATTTCATTAAACGAAACAATTCCTAACTTTATTCCATCCTCAATATCAGCAGCACTATATGCAATATCATCTGCTGCTTCTAAAAGATAAACAACAGGATGACGGCGATGATTTAAGTCAAGATAATCGTTAATCTTCTTGTATATATCTGTTTCTGTAACGAAATAACCAAATTTCTTTTTTGCAATCTCAGATGTAGGCTTTTTATTTCCATCTATGGAATTAGACGGATACTTTATAATTGACGCCAGACTAGAATAATTTAAATTATAGCCCCTATCATCACCAAAATAATAAAGCTTAGACAATATCCTAAGAGTCTGAACATTGCCATCAAAAAATTCAAAATCAGCCTTTTCTAAATCATTAAGAGATGATTTATTATTTTGAAAATAATCTTTAAAAAACTTTTTAATCGCTTCTTCACCAAAATGACCAAATGGAGGATTGCCTAGGTCATGAACCAAACCTGCAACCCTTAAGAGGGAACTAAGATTCCCTTTTAGGTTCGAGTTAATCTCTTCCTTTTTTATTAATAAATTTTCAATACTCTGACCTATTGAACTTGCGATATATGAAACCTCTAAAGAATGCGTCAATCTAGTCCGTATGAAATCACTTTGCTCCAAAGGGAAAACCTGAGTTTTGTCCTGTAAGCGTCTAATGGGCGAACTTGAAATCAACCTACCATAATCATTTTCAAAGGGATTCCTAGCATCTGAAGGATTTGATATAGATTTCTCTCTAAATCTTTTTTCACTAAGAAGTAAGTCCCATTTTTTTTGATATGTCATAATTTTGCATTTTTAAATATTACGAAATAAGTAATTAAGGATTTAAGGGAAAAACGATTGTCTCCGCAAAAACTAAGTTAAAAATAATAAAATTTATGAATTTTAATTTCTCTACAAGTCGAATCGTATGCCAAGGTTTATTATTTCACATTTCTTAGTTTTTCTGCAATATTAGCCCAACACAACATACATCCATCTCCCCCCTACCCCAAATAACTAGCCACTACAGCAATAGCAATAATTACTAGAAGCGTAATGTAGGCATAAGGGCTGGCAAAGTTAAAGGTCCAACCCAGCATGGGGTTTTGCTTTGGAACCACTAAGCGTGGATCCTTGCGGTTAAAGTAGAACACGCCGCGCCAGTTGCTGGGGTTTTTGCTCATGGCATCAAGAAGTGCTTGGTCAACATTATTTTTCATCGCAATAATTTTAGGGTGCACTAATATATTCATTCTTAATCACAACCACAACAAAACCCCAAAAACAAAACGGGGAGGCAACCGCCTCCCCGCCTGTAAACTGTATATGGCAAAACGCTACAGCGCTCCATAAATAAGCCCGCTAATGGTGGCCATAACCACAACCAGCGCAACGTAGGTAATGGTTTTCTTGGTTCCCATAACGCCACGTATAACCAGCATATTGGGCAGCGATAGCGATGGCCCAGCAAGCAGCAGCGCCAGCGCAGGCCCCTTGCCCATTCCCGATGCCATAAGCCCCTGAATAATGGGCACCTCGGTTAGCGTAGCAAAGTACATAAACGCACCCACAATGGATGCAAAGAAGTTGGAGAACACCGAGTTGCCACCCACCAATCCCGATATCCAGCTACTGGGCACAACGCCCGGAATGTTGGTATCGCCGTGGGTAGAGCCCAACAGGAATCCCGCAACAATAACCCCAAGGGCAAGTAGCGGCATAATCTGCTTGGCAAAATCCCAGCTGGCAAGCGTCCACTCGCGGTTCTCATCGCCACCCCAAAGGGTAATAAGGCTTAGCCCCGTAATGGCCACAAGCATGGGCACCATGGGCGCAAGAATTCCGCCAATGTACACGTTGGACAGCACAGCCGATACCGCAGTAACCACCGCAGCGCCAATTACCCACCACCACTTAATGTGCAGAATGCGGATAAGCGAGTAAACCAGCCCCAGCCCAAAAATGCTGGTGATGTACCACTTGTTGCTCCAAATAAAGAACCACAGGCCGCTGGTATCGTCGCTCGATGGCTTGCCCCAGTTGGCAAAAACCAGAATCAGCACCAGAATAAAGAAGTGGAAAGAGGTTTGCCACATGGGGCGCGCCTCGGGCGGAAGCTGAATGTTCATCTGCTCCTCCTTCTTGACCTTCTCCTCCTTACGGTAAATAATGGACATAATGCTACCAATAACAATGGCAAAGGTTACCGCGCCAATAATACGCGCAACACCCATCTCAAAGCCCAATATGCGAGCCGTTAGAATAATGGCCAGAATGTTAATGGCAGGTCCCGAGTATAGGAACGCCACGGCAGGCCCCAAACCCGCACCACGCTTGTGGATGCTCGAGAACAGCGGCAGAATGGTGCAGCTGCACACCGCCAGTATGGTTCCCGATACCGATGCCACGGTATAGGCCAGCCACTTCTTGGCATTGGCGCCAAAGTAGCGCAGCACCGCGCCCTGGCTCACAAACACCGATATCACCCCAGCAATAAAAAACGCTGGCAGCAGGCACAGCACCACGTGCTCCTGCGCGTACCACTTGGTAAGGTCCAGCGTTGCATCCACGGCCGTTCTAAAGGTCTCGCTACTCACCGGCATAAAAAACGCCATGGCAAAAAACGCCATAATCCAGAACAGAATCGTCAGTTCCCGTTTCGTATCCATACAATCAGTATTAAAAAAAGTACAACAAAAGCCAATTTGGGCGTTTCCCCGCACAAAACGCGGGGTCGGGTGTTCCGCTCATACCTTTTGCACATAACGCAAAAGGGTATCCGCTTCACCCCCTAACGCAGCGCACCCAATGGGCGCCACACCCAATCCCTTGGCACAGAAACAGCACCGTGCTACAGAAAAAAAATAGTAACGTAGTATAGCCCCACGCCAATAAACAGCACGGCTACCACGCGCCTAAACCACAGCTCAAAGGTTTTTACCCTGCTATAAAAGCTACTCACCCCCGATACCGTAAAGGCAATTAGGTAGGCCACAATAATTACGGGTAGCCCCGTACCCAGCGCAAACACAACAGGAAGGTACAACCCCGATACGCTACTTACCGTCATCGGCATAAGCATACCAAAGTAAAGCACGCCGCTGTACGGACAAAAGGCAAGTGCAAAGGCCACCCCCATTAGCAGCACGCCCCAAAAGTTACCACCATGAGCCTTCTCGCCCAATTTCTGGCTTAAGCCCGATATTCCAGGAATTTTAATCCTGATAAGGTCAAGCATAAACAGGCCAATCACAATAAGCAAAGGGCCAATAAACCGCTCGCCGTACTTCTGAAAAAAGCCTGCCACCTCAAACTGGCTTGCCCCAAAAAACAAGAGCAGCCCCAGCCCGGTGTACGACACTGCCCTACCAAGCGTATAAACCAAACCACTGGCAAACACCTTCCGCTTATTGGTAATATCGCGGCTAATGTAGGCAATGGCGGTAATGTTTGTAGCCAGCGGACACGGACTAATGGCAGTTAGCAACCCCAGCAAAAACGCCGATATAAAGGGTACATTGGTACTATCGAGAATCCCTTGCAAAAAGTCCATTACTTTAGGGCTTTAAGTTTATTAATCTCCGTGGTTAGCTCCTGCGCAAACTTTGCAGCATCCCTGCGCGCATAGCTAAATGCCATATTGGTTAGGTTTACAACCTTATCGCCCTTTGTAACCAGCAACGATGAGCCATAAACCTTTAGCTTCTCGCAAATAGCTTTGTTTGCGCTCTCATCAACATTCAAATAGTGGGCAACAACAGTACCAGCCTCAATATCGTTTTTAAAGTTGGTGTTTAGCACATTAATGGTTTCTGCCTCAATAGTTTTACAGGTAACGCACCTATTGGTGCTATGAAAGTAGTACACATTAACCTTGCTATCCTGCGCGCTAGCAGCAGCAATACTCCCAAAAAACAGAACAGTAAAAAGTAACGCTCTAACAATTAGTCTCATCTATGCAGTTATTAGTAAATTTAAAATTGCAATTAATGAGCAAGCGCTCATCCCAAAGGACAAACCCAGCAGGGTTTGCTCCCCTCTAGGAATAAAAGCCTACTCTGCGGTACTACCAGTAAGTAAACCAATCCACTCTGTCAAAGCCTTCTCAAACGCTGCGCCATCCTTACCCAAAGGAAAAAACTCAGAGGTAATGTTACTCACCTCGCCATTGGCAATAACAAGCAGGCTACTACCCACAACCTGGTACTTAGTAACCAGCTGGGTAGCCTCGCTCCTATCGGCATTCACCTCAAAGAACTTAACGTTAGCCCCATTGGCGCTAAGCTTCTCAACCGTTGCGCGCGCGTTCTTCTCCACAGCAACGCAGGTTTTGCAGCGCCTATCGCCGTGGAAGTACACTACAGCCACCTTAGCCGAGTCTATTCCAGCCTCAACGCTGGCTACAACCGATGATACCTCGGCCTCAGCGCTCTTCTCCGTGCTGCTTCCGCAGCTAGCAGCAGCCATTGCCATTACGGCTATGGCTGCCATTGTAAATATTCTTTTCATAGGTTACTGATGCTTAGCAATTAGCTCCTTCAAATCCTTAGCCGAGGGAACGCGTCCCGACAGAACCACCTTGCCATCAATAACAAGACCTGGCGTGTGCATAATGCCGTAGCTCATAATCTTAACAATATCCTCTTCCTTGGTAACAGCAGCATCAACACCAAGCTCTTCAACAGCAAGTCTAACCGCCTGCTCAAGGGTTTTGCACTTAGGGCAACCAGTGCCTAAAACTTTAATTTCCATATCAGCTAATTTTAATGGTTAATTATACTTATTACGCCCTTGCCAAAAGGCAAAAGCAAAATTCACTAAAGCACATAAACACTACTTTAAAAAGCCGTACATTTTGGCCTGATAGTGAGTTATTGACGCTAAACCACATCAAAAAAACAAGAGCAGGCAACAAGCACGTACAACAATCTACTCCTTACTAAAGAATGCGCTCAAAAGGGCTTTTGCCTCGTCCCAGTTCTCCTTTTTGCGACAGTACTTTATTTTAGGCGGAGTAAACTCCCCCTGAATAAGCCCAGCCTCCTTAAGCTCGTTAAGGTGCTGCGATAGGGTGCTGCGGGCAATGGGCAAATCGTCGGCAATATCGCCGCTGTAGCAGCACGACTGGCTGGCCAGTATCTCCATAATCTGTACGCGCACAGGGTGGCTCAAAGCCTTGGCGTACCTAGCCAGTTTAACCTGCTCCTCGGTGTACTTCTCGTTACTCATTGGCATAAATTTATTTCGCAATATTACGAAATGTTTTCATTTCGCAAAAATACGAAATGAAAATATTGACAACCCGCCTTTAAAACATGAACCATTTCCCCCTTTGACGGTTTACCTGAGGTAAATAAATGCAGTTCAATTTATTTTCCAAACAGCACACTACTTAGTTCTGTGCTGGCCTCGGCTGGTGAGCCGAAAAACGAGCAAAGGGGGCGTTAAAAAAATCTGCTGTCCGAACCGAGCGTTTTTTGCGAGCTCGCCGAAGGCAACCACCGACCGAAGGGAGGTGCGAGTTCAGATTTTCACGACCGAGTGTCCTTTGCGAGGAAGTCTCGTTTTTAACGAGACAACGCGTAGTTTTTCGAGCGAAGCAGGCGCAGCCTTGAACTTCTTTGCTTACTTTCTTGTTTCAACCGAGCCGTTTTGTGGCGAGCTCGCTGAACACCTAAAGGTGTGAGGCAACCAAGAAAGTGAGTGGGGCTTGGGGCAACGCCCCATTTGGTTATTCCTAGGGACAAAAACTATTTGAACTAAATCACTACGAACGATAAAGTGAGGTAAATAAGATAACACAATGAAAAGTTGGAACGATTTTAACTACCGTCGATTACCCGTAATATCTAACATTCAGGTTGCATCGGGCTCATATATCCTAACATTTAAAAGGGAATTCGATTTTATAGCCGGTCAGGTTATTGGCATTGGCGTTAGCGAAAAAATACCACCCCGCCTCTACAGCATAGCCAGCGGCGAAAAGGAAGATCATATTGAAATTCTCTACACCGAAAAGCCCGATGGAACACTTACCCCCATGCTCTCGCTGCTAAAATCGGGCGATACCATTCTGGTAACCGACCCCTTTGGCTCATTCACCAACAGCGACCAATCGCCCATTTGGATTGCCGTAGGCACGGGCATAGCGCCCTTTATGTCGCGACTACTATCGGGCAAGGGCGAAGGGGCTACCCTTATACACGGAGTTAGAACTCCCGACTTTTTCTACTACCAAAACCTACTTAAGGATCAACTGGGCGATAACTACATTCAGTGTTGCTCAAGATGTACCGTTGGGCCATTTTACAATGGCAGGGTAACATCATTCCTTCAGCACTGGGATAAGCTAGACCTAACACGCAAGTACTACCTTTGCGGTAGCGCCGAGATGGTTGTAGAAACCCGCGACAAGCTAATTGCCCTTGGTGTTCCCTTTGCCAACGTTAATGCGGAAATTTATTTTTAAAGAGGTGGCGGGTGACGAGTGACGGGTTACAAATACAATATAGCGCCACAACCGCCAACTGGGAACTTCCTCTTTTTTCCTACCTTTGCAACGTAAAACAGACAAAACACCTATTAGGCAATAAGCAACAACATACAGTCATGAGCAAGAAACCTCTTTTTGGGTTAACCCTACAGCAGCTTACCACCCTTGTTACTGAGGAGGGGCTGCCAAAGTTCACAGCAAAGCAAATAGCCGACTGGCTGTACAAGAAGGAGGTTACTAGCATAGAGCAGATGACAAACCTCTCGCTAAAAACTCGCGAGCAGCTATCGGAGAGGTACACCGTTGGGCTTATTAACCCTTCCAAGGTATCGGAGTCAACCGATGGTACCAAGAAGTACCTTTTCCCAACCGATACCCTAAAGTACATTGAGGCTGCCTACATCCCAGAGGCCGATAGGGCAACGCTTTGCGTATCGTCGCAAGTGGGATGCAAAATGGGATGTCTGTTCTGCATGACCGGCAAACAGGGCTTTCAGGGAAACCTCACCGCAGGCGAAATCATTAACCAGCTACGCAGCATCCCGGAGTGGAAAAAGGTATCGAACCTAGTTTACATGGGCATGGGCGAACCTTTCGATAATCTGGAGAATGTGCTGGCATCGCTGGAGATACTCACCTCCGACTGGGGAATGGGCATGAGCCCAAAGCGCATAACGGTTTCAACCATTGGCGTAATCCCAGCCATGAAGGAGTTTCTAGAGAAAAGCAGCTGCCACCTAGCCGTAAGCCTTCACAACCCGTTTGATGAGGAGCGCCGGTCAATAATGCCAATCCAAAACGTTTACCTCATTAAGGACGTTGTTGATGAGATTCGCAAGTTCGATTTTTCGGGGCAGCGCCGCGTATCTTTTGAGTACATCATGTTTGATGGCATTAACGACACACCCCGCCACGTAAAGGAGATGGCAAGGCTACTCAACGGGCTAAAGTGCCGCGTTAACCTAATCAGGTTCCACCCCATACCAGATACTCCGCTACTTGGAACACCAGACGAGAAGCTGTTTGAGTTTAGGGATGCGCTTACCGCCAAAGGAATATTTACCACGATTAGGGCATCGCGTGGGCAGGATATACAGGCTGCATGCGGACTCTTATCAACCAAAGAGTTAGTAAAAAAGCAGCGCGAGGCAAAAGGCGAAGAGTAACTTGCTACATTTATCGGCACATTAAGCTACTTTAGCATAGCAATTGTAGGGTTTGATACGTTTTAAATCAACAGGAAAAACATCAACCAACAAAATATTTAAGCCATGCAACGTATAGCACTCACCTTGGTTTCCATGCTACTTATAGCATCGGCCAGCGCACAAACCGCCAGCGAATCGGTTAGCGCATTCACATTCCAAATGTACCAGAAGGTTGCCGAAAAGGAGAAGGGCAACATCTTCTTCTCGCCCTACAGCATATCATCGGCAATGGCCATGACCTATGTTGGAGCAGCCAACGAGACGCAGAACCAAATTGCCTCAACCCTGCACTTCACAAAGGACACCAAAGCCCTTGCTACCAGCATGGGAGGATTACACCAATCGCTGCTAAGCAAAAACGGCAAGGGATTGGAGCTATCCATATCAAACAGGGTTTGGGTTGAGCAAACCTACAAGGTAAAGTGCGGCTACAAGCGCACCCTAAAAAAACGGTTTAAAACATCATTTGGCAAAGCCGATTTTATTGGCAACTTCCAATTGGAGCGCGTTAAGATTAACGATGCCGTTGCAACCGATACCAAATCGCTAATAAAAGACCTTATTCCACAGGGTGGACTTAGCCCAATCACCCGCTTGGTGCTAACCAACGCCATATACTTTAAGGGAAAATGGGAGAAGCAGTTTAACCCTGAGCGCACCCGCAAAGGCGATTTTTATGTTGATAACAGCACAACCGTATCGGCGCAATACATGACCAGCAAGGAGCAGTACAACTACTACGAGGACGAAACCCTTATGGCCGTTGAGCTGCCATACAGCAACGATATAACCATGCTAGTGATTCTACCTGCAGAGGGAACCACCATATCCGATTTGGGCAAAACGCTAAACCAGCAGAAGTACCAAGCCATTACCCGTGAGCTTTACAGCGATGAGGTAAGCCTAATGCTGCCCAAGTTTAAATCGGAAGCCTCGCTAACCCTAAGCAACACCCTAAAGGAGATGGGCATGCCCATTGCCTTTACCGATGGTGCCGATTTTACGGGGATATCCAATCGCAACGACCTTAAAATAACCGACGTGTTCCACAAAGCCTTTATTGAGGTTTCCGAAGAAGGAACCGAGGCTGCGGCAGCAACAGCCGTTGTTGTTGGCGTAAAATCGATGCCAATGACTAGAACCTTTAAGGCCAATCGCCCCTTTATTTACATAATCCGCGACACCAAAACGGGCACACCGCTATTCATTGGTCGCCTAATGAATCCAAACAGATAGCACGGTGAGTCGTTACATACAATCGTTAATAAAGCAGGGCGAGCATCAGCAGCTCGATTTTAAGCATAGCATTACCGACTCTAAAAAGATAGCCCGCTCCCTTGCCGCCTTCGCCAACACCGATGGCGGCACGCTTCTTATTGGGGTTAAGGATAACGGGCGTATTGCCGGCATAAACTCCGATGAGGAGTACTACATGGTTGAAGCCGCAGCCCAAATGTACTGCAAACCCGCCATAAACTTTGAGGTAACCAAATGGGATATAGAGGGCAAATCCATACTTGAGGTTAAGGTAAAGGCCAGCAGCAAACGCCCACACAAAGCCCCCGATACCAAAGGCGAGTACAAGGCCTACATAAGGGTAAACGACGAGAATCTGCTAGCATCAGCCATTCAGGTAAAGATTTGGAAAGCAGAGAACCGCAAGCAGGCGCTAACGCTCTCCCTATCCGAGAAGGAGCAAGCCCTGTTGGAATATCTGCGCCAACACAGCACAATTACCACAAACCAATTTGCCAAGCTGGCCTTTATCCCCACCTCCGAAGCCGAACGAACGCTAATTAACCTCACGGTGCTAAACCTAATATCGTTTAACGAGGTTGAGCAGCGGTTTGAGGTGAAGGAGGCGATTTTGGATGCTTGATTTTGTTACCGCAGCAGAACCACTTGCCCTTCCTCATCAATAAGCAACAGGGTTAACTGCCCTTGGGGAAGCAGCGGCTGGCATACATTGTAGCAGCGTTGTAGCAGCACCTGAAAAAAGTTACTTTCCTGCGGAGGGATTGCCCCCCACAGCTCACGAGCCAGCGTAATGGAGCCAATATGGGAAATGGTTTCAGCAGAGCAGCCAGCCTCCTGCGCAAGGGATTGAAGGAAAGGCCTATTCATAACCGTCTTTTTGCTATGGGTATCCAGCTCCCCTTCGGCCAGTTTAACAGCCTTACCAATCATAACCCCCATTGTGACTAAGCCAAAACCCTCCTCGGAGGCTATCCGCAGCGTTTCGCCAATGAAATTCCCGTACTGAATAAATGCTTGTGGCAACAGATTGGGATAAAGCGCCTTGAGAAACCTCTCGCTTTTTGCACCCGAATTAATAACTATGTGGGTTACCCCCATAGCCTTGGCAACCTGCGCTTCGCGCCGAATTGCATTCACAAAAGCCTCACTAGAGAAGGGCTTCACCACTCCCGATGTACCAATAATGGAGATTCCCCCAACAATACCCAGCTTTGGGTTAAACGTTTTTAGGGCTACCTCCTCGCCCCGGGGTACCGATATGGTGATGTTTACGCCAATTGGCAAATCATCGGAGAAGCGCTCCCTAACCTCACAGGCCTCACGCTCCATCATTTTACGCGGAGTAAGGTTTACGGCAGGGGAGCCAATCTCCAAACCTAAACCGGGGAGCGTAACGCGTCCCACACCCTTTCCCTGCAAAAAGCGAATCGCATCGTGGGTGCAATCCAGCGATACGTTGGCACAAATATCTAGCCCATTGGTCACATCGGGATCATCGCCCGAATCCTTAACCACAGTACAGGTTACACTACCATCGGGTTCAAAAACCGTTTGGGAGATGGGAATAGATACAGGCTCATCGCTGGGGAGTAGAATGGAGACCTCGGACTGCGCCTTGCCACAAAGCAGTGCTATAAGCGCAGCCTTGCTAGCCGCTGTTGCGCAGCTCCCTGAAGTATAACCCGTTTTAAGATCGAAAAAGAGGGGAAGCAGCATCTCAGTCTGCTTACGCAACCCATGCCTACCGTAAACGGTTGCCGAAGGCGCATAGGGCAGCTGCGGACAGCGAATAACCAGCACCGGAATACCCAGTGAAAGGGCTGTTGCAACCTTTTGGGAGAAGCCACCCGATTCACCGCTCTCCTTGGTAATAATGGCATCAGGCTTTATGCGTTGAAAAAGAGAAGCATCGTTACTCTCATCATCATAAAACAGAATCCTATCTAGAGATAATCCACTGCTACTCACTGCATCAAGCGACTCCCTACGGTTCATAATGCGAAACGTACAGGAATGCTTTTCCCAATAAGGCTTCAGCTTTGGAATGGAGTTCACACCTGTAAGGGCTAGCAAACGCTCAATGCCCTGCTCCTCCAGGAATTGGATGGCATCGCTATAATCATCGAACCAGTGAAGACGCGGATCGTGTGATGGGAACTGCCTATCGAACCGAATTACAGGAATCCCCAATGCATGAGCGGTAGCACCAACATTACGATGCACATTCTGCGCAAAGGGATGCGCTGCATCAACAATAAGTTGAATTCCCTGCTCTGTGCAGAAATCGAGCATGGAATGGCCATCGAGATCACCCGAAACGCGCACGCCATAAGCACACTCCACCTGTTGCGAAGCGGTGCGGGTGGAGTAGAAATAGGGCTTTGCCGCCTCATCGCACACCCGAACCGCCACTCGCCCCTCAATGGTACCTCCAATAATCAGGATTGCCGCATTTAACCTATCCACATCCAAGAAATTAAACGTGATACAACTTATTATGAACCAGTTCGCCCAGCAGCTCCTCAATGCTATCGCACCACACCAAAGAACCCTCGCAATGCGATATGCGAATACGGTTATCCACAACCTCAACGCAGATGGGCGAATCTATGCCACGGGCAGCAAAAATACGGTTGCGCAGCAGCGCCTTCCGAATCATGGCATAGCGCTGCCCATGCCCTACGAGGCGAACCTGCCTATCGAAATCGTTCTCAACACGGAACAGTCCCGTTTCCCTATCAAAAAGAATCCCCTTTCGGGCAAAGAAACCGCTGAGGTCGCCGTTGAGCGAGAGATCCTCGGGTGTTCCCACACGAATGGGAGCCCGATCGTCCATTAACCAAATCTTATCGGCAATCTGCAAAGCCAGTTCAAGATCGTGAGTGGATAGGAATATGGTTTTATGGGTAGCACGCGAAAGGCGATGCAGCAGCTGCATCATCTCCACCTTACTAGGAAAATCGAGAAAGGCAGTGGGCTCGTCCAAAAAGATAATGGGAGTATCCTGAGCCAGCGCCTTAGCAATCATAGCCTTTTGCCGCTCGCCATCGCTAAGGGTATGCACCATGCGATGGGCAAGCCCCTCAATCCGCACAAGCGCAATGGCTCTATCAATGGCCGCCTGATCGTCGGGCATTAGCTTTCCCCAAAATCCTGTATAGGGACTGCGACCAAGGGCTACAAGCTCACGAACGCTCATGTTCCGAATATCCAGTTTCTCGGTAAGCACTACGCTAACAAGGGTTGCCAAGGATTGCTCGGAGTAAGAGGCAATTTCAGTTCCCTGAATAAATATTTGCCCCGACAACTTAGGCTGAAATGCCGATAGCGTACGCAGCAGCGTAGATTTCCCTATACCATTAGCACCCAGCAAACAGGTTAGCTCACCCGAAAAGATATGGGCACTAATTCCCTGCGCAACCGTTCGCACCCCCTGCCTATTGCGGTAACCAATGGCCAAATCCCGAAGTTCTATGGTGTTTTTCTGCATGTTCATTGTTACAACTTAACAGGAACAGGCCTGTAATCCCTTTTCATCGTACTATATTAGTTTAACTCACTTCGGCGCTTCCCAAACAGCACCGAGATAACAATGGGAGCACCTATTAGCGCCGTAACCGAATTTATGGGCAGCGCCCCTTCAAACCCCGGCATGCGCGCCACAAGGTTACAGAACAGGGCAAGTGCCGCTCCGGTTAGCGTAACTGCTGGCATAAGCACAATATGATTGGATGTGGTAAACAGCGTGCGGCACAGGTGCGGCACTGCCAATCCCAAGAATACAATGGGGCCACAGTAAGCCGTAACAATAGCAGTAAGCACACACGAACAGGCAATAACCGCAAATCGAGCCCGTTTCACATTAAGCCCCAGATTACGAGCATAGTTATCGCCAAGAAGCATCAGATTCAGGGTTTTGATGAGCAGAAAAGAGAGCGGAATAAGCACCACCATTGCCACAACAAAGGTGTACACCTGATTGCCCGACACTTTAGAGAAACTACCCAACCCCCATATTACGTAGGAACGCACATCCTCATCGTTACTAAAAAACTTTAGCACACCAATAATTGCCGTGGCAATGTAGCCAATCATTACCCCCAGAATAAGCAGAACAACATTCCCACGCACACGCTGCGAGATGGTTAGGATTATTGCCATAACCGCCATTGCACCCACAATTGCGCTAACGGTAATGGCCACCTCGCCCACAAAGCCCATGCGGCTTAGCGCAGCACCACCAATAGTTCCCGAAAGGAGAATAATGGTTGCAACGCCCAAACTCGCACCAGAGCTGACTCCCAACTCCGAAGGGCCAGCCAAAGGGTTTCTAAAAACGGTTTGCATCTGCAACCCGCTAATGGAGAGCCCAGCACCTGCTACCAATGCCGTAACGGTTTGAGGGAAGCGCGACTTCCAAACAATGTTCTCCCAAATAAGCTGCGAGGCATCATTACGCCCCAGCAGTATGCCCCACACATCGCGAAAGGGAATGTGTATGGTTCCCAGTGCTAGGTTAAGCATTACCAAAAAGAGTATGGCCGCTGTAATGAGGAGGAAATAGATGGTATTGCGATTCACTATTTTTTAGATTTTAGATATGACACAAGAGATGTATGAGAACAAACCAGAGTTACACCCGCGCCCCATACATTTATAGCTGCATAAGTTCATAGTAAACGGGAGCGTAATCGGGCAACAGATCGGGATGAAAAGCCTTTATCAAATCGGCAAGAACCACTTCGGGCTCTACCGGAGTATTCTCGTAGAAGGGCTTGCTGCGCAGATTACAGTATATCACCTTTTTCTCCTTAAACGCCTTAAAATCGGCGTATCGGGAGTCGGTTTGCCGCATGGCATCGTAGGTAAACGTACCATCGAAGCTGTTCACCACGCGCCAGAAATCGGTGTTGGCACCCTGCGAGTAAACCGTTTCAAAATCGACATAGAAACCACCAGACTCGTTATCGTTCTGCATAAAGTATTGCGCACCAGCATCCTCAAAGAGATGGGCAAGGTAACTCTTCCCTCCCACCACGTACCAGTTACCACCATGCAGCTCACCACTGAGTACTGTTGGCCGCAGAGATGCCTTTGCAGCTAGGCTCTTCAACTCGTTGTAACGCTCCTCAATGGCATTGAACCGAGCATTGGCCTGCTCCTCCAATCCAAGCAGCATGGCGGTAAACTTAATCCATTCAGCCTGTCCGAGCGGCGAGCTCTCCTTGTACCCCAAGAAAGTAACCAAGGGGAGACCAAGGTTCTTTATGGCCTCATACCCCCCTTTCTTAAAGGGAGACACAAAAATCACATCGGGATTGATGGCAAGGATCACCTCATTATCAAAGTTACCTTCAATGCCAATTCGGCTTGTCCGCTTCTGATCCAGCTGCTGCTTAATGGCCGCATTGTAAAGAAAGCGGGTGCTGCTGATGCCCACAATCCGATCAGTTGCATCCAGCTTAATGAAATTCGACATCTGCAGAGCAGTCATACAAACCACCCGTCGAACGGGGGTTTCAATCAGAGTGTACTCCGCAGGGATTCCCATTGGCCTCTTACCGCGCGGAACAAGCGCATAGTGGTAGGTAACAGAAGCGGTATCGAGCGGATCGCTCACATCAACCAAGCGATAGGCGCCATAGTCCCTAACGCTAAAGCCCTTGGCATAGCGAATGGGAACCGTGTGGGCACAAAGCGAATCGGTGCCATCAGGCATATTTGCCTCCTTTTTAGCAGAACCATTACAGGCAGAAAGGAGGGCGAGAGCCACAATTAGGAAATAGACAGTTCGTTTCATAGGTTGCATACTATTGCGTATTGCTAGGGCTGTGAACGGCACCTCCCCTAATTATAATAACAGAAAAATATGGAAACGTGCGCGCAAGAATTGCCTTTGCGCTACAGGTATAGAACTCCTTACCGGCAACGCCCACATTCTCGAAGTAGTGAAACTGAGCATTGGGCAGTGCGCCAATGACAGCCCTTGCGGCCTCCTCCTGCTGCGGCAGCTTCATTAGCACAACCGATCGACCAGACTGCAGATCGGCAGCAATGGTTTCGGAAGAAACATTAGCAGGATAGATTACCAGCGGCTCATTCTGCTTGGCAACATGAATCCCAGCAAGGGCACCGCAAGCAATAAATGCAGGCACCCCAGCAACGTGCTGCACGGGAACGCCCTGCTGCGCAAGAAGATCGGAGATATAGTGAACCGATGAGTAGAGCACCGAGGCTCCCTCCGCCACAAAGGCAATGCGCTCACCCTGCTGATAACGCGCACCAATCTCGCTGGCCACATCGGCATACACCTTAACAGCCTGCTGCCGCTCCTTGCTCATGGGAACACAAAAGAGATGCACCTTACGCTCATCAATTCCTATTTCAAGGAGAATATCCCTAGCCCGCGATGCGCTCCTTTCACCCAGCTGCGTAGCAGGGCAAAAAATAGCATCGGCATCACGCAGCGCGCGCAGCGCCTTCAGCGTAATCAGTTCGGCATCGCCAGGACCAAGAGACACACAGGTGGTAGAAAAACTACACTTCATAGCCTTAACGTTAATCAGTTCTACTTTCGAAATAGGTGCTTAAACTCATCGGCGTAGAGCCGCGAAAGCCCCTGCCGGTTGCCTATGGCCTCGCCCACAACAATCATTGTGGTAAGGGTAAGGTTATTCTCCGCAACCATTTGGGCAAGGCTCCTCAGCTCGCCACGGTAAATGCGCTCATCAGGCCAAGTAAGCCGATAGCATGCAGCAACAGGGGTTTCAGGAGGATAGTGCTCCAACAGCTCACGCTGCACATCGCTGGCAATGGCGGCACTCAGGAAAATGCACATGGTGCTCTGCGAGCGGGCTAGCAGGTGCAGCTTCTCCCTATCGGGCATAGGCGTACGCCCCTCGCCACGCGTTAGGATAATGGTTTGCACCTTTTCTGGAATGGTAAACTGCGATTGCAATGCAGCAGCCGCAGCCTGAAACGATGAGATACCCGGAGTTATGTGGTACCACATGCCATGCGCATCGAAAAGTGCCATCTGCTCCTGAATGGCTCCATAAATACAAGGATCGCCCGTATGCAGCCGCACTACCAGTTTGCCCATATCGTAGAACTTTTTCATTATATCGAACTGCTCCTCGAGGCTCATGGATGCTGAGCTACGTACCGTAGCCCCCACCTTGGCATAGTGTGTTAGCTCTACTGGCACAAGGCTCCCCGCATAGAGAATAAGATCGGCAGCCTGCAAAAAGTGCTTCCCCTTTACCGATACCAGCTGGGGATCGCCGGGGCCTGCCCCCACAATCTCCACATGGCCGCTGCGCAGCGCGCTGCGGTTAATGGCCACAGCAAAGGTAAAGTCGTTCCCCTCGCTAAGCGCGCCCTTCTGCTTCTCGACAAGAAGCAACCCCATGACTGAGGATTTCAGCGCAGCTGCTTCCGACACGCTGGCAACAGAGGTTACCTCCTTAACCCGTGCAGAGGGATTGGGCACATCGATCCCCTCCAGCTCCGGCGCAGCGTATATGCTCAACGGCACATCAAAACGCGTAGAGAGCAGATGAAGCAGCGGCTCATCCTTTTTTAGATCAATGGAGGCGATGCCCGCCACCGATTCCCTGGCAATGAGATTGCTTCTTAAAAAATCATCGATATGCTCCCCTATCCCCTCTGTGCTGCACTGCTTACGACAGCCCACGCCTATTTGCAAAACCCTAGAATGGTAGTATATAATGGGAATAGGAGCATCAGGATATAGGAAAGGGGTTACGGCTATAAGCAGGTAATACTTTGACCACTCAATATTTTCGGCACTGTAAAAAACGTGAACATGCTCGGGTTTGGTACGCTCAAGATAGTCGGTGCCACCATCGCGCACATCAAGGAGCAGCGCAGTGGGCTTACGGTTAACAAAGGCCGTAAGCGGATGGTTAAAATTTGAAGCAGAGGTACGCGTAGCCCAACCAAATTGGCGACCCAGCGTATCCAGTGCCCACAGGCCACTAACATCGCTTTGCGTAGTAACCACCTCGCGCCCACCAACCATACGCGCAAGGCGAACGCTTAGCTCGTTAGCACCACCCACATGCCCCGATAGCACAGGAACCACGTACTGCCCAGCGCTATCGATACAAATCACGGCAGGATCGGAATGCTTATCGGCAACCAGAGGCGCAATGCTTCGAACGCAAATGCCCATAGCCCCAATAAAGACAAGCGCCTCAACCTGAGAGAAAAGTTCCCGTACGCACCCCGACACAGAGGATATCTGCACGCACCCATCAATGAGCTGCTTTGAGTAGATAACCGCATGGGGCAGCTCGCTCCGAATGGTGCGAGCCAACTCTATGCTGCTCTCAGAAACAAGCAAAACAGCAAGGGAATGGGCGCTGCGACTTGAGGTTTGGGACTGTGTAGTATGAATGCTCATTGTTTCGATATAGTAGTTATGACCTATGCAATGGGCTGCGCTTGCCTAACGGCGCTCATTACATCAATCGCGTTAAAATCATCAATCTGCATACGAATGCACTGCTGCAAACAAAAACCCTGCTGGGCAATGGCATCAGTGAAAAGTTGGCGGCTCTCGGCCGATACCGAATTAAAAACGATAACGCCATCGTTGGGCAACAGCAGGCTCAGCTTTGCTACCATTGCGTGCATCTTACCACCATGACCGCCAATAAAAGCAGCGTGGGGCTTAGGGTATAACGATAGATCCAGTTCAGTGAAATCGCCAATTACCGTTTCAATACCCGGCGCACCAAACCGCTGCGCATTGGCGCGCAGCAGCGCCTCACCCTCGGGACGCTGCTCAAAGGCAACAATTTGCAGGTGCGGAAATTGCAACCTTGCCTCAACCGAAACCGAACCGGTGCAAAAGCCGACATCCCAGAATACTCCACGCTGGCGAAGGTTAAGCAGGCTTAGCGAAAGCAGCCGAACCGGCATCTTGGTTATCATCCTTGCACGGCCATCCAGAAGGTGAAAATCGGATTCCGGAATGCCAAAGGGACGGGAACGTGGTGCTGTTCTGGATAGAACGAGACAATTGGGTGATGCGAAGGATTGCCCCACCACATCGGTCAAGCGCCAGGTTGTAACCCGTTCCTGTTGATTATTTCCCAGCAGTTCGCCCACCTGCATCTGGTAGTTATTGTAGCCATAGTCAAGCATACGCTCGGCAATGGAGGAGGGAGTATGCTCCCTATTATCGGTTAGCACGCCAATCTTCTCGTACCCATGAATAAGCGCCTCATCAAACCGAAGCCAAGGGCGCCCCGTAAGCGACACAATATGCATATCGTGGTAGGGCATAAGCAACCTGTGCGCCAGCAATTGCAATGAGTTGAAGGAGGGAAAAACCTGAACCTCAGCATCGGGTAGCTCGCGCATAATGGTATTGGCAAAGCCGAAAAAGAGGGGATCGCCCGAAGCGAACACCACCACAGACTGGTGCTCCCTGTAGCAATCAACAACAGGGGCAAGTGGCACCATAACGGGTAGCCAATGGTGATTGGCAGGAAGGTATGGTTTCACAATTTCGTAATGACGCACACCTCCCGAGAAGTGGACATGCGAAGCAATAATAGCCGCCACCTCAGCAGAAAAATGCTGCTCCCGATTATCGTCGATACCAATAATAAAAAATTTTATCCGCTCCATTTTCTCGTTTCAAAAAGGAATTACAAATCGCGTCCCGGCCTTAGCTGCGCCGCATCGTCAAAAGTAAGAATGGCGTTAACCAGCGTAGCCGCAAGGTTACTTCCCCCCTTACGCCCCTCAACAATAAGTTTTAGGGTATTACTAAAGGGTTTTACCATGTGCTTCGACTCGCGCACATTCACAAAACCCACGGGAGCAGCAATAACACCAACGGGTTGTGCATGCCCCTTCCGCATAAGATCGCACAGCTCCATAAGCGCTGTGGGTGCATTGCCAAAAGCGTAAAGCGCATGGGGATGCTCCTGCACGGCCAGCCGAATGCCCGCCTGAGTTCGCGTAATGCCCTTCTCCTGAGCCATAGCAGCCACACGAGGATCGTACAGATAGCACTTAACCTCGATTCCCATTCGCTCAAGCGCCCCCTTGCGAACACCCGACACCACCATGGTAACATCTGTTATAACAGTACCTATGCGCTTTGAGGCAAAAGCCTGATGTAGCGTCTCCACTGCATTATCATCAACATGAAGAATGGACTCCATATCGAAATCGGCTGTGGTATGAATGGCGTGTAGTAGTGCCCACTTCCGCCCAAGGGGAATATGCCTGTTGAGCAGCTCGCCCTCAATGGTGCGGAAGCTGCGAATCATGATATCCTGCCCAACCTTTTCCGACTCCTCCTTAACCGCAGTATAGTAACCGCGGGGAGTAACCATAAACCGCTGATTGGAGCTGTAGGTTTGCGAATTCCCGATGATAACCACAGTGAACATGTCCACCTCATCGGGGTTAAAGCAGCCAAGATTTGTGAGGGTAACCTGCTGCTCATTGCGGCCAGCCTGCCGCACGAAGCCAACAGGGGTATCGGGCGAACGATGAGTGAGGAAAATCTCCTTAAACCGATGCAGCTGCCAGTAGCGGCTATTGCTAAGCGGATTGTAAATGGCGGTAACAAAATCGGCCTGAGAAGCGGCTATGATGCGCCGCTCAATTGTATCCCAGGGAGTCATTAAATCGGAAAGGGAGATAACGCAAAAATCGTGACCCATAGGAGCACCAAGCAGCGAGGCAGCCTTTTGGAAGGCGCTGATACCCGGAAGAGCAACCACCTCCACCTCGCTTTTCCGCTCGCTCTTCATCTCAAAAATAAGCGGAGCCATGCCGTAAATACCCGCATCGCCCGAGCTGATAACGCAAACGCTACGCCCTGCCTCGGCATGGCGGAAAGCCTCCTCGGCACGCTCGCGTTCCCGTTTCATTCCCGTGTCAACACAAAGCGCATCGGGGCGTACCACATCTGCAATAAACTGAAAGTAGTACTTATAGCCTATAACCACATCGGAGGCAGCAATGGCATTAAACACCGCTGGCGTAATATCCTCCTTACCTCCGGGACCTATTCCGGCAACAACAATTCTCCCTTCTACCATTGAGTAACTTATTATAATGTACATCAACGTTTGGAGTTTAGAAGATGAGCACTCTGCTCACCACACCACGTCCAACCATTGATTTGGCAAATTTACTCTGCCTAGGGTTGATATTCTAAAAAGCTAACGCACCAGCACCTTCATCAACGCCTACGCGTTGCCAAGCGCACTATATATTTTAATCCAAGCACCACACCGGTAAACGAAACCAGTGTACCTCCAATAAGCAGAATCCAAAGCACCACATCGCGCAGCACCCTATGCTCAGCAAAGAACTTAAACCGAAGGCTGTGAAAAGCGGGGTAAATCCATTTCCCAGCACGCAGATTCCGGTTAAAATAGCGGGTACGCCCAGTGTTAGGGTTAACGTAGAACACGCTTTGATCCGGATTACTGGCAATTACCTTATACACCGGAAGCTCCATACGCTTTGTGAACCCAACGTAGTAGCTATCGAACTCGGTCATTAGCGAGATGGTTTTGGGCGCATCGCAAACGGTGCTAAGCCTATTAAGCACGTCCTGCTGGGAAAGGTACAGGGGCTTGGGTTCAGGCTGGGACGCGTCAAAGTTCTGCACCGCACCGTTAAGCACCACGGAATAGTAGGGCTTTGCGCCATACTGGTTAAAACTAATCTCCTTAACCTCGCCCTTATGCTGCTGCACCACGCGTCGGTAATCGGCAGTAAAAGCGGAGAGATCGATACTGGGCGACTCCCTTAGCCTACTAGCCATAGCCGTATTGTGGGTTCGCACCATCCACTGGGGCAAATCGTTAACCGACATCAAGCCACTGAGGGCGAACATAAATACGAAGAAGCCGAAGACAAAGCCCAGCACGTGATGCCACTTGAAGAAGAACTTCTTATATGGCGATATAAAGCGCTTCCGCCTTCGGTAGGCTAAAACGTAGCTTCGCACACCAATAACCATTCCCGCCAGGCACATAAGCGCACCAATTCCCGCAAGCCACGAAACCAGCGACACCCATTGAGCCCTATGCTGGCGAAGCTGCCAGAAGTAGAGCATATGCGGAATAGGGCCAAGCCAAGCCCACACGCGCTGCTCACGCGTTACGCACTGCAATGCTCGCCCTGTTACCGACGAGATGTAAAGGATGGTCTCCTGCTCATCGGCAAACGAGAAGCGGTATATGGGAAAATCGGACTTAAGGTTGCTGTAGGGAATCCACTGGTCGAGACAACGCAGCGTATCTACACTGCGAATATCCGCAGCGCACCATTGGCGGGCATACTCACTAACCTCGTGAAAAGGAACGCCCTCCTCAACCACGCGAAGCGAGCTATCAGCAGCTAAAAGGAAATCGCGCGCCGATGTCTCCACCCTAAAAACGGGCTTACCACGAAACATCTGTACCGAAAGGGATTCCACGACCAAACTATCGGGAATAACCCGGTGAATCCCGTTAACAGGGGGCAGACTATCGGGCAACGAGGGAAGCTGCTTATACTCCTGACTGCCTAGATATGGAAAGTGATGATAGATCATCACAAATCCTGACAGGAACCAAACAAGGAATAGCACTGAGAAAAGAGTTCCCAGTACACGATGAAGGTGAATTAGAAGACGAACCATTGAATAAGCTAAACTTTAAATCATTAACACAACACTGTGGGCTAATCCTTTATCTGAACCAAACGATCCAACGTAAACCCTTCAGCAAGAGTCATCCCCTTTACTATGCCACCCGTAGTGGTGTTGTAAACGTAAATACAGGATTGGCTATCCTTTGGATTTGCTCCGATGTACACCTTATCGCCAGCCACAACAGCCAGCTGAGAGAAGTTCCCATTACTAAAAGGGATGTCCTTTAGTTCGGTAATGGTTTGGGTGTTTAGATCAGCCACAATCCAGTAAAAAACGAAAGGGTTATTAGTGCTGCTCCACACCGTACTGCCAGTAGTGTACAAAGGATCCTGCATGTAGAGAATGGCCTTACCATTATCCATATAGGTCATGGTAACTATTTTTCCCCGCTCTTTTGTGTAAGCGTTATACCCCTTATCGAAGTCCATTGCACCAGCCTTTACACGAAGCAACGCGCCACGCTGTGCTGTTGTGGTACCCTCGCCAGGAAGCACGCTATTGCAAGCGATGTAGTAATCGCCATTCTCATCAAAGAATGCCTTATCCTGACGCAGCTCGCCGTAAGCAGTAGAGGCCATCATCTCGGCACGAGCCTCGCTCACAGTCTTGGTCACCGACATATCGGAGGAATTAATAAATGCCATGTAAAATTCAGGTGTAGGCTCAGTACCGGCTGTTTTCGACTTTTTGTACACAAACGAGTATAAAATGGTGTTATCTGCTTTGCGGAAAGCAACCATGCCCGATGTATTGAAGATTTGGCCAGCAGGAGGAGCAGGAAGAGCCAACTCCCCTTGGGCAACAACCTCCATCTTCTCAACATCTAGCTTAACCCAGAGAATCTTATCCGAATCGCCATTGGCACCCATCAGCAACAGCACATTATCGCTAAGCCATGCGTGACAATGCCTACGCTCCTTAAGGGCAGTAAAGGGAATCTCACTTTCTATCACAAGCTGATTTGAAGTAATTTGGTACCTACCAAAGCGTCCATCCTTTGACACCACATAGTAGTACTTGCCCCTAATGATGGCATGAGGGAAAAGTTTTTGCGAGAGGTCTACCCCCGAGCCGTTAAAGTCGAGTTGGCCGCTCTCTAGCGACTCAACGCCCTTCACAATGTAATCACCAGTTCCCATACCTGCATTGCCCCCAATGGGAGTCCACACATCAAAATGCATGGCAACAGGATCAATGGGATCAGGGATTGGGGTAACATCATCTTTATCGCAAGAGGAGAAGAAGAATAAGGATAGCGCAAACATCAGCGCATACAAGCCAAATCGTTTCATTTTAGTTTGATATTTTAGTTTATAAATATTCGTAGCTTGCCGAAAAAGGCCCTTCCGGGATTTTGCAGCATGTAGTTATCGTAAAGTTTCTGGTTAAAAATATTGGTACACTCCAACGACATCGCATACTTGTTGCTGACAAACGACCAACTAATAGCCGCATCGCTCACGTATTGCGTGGGTATTGTGGCCTTACCAGTTCGGTTCCCATAGGCCTCCCAAGTAAGATAGAACCAGTGGATGTAACGAAACACGTAGTCGATCCTAAGGTTACTTGCGCGAAGCCCCAACGGCTGTCTAATATTCCAGCCCATCTCCGCATTGGCGTAGAACCAAGGGCGATTAGGCATTCGGTTGTTGTAGGTTATGTCGATACTACCATCGGTCTTCGTTCGGTTCTGATTGCGCTCTGCGAGGTAGGTAGCATTAACCGCCACACGAATGGCCGAGGCGTACTCGTAGCTCAGCTCGCCCTCGATACCCCGAACCGTTGCCGCGGCCACATTAGCAAACTGACTCTGCCTATCGCTTACAGGAACCCGCAGAATGTAGTTGCTCACCCTACGAATAAAAAAGCCACCCTCGTACTGCACCACGTGGCTAACAGATGGACGCCACTCGCCAAAGCCCCCTATATTGAGGTTATTGGCTGTTTCGGGATTAAGCTTAAAGTTGGGATAAATGGTTTGCCCATCGCCTAGAAACTCCCGCACACCGGGAAGCCGAACGCTACGCTCATACGAAGCCTTCAGCGAGAGCCATCGTACAAAGAAAAAGCGCCCTCCAGCACCAGCCCCCAGATGATTCCTAGTTGCCGATGGCTCCACATCATTTATTCCCGTAAGCCAGTATAGATCCTGCTGTTTAAGATCGGCTTGAAAAATGTAGTCTTTAACAAAAATCGAGCTGCGAAAACGGTTATTCCAGAAGGAACGATTGTACGATAAGCCTATAACATGCTTAATCAAACGGTCGTTGGTTGGAATAAACTGCCGATCGAAATCGTCGTACCGCCTATTCCCCATCGCATTAAGCAAATAGTTAAGGTTAAGTGAGCTGCTCGTATCAATGGTGTAGTTGAAGTTAGCTCGAACCAGCGTTTGCGGGCGCTTGTAATGACGAATAGAGCGCTCGCGTCCCGTAACCTCACTGAACGAGGTTACCGACCAGCTTCCATCCCAAGCATAAGCCCGATAGGAGGTATCGGTAATTACCGTGTGGTTTGTAGTATGAGAGAAGAAGAGCTGAAAGGCAAGCCCATTCAGCAGGAAGTTGCGCTTAGAGTAGCGCGCAAGCAAGCCCAGCGACTCATTACTACGCACCGCCTGACCAATAACAATGCTCTGCTTCTGTCCCGTTTGCAGCTGCTTATCGTCCGACGAGAAGGTGATTCCAACAAAAGCCTCGTCAGCCCAAGTGCGATTGGAGAAGCCTGCCTCGAAACGCGCAAGAGCAGAGCGGTACCCATCGTGAAAGCGCTTCATATCGGAGGGAATGTACCTGCGAACAGCCTCATTCCATACCTCCACATCGCGCATGGTATAATCGTTCTTCGAATAGGTTACCCCCACCACTGGCCGAAGGGTAAAACCCGTTCGCTCGTGCACATACTGCGCATTCATATCGGCCTTGTAGGTATGAAACGAACCCGCACCAACGGAAGCGCCCACATAATTGCCCCTATCGCGCCGGGTGATCACATTAACGGCTCCTCCAAGCGCATCCTCGCCCAGTTCGGCTGGCACCACGCCTTTAAACACTTCAACCCGCTCAACAAGATTTACAGGCAGATTCGCCAGCGATACGCCGCTTCCCATCGAAGAGATGGGTACACCATCGATAAAATAGCGCACCGCGTTGCCCGACAGCCCATTTATTGAAAGGTTAAAGTTGGAACCCTCGCCCCCGTCCTGCCTAATGCGTATGCCACTGGCCCTATCAACAAGGGCATTCAAACTATTCAACGTAGCAGCAATGGGCTGAACATTGAGACTGGATGCAGCATACACCTTCTCACGAATCTGCTGAGCACTGGATTTACTATATACCTGAACCGCTTCAAGAGAAAGAGCATTCTCTTCAAGAGTGAAATCAAGCGTTTCTGAACGCCTAATCACAACCTCTTTCCGTATGGTATTGTAACCCACAACGGAAACAACCAGCACCTGTTTGCCCACAGCAGACTGAAAAGAATAAGAGCCACTACTATCGGTAAAGGCTCCTTGACTCGAATTCTCTATGGCCACCATTGCCAGCGCAACAGGGTTTCCCTGCTCATCCCTAATCGTGCCCGAAATGGTAACCCGATCCTCAGAAGAGAATGATACAAAGCTCAATGAAATCAGCAAAGAGAGTATAAAGGACAATCGCATAATAAAATAAGGATAAGAAGTGAACTCAGGGTTAGGGCAACAGAAAGCCATTCATAGGCATCCCGTTAATCTGAGCAGATGAATTGTACACGTTAGTAGGAGATTGTCTCACTCCTTACTTTTTCAGGAGCCTCATACTCCCGCTTCTTATCCATTATATCCAACCGACGATTCCGAGCGTTAAACTCTAGTATCTCAATAAAGCGATTCTGAATGACAGGAACCTGACCAAGCCCCTGCAAGGAAACCTCTACTAGAAAACCAGCCTCCTCCAGCTGCGCTTTCCAATCAACGGCAACATCGTTTTTAGCATGCTCGCCTGCAACAAACATAAAGGGCATCAAAACCACCTGCTTTAGCCCTAGTTTCTGCAACTGGGACAATGCCTGCTCATAAAAGGGATAACCCTCAATACAACCCACCACGTAATTCTTATGACCACGGGACTTAAGCATGTGATCGAGCATAGCATACTGCGCCGTTGAAACATCGTAGGTACCATGCCCCACCCACAGGTAGGCGGTTTGATCATCGCCATTCCGCGTAAGCGCATCAATAACCTTAACGTAATCATTGGCATAGAAAAGGAGCGGTGTACCCACCCGAACCTCCTTGAACTGATGGCGCAGCTCGGCAACGTTACGGTTAAGCGACTCCATCTCAACCCCATCAATAATAGTGGTAGGTTGTACTAGAATGTGCGTGTAACCATCGGCCTTTAGATGCGAGAGCGCAGCAAGTGGGTTCAACTTTGAGATACCGCGCTGAGCCAAGCGCTTTATAATAATGCGAGAGGTGTAGGCTTCGCGTACTTCTACGCCCGGAAAGTGCCCCTGAGCCTTAAGGTTAATAGCATCGATGGTTTGGGCTCGGGTATCGTCGTGCGTTGTACCAAAGTGCACCATCAGAATGGCAACCCGATCCCCTTTTTGTAGATTTTTAAAGATATCAGAAGGTTCAAACACCTCCCCCTTGGCCATAGCCAAAGAGGCAAGGCATAACAAATAGCATACACTAATGGCTGCCAACAATCTTGTCCACATAACTCTAAGAAAAAAGGTTACAAAACAATGTTCTTGCCCCCGAGAACACAATTTACCTGTATGACCATGGCAGGTTTCCTGACTCGCTTCGCTCCTAGGAAAGCCTTCCCATCCCATAAAAGAGATAGTGGCAGAGGGATTACCTAAAAGCACTAAATGAAGCTTACAGTAGCGGGCACTGTTCCGGAATTAAACCGGATTCCCTTTTATGTAGCAAACGAACGTTTAGCCACATCACCATAGCACTGGCAAAACTATATATTTAAATGGAATAAGAAAAGGAGAAAGAGGAACATAAGGAAAAGAGATAACCCCCAGCAACCCATTCAAAACAAACGATCCACCTCAAAAGTAACCTTAGGGGACAAAGGAGTTCTATTCTCCCTTAAGGCTCAGTATTATAACTCGCAGGCTCAAGCAACCCAGAATAAAACCACATTCAGCCTACGATAGAATCAAAGAAAGGACTACTCACCTAGGTGTTCATTCCACGACTCGGCGGTAGATAGGTCTAAATGCCCCATCCAAATTGCACGCAGGCTAGCATAATCAGCCAAACCAATCATGTGGCAGTTCTCCTCCTTAACGGTATAACCCAACTTGCGGAGTTTTAGCTTCCAGCTGTACTCTGCCTCATGATCAGGCTCATATGGATCTACATCGGCTAGGGTACGGTTATCGTCTAAGTCGCCGGCCATATCGTTGTGCGCATGGTCGCCAGCTACCGACATCATTGGAGCAAGATGTAGCACTATGCCATTATCGGGTTGTTGCCCTAAGCCATTGACTGGATTGTTTGCCTGAGGGTTCCCCGTAGCCTCCGCAAGTTCCTTACGAATGTAAGAGAACATCATATCACCATAATCCACCGTGCCAACAAAAATGCGCTTACGACCGCCATCAAGATCTTGCAGGGCCTTCTGAACCTGAAGGTAACGGTTATTGGCATGAGAGTACTCCTTGTCGGGATTCCCATGCCCCATAAAAATGACAAACTCACCCTTGGCCACCTTATCCTTACAGAACTCATTAAAAAGCACCTTGGCTACAGCATCCACATCGCTTTCACCACCAGATAGTTCATCCTCACTCAACAAACAAGCACCCTTTGCTACTCGTACATCAGCGAAAGGAATCATAAAGTTCTTTTTCACATCGGTATTCATTAGGCTCAAATACTCCTCTCCTGGTATTACATGAAGAGACTGAACGCCAACCGTTTTATACCCAGCCTTTCCTATTGCGCTTAGCCATAAATCGGGTTGAGCATAGTACTTACCTATACTCGCACCAACACGGGAAACGCAGGTACGAGAAGTAAAAGAGAGGTACACATCGGCATTGGGATACCTTTTCTGATAATCGCCAACTATGGCATTGTAACTCGACTGAGGAAGTTCATAGGTACTTCCAAAGGTACACAGCAGAATGGCCGTATCATGCTTCTTATCAACTTGAACAGGACTCTGTTCATTATTGTCATCATCTTTCGAACACGAAGACAATCCAAAAACAGTAGCGGCTAAAGCCACTAGGCATAAAAGACTAATCTTTTTCATCGGTTTACATTTTAACATTACTTATTAGGTTGCTATGATTTGTTGCTAATTCAAATCTGCATCGTCGGACTCAACCTCGGTCATTCCTCTCATTCTAGGTGAACGGGTCGACTTCTTATCCTTAAACTGCAAGTTCAGCGAAACGTAGAGAGTTCTTCCGGGGGTCGACGTCCCCCTGTTTCTGCCAAAAGGCGTTCTATCTACATAGTTGAAAATATTATCAACACCCATGCTCATGTCAACATTATACTGAAGGAATTTCAGAAAGGAATGAGATGTGTTAAGCCGCCAAATGGAGTAGGGGTTCGTGTTCCCATCGGTTATGTAAAAACGCTCCGACTGGTAGCGACCAAACAAGCTAACGGATAAACGGTAAACTCCTGCAGAGAGTTCCTTATCCCAAGTCATACGAGCTGTAGCATTATGATACGACGTGCCATTTATGGGCTTGTACTCTTTAAAATAGCCCTGCTCTGGATCCTGAGCCTTTGCATCGGCAAAGCTATAACCTCCCCCCACCGAGAAACCGCCCTTGAGAGTAAGTGCAAACGTAAAATCGGCACCATAGCTACGCGCCCTTGCCAGATTGGTGTAACGCATGGTCTCCTCCACCTCCAGCAACTTATCCTCGGGTGAGGTAAGAACAGGCTGCAATGCAATCATGTTCTGCACCCCATTGTAGTATAGGGTAAGACTCAACTTTAGAACCGAGGAATGAAACTCCGTCCCAATCGAATAGTAGTTCGACAACTGAGGGCGGAGATTCTCATTACCATAGTACGCTTTCATTCGGGTCATTATGGTAGCCAGGTAGCAATAGTAAAGTTCCTTCACTGTTGGAGCCTTGAACCCATGCGAATAGGTTGCCCTCAGATTAAATCGGCCCAAACGGTACACTGCCGACACCTTAGGTGTTGCAATATGCCCAAAGGCCTCGTGATGCACCAAGCGTATACCCGATGTAACATTGAGCCGCGGCAACACGCTCCACTCATCCTGCGCATAGGCCGATAAAGTGTATGCCGAAGCACGATCGCCCCCAACCAAGCGCATGGGAGAAACCAGTACGCCCATGCTATACTCCATCCCAGCGCTCACAACATGCTTCTGCCCTATACTGAAAACACCCTTTGCCCGGGTCATAAAACGCCGCTGTGAACTCTGCATAACCCTATCGCCAGGGTAAAAAACGATCCGCTCACCATTTGCGTTGAATAAGTCGGTATACTCGCGCTGCGTATAATCGTAGTAATAAGCATACTCCCCAAACGAAGCATCCACCAAGAGCCGATTCTCAGCAGAGAAGCGGTAAGTTGCATCCATAGAGTAGTTCTGATCCCGATAGTAAAAATCCTTCAACTGCCACTGAGGAAATCCCGAGGGACGGTATGTCCAACGATTGTAGTAAGAGGCATCAGCCCTAACCCGAATCCTTTTTGAGAGCGCATACTCAACAGACTGAGCAACCTTGTAATTCTGCGAACGATTCACGGTACGCGTCACACTGTTATCGTAAAGATTATGCCTGTACCACTCGTCAGAGGTATTCTGCCATCCATCGGTATGCTTATAACTAACCGAGGTGCTGGCGCTTACCCTGTCAAAACTTAGCCCCAAGGAGCTACTCTGTAGCACATCGGCATGATAGCCCACCCGTGTGGTGTTTGAAAAGCTAACCCGATCGCGATTCTTTCGGGTGATGAAGTTCACAACCCCAGCAATGGCATCAGAGCCATAAAGCGAGGAGGAGGCGCCTTTCACTATCTCAATCCGCTCAACGCTACCTATATCAATGGCATTCAAATCATTCTGCCCACCCACATCACCATTAATCCGCTTCCCATCAAGAAGAATTAGTATATAGCCGCCACCTAAGCCATTAAGCTGCATCCCCGAACCCATATCGTTCTGACTAAAACTAAATGATGCGCTCAGGGAACCCAGGATCTCCTCAACGCTTCGCCCTGAGAGATTTCGCAGCGCCTTCCCTGAGATCACCTCCGTTTGCACAGGTGCATTCTTCAGGTAATGCGTTGTTCCTGTTCCAGTAACCACCACCTCAGGTAAATCCACGTTCCCACGAAGGAGCACAGTATCGGGTTGAGCCCAAGAAAAACTTGCGCAAAGCAGAAGAGGTAAAAGAGAGATAAGTCGTCGCATATTGGCTAAATAGTTCCGCCATACGAGACCAAAGAAATAATCGGTTTTAACAAAAAGGAATAAGCTGTAAAACTAGATGCCAATACCATTTGGAGCGCCGATACATTTGCTTTTAGTCCTGAAAGCTGGATGTATTATTACTAAACCATTTGGCAGGTCTTCTGGCTCTCCTCATGCTTAAGGGCCTTCCCATCGGCATTCAACCGAAAGTGGCCAAAGAATTCCTAAGCACTTTTTATGAGGATTACAGCTGCAGGTACAGCTCCGGATTCAAACCGGATTCCCTCTTAACGCAACAAGTGATACTCGTTTGCATTACCAAAACGGGGGCAAAGCTACATGTTTTTATAAAAAACAAAAAGAAAAACGGAACTTTAACCAAACAACCCAACAAAAAAGACCCGAATTCCTCCTGTAATAGAAGGAATCCGGGTCTAATTATATTGAGCGGAAAACGGGACTCGAACCCGCGACCCTCAGCTTGGGAAGCTGATGCTCTACCAACTGAGCTACTTCCGCGATAAAAAAAAGGCCAACCCTTACGTTGGATTGACCTTTGCGTTGTGGAGGTAAGGGGAGTCGAACCCCTGACCTCTTGCATGCCATGCAAGCGCTCTAGCCAACTGAGCTATACCCCCAAAAAGCATGAAACTTTCTCAGAATTGAGAAGCCAAAAGTAGTAAAATTTTGATTTCTCCAACAATCCTTTCAAGAAAAAAAACTTTTTATCAAATCTTACGTAAGATATGATTGCGATAATGAGATATTTTTTGTTGTTTTGTGCTGCTCATTTTTTAACTCTTTTTAAAAGACATTTAGAGATTTTTACGTTGAATTTGTACCTTTAAGGCCCAAAATTTTACCATATGGAAATCAAAAAATCCCCAAAAGCTAATCTTGAGAAGAAGAAACTAATCTTCGCAGAAATTGGCCTAATTCTTTCTCTTCTGTTCGTATTTGCTGCCTTTGAATGGAAATCGTCTGGCGATGTTGACATTGACACAAACATTGTTCAGGACGTAGCAATGGAAGAGGAAATGGTTCCTATTACTCACCAAGAGGAGATTAAAACCCCTCCTGCTCCACCTCAGCCAGTTGTTGTAGCCGACATTATCAACATTGTTGAGGATAATGTTGAGATTGATGACAACATGGACATCTTCGACACCGAGTTCAACGAGAATGCAGCAGTTCAGATTGTAGAGTTCTCCGATGCTGAAGAAGAGGTTGAAGAGGCTGAGATTTTCTTGGTTGTAGAAGACATGCCTGGCTTTGGCGATGGCGACTCTAACAAATTCCGCGATTACATCAACAAGAACCTTCGTTACCCCGATGTTGCTGCAGAGAACGGCATTCAAGGGCGCGTATTCATTCAGTTTGTTGTTGAGGCCGATGGTCGCGTTACTAATGTAAAGGTTTTACGTGGTGTTGACCCTGCTCTTGACAAAGAAGCTGTTCGCGTGGTAGAATCGTCACCAAAATGGAAGCCTGGTAAGCAAAGGGGTAAGCCTGTACGTGTATCGTTCACCTTCCCTATTATCTTTGTTCTACAGTAAGTCCAGCTCTTTACAATAATATAAAACCCTGATTTCGATCAGGGTTTTTTTTCGTATCTAAGAATCAAACTATGGCACAAGAAATATCAACAGTAAAGGTTCAGGAAACAGCAGTACTTGTTGGGGTAATACTCCCCCAACAATTGGAAGCTGATGTTTACGAATACATGGACGAACTAGAATTCCTTGCCGATACAGCAGGAGCTAAAGTTGTGCGTAGGTTTATTCAGAAAATGACCGGACTAAACTCCAAAACATTTATTGGAAGCGGTAAGGTTTTGGAGATAAAAGCTTACGTTGATGAGAACGAGATTGATACAATTATTTTTGACGATGAGCTCTCTGCCACTCAGCTAAGAAACCTAGAACGCGAATTTGAGAAAAAGGTACTCGACAGAACTAACCTAATCCTCGACATTTTTGCACAACGAGCCCAAACAGCTTACGCAAAAACGCAGGTAGAGCTGGCGCAATATCAATATCTACTCCCAAGGCTAACCAGAATGTGGACCCACCTTGAACGCCAACGAGGCGGTATTGGGTTACGTGGCCCGGGGGAAACGGAGATTGAGACCGACCGCCGTATTATCCGCGACAGAATTACCAAGCTAAAAGAGGAGCTGCGCAAAATTGATAAGCAAATGGCTACCCAACGCAAGAATAGGGCCAGCATGATTCGGGTTGCACTTGTTGGGTACACCAACGTGGGCAAATCAACCCTGATGAACCTTATTAGCAAGTCGGAGGTTTTTGCCGAGAATAAGCTGTTTGCAACGCTGGACACCACCGTGCGCAAGGTTGTAATAGACAATTTGCCCTTCCTGCTATCGGACACCGTAGGTTTTATCCGCAAATTGCCTCACCAGCTGGTTGAGTCGTTCAAATCTACCCTCGACGAGGTTCGTGAGGCGGATCTACTGCTTCACATAGTGGACATTTCGCACGCTTCGTTCGAGGATCAAATACAGGTTGTTAAGGAAACGCTACACGAGATTGGTGCTTCGGATAAACCAACCTTCCTCGTTTTTAACAAGATTGATGCCTACAAATGGGAGGAGAAGGACGAGGACGACTTATCAGAGAAAACGGAGAAGAACTTTAGCCTTCAGGATTTAGAAAACAGCTGGATGGCAAAGACTAATCACCCATGCATCTTTATCTCTGCAAAGGAAAGAACTAACCTAGAGGAGTTTAAAAACAAGGTTTACGATAAGGTTAAGGAGATTCACATTACCCGATATCCATACGATAACTTTTTATACTAGCATAGCGCATAAACAAAGAGAGATGAGCCACACAGGACTCATCTCTCTTTATTTTATAGCAAAAACTATGCTATCCAGCCTTTTTGCAGTAGTAGTTCGGCAATCTGTACCGCATTTGTAGCAGCACCCTTGCGTAAATTATCGGAAACTACCCATAGGTTTACCCCATTGGCAACGGTCTCATCGCGCCTAATGCGGCCAACAAAAACATCGTCCTTTCCCTCGGAGTACTTGGGCATAGGGTAAATGTTGCTCTTTGGATCGTCCTGAATGGTAACACCAGGAATGGCAGCAAGCTGCTTAACCAGCGTTGCAAGCTCATATGGCTTTTGCATCTCAACGTTAACCGACTCCGAGTGACCGCCAACCACAGGAATACGCACCACGGTTGGAGAAACAAGAATGGACTGGTCGCCAATAATCTTGCGAGTCTCATCAATAAGCTTCTGCTCCTCGGTGGTGTAGCCACTATCCAGAAAGCTTCCTCCGTGAGGAAAGCAGTTAAGGTCAATTGAGTGAGGGTAAACCATTTCAGGGGTACGTCCAGCCCGCTCATCGTAAAGCTGCTTAACCGCATTTACGCCCGTTCCGGTTACCGACTGGTAGGTTGACACCACCACGCGCTTAATGCCATACTCTTTATGAATAAGCCCCAGCACAACAACCAGCTGAATGGTGCTGCAATTGGGGTTTGCAATAACCAAATCGCCCTGTTCCAGTTTACTGCCATTAACTTCGGGAACAATAAGCTTTTTGGTACTATCCATTCGCCAAGCAGAGCTATTATCAACAACATAAATGCCCTTCGCCATAAAAAGAGGAGCATACTTTTTAGATGTTTCGGCACCTGCAGAGAAAAGTGCAACAGCAGGTTTTCGCTCCATAGCTTCTTCTACGCTAACAACCTTAACCTGTTTACCCTTAAAGGCAACAGTTTTACCAACCGACTTCAACGAAGCGGCGGGGATCAGTTCAGAAACGGGGAAATCCCGTTCCTCAAGTACTCTAAGCATTACAGTTCCTACAAGGCCTGTGGCCCCAATAACGGCAACTTTCATTTCACTAACTTTTTTTTGTGCAATGTAAAAGTATATTTTTTTGTAACAGGTTCTTTTACTCGCATAACGATTAAACATTTTTTATCTTGTAATCCATTTCCCGATTAAACAACTGGCCATGAGAATAATTTCTGCAACAATCCTTTTACTGATATCGCTACAGTGCTTTGCACAAACCACATACAACTTTGAGCTGGGCAGCATTGCCGAGTGGAGCCAGTTCCCTGCCGACAGATGGGACGCATCAACAGATCAACCCATAAGTGGGACCTACTCCCTAAGGCAAATCTTTGATAATGGTGTAGCAAGCGTTGATGCCATTTCAACGCCACTTGCAACAGGAAACCTTGCTACAGGAAGGGCTACTTGGCGGTTCAAGCTTAGGCATGGATACGATCCCTCTGGGTCTAACCGCTGGTGGTTCCTACTTATGGCCAATGGCGATGCCTCCACCATTACAACAGGAACAGCAATGGGTACAGCTTCGGGCTACGCTGTGGGTGTAAACGTTGTGGGATCAACCGATTTGGTTGCGCTATACAAAATTGAGGCAGGTACTCCCACTGCAATTGTAACATCAACAGTTAACTGGCAAACCCAAATAGGGAAAGCTACCCCAGGAGCCATTGAGGTTACCCGAACCGAAACGGGCAGCTTCACGCTAAAAATATCTACCACTGGTGATTTTGGTTCCCTAGTAAACGAAGGAACAGCCTACGACAACACCTTTACGCAAGCAACACACATGGGACTGGCTTACCAGTACACAGCCAGCGCCGATAGACAAATATGGCTCGACGATGTGGAGTACACATACCAACCACTAAATGCTAACGATGCCACAACAACTGTGGAGCTACCTGTTACGCAAGTTACAGCGGGAAGAGTTTCTTCAACAGCTACGCAGCAAAGCATGGCTGTAGAGGTGCTTAGGTTTACCATTAGCGATAATGGTACAACCGATGGGCTACCAACAAGAGCCAAGCAGGTTGAGTTTATACCAGGGGCTAACAACAGGGTAGATTGGGCTACATCGCTTGGCGGAGCAGCACTAAAGAATAGCACAGGGACAGTAGTTTCTACCCATGCAACCATTGAGAGCAATGCCCTAACCATTGCTGTTGACTCACTACTCGCCGAAGTTTCCGATGGCACATCGCAAGAGTTCTCCCTTTGGGTATATTTGGCACCCAAGGCCTTTACCGATGGCGACTCACTTGCTTTTACCATTGATAAGCAGAATAGTGCTTGGCTTGCTGGCATTAGCGGGTCAAACTTTACCCAGGAGTTTGCCCAGCAGATTGCCTCCCCTATTTTTACGGTTGATGTTGCGGCAACAAGGCTATGGTATGCGCTTTACCCGCAATCTGTTATTGTAAACCAACCATTCAGCATCAGCATAAACGCCACAGACGAGTACGGGTCGGCTGACGCCGATTTTAACCAACCCGTTACCCTGGCACTAGCATCAGGGGATGGAGTACTAAGCTCATCAACAGGGCTCACCAAAAGCGCAGTGGCAGGCACCGCTCATTGGAACGATATCAAAATAAACACAACAGGGATACTCTCTATAAACGCATCCAGTAGCGGACTAACTCCCGCTATTGGTGAAAGCGTGGCAGCAAACAACGACACCACAACAGTAATCCTAATTCCAAGCAACCAGCCAACCACCTCAGCCATTCCCTCTACCACCAACTTTATTGGACAAGCAGTTGAGGTGTTCCGCTTTAGGGTATTCGACCAAGGAACAGGCGATGGAAAACCAACAATAATACGACAGATTAAGCTGTACCGAGGCGAAGGAGAGAACCTTATTTCCCTATCAAAAGTTATTGCGGGATTACTAGTTAAGGTTGATGGTTCTATTGCATCGCTGTCCCAACCCGATATAAAAACCGATTACCTAACCATTGCAGCAAGCCCTTCTGGCTGGGTTGTTCCCGATGGTGGCGTTACAGAGTTCTCCATTCTGGTTTACCTTAAAACAAGCGGCATAACCGATAATCAGAACCTAAGCCTTACTATAAAAAACAGCAACCATGGATTTGTGACCGACACACAGGGATCAAGCATTGTAACCACTCTACCCCAAAGCATTTCGTCGGCAGCATTCCCCATAACCGTTACTGGCACAACACTTAAGTTCACCAAACAACCCACCTGGGTTGGTGTAAACACCCCGTTCACAGTAGAGGTTTCGGCAACAGATAGCAATGGGAATATTGATACCGATTATTCAGGCACCATTAAACTAGGCATAGCATCGGGTAACGGAGAGCTTGTGGCGGCAAATGGAGAAGAAATTATAGCAACAAATGGCACAGCTAAGTTCGAGCCGTTAAGCTACAATACCGCGGAGGCATTTACGCTAAAAGCAACCGCAACCAATTTACTAGGAACGCTATCGGGTAGCATTACCTGTGGCGATAAGGATGGTATGGCAAGTGCACCAGGCAGCCAGATAGATTCCCAAACCGTATCGTCCACATCCAACAGCACCAGCAGCACATTCCCATTAATATCATTCAACATCAGCGATGGAGGAACAACAGATGGGCTACCCATCAACATCCAAAAACTTGAGTTTAGAAATTTCCTTTACCCCAACGGGGAAGCACTAAACCAACTAATTGCAGGTGCTTTTATTGTAGTTGATGGAGAAGAGGTTATGCCATTAGAGGTAAGCATTACCGCCGATAAGCTAACGCTAACCTTTGCCGATGGGGTAGCAACCATACCCAATGGATACGCCTACGGCATAACGCTATTTGCTTACCTAAAAAACAGCCCAATTCCCGACGGGTCAAGGTTACAACTATACATTGCCAACCAGAGCCACGGATGGACAACCTACCCATCGGGTTCATCGTTTGCCGATGAGTTTAGCGCTGCCATTTACGGACTACCTGCTACTATTGATGTAGAGGCAACCGAGCTGCGTTTTCTAAACGTACCCCTTTCGGTTGAAGCAAACCAGCCATTCAGCATCTTTGCTGTTTGTACCGATAGTAATGGAAACCTTGACAAAGCCTTCTCGGGCACTGCCGAAGTAATTATGGCACAAGGCACTGGCGAACTACTGGTTGAGAGCAACGAGGTAACCATTAGTAACGGATTGGCAGAATGGGCCGATGCCTCATTCTCTCAAAACGGAACCTACAAAATTGCCGCAAGAGCCGAAGGAGTGACCAGCACCACATCAAACCAAATATTCTGCGGATTCAGCAACAGCTGCCCAACAAGTGAGCCATTTGAGTCGAACTCCATTAGCACCTACCCTGGAGCAAACGGATGGTTTATTTCAGACTTATCGCCCATATCGGGTAGCAAATCGCTACAGCATAAGCCAACCACATTAGGAGGTACCAGCTACCTTTCCATGCCTATGGAACCAATAGTAACTGGCGATGCCACTATGGAGTGGAATGTTACGCTCCGCAATGGCGCATGGGATCCTTCATCGGAGAACACCTTCTGGTACGTACTTGGAGCCAATGGCTCAGACCTTACATCGGCAACGCTAAATGGCTATGCGGTAGGTGTTAGAGTGCTATCGGATGGCGACTGGCTATCGGTTTGGAAAATTACACAGGGGAAAGCCGCAGAGGTGATAGTACAATCGGAGTTTGACTGGAACGAGAGCCAAACGGTTGATATATCAGTAAAAACATCGCCACTTGGCGACTGGTACCTTGGTTACACCCTTTGGGGAAAGGGCGGATATTCAAGCACCACAGCCCCCGTTAGGTTTGCCGCTACCGATACGCTACGCTACATGGGCCCTGTTTTCTCTTACTCACAGTCGCGCTCAGGTCAGCTTTGGGTGGACAATATCAACTTCTGCAAAACCTACTTCCCGCCACAGTTAACAAAGGCAACGCCACTAAGTATGACCTCGGTTAGGGTTAGCCTATCGGCAATTCCATCAACAATAAACGGCAGCACGTTTGCCATAAAAACAGCAAGTGGGCAAAGCATTGCGGTTAAAGATGCAACGCTAACAGCTGGCAAACCCGAGGTTTTGCTATCGACAGATGTGCTTACACAGGAAAACCTAACGCTAACCGCATGCGGACTAACTAACAGCAATGGCGATGCAGTTTGCAGCAGCATAACCTTCCGCATTGGCGGCGAGGGCTCTTTTAACCGCGTTGTAATCAACGAGGTTATGAGCGACCCCACACCCGTTGTGGGATTACCAGAGGCAGAGTACATTGAGGTTTACAACCCATCGGAAACAGACTCAATAAGCATAACAGGATGGACGCTAACCGTGGGCAACGCCACCGCTAAACTGCCCGACTCATACATTAAGAGTAGGCAGCACGCCATACTATGCGCTACATCACAGGTGAGTACATTCAGCACTTATGGCAAATCCATAGGCGTAAGCAGCTTTCCATCGTTACCAAACAGCGGGGCACTTGTTCAGCTTCGCGACCAAAACGGGATGCTAGTTTCCTATGTCGATTACCTTGCATCGTGGCACAGCGACTCAACCAAGCGGGATGGCGGCTACTCCCTTGAGCGCATTAACCCGCTTAGCCCCGATGGTGGCGTAGGCAACTGGGCATCGTCAAAGGCAGCAATAGGGGGAACTCCAGGTAGAGAGAACTCCGCAAAGGGAACCTACACCGATAATGTAGCACCACTTATTAGCTGGCACCGATTACCTAATGAGCAAACCATTCTAGTTGCATTTAATGAAGCCATGGATAGCCTATCGGTTTGGAATCCCAACAGCTACTCGTTCCAGAATAATGAGCTGAGCATTGCTGCGGTAAACGTTACAGGGGCGCTATCCAATCAGGTGGAGCTATTGCTTGATGCTGCACTAGAGGTTGGTAAAAGCTACACTCTTTGCATATCGGAAAGTGTAACCGACCTATCGGGTAACGCCTATAGCAACGGCTGCATTACCATTGTTAGGCCACATCAACCCGAACTAAGTGATATTATTATCAACGAAGTACTTTTTAACCCATACACAGGCGGAACCGATTTTGTGGAACTGTACAATCGTTCGGAGAAAATATTGGATTTATCCATGCTATCGTTAGCCAATAGGGATTTGGTTAGCCTTGGCATAAAGGAGGTTTATTCCATCACCACAAACAGCAAGCTGCTATACCCAGGCGAGTACGCAGTGCTATCGGCTAATAGCAGCGCTGTAACAGCATTCTACAATGCGCAAACCCCATCGGCACTTGTTGCAATGGATAAAATACCAGCATTTGCAAGCGATATGGGATATGTGGTTCTCCTAACCTATTACGGCGATTTAATTGACGAGATGTACTACACAGAGAAGATGCACCATCCACTTCTGGTAAGTCCCAAGGGCGTTTCGTTGGAACGGGTAAACCCAGAAATAAGCTCAAACGATAGCGGAGCATGGCAATCGGCTTCGCAAGCAGTGGGGTTTGCCACACCAACCTACGCCAACTCCCAGCAGGTTAATTTGGTTACCCCAACCGATGAGTTCACGCTATCGCCCGAAACCTTCTCGCCCAATGGCGATGGAATAGACGATATGCTAACCATAGGCTACTCTCTACCCGAGGCAGGACACGTAGCCAATATCAGAATTTTCACATCGGAAGGGAAAGAGGTAAAGCGGCTAGCATCGAATCTGTTACTTGGAACGGAGGGACAAATATTCTGGAATGGCCTTAACGAGCAGAACCAAAAAGTAAAACCAGGCATCTACCTGGTTTACATTGAGCGTTTCGACCTAAAAGGTAACTCAACGCAGTATAAAAAGGTTTGTGTTGTAGCCCAGCGTTTATAACGCGGGCTACACGCTCAACCTATAGCTGTTTAAGCATCTCTTCCATAATGAGGGTCATCTTCTTCTCAGCTTGCTGACCAATTTTCTGAACCTCCTCATGTGTTACCTCCACAATTTTGCCAGGTACACCAAGGTCGGTAATAATTGATATAGCAAACACAGGAAGCCCCATGTGGCGCGCCACAATTACCTCTGGCACGGTTGACATACCAACGGTATCGCCACCAATAATGCGGAAGTACTGATACTCCTTGGGTGTTTCAAAGGTTGGGCCAGTGGTACCAACATAACAACCCTCAACGGTTCTAATGTTGTTTGCCTGAGCAACCTTTTTTGCAAGAGCCATAAGATCCCTGTCGTAGGCCTGACTCATATCGGGGAACCTAGTTCCTAGCTCCTTAATGTTTGGGCCAAGTAGCGGGTTTGGCATTAGGTTGATATGGTCGTTAATAATCATCAGGTCGCCAATCTCAAAATCGGGATTTACGCCACCACTCGCGTTAGAAACAAAAAGGTTTTTAACCCCTAGGAACTTCATTACGCGAACAGGAAAGGTAACCTGTTTCATATCGTAACCCTCGTAGTAGTGGAAACGCCCTTGCATAGCCACCACCTTTTTTCCGCCCAAATCACCAAAAATTAACCTACCAGAGTGCCCCTCAACGGTTGACACTGGGAAGTTGGGTATGCTTGAGTACTCTAATACTTCTTGGTTTTTGATATCCTTTACTAGTCCACCCAGTCCAGTTCCCAGAATAATACCAATTTCTGGACGAGCCTTAACGTTTGACTCAATAAATGCCGTAGTTTCCTTTATTCTTTCCAGCATACTTAATTAATTGATTATTAAACACATCCTTTTGATCGCCAAAAAAATTCACCTCAATGGGAACGTAAAATAAAAAGTCGCCCAGAAGCTCCTTGGCCAAATCAATCTCTAACAGTCGGGAAGCATCCTTTTCTGTAGTAACAATGATTTTGTTTTTACTTTCCAAACGGGAGAATTTTTCAAAGATACTTCTAATTTTTTTCTCGTTAAAAAAGAGATGATCGGGGAAGGCTATTTTTTCCACCACGTTACAATTTTCTTCAAGGAAGGTAAAGAATGGCATAGGCGAAGCAATTCCAGCAAAGGCTATGGCATCAACATCTTTAGCTAAGCTGATATTGGTGCTACCAAACACAGGCGATGGCTTTCCGTACTTTAGAGAGGTAAAGTAAACCGTTTGGTATGGTAGTGGAGCAATATCCTTTGTAATAACCCGCATATCAATAGGTTTAATATTTAGCGGGCATTTGGTTACGATAATAATATCGGCACGCCTCATCTCTATGCGCCCATCGCGAAGCCGCCCATAGGGCATAAAGTAGTCCTGGGTATAGGGTTTTGCATAATCGGTTAGCAGAATGGAAAGACCAGGCTTAACGCGCCTATGCTGAAATGCATCGTCTAGCAGAACGATATCAACATCTGGAATCTCCTTAATAATCATGTTTATTCCGTTAACCCTATCGGTATCAACAGAAACAGTAACATCAGGAAACTTCCGTTTTATTTGCAGCGGCTCATCGCCCACCTCAGTAGCCGTAGAGGTAACCTCTGCAAACCTAAACCCCTTGGTTTTACGCTTATAGCCCCTGCTAAGCGTTGCCACCTTTTTCGATTGCGACAAGAGCCTAACCAAATACTCTATATGAGGTGTTTTACCTGTTCCCCCAACCGCAAGGTTCCCTATACAGATAACCGAGCGGTTAAAGCTGGTAGATTTAATGATATTCCAATCAAAAAATTTATTTCTAATCTTTACCACCATTCCGTAAAGGAGAGCAAAGGGAAACAGAAGGATTTTTGCCATGTCAACTCATTTTCGAATAATGCACCGCAGTTCAACTTGCGCCCCAAAGTAACGAAAAACAAGCAATAAGCAATAGGTTGATTTTAGATATTGAGAATTGAGCTCCAGATATGGCATAAACCTAACAGGGACATTCCTACAGATCCAAGTTATATTCGCATAAAAAAAGGAGACCGTTTTTAGGCGGCCTCCCTTAGTAATACTATAAAACGAACTAGTAAATCTCCAAATCGTAAGGAATACGAGCCTGTACACCTTGGTTTTTAACCATGCTGTTAATATGCTCGTACTGTTTGTAAATAAAGGTAAACTCTTTGCCAAGCAGCATTACCTTGGCATTACCCGAAAGGTCTTCCATAAATGACTGGAACGGATCCTTAAGCTTAGGCAAATCTACAACCCTATACTCCTCAACACCTGCTTTTTCGGCAGCAAGAGCTATAGCGCGCTTTAACCCACCAAACTCATCAACAAGTTTAATATCCATAGCATTTACTCCGCTCCATACACGTCCTTGTCCAATGGCGTCAACATCGTCTTTGGTAATTCCACGCCCTTCTGCAACGTGACCAATAAAGGTTTGGTAAATATCCTCAACGCCTTGCTGGCTAATGGCGCGCTCCTGTGCAGACAAGGGGCGGTACACCGAACCAAAATCGGAGTACTTGTTGGTTTTAACCACGTCAACAGTTAGGCCAATCTTTTTATTCATGCCCTCCTTAACGCTAAAGTACATGCCAAATACGCCAATTGAGCCGGTTATTGTTGTTGGGCTAGCAAGAATTACATCGCCAGGTGCGGCAATGTAATATCCGCCAGATGCGGCCAAATCGCCCATTGAAATAATTACTGGCTTTGCCTGCTTTGCAAGCACAACCTCGCGCCAAATAACCTCAGATGCAAGGGCGCTTCCACCAGGAGAGTTTACGCGGAACACAATCGCTTTAATGGAGCTATCGCGGCGAGCCTCCCTAATTGCTTTAGAGATACCCTCTGAACCAATAACGCCATCACCGCCTTCGCCCATATTAATCTCGCCCTGTGCATAAACAACGGCAATCTTATTCTTTGCCAGGCCTTTTTTCTTTACAGGCGATGGAGCCTTAATGTACTTAGCAAGAGTAATGGTTGTTAGGTCTTTTTTAAGGTCGGTATCGGTTAAGTTCTTTAGCTTATCAATAAGCTGATCTTTATAGATTAGGCTGTCAATTAAACCATACTCAACCGAAGCTTTTGCGTTGGTAATAAGCATCTCATCGGCGTAACGATTCAGCTCATCAGCTGCAATCCCTCTACTCTGGGCAATGCCCTTAACCCAATGGTTCCAGATTGAACCCATGTAGGTAAGCGTTTGCTCACGGTTGGCATCGCTCATCTTATCGAGCATAAATGGCTCTACCGCACTTTTAAACTTACCATGACGGATAATCTGAGGCTCTATACCCAACTTTTCAAGGGCATTTTTGTAGAACATAATCTCACTTCTAAGGCCCATCCACTCCATCCCACCTTCTGGGTTCATGTAAATATTATCGGCAACAGAGGCAAGGTAGTATGCTTTTTGGCTATAAATATCGCTGTAGCTAATAATGAACTTACCCGACTCCTTAAAGTCGATAAGCGCATCGCGAATCTCTTCTAGCGTAGCGGCACCAGCAGGAATAGAGATAGCCTCAATATAAATACCCTTAATCTTTGAATCCTCCTTAGCATTCTCTATTGCCTTAAGGATATTATTCAATCCAATCTGCTTTACAGAAGCAAATGGGCCAAGATCTAAATCGCCAAAAGGATTCTCAGCAGCTCTATCAACAATTGTTTCACTAAAATTGAGGTACAGAATAGAGTTGTCCTTAACATCAACAGGCTTATCGGCCGATGAAATCATGGCACCAAAGATTCCCATCATAATAAGGAATCCTAAAAAAGAGGCAATAAACACCCCTACTATTGTTGCCAGCAAATACTTAAAAAAACTTTTCATGCTTATGGGTTTTATAGATTAATAAAAGGTAACTGTGTTCAAAATACAAAAACTACTGTAATTTACTGATAATATAACTACTAAAAACACCTTAGCCTTACCACCACCCCGTATTAAATTAAGCCAAAGGGCAAATAAGCAGCAAACAGATAGAGCTATACTTTTATGAATAATGGCACAGCCTGAGGTATCGTATTCTATCATCAGTATGATATTAGTAGAAGATGGAAAGTAATTTTTACATTTGTGGCAAAATATTTTTACAGGAAAGGAAATGGCACAAGCGATACTGCTAATTGGGGGGAATTTGGGTGATAGGTTAAAGTACCTTGAACTTGCCGAAGAGCTAATATCGGAGCGGATTGGGCCCATTGAGCTAAAGTCGCCAATTTACGAGTCGGAGCCATGGGGTTTCAACCACCAGCAAAATTTTCTTAACAGAGCGCTTAGCGTTAGAGCAATGCGTTCGCCCCTAGAGGTGCTAGACGCAATAGGAGGTATTGAGAATGATTTGGGCAGGGTGAGGCTTGGGAATGGCTACTCGGCCCGCACACAGGATATTGACATCATCTTCTACGATCAGCACGTAATGCTTACCCCAAGACTTACAATACCACACAAGTTGCTCCACGAACGGCTATTTGTTCTGAAGCCCCTTGCCGATATTATTCCAGATTTCATTCACCCACTATTTGGGGTAACGGTTAATGAGCTCCTAGCGGTTTGCCCCGATAGGAGTAGCGCATGGCTATATCAGCCGCAGAAGAAAAAAGCGGAGTAGGTTACATTTTGCTTCCGTAGGCCAAATCGCCAGCATCGCCTAACCCGGGAACAATGTAGGATTTAACGGTTAGCTCATCGTCAACCGCTCCAGCCCAAATGGTAACATTTTTCTGTGGCATGTTTTTTCGGGTGTACTCAACGCCCTCCCTTGATGCAATAATGGTTACTATGTGCGTATGGCTGGGAGTTCCCCGCTCAAGCATGGCCTTGTACGCCAACACCATTGATGCGCCTGTTGCCAGCATTGGGTCAACAATAACCAGTACCTTACCCTCCAGCGATGGGCACGACAGGTGCTCAAACTGAATTTTAAAGGTGCCATCCTTGCTGTACTTGCGATACGCTGAGATAAATGCATTCTCGGCCTTGTCAAAGAAGTTAAGCATTCCCTGATGCAAAGGAAGCCCTGCGCGTAGGATTACACCAAGCACAAGCTCATCGCTAGGCGTTGACACCTCAGCAACGCCAAGGGGAGTTTGAATTTGCCGCTTCTGATAGCTGAGCTCTTTACTGAGTTCATAGGCAAAAACCTCACCTATTCTCTCAAGGTTTCGTCTAAACCTTAAACTATCCTTCTGAACCTGCTCATCGCGTACTTCGGCTATGAACTGGTTTAAAACAGAGTTCCCTTCACCAAGGATTCTTACCATGACTACTGTGTGTGATTGTTGATGAAATTTGCCCGAAAATTACAAAAAGTAACGCAAAGAACAGCAATTGTTTTGCGTACGGTTAGCTGCTAGCACAAAATAGGCTATAGAGCGCCATTGTCGGCAAAGCTGTAGCAAACGGAATCGGTAACAATAACATGATCTAACAAGCTAATATCGAAAAGCCTGCTGGCATCCTTTAGCTTACTGGTGATTTGGATGTCCTGCTCGCTTGGGCTCTTATTTCCCGACGGATGGTTGTGGCACACAATTAACGATGAGGCCAAACGCTCTATTGCTGCCTTAAGGATTAGCTTAACATCAAAAATGGTTCCCGTTACACCGCCCTGCGTTATGCGCTGCTTATCGATAATCTTATTAGCCCTGTTAAGAAAGAGCACCCAGAACTCCTCATGGGGGAGATCAGCAAGTAAGGGCTGAAAAACCTCAATCACATCGGAGCTGGAGGTAATTTGTTTTCGGTTAAGCGCTTCGGAGCGCTTTCGGCGCCTACCCAGCTCAATGGCGGCCATTATTGTAATGGCCTTAGCCTCGCCAATGCCCTTTATGGCGGTAAAATCAGTTAGGGTAAACTTGCCCAGCTCGTTAAGGTTATTGTCGGCCGTTTTAAGGATTCGCTGCCCCAACGACACAGCTGTCTCGTTGCGTGTTCCCGACCCAATTAGTATAGCAATAAGTTCGGCATCGCTTAGGCTCCCAAGCCCCTTTTGCATCATCTTTTCCCTAGGCCTATCCTCAAGAGCCCACTGCGTAATCTTAAGGTTTTCGTAATCCATTCGAAGTGTTTTTTCTTCAAATTACGAAATCAGACAATATATATCCAGTAAAAACGTGGGGCAGCACACAACAAAAAAAGGGTTCGCGCAATGCGAACCCTTTAGATTGTATTTTTCAGAGACTATTGCAGACCGTTAACATGCTTGGTAAGCGAGCTCTTAAGGTTAGCTGCCTTATTCTTGTGAATAACGTTTCTTTTCGCAAGTTTATCAAGCATAGCCGACACCTTAGGAAGCATTTCTGCAGCCTCAGCTTTACTAACAGAGTCTCTTAGCACTTTAATTGCATTACGAGTAGTCTTTGCATAGTACCTATTGTGTAGCTTCTTTGTTTCAGACTGCTTGTCTCTTTTGATTGCTGATTTGTGGTTTGCCATTTTGATTTTTCTCTAAATGATTGTAGCCCGTAGGGGAATCGAACCCCTGTTACCAGGATGAAAACCTGACGTCCTAACCCCTAGACGAACGGGCCTTGTTATTTTGCTACTCAACGTTTGTTTTGCTTAGCGGGTGCAAATATAGCTCTTTCTTTATTCCCTCCAAACCTTTTTGCAAACTGTAGCTAAGTTTTTTCTGTAAAGAACTTTTTTAACGGAATACACACAAAAAAAGGCCCGCATTGCAGACCTTCTCAGTTTTTATAGTTAAAAACTATTGTAGTCCGTTTACATGCTTGGTAAGAGAACTCTTAAGGTTAGCTGCCTTGTTTTTGTGAATAACGTTCCTCTTCGCAAGTTTATCAAGCATTGCTGCTACCTTAGGAAGCATCTCAACAGCCTCAGCCTTATTCACAGAGTCTCTTAGTACTTTAATTGCATTACGAGTAGTCTTTGCATAGTACCTATTGTGTAGCTTCTTTGTTTCAGACTGCTTGTCTCTTTTGATTGCTGACTTGTGGTTTGCCATCTCAATTATCTTCTAAATGATTGTAGCCCGTAGGGGAATCGAACCCCTGTTACCAGGATGAAAACCTGACGTCCTAACCCCTAGACGAACGGGCCTTATTACTACTAAGCGCAACGTTTGTTTCGTTTAGCGGGTGCAAAGGTAGCTGATTTTTTATTTCCTCCAATAAGCCAACATTTTTTTTCGAATTATTTTTCAAAAAATTCGCATTAAGGCCTTCACTAAAAACGCATTTAACTAATTAACAACACATTAATAAGTAGAGGCTAAATACCACCATCAACCTCCATATCGGCAACATCTGTATCCTTATCGTAAACAGCCTTATAGTAGGTAGATGTCACCTCATTTATACTGGTATTACACTTCCTAAATCCAAGCTTCTTAAGCGAGGCCATAGCCGCCTTATTGCCCTCATCGGCATCAATAAGCACCCGATGAAAAAGTTTTGTATCGCCACCCCACGTTAGAACCTCAAGCATTACCTCGGTAGCATAGCCCTTTTGGCGGAATGGCTCCTCAACACTAAAAAAGATCTCCACATCGGCATCGGGGCTTGGCTTTCCGTTAAAGGAGAACTGACCAACTATTCGCTTGCTACCCCTATCAACCATAAGCCAAAGGGTTCTAAATGCGAAATAGGGGGAGGTGTCGCGCCACAAGTTGGGCTCACGCTCCATCATCTCCACCACCTCCTCGCGGTAGGCATCGGGAAAGGCCTCGCCAGAGACTATTAACTTATGATCTCTCTCATAGTCAGGCCTTGAGTTTATAAACTGCTTTAAATCCGCAAATCCTAAAGCGATAATGTCAACACGTTTGCTCCGTAGCTTAATCATACTGTATCGGTTTTTAACTGCAAGGAAAAAGCAAAACTTGCCCTATTTCCGTTACAAGTTAGCATATCCTATACAAATAAGCCAATGCTTTTCGGTGTTTACAACCAAATTATCCTGCAATTTCCGCCGCTAGCTGCTTAATATCAACACCAGAGAAGTTCCCCGAGGTCATAATTAGTAGGTTCTTTCCCTCCCACTGCTGCTGCCTAAGGAAACTAGTTAGCTCCATAGAGTTTGTGAAAACAGCAGGTTGTGGATTACCAAAGCAATTTTGCACCTCAGCGGGACCTACAGGCGGAAGCTTTTTGTGCTCTATAGTGTGAGGATCGAAAAATACAATGGGAACATCGGCACCTTTAAGTTTGCCGCTGTATAGAGGCAAAAAATCCTTATTTAGGCTACTAAAGGTGTGCAGCTCGAGGCAGGCCACCAGCTCCCTATTTGGGAAGGCCTGCTTCATGGCCATTACCGTAGCCGCCACTTTGGATGGGCTATGAGCAAAATCGAAGTAAACTCGTGTTTTACCATTGTCGGCAAGAAGTTGCAACCTACGCGCTGCTCCTTCAAAAGTGGCTATGGCGCTGTAAAAACTGGGGGCAGATATGCCTAAGCGCAAGCACACCTCCATTGCTCCGCTTATATTCATTAAGTTATGCTCGCCAAAAACCTTAATGGGCAGCTCACCCTCTGGGGTTACTAATGAGACACCCGAGTGGCTGTACAATGCGTCATGCGCCTTGTACCCAACCTTTGCAACAGGGCTTTTATGCTCTGCCACAAGTTTATCAAGCTCTGGATCGGACTCACAGAAAACCAATGTTCCATTGGATTCAAAGGTGTTAATAAACGTGCTAAACTGCTCAAGGTATATTGGGTAGGTTGGAAATGCGTTTATGTGATCCCATGCAATGCCCGAAATTAGCCCAATATGCGGACGATAGAGGTGGAATTTAGGACGACGATCGATGGGCGATGTCAGATACTCATCGCCCTCAAAAACGGCAATACGAGTATCGGAAGATAAGCTCACCATATTCTCGAATCCTTCCAGCTGCGCTCCAACCATGTAATCGAAGTCGATACCATTGTGCTTAAGCACGTGCATAACCATTGAGGTTATGGTTGTTTTTCCGTGGCTACCACCAATTACCACACGAGTTTTATCCTTTGTTTGCTCGTAGAGGTACTCTGGGTAGGAGTAGATTTTTACTCCCAGTTCCTTTGCCCTAATCAGCTCAGGATTATCGAGCCTTGCGTGCATTCCCAGCACAACTGCATCTAAGTTGGAAGTAATCCTATCGGGATTCCAACCAATAGTATCTGGCAAAAGCCCATGCTGTGCTAAACGGCTTAGCGAGGGTTCAAATATCTCATCGTCGGAACCAGTAATCTGATACCCCTTACCCTTAAGCGCAATGGCAAGGTTATGCATGGCGCTACCGCCTATGGCTATAAAATGGATTCGCATTGTTTACAAGGATTAACATTACTGTTGGCTAAACGCAAAGGTATATTGAAGTTTTGGGAAGGCATTGCCAAACTTTATAAAAAACATTTTATTGCTGATTTGACAAAGAAAAAGGCTGTGTTAACGCTATTTCACACATCAACATAAACAAGTAGGGCTTTTTTAGGATATATTCACATCTGATTACTAAATTGCAATAAGCATAAACTAACCTAAGAACCCGATGACAATACTAAACTTCACCGCGTGGTGGGAAGGTCTTTCAACCTTTGCTACCATTTACTGGATAATTGCAATCCCTGCATCGCTGATATTCATTATACAAATTGTGATGACCTTTATTGGTGCCGACGTTGACTCCGATGGCATGGACGCCCTAGGCGACGCCGACCTAAGTATTGAGGCCGATGCTGGCATAGGATTCCAGCTAATTAGCTTCAAGAATTTTATAGGATTCTTTACCATCTTTGGATGGGTAGGGCTAGCATGCATAGATGCAGAATTGCCCACCTATGCAACCATCATTATCTCCACAATAAGCGGTTTTTTGATGATGGTGCTGATGTCTTCCATCTACTACTTTATGGGAAAACTTACCGAATCGGGAAACCTAAAACTACAAAACGCCATTGGCAAAACAGGCACGGTTTACCTAAGAATTCCCGCCAAGCGCAATGGCATGGGCAAGGTTCAGGTGCAGTTCCAAGGTTACCAAACCCTTGATGCAATGACCGACGACCAAGAGGATATTCCAACAGGAGCGATTGTTGAGGTTACTGGAGTTTACAATGACGACATACTCCTAGTAAAGAAATCGTAGCAAATAGATTTTGGGAAAAACAGTGAGAGCCTTGATAATTCAAGGCTCTCGCTGTTTTCAGAACAACCACCTATCTCGGCTATTCCAAAGTCCTTCTATTCTATATGTAACCATAAGCTCATGCGTCCCGCTGTTTACTCTCGACAGCTTATTCAGGGTAAAGTCGAAGGCATAACCCACAGTTAGGTTCTTGTAAACCAATGCATGGAAGAAGATTCCTGCGGCATCGCCAACCCGATAGTGAGCACCCATAAAAAATCGCTCCATATAAATGGCTTTCCCTGCAATATCGGCTGACAGAGGGGAGCCACCCATAACACCCATTAGCATTGACGGTTGAACAGCCCAGTCGGCATCAAGCCTAAACATGTAGCCCCCCATAAGGTAAACCTGGGGATTGTATGGCTCACTGCTCTCGCGATACTCCTTATTCAAGCGGGGTTCTATTAGCCTTGGGATTGAAAATCCCGCGTAGTAAATGGGCGTGTACAGGTAAAAACCAACCCCCATATTGGGGCTAATCCTATTCTCGTTTCTCTGAAAATTGGGGTCAGATGGGTCGTTAACCTTTAGGTTACCAGTCTCAGCATTATAGCTGCTAATACCCGCCTTTAGGCCCATTGAGAGCCTAATCCCATCAAGAACGGTAATTTGATACGCATAAGATCCTGTAATGTGAGTATTGCGTAAAGGACCAGCCTTATCGGTCATCACATTAAAGCCTAACCCCATGTTCTGCCTAATGTAGGGTGTATGCGCACCAAAGCTGTACGATGCTGGCGCTCCATCTACCCCAACCCACTGGTGGCGGGTAAGCAAGCTTAGGTTTAACCCATCTACAGTTCCTGCTATTGCGGGGTTAAACGCAATGGGGTTCTGTAAATAGTAGGTAAACATAGGATCCTGCTGCGCATTTGCTTGAACTGAAACAATCAGCCCAAACAGTGCAACACACAATTTAAAGCCTTTAGTTATAATTATCCTTTTCATGACCAATCTCCGACTAACGTTTTAAGAACACATTACCAGTATATGACTTGGACTTTTCGCCCTTAACCTCTATGATATAGTAATAGGTACCCGTTGGAAGCGTTTTCCCCACAGATAGAGCTATATTTGAACGACCATCCCAATCGTTGGTATAATCGTCGCTTGAGTAAACAATGTTACCCCAACGATTGTAGATTTTAACCGAAGCCCTTCCGAAGAACTTAAGCCCCTTAATTTCGAAGTAATCGTTTATGCCATCGCCATCGGGAGAGAACCCTTCGGGGATAAAGAGCGCATCGGGAACCGGCTCCTCAACAGTAATTCGGACCACAGCCTGAGCACAATTAGACTCGCCCATGCAAATGGAGTAGGTTAGAGAATCGGAACCAACAAAGTCGATATAAGGCGTGTAGGTTAATACTCCATCGCTACTCATTGTGGCATAGCCATTTTTTACATCGTTATGGATATAAATTGTACATGATGATTTTTCGATGCCAGTATCATTCATTAGTACATTGACATCAACAGTGGTATTCATCATCATGTTAACGGCATCGTCCACAGCCACAATAGTTGGTAGGTTCTCAACAACGTTAACAATTACCCTTGCAATGGAATAGTCGCCATCAAAATCGGTTATGCGATAGAAGAACACCACACTACCCATATATCCAGACACTGGAGTAAATAGGATGGTGTTATCGTCATTTACTACAATGGCACCTTCGGTATTACTTGGTGCTGTTTCTACAGTAAGGAATACGGGAGCATCGTTTAATCCTGTATCGTTGGTTAAAGCAACAATATTGATAGGAGTATCAACAAATGTTTCTACCTCATCATCATTGGCGTCAGGTAGATAGTTAACATCCTTTTTAACGTTAACCACAACAGAAGCCTCATCGGAGTCACCATTAGCATCAACTACCATATAGTTAAATGTAGCAGCACCAACATAGTCGCCGGATGGAGTAAATACAATCGTATTATCCTCATTTACCGAAACAGTACCCTGTGCCACATGTGGAGCCTGAGATATGCTAACCAATACGGGTTGATCTTCCAAACCATAATCATTCTCCAGCACGGCAATAGTAACTGCAGCACTCTTACTGGTTCCTCGCCTATCATTATTAGCAACGGGTAGGTGGTTCACCTCGCCCTCAGCCAGCACGGTGATGGTTACCGTGGCGGTGGCGTAGTCGCCCTGCGCATCGGTTACGGTGTAGCCAAAGGTGGTTACACCAGAGAAGCCAGCAGCTGGGGTGAAGGTTACCGTGTTATCGGCGTTAACCGCTACTGTTCCGCTGGTTGCGTTTGTTGATATGGTTACTACAACAGGAACATCCTCTAGGCCTGAATCGTTGGCCAGTACGTCAACCGTTACAGCGGTTTGGTACTCCGTGCCACGGCTATCGGCGTTGGCAACGGGGAGATGGTTAACCTCGCCCTCGGCCAGCACGGTGATGGTTACCGTGGCGGTGGCGTGGTCGCCCTGTGCATCGGTTACGGTGTAGCCAAAGGTGGATACGCCTGAAAAGCCTGCGTCTGGGGTAAAGGTTACCGTGTTATCGGCGTTAACCGCTGCTGTTCCGCTGGTTGGGTTTGTTGATATGGTTACTACCACAGGTGCATCCTCTAAACCAGCATCATTGGCTAGTACATCAACGGTTACGGCGGCTTGGTACTCCGTGCCACGGCTATCGGCATTGGCAATTGGTAAATGGTTCACCTCGCCCTCGGCCAGCACGGTGATGGTTACCGTGGCGGTGGCATGGTCGCCCTGCGCATCGGTTACGGTGTAGCCGAAGGTGGCTACGCCCGAGAAGCCAGCTGCTGGGGTAAAGACTACTGTGTTATCGGCGTTAACCGCTGCTGTTCCGTTGGTTGCGTTTGTGGATATGATTACTACCACAGGTGCATCCTCCAAACCAGTATCATTCGCCAAAACATCAACGGTGACTGGTGTTTGGTACTCCGTACCACGGCTGTCGGCGTTGGCAACGGGTAGGTGGTTCACCTCGCCCTCGGCCAGTACAGTGATGGTTACCGTGGCGGTGGCATGGTCGCCCTGCGCATCGGTTACGGTGTAGCCAAAGGTGGATACGCCCGAGAAGCCAGCGGCTGGGGTAAAGGTTACCGTGTTATCGGCGTTAACCGCAGCTGTTCCGCTGGTTGGATTTGTGGATATGGTTACTACCACAGGAGAATCCTCTAAACCAGTATCATTCGCTAAAACATCAACGGTTACACCAGTTTGGTAATCCGTCCCGCGGCTATCTGCGTTGGCAATAGGTAGGTGGTTCACCTCGCCCTCGGCCAGCACGGTGATGGTTACCGTGGCGGTGGCGTGGTCGCCCTGCGCATCGGTTACGGTGTAGCCAAAGGTGGCTACACCAGAAAAGCCTGCGGCTGAGGTGAAGGTTACCGTGTTATCGGCATTAACCGCGGTTGTTCCATTAGCTGATGCGGTGGATATGGTTACTACCACAGGAGCGTCTTCCAAACCAGTATCATTAGCTAAAACATCAACGGTTACTGCGGTTTGGTACTCCGTGCCACGGCTATCTGCGTTGGCAACAGGTAGGTGGTTCACCTCGCCCTCAGCCAGCACGGTGATGGTTACCGTGGCGGTGGCATGGTCGCCCTGCGCATCGGTTACGGTGTAGCCAAAGGTGGCCACGCCCGAGAAGCCTGCGGCTGGGGTGAAGGTTACCGTGTTATCGGCGTTAACCGCAGCAGTTCCGCTGGTTGGGTTTGTTAATATGGTTACTACCACAGGAGCGTCCTCTAAACCAGTATCATTCGCCAAAACGTCAACGGTCACTGGAGTTTGGTACTCGGTACCGCGGCTATCGGCGTTGGCTACAGGTAAATGGTTCACCTCGCCCTCGGCCAGCACGGTGATGGTTACCGTGGCTTCTGACACATCTCCATTAAAATCTCTAATTCTATACTTAAAGGTAGCAATACCACTAAAATCCTGCGCTGGACTAAACTGCACCAGATTTCCAGCAATAACAATGGCATTACCAACTGTAGAGGATGCGTTCTCGCTAATAAACACGGAGATTGGAACATCGTTTAGGCTTGCATCATTCTCCAAAACATCAACCGTTACAGGAGTTTCAAACTCTGTACCTGCAAAATCATCAACAGCAATTGGAAGTGAGTTCCCGCCATCGCTAACAATAACCGAAACGGTTGCTAGATCAAAATCGCCATCAACATCAGAGAGCTTATACACAAAGGTCATTGTGCCCACATAGAAGTTTGATGGGGTAAAAGTTATGGTATTATCGTCATTTACAGTAGCCTCACCAAACAGCGGAGGATCAACAATTGCTATTGCACCAAAACCATCGTCGAGGTTGCTGTCATTGTCTAGCACATCTAACACAGCAGGGATATTTACCTGGGTGCTAAACTCATCATCGTTGGCAACAGGCACTGTGTTAATACCATCCTTAACGCGAACGGTAACGGTGGCAAAGTCGGAATCGCCATTGGCATCAGTAACCTGATACTGGAATCCAGATAACCCAACAAACTCAGCAACAGGAGTAAAGGTTATGGTACTATTGGCATTCACCACAACGGCACCCTGCTCTGCGGCTGGATTCTGCTTTACGGTTAGGGTTATTGGCGTATCATCGGCACCAGTAACATTGGCCATAATATCAATGGTTACTGGGATGTTTTTGCTTGTAGCAACAGAGAAATCGTTAGCATTTGGCAGCGCATTTGGCTTATCAACAACGCTAACGGTTACAGTGGCCACATCGTTATCGCCCTGAGCATCGGCAAGCAGATAGGTAAACGTATCGGTTCCCTTAAACCAAGGGGATGGAACGTACCTTACGGTTCGGTTTGCATTTACCGTTGCTGTTCCGTACCGCGGACTAGCAAGTACCGTGATGCTTCCAAAGCCATCCTCAAGACCAGTATCGTTAACCAATACATTAATATCCTTGGCAGTGTTTACGGATGTTTGCTCATTATCATCAACAGCAACAGGGATGTGATTCACAACACCCTCTGGCAGAACCTCAACAGAAACGGTAGCTGCGCTAAAGTCGCCATTCTTATCGGTTACGGTGTACTGGAAGGTTGCCATGCCAACGTAACCCGATGCGGGCGTATAGGTAATGCTGTTATCGGCATTTACCGCAGCCGTTCCCGATGTTGGTGCAGCGCTTACCGATACAACCAAAGGGACATCATCAATTCCTGTGTCGTTTTGCAGAACATCAATAACAATAGGAGTTTGATACTCGGTTGCGCGACTATCATTAACCGCTACAGGAACGCTATTTGGCCTATCAATCACGTTTACGGTGATGGTGGCAGCATCCCATACGCTGTACTTAGCATCAAGAACTCGATATTGGAAAGTTAGAGTGCCCTTGTACAACGGCGATGGGGTATAAAGAATGGTATTCTGAGCCGTAACAGCAGCCGTACCAACTACAGGGGCAGTGTGAACGTACAATCCGCCAAACTGGGTAAGGTTGGTTACATGCTCAAGCGCCTTAATATCTACAGGAACGCCCACATAAGTATTCACCTCAAAATCCGAAGCAACAGGGTAAACAATGGTCTCCCCCTCCTCTAGTACGGTAATGCTAACCGTTGCCGAGGCGCTCTTACCAGCCGCATCGGTTACTGTATAGCCAAAGGTTACGGCACCGCTAAAACCTGTAGCAGGTGTAAAGTGGATTGTGTTATTGGCATTTACCGTTGCGGTACAACCTGCAACACTAGGAGCCGAGGCTATGGTAACCACAACTGGGGTGTTGGACAGATTGGTGTCGTTGAATAGCACATCGATATCCGTTGGGGTCTCGTACAGAACAGATGTAACATCATCAATAGCAACTGGAGTTATATCTAAGTTCTCAACAATATTAACGGTTATAACCCCTGCATCCCAAACGTTATAGTGAGCATCAAGTACTCTATACTCAAAGGTTTGAGTTCCCTTGTAGAAGTTCGATGGGGTGTAAGTTATAGTATTATCGGCGTTAACCACCGCTGTACCTAGCGCCGGTTGCGTGTGAATAAACAACCCTCCAAACAGGGTTAGGCTGGTTACATGCTCAAGTGCAGGGATAACAACTGGTGTGTTAACCCGTGTTGTAACGGTAAAATCGGCAGCTACAGGATAAACAACAGTTTCGCCACTGGCCAGAACAGTTACAGCAACACTAGCCGATGCGCTCTTACCCGCAGCATCAACCAATGTGTAACCAAAGTTTACTGCGCCGCTAAATGCAGCAGCAGGCGTAAACCTTATGGTATTATCGGCATTAACGGTAGCGGTGCAACCGGCAACATCGGGCTGGGTTGATACGCTCACGGTAATAGGGGTATTATCTAGTCCAGTATCGTTATACAGAACGTTGATATCCTTAGGCGTTTCAAACACCACCGTTGCATTATCGTTAACAGCAACAGGAGTAACATCAAGGAACTCAACAATTGATACGCTTACTGTACCCGTATCAAACTGACCATCGGTATCCTCAACTACATATATAAAGGTATCGTTACCCTTTATTCCGTTAGATGGTGTATAGATAACGGTATTGCTTGCGGTTACCACTGCTGCACCAAGAGAAGGTGAGGTCTTAATCCAGATTCGCTTAAAGCCATCCTCAAGACCTGTAACATAATCAAGTACGGCAATTTCCTTTGAAGTATTTATCCTTGTTGATACCGATATATCTCCAGCAACAGGCTGATGGTCGGTTCCAGTAGGCTTAACCACTACGGTTATGGTTGCCACGTTGGAGTTATCGTCGTTATTATCGGTTACCTGATATCCAAACACCTCCGTTCCTATCCAATCGGCCTTAGGAGTGTAGCGCACAAGCGGCTGATTTGTTACTGGGTCCAGTGTTACTGTGGCAACACCGTTGGCTGGGTCTGTTGAGAACGTAATAGCCTTAACTCCATCCTCTAGCCCACTACAGTAGAAGAGCACATCAATATCAACAGGAATATTCATTTCGGTTGCTGTTGATACGGCATTGGCCACAGGTAAAGCGTTTGGCCTCTCGGTAACAGTAATGCTAACCGTTGCAAGGCTCTGGTCGCCATCAACATCCTTTAGAAGATATGTAAAGGCATCGGGACCAACGTAATCGGTAGCTGGGGTGTAAACAATGTACCCCGAAGCATTAACCAACGCCGTTCCGTGCAATGGATTAGCATTAACCTCAAGGATATTGGCGCCGTTGCCAAGCACATCGTTTGCAAGTACCATGATGTTCGTAGGGGTATTTTTAAATGCCGTTGCAGCATCGGCATTGGCAACGGGAACAAGGTTGTTCTCGCGCACAGTCATGGTAACCGTAGCCTCACTACAATCCGACTGTGCATCGCAAACGCGATACTTAAAGGTTGTTACGCCCACAAAATCGGGTGCTGGTGAGAAGTTAACGGTATTATCGGTATTTGCCTCAGCAAAGCCATTAGCCGATTGCTCTGAGATGGTAACCACAAGGTCTCCATCCCACAAGTTCTGGTCGTTAAACAGCACATCAACAACAGCAAGGATATTCTTGGTTGCTCCGCGGCTATCGGCATTGGCAATAGGAGTGTCGTTTATAAAGGTAGTTTCAACAGAAACGGTTGCCACATCGCAAGCACCATTGGCATCGCAAACGCTATACTCAAAGGACTCCGTTCCATTGAACTCCTTATTTGGAGTGTAGGTTATGGTGTTATCGGCATTTACAACCACCGAGCCTTGAACCGGAGCTGTTGCAATGGTTACAGCCAGCGAGCCATAATCCAAACCAAGGTCGTTTGCCAAAACATCAATGGTAACAGGGGTATCCTCATCGGTTGCCGCCGCATCATCGGTAGCGCGAGGGCTGGAATCGTCCCTATTTGTAACAGGTACATCGGAAAGAACCAGCGCAGCGTAGCCAACATCAGCAGTGGTAATGCTAAACTGAAGGTTAAAGGCTACATCGCCATCGGGCAGATTATCATCAACACCAGTAACGGTTATCGGCTGCTCTGTGTTCCAGTTAGCAGGAGTAAACAGCAACTGACTAGCATCAACCACACCCTCTGCTGTGTTTGACGACGATACGTTAATTGTTACATCGGCTGTTGGCATACTGCTTAACCTTACTGAAACCTGACAGGTTCCACCAGCCTCGGTAGTGCTTAGGTTTGTTATGGGGAAGCGGTTAACACCAGGGCTATCATCATCGGTATTTACAACCTCAACAGAAGTGAGGGTAATACCATTGTAATTCTCGTCGGTGCTTACAGTCTCGGCAAAATCGATGTAATAGGTTGATGAGCCATCGGCAACCAAATCGTCAACACCAGTAACGGTTACCGTTTGAGGTGTACTCCAGTTAAGCGGAGTAAACTCAATAGAGGCAGGGCTTACCGTTCCCTCCAATTCGTTGGACGATGAGATACCAATTACCACATCACCCGTAGGCTCGCTGTTTAGAACAACAGTAAAGGTTGCAGTAGCACCCTCCTCGGAGGTATTGCCCGAAATTGGCGACACAGCAATTCCTTTAGCGTCATCGTCAACAACCGTAACGGCAACATCAACTGGGTTATGCGTTTTGTACTTACCATCGGTTGAAACTGCAGTTGATATAACTATGGTAACCTCACCATCGCCATCGTCAATGCTATTGGCAACAGGCGACACGGTAAACTCAACTGGTGTTTTCCAGCTATCGGCATCGGGAGTAAAGGTAACGCTGGCGGGCGTTACTGTTGCACGATTCTCTTTTGACGATGATAGATTAAAGGTAACATCGGTAGTTGGCCTACTATTTAGCCTAACGGTAAAGGGCTTGCTAACCCCAGACTCATCAAGTGTAATACTAACAGGGCTAACAGTAGAACCAAAGCTGTCGTTATTCTTATTGGTTAGCGACACATCAACAACATCAAGGTTATTATAGTCGCCATCGAAGCTTTGCGCCTTGCCCGTTATAATGGAGTATGCGACGTCGCCATCGTCAACATCATCATCAACACCAGTAACGGTAACGGTTACAGGGCTATTCCACTCCGAAGGTTCAAAGGTTACAGTAGCCTCGTTGGTTGCGGTGTTAACGCTCCCCCGAGTAACGCTGGTTACCAAACCCTCACTAATATTACTTGACGATAAGCTAATGGTAACAGGATTTAACGGTTCGCTCCTTAGCGATACCTTAAAGGTTACACTTTCGCCAGCCTCGGTGGTGTAAAGTCCTGCCGTAGGGATTACCTCAACGCCCACAACATCGTTATCGGCATTAACCACTGCAATAGACTTGTCGGCTAATGCATCGTAAAGAGCATCGGCAACCGAAGCTACTGAAACAGCTATTTGATATGCGATATCGCCATCAAACAGATTATCATCAGCTGCAGTAATGGTAACCGTTTGCTCGGTATCCCATGTTGCAGAGGTAAAGGTAATGGGAAGTGCGGGAACGGTTCCCTCTGTAATATCGGACGAAGTAACGCTTACCGTTACATCGCCAAGTGGTTTAGACGATAGCTTAACAGTAAACGATGCATTTACGTTTGGCTCAGCTGTAGATAGGCTTAAAGTCGATAAAATCACACCTGCATTATCATCATCAGTGTTGGTTACGCTAACTTTTGGCAATGCCAATCCGTCGTAACCATCATCGGAACTCGATACTGATAGCGAGATGGTGTAATTCACATCGCCATCGTCAACAAAATCGTTAGCACCCTTTACGGTAACGGTTTGCGCTACGTTCCAATTGGCATTATCAAAAATAAGGCTAGCACCCAGAGAAACAGTACCCTCAGCACTATTATCGGATACCGAGGTTATGGTAACCGCGTTCACAGGTTCGCTATTAAGCTTAACCGTGAAGGTAGCAGTTCCTCCTGCCTCGGTGGTGTTGCCGCTAATTGCCGACACAGTAACTCCAACCGCATCGTTATCGGTGTTGGTAGCGCTAATATTTGCTATTGGTATTGCATTGTAATGCGGGTCGGCACTTGTTGCAGCAAAGCTGATGGAGAAGGTCTGCGAACCATCAGCAACATCGTCGTTAACACCAGTAAGGGTTACCGTTTGAGCGGCATCCCAATTTGTTGAATTGAATTTTAGAACCGACTTATCTAGAACGCCCTCCAAAGCATTGCCCGATGTAATGGCAATGGAAACCTCGGCAGTTGGCTCCGATGTTAGCTTTACGGTAAAGGTGTCGGACGTTTCATCTTCTGATGTTTCCAGCCCATCATTTACGTCAATGGTAACCCCAACGGCATCATTATCAGTATTAGTAACCGCCACATCGGTAATCACAAAACCATTGTACTTATCGTCGGTACTAGATACTGTTACCCCAATGGCATAATCTACATCGCCATCAGCCACAAAATCATTTTCACCAGTAACTGTAACAGTTACAGGAGTATCCCAATCGGCTGGAGCAATAGAAATTGTTGCATTTGAGGTTACGCTTCCCTCTGTGGCATCCTTTGAGGTAGAGGTTATTACCACATTGGCCACAGGCTTACTTTTTAGCTTAACGGTAAAGGTAGCTGCAGTTAAATTCTCGCCAGTATTGCCGCTAATTGCCGAAACGGTTATTCCTGCTGTATTTATATCGATATTGGTTACAGATACATCGGCAACATCTAGGTTTGTGTAGTTAGGGTCGTCGCTAATGGAATTGGCAAGAACCACGGTGTAGGTTTGGTCGCCATCATCAACATCATCAACAACTCCGTTAACGGTAACCGTTTTGGCCGCCCAGTCGGTTGGTGTAAACGTAACGTTTGACACAGAAAGTGTGCCCTCGGTTAAATCGGACGACGACACATTAATGGTAACATCCTTAACAGGCTGTGAGCTTAGCGAGATGGAGAACGTGTTACTTGCGCCCTCAGTAGTTTGCAACGTGGCCGTAGAAACGGTTATACCCGGTGTGTCATTATCAATATTGGTTACACTAATGGGGCTTCCCGTTACGCCATGGTAATCGGTATCGGCACTGGATGCTGTAGCTGTAAGGGTATAGGTTTTATTGCCATCGGCAACAACATCGTCCTTACCCGTAACAGTAACCACCTGAGCCACCGACCAGTTTGCCGTTGTAAACTCCAAAGAAGTTTTATCTAGCGAACCCTCAAGCGTGTTAAATCCTGTAATGCTAACCGTTACAGTATTTTTTGGGTTTGATGATAGGCTTACACCAAATGAGTCGGCAGTTCCATCCTCACTGGTTGTTAAATTGGTCTTGGTTATAACCAACGCGGCAATATCGTTATCGGTATTGGTTGCATTAACCTGCCTACTGGGCACCGCAAGATAAGCTGCATCGCCTGCTGTTACAGAGAAAGTAATTGTATATGGAGTATCGCCATCAATTGAGCTGTCGTTAACACCAGTAATGGTTATGGGCTGGTTAGTGTTCCATGTTGTGCTGTTAAATACCAGCTCGCTTACGGATACGGTTCCTTCATTTGTGTTGCTAGACACAACGCTAATGCGCACCTCTGCCGTTGGGCTAGATGAGAGCTTAACCTGAACCACATCGGTTCCACTACCCTCTGTTGTTGTAGCGGTTGTTTTGGAGAGCACAATGCCAGCTGTATCGTCGTCGGTATTGGTTACGGAAACCTGAGCCGCTTTGCCAATGTACTTTGCATCGCCCGATGCAACGGAAAGGTTAACCTGATAGATAATATCGCCATCATCAACATTGTCGTTAACTGGTGTTACCGTAACCGTTTGTGGGCTATTCCAGTTTGTGGGCGTAAACGTTAACGTTCCTGCCGAAATAGTTCCCTCGCCCGTATTGCCAGAGGCTACGGTAACAGGAACGTTTATGGTTGGCTTGGTATCAAGAACAACGGTAAACGAAACACCACTTCCTGCCTCACTTGTGGTAATGGCCGTTTTTGATACGCTTATTCCTGCATTGTCGTTATCGGTATTGGTCACCGAAACGCTGCTTATGGAGATACCATTATAGTTAGCATCAGCACTAGCAGCCGATAGGTTTATGGTGTAGGTAACATCGTCGTCATCAACCAGGTCGTCGGCACCATTAACGGTTACCAGCTGCTCAGCATCCCAGTTTGATGGGGTAAACGTGTAAACCAGCGGCGTTACGCTACCCTCGGTGCTTACAATGCCCGAAAGGGATATATCAACATTTGATGCTGGCTTCGAGGTAAGAACAAGGGTAAAGGAGTCGTTACCTCCCGCTTCCGATGTAGATAGATTTGTTTTTGAAACAACCACCGAAGCAACATCGGCATCGGTATTGGTAACAGTTACATCGGCAGCATCTAGTCCGTTATAGTTAGCATCGCCACTAACAGCAGCAGCAACAGTAACGGTGTAGGTCTGAGGGCCATCAACCACCCAGTCCCTAACTGGAGTAACACTTATGCTCCTAGGTGTGTTCCAATCCGTAGCATTAAAAGTAATCGATGTTGGAGAAACTGTTCCCTCTGCAGTATTGCCTGAAAATATGGCAATGGTAACATTTGCCGATGGCTCAGTATCCAACACAATGGTAAACTGCGTGGCTACTCCGCCTTCGGTTGTTGCTATTGATGTAGTAGAAACAGTAATTCCAGGCTGATTAACGGTTATAATTCCTGGGTTAGTAAGTTCAATCTCACAATTTCCGTTGTTCGCTCGCACTTGGAATGTGTTTGTCCCAATGCTCAAGTTGCTACTAGGCACGTCAAGAACAAGGTCAGTGCCCCCCACTGCAATACCAGAGGATATAAGGGTTACACCACTATAAAGGCTATAGGTAATACCATCCTGCGGATTAACAACTGTTACTGTAGCGCTCTTACCTGGGTCAACCGTACTGCCCTGCACTGTGAGCCCGGCATTAGGAGCCGCAACCACGCTAATGGCAAAGCTAGGCGAGGTGTTCTCGCATCCATCCTTTTTAACGTAAAGCGTGTAGCTGCTAGATGCATCGGTTAGCGCTGCGCTCGATTTTGCAAATGCCCTATCGGTAGATATAACCGTACCATTCTTACTCCACTTATACGATGCGTTTACCTCTGTAGCAGTAAGGTTAATAGCCTCGCCAACACACACATCTAAATCGCCAGCAAAGGTTGTAAGAGGCGACACCTCCACAGAGAAGTTGCGAGTTGATGTGCAACCATCCTTTGATACGGTTAGCGACCAATCGCCAACATTAACGCTACCAGCAGCCTGCTGAACGCTTTGTGATGTTGACTTAACCGTTGCTCCGTATTTCCATGTGTAGGCTGCGCCAATCTCCTTAGCAATAAGGTAAAGAGGCTCTCCAACACAGACTGTAGTATCACCACTAAACTGAAGGTCGGGCCCAACATAAACGGTAAACTGCTCAATAACCTGGCTAAAGCCATCGTCAACCATCAGGTAAATAATTGCCCTACCAGAACGATTGGCAACTGGTGTTACAGCAACAGTTCTATTAGTACCTGTACCTCCAATGGCAATACCAGTATGAGGGACAAAAGTTGGGTCGGCAGAGAAACCAGTAACAACCAAATCTTCAGGAGCCGATTCCGAGTCACCAACAGTGAATGCTATTGGAGCTGTAGCGCTATTCGTACAAAGCGTTTGGTCGTCAACTTTAGTTATTGTTGGCGGAGTGTTTATTATTACGTAAACATTCTCCTGATTATTGCTCCACTTAACGCCATCGCTAGTTGCACGCCAAATAAAGCTAGTTTTGCCACTCCAGTTAACATTTGGAGTAAAAACAAGGTTTGGGAGCTGTGCTCGGGATATTATTTGGTTTACCGTAACTGCGGCACCCGACAGCCTAAGCACTCCGTTTGCTGGCAGTGAACGCACCTGAATGCTGTGCAATGCAGCATTCTGAGCATGAAAGAACTTATAATCAAAGTCCTCAACATCAAAAGATAGCGGTGTATTTTTGGGTCCTTCAACATAAATATCGCCCACCCAAGGGGCATTTCCATCCACACACTTGGTTTCGCTATTTTGAATCTTCAGGTTGATTTTGGAGTAGCCTAAATCAATGGCATTAAACCATGTATTCATGGAATTTAAATTCCCATTATGATTTGAATTCTGTAAACTTGGGTTCCATGACCATATCCTAGGAATCTGACTATCAATAAGTAACTGCTTCTTTTGTGTTGCATCCATTAGGCCAGAACCAGTTCCGTCGCCCCAAGGATCAATCTGAGTATCGTCCCAGTAAATCGTGGTTTTAAGCTTATTAAACGGACGGATAGATGACGTTACAATCCCATCAAGTTGCTCCACGTCGTACATTGGGAAATGAGCAGAACCACGAGCCAAGAAACTTGCCGAAGCCCAATACCTTCCATTACTAACCTCGGCACCTACATCCGACTTAAAATCCCAGAGCACATAATTCAACCCCTTTTTCATCTCCCGGTAAATTACCCTATCGCTACCCGATGCTGAGTACTGGTTATCGCCATCAAGGTCAATTAGTACTACGGCAAAGCCATCGGTATTCGTCTCAATTTTATAAAAGGTAGCATCTTCGTAAGGGCAATCGAGCCTATTTTTCTCCAGCACAACTAGGCTATAGTCTATTGGTTCAAGCAAAGGGCTTCTATTGTAGTTGTAGTCGTAAATTAAAGTATCCTCGGCCCAAACCTGTACTTTAGGTGGAGCCAAAGTGGTATTAGGCCAAACCGATCTATCGGGATCGTTTAGGAAGACCCTGTAGTCGGACACTCCACTTCCCATCTCATCGCCCATTAAGCTCTGTGCGCGCTCAATGTAGGTCTTCTCGTCGGTATATGTTTTAACCCCATGACTATTTGCGGTAAACACAAATGAGTATGGGTACATCTGAAAGTTTACCTTATTAATAAACTCATCGGATGTAAACACATAAAAATGAGCGTTAACCCTGTACTGGTCAAAGCTGGTTGTGGTAAACGACCAGCCATAGGACCATAGCCTACCAGCCGACACGTTTGGCTCTCCAGGGTTTGTTACTACGTTCTTTGAGGCATCGGTAACCGTTGCATCAAAAAACTCCAGTGCAAAACGTTTATCATCGTAATGTTCAAATTCAACATAGTAGTTCCCCGTTAGCCCTGCAGGTATAACAATAGGATTGTACCCACCCGATATTACCGTTCCATTTAGAATAGCTCCATTTGGCCCCGTTACCGCTTGTGTGTAGTTATCAATATAACCTACATCTGTAACCTCATCAAGCCACTTGGGGCCATACACTACATTCCCTGCTGGGTCTTTAACCTGGAAGCGAACCCAATACGGGTTTGTTTCTGCATCTCCTCCATAGGACTGGGTATTCATCTTTAACCCTAGATGAAGCTTTTCATCCTTTTTAAGGTAAACATTAATTCTTTCGTTTTCGGCACAACCAAACAGACCAAAGTTATTGCCTACAAATGTGTTAAACTCCAGCCACAACCTATCATTAGAGTTTGGCATTAGCTGCTTTGTTCCCTCCTGCGCCAGTAGCTGCAAGGACATTAGCATTGCTAGAACGAGTAAAAGTTTTCTCATATAGTTATTGTAAAGAATACGCATAAACACGAATACCACCAGCATTTAAAACACTGGTGGTATTCTTTTATTAAACCAAAATTAAAGACAAGTGAAAAACACAAATTGCAAAAACCATTACCAACAAGTTCTCTTTACATTATAGAGATAATAAATCCAAAAGGCAATTTGCGAGACTGAACCGCTGCAGAAAGCATCCAACACTACTTTTAAAATTTGCAACATCCAAGTTTCCAAACCAATATTACGAAAAAAAGCAACACCAATGATTAGGATTACCAAAAATATTGACGAATATCACCTTTTGAGCGAAACCCTCGTCTGCTTAATAATTAGAACCAACCAGCAATAAGCATGTGCCAGCACATGCCTAAGCATTAAAAGTCTTTAACACAAAACAAAAGCAAATAGGGCAAAGGGTAACGCTTTATAACTATATTTGCTAGAAGTGCAACAGAGTTAACGCCCTAAACACAAAGCATCAGTTAAGTATTAAATATCTAACCTTTAACCTAGATTAGCCATGAGTCAATTTTTACTACTAGCAATTATTGCTGGTGTTGTTTTCGTCTTCATCCTAATTGTTTCGCTATTCAAGCGATACAAGCGATGCCCATCAGACCGAGTACTTGTTGTTTACGGAAAAGTAGGCAAGGGAAAGTCTGACGAAGCACGGTCGGCAAAGTGTATTCACGGGGGAGCCGCCTTTATTTGGCCCGTTATTCAGGATTACGCATTCCTTAATCTAACCCCGCTCTCTATTGAGATTAACCTAACCAATGCGCTTAGCCAGCAGAACATTCGTGTTGATGTGCCCTCACGCTTTACCGTGGGTATCTCTACAGAGGCAGGCATTATGGACAATGCTGCCGAGCGCCTGCTGGGCCTAAGTCAGGACGACATAAGCAACCTTGCTAAGGATATAATCTTTGGTCAGCTCCGTTTGGTTGTTGCCACCATGGAGATTGAGGAGATTAACAACAACCGCGACAAGTTTCTTGCCGCAGTATCGGCAAACGTTGAGGCCGAGCTTAAAAAGATTGGTCTTAAACTGATCAACGTAAACGTTACCGATATCAACGACGAGTCGGGCTACATTGAGGCTCTAGGTAAAGAGGCTGCAGCTAAGGCTATTAACGATGCCAAAAAGAGCGTTGCCGAGAAGAACCGCGATGGCTCTATTGGTGAGGCTAACGCATTCCGCGACCAACGTGTACAGGTATCGCAAGCCGATGCTACTGCCGTTGAGGGGGAGAACCAAGCAAAGATTACCATTGCCAACTCTAATGCAACCCGCCGTGAGAGCGAGGCCGAAGCAGAACGTAAAGCGGTTGCTGCCGAAAAGGTAAGCGAGGCAAAAGCGCTTGAGGAAGCTTACGCTGCCGAACGTAGCGCAGAGACTGCCCGTGCCGAACGCGAAATGGCAACCCAAAAAGCAGACATTGTAGTTCCTGCCCAAATTAACAAGGAAAAGATTGAGATTGATGCAGAGGCTATGGCAGAGCAAACACGCCGCCATGCCCGCGGTGAATCCGATGCTATTTTCATGAAGATGGAAGCGGAAGCTAAGGGTATATTCGAAATCCTAACCAAACAAGCTGAAGGTTTTGAGATGCTTAGCAAAGCTGCCGGAAACTCTCGCGATGCTGTTATGATGATGATTGCCGACAAGCTTCCTGAACTTGTTAAAACTCAAGTTGAAGCCGTTAAGAACCTTAAAATTGATAAGGTTACCGTTTGGGATAACATGTCGGGTGGTAAGGATGGCAAAACCCCAGCAACAGCAAACTTCCTTTCTGGTATGCTTGGCGCAATACCTCCTTTCGAGGAGCTATTTAAGATGGCCGGAATGGAGCTACCAAACTACCTAAAAGGTAAATCCATTGAGGATGTAAAGGCTGAGCCTATTGACAGCAAGGAGAATAAGGAAGAGTAACCTATAATTTGAACAGAGAGCCCCAGTAAAACACTGGGGCTTTTTTATTTTAACAACGCCATACCACCAAAACTATCAAGCACTTACAAGCACAAGCAATAGTTTATCAATAAAAAAAGTAAAAAAAAGGCTACTCGTTTATGGAAAACCTCCACCATAACAATCATAGTTACAAAAGAGCACAAAACTGAATCCCAAGCCGGCGGGTAAGTTAAAAGTCTAAAATGTTAAACCGCTCCTAATAGAGCATAATTCCATAGCCATGAAAACGAAAACCAACAAAACCGACCTTGAGAAGAAAAAATCGTTATTCTTCCAAATTGGAATGATCCTAGCGCTTGGAATAACCCTGTCGGCATTTGAGTATGGAACAACGGAGCTGCCTAATATTGACGAGCTGATGAGGACTCCCGACCCCATTGAGATTATAGAGATGATGCCCAACACCAAGATTGAGGAGATAAAACAACCTCCTGCACCGCCCCAAGTAAATACGGCGGATGTTATAGTAATCCACAAGGATAATGCGCTAATTAACGACAACCCTGATATTTTTGACGAGATTGAAACAAAAGACCTCCCCTTATTAATAACCCAATACAAAGAGGCTGAGGTTGAAGATGAGGTTGACTATAACGCCATTGAGTTTAAGCCCAAATTTATGGGTGGCAATGCAAACGACTTTGCCAAGTATATAGCATCTAAGCTTGTTTACCCACCAGCTGCCGCCGAGAATGGGGTTCAGGGAAGAGTAATACTCCGATTCACTATAGACAAAACGGGAAAGATTATAAACATTAAAACGCTAAGAGCCGAGGATCCCCTACTTGAGGCAGAAGCCGTTAGACTGGTAAGCACCGCGCCCGATTGGCAGCCTGGCTACCTAGGCGGCAAACCCACAAACGTTACCTTTACATTCCCAATAACGTTCCGTCTTCAGTAGAGTTAGGAAGTAGTTAAAGAGTTAAATGAGCACAAAACTCTTAGTATCGCAAAAGGCCGGGAAACCGGCCTTTTTATGTTTCAACAAACAAGAATGGCTACTCTACAAACCTAATTAGCTCCTCAACGGGCCGTTTCTCTCGGGGCAGCTGCTGGCGCAACGGTTTACCCACGGCAATAAACGACATCAGATTTAGCGTTGAATCTAGCGCCAGAATTGCCTCTAGCTCCTTTTTTGCAATAAGCGGAGCGCTCATCCAGCAAGCGCCATACCCCATATCCATTGCAGCAAGAAGAAGATTTTGGGCACAGCCACCTACACTCTGTATATCGGGAGAGTTACGCATTTCATTTATCTCGGCATGTGTAAGGGTAACGCCCTTTTCAAGAATGGTCTCGTACTCCTGCGTTGCGATAACCACAAGAGCAGGTGCATTCTCAAAAAATGTAGCAAAAAACTCAACCTGCTTCTTTACCACCCGCGACATTCGGGAGCTATTCTCGGGTAAAGCATGAATTTTCTCCCTAACAGCATCAGCCATTCTCCGCAACAGCTCTTTGTTAGTTACAACTACAAAGCTCCATGGCTGGTAGTTATTTACACTTGGTGCTAAGCTGGCCAAGCGAACCATTTCCTGCAAATCGGACTTAGCAACTGGCTCTGAGGTAAACTGCCTAACACTTGTTCGTGTCTCAATGGCTTTGCGCAATTCCATATCAATAGTGTTTTTTGAATACCAAAATAGTATGGGCTACAACAATCTATTCTACGAAAGGTAGTAAAATAAAACGAAACGCATTACTGCAAGAGCCGAACAAATATCAACAGCAACAAGTACGGCACGCGCCACAAAAGTTGGCAGCTACTCCCTCGTTGCTATTACAGTCGCCTCTGGCTTACCCTTCGTTCGCTTGCTCACTAAGTAAACACCTACAAAAACAAGAATTGCGGCAACTATTTTTAGCGTACTCAAACCATCCTGTCCCACTACAACGGCTACTAATGTTGCAATAACAGGTTGCGAGTAGATGTATATACTCACAGTGGTAGCTCGCACATATTGCAATCCGTAAGTATTAAATAGGTATGCCAAAAAGGTTGGTCCAATTAGCACAAATGCTATTGCGGCATATATACTAGGGGGAATTGTATGCCAATTGGTTTGTATCAAGTCGGGAACACCAAAGGGTAGTACGGCAATTAAGCCCACAAGAAAAACATTTTGCATCACCACAACGGGCTTATACTTCACCATCAGGGGCTTTACAACCACAAGATACCCAGCATAGGCCAACGCATTACCAAAGGTTAGAAGATTCCCCAAAAAGTACTCGGAGCTAAAGCTAACGGCACCACGAGACGCAATAATCATTAACGCCCCCGTTGCACCAACAACGATACCCACAACACGCAATGGCGTAATTTTTTCGCCTATTGCTAGCGATGCAATCAGCATCACAAGCACAGGGTTAAGGGTCATGATTATAGCCGAATCGATTGGCGAGGTATAGCGCAGCCCAGTAAGAAACATCAGCTGGTTTATGGCCACACCCAGTAGCCCCGCAGCAATTACACGGGGCCAGTCTTCGCGCAAAATCCTATCCCGCTTCATCCTAAAAAAGTTGAGAGAAAAGAAGAGCACCAATGCAGCAACTACCCTAAGTAAAGTAAAGCCTGCTGGTTGCAGGTAATTTGGCATAACACCCTTTGCCACAGAGTAATTTAGCCCAAAAAGGATATTAGCGCCAATTATTGCCAAATGGGCTTTGGCTATATTACTTTTTATCATTAAGAATGCAAAAGGTTAGGTTACTACTTAACAACGCAGAATAAAGACTCCTCCAAAAAGATTAAGCTTAATTAAGCTATAACTTAATACGCTATCCCTTCCAACAAACATTTTATTCATAAATTTGTTCCGATAGCAACTGTAACACACATAGAATGGCAGTAAATAGCAACGGAAATCCGCTTAGTAAAATAAAGCCACATCGAATAATCCTTCCCATTGTAATAGGCCTAGCCGTTGTTGCGTACATGTTTTGGAAAGAGTTTGAGCCCGGTTCGTTTAGCGCCATTGAGTTTGGCAAATGGACTGCTATATGGCTTACTGTTGCCATTATCCTTATGCTATTTCGTGACATTGGGTACATTCTCCGCCTAATGATTCTAACCGATGGCGAGTTCACCTTTCGTAAGGCCTTAAGGGTTATTATGCTATGGGAGTTCACATCGGCCATAACTCCAAGTGCCATTGGGGGAACAAGTGTGGCTATTCTATACATCAACAAGGAGGGATTAAGCGTTGGCCGAAGCTCCGCTGTAGTAATGGCCACATCATTCCTTGACGAGCTATACTTTATACTGATGTTCCCTCTGCTGCTGCTAGTAGTGAGGCCAAGCGTACTCTTTAGCACAGGACTTGCCAGCACGGGAGACTTTTCCTTAGCTAACAACCTTTTGCTAATTGCCGGCATTGGCTTTTCCGTAAAACTGGCTTACGTAATTGTTTTAAGCTATGGGCTATTTGTTAACCCCCGAGGGTTAAAGTGGCTTTTGCTATGGATTTTCAAGCTACCCATTCTGCGCCGATGGAAACATGGAGCAAATGCTGCGGGGTACGAGATTATCACTAACTCAAAATCATTTAAGCAAAAGCCCTTCTCGTTTTGGCTAAAGGCCTTTGGTGCTACGTTTTTTTCCTGGACATCGAGATACTGGGTTGCAAACGCACTCCTACTAGCCTTCTTCCCCATTAGCGAACATCTGCTAATATTTGCAAGACAACTAGTTATGTGGATTATGATGCTTGTTAGCCCAACTCCGGGCGGGAGTGGCTTTGCCGAATATGTGTTTACCAAATTTTTAGGCGAATTTATTCCCGTTGAACCAATGCTGCTTGGCTCTGTTGTAATAGCATTGGCCTTTTTATGGCGCGTTGTAAGCTACTATCCATACCTTATAATTGGGGCTATTATGTTTCCTAAATGGATTAAGGAGAAGTTTATAGATAGCAACTCCCATAATAGCACCAAGCAAAAGGAGGAGAACATTGCAATAGCCAAAGAGGAGGAGGTTTACTCTTAAACGTATTGCCATGAATTTATTTGTTATAACAGGAACCAGCAGGGGCATTGGAAAGGCGCTAGCTCTAGCCGCCCTAGCTAACAGCAACAACCAGGTTATTGGGATATCAAGAACTTGCACCATATCGCACAGCCAATACACACATCAACAGCTAGACCTAAGCGACTCCCAAAAAGTGCTGGAAGTAACATTTCCGGCCATTGAGAATATAGAAAAGGCCGTTCTCATAAATAACTCTGGCGAGCTTGGCGAGGTAAAGCCTTTTGCAAAGGTAACCGCTGCCTCAGTGGCCAAAACCATTACCATAAATACCATTGCACCAGCCATCCTATCCAACATCTTTATAAAAACCTATGCCAACGTGGCAAAGGAAGTTGTAATAGCAAACATTAGCTCGGGAGCAGGCAGGCATCCAATAAGGTCTTGGTCGGGTTACTGCGCATCAAAAGCAGGCCTTGACATGCTTTCCCTTGTAATTGCCGAGGAGGAGAAGGCATCGCCCAAAAGCAACGTACGAATACACAGCATAGCTCCAGGAATTGTTGACACTTGCATGCAAGATGGCATTAGAACGCTAAGCACTGCTGATTTTCCGGATCACAAGCGATTTGTAGAATACAAAGAAAAAGGGTCACTAAGTGACCCTCACGATGTTGCCATCAAAATTATGTCTATTGTTAACAATCCCAATATTTCTGAAACGATACTTGACGTTAGGAATCTCTAAGCAACCTTAATCCGCTCACAGATAAACTTAAGCATCGACTCAAACATCAACCTACCATCGGTATTGCCAAGTTCATCATCAGCAGCGCGCTCTGGGTGAGGCATCATGCCAAACACGTTCATGCCCCTATTACTAATACCGGCAATGTTCTCCACTGCACCATTGGGGTTAACCTGCTCAGAGATATTTCCATCCTCATCGCTGTAGCGGAACATAATTTGACCATTCATGCGCATCTCGGCAAGGGTATCCTTATCGGCATAGTAGCGCCCCTCACCATGTGCAATAGGAATCTTAAACGCCATCTCCCTAGGCAGATATGCTGTTAGCGGAGTAATCTTAGAATCGGGCACAATGTGAACGTTCTTACAAATAAACTTTTGGCTGTTGTTATGCAGCAGTGCGCCAGGGAGTAATCCCGCCTCGCAAAGTATTTGAAATCCATTGCACACCCCAAAAACAAATCCTCCGTTATGCGCAAACTCAATAACCTTTTCCATAATTGGAGAGAAACGGGCTAATGCACCGGACCGAAGATAGTCGCCATACGAAAAGCCACCAGGAAGCACAACCACATCTACACCCTGTAGGTCAGAATCCTTATGCCAAAGTTCCACCACCTCTTGCTCCATAATGTTACGCAGAACATAAATCATGTCCTTATCGCAGTTTGACCCTGGGAAAACTACTACACCAAATTTCATCTGTATAAGATTTTATTAGAGTTTGCCGAAAACAAGTAATAAGCAGCTCTTTGTAAAGCACTGCTAGCAAAAACCTCAAAAAACGGGGGCTGCCAAAAGTATCCTTACTAAAGACGCATCAAAGATAGATATAAAAAATTACCGCACAAAGGCAAAAACGCATGGTCATTTTGCCAGTTTTCAATACCTTAGCTACAAAAAATAATGAGAGCACTCAGAAAAATAGCGACTATTCTGGTTGCAGCCATTCTATTCCTAGCAATTTTCATTGCCTATTCTACCCTAACAGAGTTCAAGCCAGAACCCACAAAAACAGCGTACTCATCTAACTCGCCTGACACTATTTACCTTGAAAAAGAGTTATCACTCACAACCTGGAATGTAGGATACGGTGGGCTGGGCGCTAACATGGACTTCTTTTACGACGATGGAAAAAAAACCCGAGACACAAAGGAAAACACCTTAGCAAATCTTGATTCCATCAAAAGCTGGCTCACAAAGCACAAAAGCACAAATTTTTTTCTATTGCAAGAGGTGGATTTTGGTTCCCAACGCTCATACAACATAGAGCAGCTAGGCCATATAGCCGACAACCTTGGCAGCCACAATAAAGTTACAGCCTACAACTATTTAGTTGGATTTGTTCCAGCACCAATATCGTCCCCAATGGGGCATGTATCATCGGGGCTTGCGCTACTCTCACATCCAAACCCAAAACTAGCCACTCGAATTAGCTATCCAGGCTCTTACCCCTGGCCCAAGAAGCTGTTTATGCTTCGCAGATGCATGCTTGCCAATCGCTACCCAGTAAGCAACGGCAAAGAGCTAATTGTAATCAACACCCACAAATCAGCGTTTGACGACGGAAGCCTTAAGCAACAAGAGATGGAAAAGATGAAGGCGTTTATTGAGGATGAGTTTAGCAAGGGGAACTACATTATTGTAGGTGGCGACTGGAACCAGGCTCCCCCCAGCTTCCCATTAAACACATTTGGCAACAACTACGAAGCGAATTTCTTTAAGCTCATGAATATCCCTACAGACTTTATGCCTCAGGGTTGGCAATGGGTTTACGACTCCCAAACCCCCACAAACAGGTACCTAAATGAACCGTACCAAAAGGGGAATACCTTTACGTCGATACTAGACTTCTTTTTAGTATCGCCAAACATTGAGGTACTCTCCTGCAGCACAGCTAATCTCGACTTTCGATACTCAGATCACAACCCAGTTTCTGTTAGCGTAAAACTTAAAGAATAATATGCTTTTGAAACATTGCTTTAGAACATTCTAAATAAGAGTTTGTTGGTTTACGAAATAGCTAATTTCGCGGCAAATTTCAAAAACCATGAAAGCAAAGGGACTAATTGGCACAACCCTCCTACTAATGCTTATTTCTGGCGCATTTGCAGCCAATCCAATAAGCAACATTGTAACCACAGAACCTCCTGACAAACTTCCTGAGGCAACTAAGGATAGTTTGGAGGTTACCCTATCGGCCGACATTCGCAACCGGCACACTTGGCGCGGTGGGCTCACCTGCGATGCTTGGAACTTCCAGCCTACACTAAACTTTACGTGGCGTAACTTTTTAGTTGGGGCGTGGGGTGTTTACACCGTTGACAACAAGTATGCTGAGGTTGATTTTTACGCATCGTACACCTACAAAAGCTTTACGCTAAGCGTGCTCGACTACTTTTGCCCAAACGAAACACTTGCCGTTAACCGTTTTTTCGATTACGACGACAAAACGACCCCTCACCTAATTGACATCAACCTACAGTTTAACGGAACCAAGTCGTTTCCCGTTAGAATTTTGGCATCAACCATTGTTTATGGCAACGATAAAAAGAGCGACGACCCAACAGAAAACAACTATTCCACATACGTTGAGGCAGGCTACAACTTCGCATCAAAAAAGGGCTACAGCTATGACTTTGTAGTAGGGACAACCCCTTTCGAAAGCTTTTACTCTAACAAGTTAAACGTTGTGAACATGGGATTTAAGGCATCAAAAAAAATCAAGATTACCCCCTCATACAGCCTTCCTGTATTTGGTCAGCTTGTGCTAAATCCTTACAAAGAGAACCTCCATTTTGTGTTTGGCATCACCATAGAATAACTTACGCTAAGCCCATACCGTTTAAAGCCAATCCCCCACGGATTGGCTTTTTCTTTTATCACAAGAAGAGCGCCACCTATCACTACTACAAGCTCAAACATAAACTACTAGTACTTATTTGGCGAACCGCTGTCCCAAAAAGGAGATATGACTTTGCACTTTGCCAAAGTATTTATATTTTTAGCAAGTTTATTGCTTTGAGCAAAAGAAAGCATAACAATAAAGGTTGGCGCTTCGTAAGAAGCATTATTGGCACCGCATTGATGCCACAAAAAACTTCAGACAACTGTTATGAACGTTACCGATCAAGACCTACAATATTTTATCTCGGCCCTTAAGAACTACACCAAATATGACTTCAGCGATTACTCAGATAAATCGCTGAAAAGAAGGGTTGAGAAGGTACTTGCAGACCGTAATTTAGATGTAACAGGGCTTATTACCAGCATTAAGAACTCTCAGGAATTTGCGGAGCTCATAGTAAAAGAGATTACCGTTAACACCACCGAACTTTTCCGCGATCCGCAAACCTGGCACCTTCTTCGTTCGCGCATTCTACCTCGCTTCAAAAACAACAAGAACATTAACATTTGGCATGCGGGCTGCTCAACAGGGCAAGAGGTGTACTCCATGATGATATTGCTAAATGAAATGGAGCTGTTTGACAAGGCCAAGATATTTGCAACCGACCTAAACAGCGACGTTCTTGATGCAGCAAAAAAAGGACAGTACAAGTACCGATTTAACATAGGATACCTTGACAACTTCGACAAGGTTATTAAGCAAAACCCCTTGAACTACGAGGAGTTTAATGATGTTCCCTACGACAAGTACTTTGAAATTGACAAAGCAAAGGATACCATCACCATGAAAAAGTTTCTTACGGAAAAACCCATTTTCCGTAAGCACGACCTAGTAAAAGATGGCAATCTGTTCTTCGCCAAGTTCGACCTCATACTTTGCAGAAACGTTATAATTTACTTCAACTATAACCTGCAGAACAACGTATTTGAGCTATTCCACTCTAATCTATACCCCAAAGGGTGCTTGCTTTTAGGGATGCACGAAACAATACTTGGGCCATGGGCAACAAAATTTGAAAAGATAGGTCAGGCATACGTAAAAAAATAGATTACCATGAACCAGCTGAAAGGCATGAACTTTTTGAGAAATCTTAAAATGGGGCAAAGAATTCAACTCTTTGTCTTTCTCACCGTGGTAGCAACCTATACCATAACGGGCATCGTGCTTTCACGCTTTTCGGTAATCAATGCCGAAAACACATCAAGAAATCAGGTTAGCGTTTACATTAACACCCTGCAAAGCATAGTTGACCTTCAGGAACGCATAACCAAAAACGGTATAGACCAAACAGATATAACAGCCCTAAAAACGCACTTTTATAAAGCCGCATTTCACAAAACCGATTTCCCTTTCATCCTAAGTAATACCGGACGCTACCTGCTACATATAACAAAGGAGGACCAACGTATTCCTAAAGATATCTTTGTTCAAATAGCAAGCAACCCCAACAGGCAAGGGTGGATTACGGTTGAAACAACACAAGGAACCGAAGAAGTTTACTACAAATACATTAGCGAATACGACATATACCTTGGCATTACCACCCCATACAAAGAAATAGTTAAAGACGTAAAACAGAACCGCTTTTTAATGATTCTTGTGGTAACTCTTGCCATAGGCCTTTTCTTTATAACAGTATTGCTAATAATAAAGCCAATAACAAAAACGATTCAACAAGTTAACGACACCATTAAGATGATGGCGCTTGGGCTTGAGGGGCATAAGCTTAACCGAGAGCAAAACGACGAGCTTGGCCAGATTACAGAATCGCTAAACACACTTACCGAAGGGCTAAGCAGAACATCTCACTTCGCTAACGAACTTGGGAACAACAACCTAAACGCCGAGTTCCAACCCCTTAGCAACGAAGACATTCTTGGCAACGCCCTTATATCCATGCGCAATAGCCTCAAAGCAGCCGAAATAGAAGAGAAACGCCGCAAGCAAGAGGACGAAACCAGAAACTGGATTACCTCTGGACTTGCCATGTTTGGCGATATACTGCGCCAAAACAACAACAACCTTGCGCTCCTTGCCGATAGCGTTACCCAAAATTTGGTAAACTACCTAAACGCGAATCAAGGCGGACTATTCATTTACAATAACGACGATACATCAAACCCACACCTTGAACTTGTATCGGCCTTTGCATACAACAGAAAAAAGTTCTTTGAAAGGACAATTGCCCTTAACGAAGGGTTAGTTGGCACCTGCGCCGTAGAAAAGAACACCATATACCTAAAAGAGATTCCCGATGGTTATATTACCATAACCTCAGGATTAGGGGAAGCAACACCTACATCGCTACTAATTGTACCACTAAAACTAGAGGACACAATTTTTGGAGTAGTAGAGATAGCCTCATTTGCCGAGTTCTCTCAACACGAAATTGAATTTGTTGAGAAAATTGGCGAAAGTATTGCCTCAACCCTTTTCTCCGTAAAGAATGCCATTCGCACCACCCATTTGCTGGAGCAATCGCAGCAGCAACGTGAGGAAATGGCAGCACAAGAAGAGGAAATGCGCCAAAATATGGAGGAAATGCAAGCCACACAGGAAGAGATGGCTCGCAAAACCATTGAGATGGAAGGAATATCTAAAGCCATTGACCAAGCGCTAATATACTGCGAGCTAGACGAGGATGCCAATATTTTCCTTCCTAACGATAACCTAGCCGCAGCAATGGGCTACCCCAAGCATGAACTCGATGGAGTTAACCTAAGCGAGATTGTCCATATCAGCAACAAAAAGGAGATTGCCGCAATTCGTAACGAGATTGCCCTTGGCGCTCCATACAAAGGAACCCTGCACCTAATTAATCGCGATGGACAGGATCTCTACCTGCACACTAACATAAGCCCAACCTTTGACGAGCTTGGTGGTATTTACAAAATCATTCTAATTGGTCAGGATATAACCGAAAGCAAGCTACTGGAGATAAAAGCCCAGAAACAAGCAGACGAGATAGAGGCAAACCTTGTAGAAATAAAGGCAGAGCAACAGCTTGCCCAAATGAAAGAGAACGACATTAAGGGTTTACTCCAAGCACTGGACACAACATGCCTAATTACAGAAATTGAACTTTCTGGGAAAATCACCTATATAAACAATAAGAATGTGGAAACACTAGGTGATCCAAAAGATAAAATTGAAGGTAAGTACCACCGCGATTTGGATGGCCTTGCAAAGAAAAGTCCTAAAGAGTACGAGGCATTCTGGAACAGCCTACTTTCTGGCATTTCGCAGAACAGGGTATTTAGCCTAACCGTAAATGGCATTGAGAAATGGATATCGGAGCACTACACCCCTGTAACCGACGATAATGGTAATGTAACCAAGGTAATAAACATTGGCTTCGACATAACCGACAGCAAGGAGAAAGAGAAAGAGATGCAACGCCTTATTGCAGAAATAGAACAGCTAAAAAAGAACAACAATAAATAATCTATCAATACAAGCAATGATAAGATTTGAGATAGGCATAGTTGATACAAGGAACGTACTTAAGGCAATTCTTGATGCCTATGGGTACGATTTTAAAGATTATGCCCTTACCTCTTTAAAAAGAAGAATAGAACTCTTTGTTGCCAACGAGGGGCTAAGGGATATTGATACCCTAATTAGCCGTTTGCAGCAAGGGAAAGACTATTTTGAGCGCTTTCTACAATCCATAACCCCTGAAACTACCGAAATGTTTAGGGATCCATCGCTGTGGAGAAATCTCAGAGATCATATTCTTCCTGATATTACCAAAGGAACAACGCGCCCCAAAATATGGTTAGCAGGATTCGATTCTGGTGAACAGCTTTACTCCCTAGCAATTATCCTAAAGGAGATGAACTTGCTTACTGAAGTTCAGCTATACGCCTCGTACATTAGCGACTTTACACTGGAGAAAATAAAGAATGGAACCGCTGATATTAAGCAACTTGAGGTAAATGAGGCAAACTACTCTAGGCTTGAGGGCAAGGGCTCGTTTTCCGATTATTACAAAACGGCGAACGGAACGGTAACCCTTGACAACCAGCTAATTCAAGGCGTAAACTTTGTTAAGCAAACCCCAGCCTTTGATCAAGGGCCAGGTGGCGTAAAAATGGTTCTTTTTCGCAATCAAACCATTTACTTTAACCAGCTGCTAACCGACCGATCCGTTAACGCCATGTACAACGCCTTAGTACCAGGCGGTTACCTTGTTCTAGGAATTAAGGAATCTTTGGAAAATACAAACTCAAACAATAAATTTACCGTTGTTAACGAGTCTGAACAGATTTATAAGAAAAAAACACTATAGCACTAGATGTATAAAGCAGTAATCATAGGAGGTTCAGCAGGCAGTTTTCAGGTAATAACCCGAATCCTTCACTCGTTACCCCCAACGTTTCCCCTTCCCGTACTTTTAAGCCTACATAGGCTAAAGCACGTACGAAGCGGCTTTGTTGAAGCGCTTTCTATAAAATCGGGCATTCCAGTTGTTGAACCATTTGATAAAGATCAGATAAAACCGGGCCGAGCATACCTTGCCCCTGCCAACTACCATATGTTTATTGAGCTTGGCAACAAAATAGCCCTATCAACAGAGGAGCCAGTAAACCACTCTAGGCCAAGTATCGATTTATCATTTGTAACAGCCGCACAGGTTTACAGAGACAAACTTGTTGGCATTATACTCTCCGGAGCAAACCGCGATGGAGCCTACGGCCTAAAAAAGGTAAAAGACTTGGGCGGATTAACCATTGTACAAGATCCGCTAGAATGCCAAGTAAAAACAATGACAGAGGCCTCAATGAAACTTACTAAGGTAGATCACGTTTACTCTACCAACGAGATCATAAAATTCCTGCAAAGCATAAAATAACATACCATGAAGCAACTTAAAGCCCATTCAAGGTTAATCCCCTCGTTACTACTTGCGCTGCTAATGGTAGGCATTCTGCTAATTTTCCTAGTCTATCACAACGCCCTTGTTGGCGCTAACGCTAAGGCTAACGAAACGGGTGCTATTCTATTTATCCTTTTAAGTGCAGCCATTGCTGTTGCCCTATTCCTACAAACAACACAAGCCATAAGCAAGAACCAAGGGCTTTCCGAAGAGGTTGCTTCCCTTAAACGTACAATTAAAGCTTCGCAGCAAAAAAAGGAGGTTATTGAAACCACTACCGAAATTACCATTGATGCTAACGCTGAGGCTGACAAGCTAATTCCCAACCCCCACTCCGACGATCAGATCTCTTTCCTTGAGAAGCTACTCTCAAACATTGCCAAGCAACACGATATTGTTCAAGGCCTTGTTTACCTAAAAGACCACGAATCGGGCATATTCAGCTTTACCGCAGGCTATGCATTCTACACCGAAACAGCACCCCCAACCTACACCGAGGGAGAAACGCTATCGGGGCAAGTTGCAAAAAACAAAACGCTACTAAACATATCCGATATCCCAACCGATTACATCACAATACTTTCAGGACTAGGAAAGGGGTCGCCAAAGCATTTACTAATTATTCCTATATTAGGGAACGATGATCAGACCATTGGAATCATCGAATTAGCATCATTCTCTCGTATCAACACAACAAACGAAGAGGTTTTTGCTTTACTAGGGAAAAAACTAGGCGCTCTTATTTCCAATACCAATAAACTCATTGAGGAATAGTATGACATTAATTAGCAGCACGGCAGTAACCAGTGGCAATAACTTAGCAAAGCAGCGAGCCATTATTGCAGCAGCAATTGGCCTGCTGTTTCCTATTGCTGCATGGATGATTGATTTTGCCTTAAAAGACATTGCCTTTAGCCTATCAGGAATAGCCCAATTACACGCAGTAAACCCTACCCATTGGTTTATTGACCTACTCCCCGTAGTGTTCGCGTTCCTAGCATGGAGCCAAACGCAAAGGCATCAGGCTAAAGTGGAATTCCTTGAAGAGCAGCTAAATCAACGCGACGAGGACATAAACAAGAACGCCCTGTTTGCCAAAAAAATAGGTAACGGAGAGTACACCGCGCCCTTTGAAGTAAGCGACGAGGAGGATATACTAGGCAAGTCGCTACTAATGATGCGCGACAACCTAATTGAGAACAACAGAAAAGAGGCCGAACAAAACTGGATAGCAAAGGGGAAAGACGAGATTTCCTACATACTCCGGCTACACAACTCCATTGACGAGCTCTCCTACGACGTACTAGTAAAGCTAATAAAGTACATAAACTCCATACAAGGAGCTATTTACATTTTTGATGAGGATAAAGACAAGCTAATAAACCTTGCCACATACGCCTACAATCGTAAAAAGTATGTTTCCCAAGAATTTAAAGTGGGACAAGGGCTAATTGGGCAATGCGCATACGAACAAGACTTTATTTACCGCACCGAAATACCCGACGATTACGTAACCATAACCTCGGGCATCCTTGGCGACAAAAAGCCCAAGAGCTTACTTCTAGTACCCCTTACCACCGACGAAAAGCTACAGGGCGTACTTGAGTTTGCGTCTGTTGCCCCAGAGATACCTGAGCTAACCATCCGCTTTATACGCGAAGTGGGCGAGATTATTGCCCGCACCGTATTTAACCTTAAGATAAACCACAAAACAGAGCGGTTACTACAGGAAGCACAGCAGATGACCGAAGAGCTTCGAGAGAATGAGGAGGAGCTGCGGCAAAATGCCGAGGAGATGCGTGCAACCCACGAAGAGCTAGAAAAATCTAACGCTCAGCTGGAATCAAAAATCCAAGAAGTTGAGAACGCCCAAAAAAGGCTTCACTCACTTCTCGAGAATGCATCGGAGATAATCTCCATATACAACAAAGAGCTTAAGCTAACCTTTATAAGCCCCTCTGTAACCAAAATCCTAGGCTACACCCCACTTGAGATGATGAGTGGAAAGGATATGGATCGTCTAACCCGTAAAGGGGAGCAAGAGGTTAAAAGCATGTTTGAGCAGCTACTCGAAACCCCACGAGTACCTATCTCCATCCAGTACACCTTTATGAAAAAGGATGGCGAGAAAATTTTCCTTGAGGTTACAGGCAGAAACCTACTTGACGACCCAGCAATTAACGGCATTATCCTTAATTCACAAGACATTACGGAGCGCAAGCGAGCCGAGAAGGAAGAGCGTATGCGTAGTAAAATGCAAGCCCTATCGGAGAACTCTCCCGACATGATTATGCGCTTAAACACCGCAGGGCAGTTCTTCTACGCCAACCCCATGGTTGAAATCTACCTTGGAATCCCAGCAAAAGACCTGATTAACCAAACCCTGAACACCATAAATATTCAGGATACGCTTTCCAACTTCTTTAAAGATGCCATTAAGAACATCAAAATAAGCAAAGAGAAGTTTGAAGGCGAACTCGCCTTTGACTCGCAAATGGGAGAAACCATAATGCACATCAAGGCAATCCCAGAATTCAACGAGAACGAGCTAGAAACCATCCTATTTGTTAGCCACGACATTACAGAGGCCAAGCGAATAGAGATGGAAATTCAGGATAAGAATCGTAAAATTACCGAGAGCATTAACTATGCGCAGCGTATCCAAACCTCAATTCTGCCAAACAATAGGGTAATTAGGCAATACCTGCCAAAATCGTTTATACTATACAAACCACGCGATGTGGTAAGCGGCGACTTCCCTTGGTTTTTCCTTAAGGAGGATAATATCTATATTGCAGCAGTAGATTGTACTGGACACGGCGTGCCAGGTGCGCTACTATCGTTCATTGGCTACTTTATTCTGAACAACGTTGTTGACCATGATGTTAGCTACACCGCAGGACAAATACTTGACAACCTACACTACGGCGTTCGTAAAACGTTAAAACAGGACAGACCCGATGCCGATGCAAGGGATGGTATGGATATTGCGCTCTGCAAAATCGACCTAAAGAAAAATGAGCTACAATTTGCAGGCGCACATAGGCCATTGTATCTACTCCGAAAAGGAGAGCTCATTGAGTATAAGGGCGACAGAAAGGCCATTGGCGGAATACCTCACCCCAAAAAGGGTGAAGTTGACTTTGCTAACCATGTGCTAGAAATTATGCCAGGCGATAAAATCTTTTTCTTCTCCGACGGGCTACCCGACCAAGTTGGCGGCAACGATAAGAAAAAGTACAGCCCAGGCCGCATAAGGGAGCTAATTATGGCAAACCAGCAATACTCTATGCCACAGTACTCAGACCTGTTCTCTGGTGACTTTGAAGACTATAAAGGCAACAACAAACAAGTTGACGACGTACTGCTAATTGGGATTGAATTCTAAAATTGATTATTACTTGCAAATTATATAATTTTACGGGCTATGGATAAGAAAAATGTCAGAGGATTTCTTGAGTTCGTTTACGACTTTTACAAGTCGATGAAAGCTCATGAAATAACCCTTGTTTACGAGGGAGAAATCACGCACCAAATCACCAAGGCCTTTACTTCACTCACCGAGTCGAATATGGCCAAAGAGGAGGAATCCAACTCTGTACAAAAAAAGGTATTCCATGTAATGGTAGAGTGCCTCCAAAATATCAGCAAGCATGCTGATAGCTTTGGGTCAGACGACTTCCTTTTTGCTGGACGCGGCATATTTATGGTAAGCAAAGGCGAGGATGATTACCACGTTACCACTGGTAACGTAATTGAGAACTCTAAAATTGATGAGCTATCGAGGATTCTCGACAACATTAACCAGCTGGATAAGGAAGGGCTAAAACAGCTCTACAAAACCCAGATGCGCGAAGGAAGGCTCTCCGAAAAAGGCGGGGCTGGACTTGGCTTTATCGACATCGCACGCAAAACTGGAAGAAAGCTGGAGTACCACTTCCTTCCTATTGATGAAGAAACACATTTCTTTATTTTAACATCAACCATTTCTAGAAACGGATAAAACACATCTCGATATGGAAACCATAAAAATAATGGGAACCGACGACACCCCAACGGTTATTCTTGACGCTGAAAATGACATTTTTGAAATCTCAGGCCGCTCGCTCCCCGAGGATGTTACAGCCTTTTACGATCCGATTCTAAATTGGCTCGATGAGTACGCTAGCAGTCCCAATACCAAAACCGCATTTAACTTTAAACTCGTTTACTTTAACACTGCGAGCTCAAAGCTGCTGCTTGATATTCTTATGAAGCTGGAGCAAATGCACGAGGACGGGAAAGATGTTGTTGTTAAGTGGTTCTATCCTGAGGACGACGAGGATATGCAAGAGGCGGGCGAAGAGTATGCCGACATAGTTGACGTGCCCTTTGAGCAAATTGGATATACCCTTAACTAAACCATTTGTACCCTTTAGGTAACCACAACCCTGCATAGAAAATGAGTGAAGAGATTCTGAAAGCGTTAATGCAGCTTTTTGCTATTATCGCTAAGCAAGACGAAGGTGTTGAATCAAATGAGCGCGACTACGTTGTTAACTTCCTCACTCAACAGCTAAACGATGAGGCCGTTAAGGAATACATCACCCTTTTTGATGAACATGCAGGGCTAAACGAGAAGGAAGAGGAGGAAGAGAGAGACGGCAAACCCAAAAAGCGCAAGCTGACCTCGGTAAAGGACTCGGTAAGGATACTTGGTATTTGCAAGAAGATTAACAAGACCCTTACCCAGAAGCAAAAGGTTGTTGTTCTAGTTCGCCTTTTTGAACTGGTTAATGCCGATCGGAAATTTACCGATCAGCGCATGGCCATTATCAACACGGTAGCAGAGGTTTTTAAGCTCTCCAAAGAGGAGTTTACCGATATTGAAACCTTTGTAATTAACAACGACCCCCAAACCCTGGACTATGCAAGCATTCTCGCCATCCATGACAAGCCCGAAAAAGGAGAGAACTGTAAGCATATCCCAACCGAAGCGCTTGATGGTTATATCTACATACTCCAAATAAAGAGCGAAGATTTATACTTCCTCCGTTACGTTGGGAATGAAGATGTTTTCCTAAATGGACTGCCCATAAACAACAAAAGAATTTACCTGTTTGCCAACGGCAGTTCCATTAAGCTGCCTAAGGGCAAACCCATTTACTATACCGACGTAGTTGCTCACTACCTTGCCGACACCAACGCTACCAGAATATCGTACCAAGTAGAAAACCTTGGCTTCACATTTAAAACTGGGGGAATTGGGCTAAGAGACATTTCCTTTTCCGAAGGGCACGGCAAGCTTATTGGCATTATGGGTGCCAGTGGAGCCGGAAAAACCACATTGCTAAACGTTCTGGCAGGCATAGAAAGCCCCACAAGCGGCAAAGTGCTGATAAATGGTATAGACCTCCATTCCGAAAAAGATCAACTGGAAGGGGTTATTGGGGTTATTCCTCAAGACGACCTTCTTATTGAGGAGCTTACCGTTTTTGAGAACCTTTACTATAACGCAAAACTTTGCTTTAAGGATAAATCGGAAGAGGAGCTAACCCAACTTGTACATAAAACGCTGAGCAACCTTGGACTTTTTGAGCGCAAAGACCTTAAGGTTGGTTCGCCCCTAAACAAAATGATATCGGGCGGGCAGCGCAAAAGGCTAAACATCGCCCTTGAGCTTATAAGGGAACCATCCATCCTGTTTGTAGACGAGCCAACATCGGGGCTTTCATCAAGAGACTCCGAGAATGTGATGGATCTACTACGCGAGCTTACCCAAAAAGGCAAGCTCATTTACGTTGTTATTCACCAGCCATCATCGGACATATACAAGATGTTCGATAACATGATGATCCTAGATACTGGTGGCTACATGATTTACTACGGCAACCCAGTTGAAGCGGTTATGTACTTTAAGCGCCTCGACATGCAGATTAACAGCGATGTTGGAGAGTGCCCCACCTGTGGTAACGTTAACCCAGAGCTCATATTCAACATCATTGAAGCAAAGGTTGTTGATGAGTTTGGCCAGTACACCCCCATAAGAAAAGTATCTCCACCTAAATGGGGCGAGTACTTTACGGAGAACATCAAAATTAAGAAAGTTGAAACCGAAGAGGTTAAGCCACCAAAATCGCTTAACATCCCATCAAGGCTTAGCCAATTCCTTATTTATACTACCCGCGATTTTCTCTCCAAAATAAGCAATAGCCAGTACATTGCGCTAAACTTACTGGAAACGCCTGTATTGGCATTCATCCTAGCATATGTAATTAGGTATATTGCCGACCCAAACTCCAGCATTTACATATTTAGGGAAAACGAGAATATCCCCATTTACATATTCATGTCGCTAATTGTAGCCCTATTCATAGGATTAACCGTTAGCGCCGAAGAAATTTTTAGGGACAGAAAAATTCTTAAGCGAGAATCGTTCTTAAACCTGAGCCGGACTAGCTATCTATTCTCCAAAATATCAATTCTACTAAGCCTTTCGGCTATCCAATCCATATCGTTTGTACTAATTGCCAACTCCATTCTGGCAATAAACGGAATGTACTTTGAGTACTGGCTAGTGCTATTCTCCACAGCCATATTCGCCAATATGCTTGGGCTTAATATCTCGGCAACATTCAACTCTGCCGTAACCATATACATCGTAATCCCCCTTATAATGATCCCCATGATGGTTCTTTCTGGAGCCATGTTCAGCTTTGACAAGCTAAACCGAAGCGTTGGCAGCATAAGTAAAGTACCTCTTATTGCTGAGTTTATGGTAACCAAATGGGGATACGAGGCACTTATTGTGCATCAGTTTAAGGATAATGCCTTTCAGAAAAACTTCTACGATATAGAGAAAGTTGAACGCAACGCCAACTACAAAACAGTTTACTATATACCTGAGCTAACCAAAAGAGCAGAACAGAGCATTTCGTTACTCGACAAGAAGGACGACCCAAAGGCAATGGCCCAGCTAACCGACAACCTAGCCGTGCTCCGTAAAGCGATGTTTACCGAAACCAACTACATGGCACCAGCCATACCCTATAACTACCTAAATAACCTAACCGTTAACGACTTTAACGAAGAGGCGGGATTTGCCACGCTTGACTACCTTAACGAACTTAACAAGCACTACAACGCAATATTTGGAACGGCAAACCAGAGAAAAGACCGAATTATTAACCACCTTGTTAGCACAAATGCCGAGCTCTACGAGGCAAAGAAAAGAGCGTACCACAATGAATCCGTAGCCGATTTGGTGCTAAAAACCTTTGAGAAGAACAAAATTCTCCAGTATAAGGACGAGCTAGTTCAACAATACGATCCAATATACAGAGATCCAATACCGAATCACGCACTAGATTTTAGATCGCACTTCCTAGCTCCCAGAAAGCATTTTATGGGTAACTACTACGACACATTCTGGTTCAACGTACTGATTATTTGGATTATGACCATAATCCTATATATTACACTATACTTTGAGATGCTTAAACGTTTGTTAGATCTATTTGCCAAAATTAAACTACCTACAGCATCAAAATAAATATTTTTCCTATCTTTACTTGGTAAGGATTAAGTAAAACCTATAAATACCTGGCTGCGTTATGAGCAGAAATATTGCCATTACCCTAGCGTTTCTATTGCTATTTACATCATGTCGGTTTTTTGAGTCTGACAAAACAAGCGATGAGTTTGATATACCAGACTCACTCCTAATAGACGAGCAACCCCTTGCCGTTTCGGCAGATATTGTTGACGATATGGTTCAAAACATATCCTCAACAGTGGAAACTGCGGCTATTATAAAAAGTCTTAAAATCCCTTTCAAAAAGGATTACCTAGCAGAGACTAGATACTCCGACCAGTTTAACACCAACTTTAGGAAGGCATTAGGCTTAGGCATCTATGGAGCCGACCTAGGCTACCTAAACATGTACGAAAAAACATCAATGGTTGTGGACTACATCTCAACCATTAAATCGTTAGCCGATGGCATACAGGTGGGGCAATTCTTTGACTTTTCCACGCTAAAAAGACTTGCAACCAACAACGAGAACCTAGATTCGTTAGTTTTTATTTCTCAACAAAGCTTTAATCGTATAGACACATACCTCAGAGAAACAAACAGATCCAGTCTTAGCGTAGTAATTGTTACAGGAGTTTGGATAGAAGGATTGTATCTTTCGACAAGAGTGGCACAAGATGTGTATAATGAAAAGATAAATGAAACAATTGGGGAGCAAAAGGTAATTATTTCAACCCTGTTGTTACTACTGAACAACTACAAGGCCGATCCGAACATTAAAGCGCTTGTTGCCGATTTGGAGGAGATTAAAGTTCTTTACGATCAAGTTAGAATTACCATTGAGGTTGGAGAAACGGTTCCTATCGAGAAAGATGGTGTACTAACGTACCAACAAAACGATGTACAAACGATTCACATGTCGGACGAGCTCTTAAAGCAAATTGTAGAAAAGGTTCAGAGCGTGAGAAATCGAATTATTAAAGGCTAACTAGAGAAATTATTGCGGTTATGAGAAATACTATTCTAATACTTCTAACATCCTTTTTCCTAGTAAATTTTACAGGAAAAGCGTTTGCTCAAACCGAAGACGAGCTTATTGAAATCTGTGGAATGGTTGCCAAAGAGGCCACCTACCTCAAAGACTTTAAAATTAGGTTAGACGCAGGAGACCCGCCTCCAACTCAACGTTTTTCAGTTATTCTAAAGAAAGACATTAAGTACCGCTTTTCGGTTTGTAACTCTAAGGACTTTGAAGGAAAGGTTGTGCTGCAGCTATTCGACAACAACCGCTTGCTAGCCACCACTCATGTTATTGCTACAGGCAAGGACTACCCTTCAATAGATTTTAACTGCCAAAAAACGGGAGCCTATCACCTATTCTTCCAGTTTAAAGATGGGAAGGCAGGTTTAGC
>JAFGDZ010000027.1 GCA_016931855.1 Bacteroidales bacterium
CTGCCCTTGTGGTGGGAGAGTAGGTCGCCGCCGACCCTTAGCGCCCCCGAGCACACCGTGCTCGGGGGCGCTTTTTTTGTTGGTGCCCGCTCATGGCGGGGTCCCCTCGGGGCGGCAGGTAGGCAGACGCGCTACCTGCCGCCCCGGTTTTTTTGCTTTTGAGCCTGGCCTTAGCCGCTGCTCAGCTCCCCCGGCACGCGGGATTGGCTGGGGGGGCTGAGCAGCGGTAAGCTGTTGCATCCGCTGGGGGTATGCTTGGTCGCTTTTTGTTACTCTACTACTGCTCGCCTGCATTGTGTGGGTATGCAGGTGAACTACCTAATGTCAGAAGAGTTAGGGAAGTGCGTTATGCAAATTATCGTCTTGTAAAAAAGGGGAATGCGATTAATGTCCTGTTGCTTTGATAATACTAGTTATACTTGGCTTGTTTGCGTAAATCATCAATAAAATGGGTATTTATCCAGTAGATATCGGTGTTACCGTTTTGTGGTGCGTTGTGGTAGTTGAGAAATGCTTGTGGGTTTAGCTCTTTTATTTTATGATTACCCTGCTGTGCCGACATAAAGAAAAGATACTTTCCGTTGGGCGTTACTGCTGCTGACCATTCTTTAGGGTTTGCGGAGTTTATTTTATCTCCCATATTTAAGGGGAGACTCCACTGGTTGGAATTGTTGCGGAACGAAATGTAATAATCGGTACCACCAAAAGAGTTGGGCATACCAAAGGCGGGGATTATAATGTAGCTCTCATCGGGATTGATAAATGCATTGAATCTAGCTTGTCCAATGTTAACGTTGGGTCCCAACTTTTCTGGTTGCTGGTATGCTCCATTAACTATACGTGAGCGGTAAATAAACTCATCTTTAGCTATAGTGTCAAGGTGGGTATAATATATGGTGCCATCGTGTGTTACAGATGGAAAGAATTCTTTGCTATTTGTATTTACTGGTGCTCCAAGGTTCTTTGGTTTTTCCCAGTTACCTTCAACTTTAGTAGAATACCAAATGTCTTCGTTGGGCTGCGACGCAGAGTCTATTGGCATGGTTGATATAAAGTATAGCTTTTTGCCATCGGGCGATACGTGAGGCTCTATATACTTGTAGTTAGGGTTTGTGCAGTGTTCAAAAACATTGGGAGTAGTCCATATGTCGCCAATCCTTTGGGAGTAGAAAATGGTTGTGTACTGGAAGTTTCCTACCTCTCGGCAAAAGAATATCTCATTACCATCGGGGGTAATGGCAAAGTCTCGCTCGTTCATCCCTGTTGATACTATGTTAGGCGCAAATAGTAGTGCAGAGTCGGTTGGAGTAGTTTGTCCTAGGTAATCGCTCTGTAGTACGGGTGATTTTACCGTACTGTTGTGGTTTGGACGGCAGGCAAACATAGCCATTGATAGGATTAGTAGGGCTGGGGATACGCGTTTTATCATACTATAGGTATTTTAAGGTATCTAATGTATGAATTTTTTTGTAGTGAATGGCTTAGGGTCGCTGCTTGGAATATTGATATTTAATGTAAAAACCACGGGTTAGTGCCCGTGGTTTCGATGTTTGCTATGCTTCTATTCTTGGTTATGGTTGTCGTTGTTGCATTAGCCGTGGGATAGGATATCCTTTACTGTATCCCTATTCATCCCGTTAAGGGTATTTTTTCCCTCGGGGGTATAAAGGTACTGTATTTTATCTTGGTAGTGTTTTTCAACCTTTCCTCTAACAACCTTCATGGTACTGTTTACAAAGCCGTTCTGTTCCGTAAAGCCTTCGGGCAGTATGGCAAAGGTTGCGGGGAGCCAGCGGTCGGGGAACATGTCCTGATGCTCACCTCCAGTTTTGAATTGAGCAATCTCATTTTGGATGAGACGAATTGCCTCTTCATGAGCTTCTGGCGAGTGCGCCTGTAGCTGTTTCTCGGCAAGGGCACGCTTAATGGCTTCCTTAGAGGGAACAATTAGGGCAGTGGTGTAGGGGCTTTGGTTGTTGTGCAACAGAACGTGATCTATGTACGTTGAATGTTGAATAAGGGTTTCCTCAATGCCCTCGGGGCTGTACTTTTCGCCATCGCTGCCAATAAGCAGGCTTTTAAATCGGCCCAAAACGTATAGGAATCCATCGCTATCCATGTAGCCCATGTCGCCGGTGTGCAGCCACCCGTTTTTAATAGTTTCTTCAGTTGCCTTTTCATTGCGCCAGTATCCGTACATAACGTTTTCGCCGCGAATAACGATTTCCCCTTTTTGGCCAAGGGGAAGTTCATTGCCATTATCATCGCAAATTTTTAGGTCGAGCGGTTTAACTAGGTATCCGGATGAGCCCAACTTGTGGTGCGTAATGGAGTTAGAACTGATAATTGGTGTGGCCTCCGATAGCCCGTAGCCTTGCATCATGGGGATGCCAATGGCATAGAAAAAGCGTTGCAGTTCTATGTCGAGAAGGGCGCCGCCACCTATAAAAAAATCTAGGCTCCCGCCAAAATTCTCCCTGATTTTTGAGAAGAGGATTTTATCGTAAAGTTTTAGTAGAGGCTTGTATATAAAGGTGAGGTTTTTCCCTTTGTTGAAGCCTTCCTTGTTGTACTTGTACGATATGGATAAGGCGTGATTGAAAAGCGATTGGGTAAACTTGCCCTTTGCCTTAATAGCCGTTTCGATGTTCTTTTTAAAGTTCTTTGCTAGTGCGGGAACAGAGAGTAGTAGGTGAGGCTTTATCTCCTTAATATTTATGGGGATATTCTTAAGGGTTTCCATTGGCGTTCTTCCCACCTGCACGGTTGCAATACTTGCTCCCTTTGCCATGAATGAGTAGATCCCTGCAACGTGCGCAAAGCAGTGATCCAGAGGGAGTATTAGTAGCGTACGGTAGTGCTCGGGTATGTGCATTAGCGTTAGCGCTTGCTCCACATTGGCCGTGTAGTTGCGGTGGGTTAGGATAATCCCTTTGGGATCGGCAGTAGTTCCCGAGGTGTAGCTAATGTTCGCAAAATCGTTAGGACGAACCTGTTTTTTTGCTTCGGTAACGCACTCGGGATTCGCCTTTAGGTAGTTTTCCCCCAGTTCAATTAGGTGGTTAATATACAGCTCATTGTCGGTATAGGTAGGCTTTGGGTCAAGGTAGATGTACTTTTTAACGGCAGGTAATTGATTCTTAATTCGATCAACCTTTGCACTTTGTCCTCCCGATACAAACACAATTGAGGTTTCGGAGTGATCTAGTCGGAAAAGTAGATCCTGGCTCTCCAACTTAATGCTTAAAGGAACGTTAATGGCTCCAGTGTAGAGAATTCCTAGTTCGGTTTCAACCCAAAGTTTGCGTCCTTCGGAAAGGAGTGCAGCCTTATCGCCATGCTTTATGCCAAGGCTTATGAGCCCTGCAGCAATAAGTGTAACATCGTTATGGGTTTGCTTATAGGTAGTAGGAATAAATTTATCTAACTCCTTTTCCCATATGTATGGGTTACTACTATAAGTGCTAACGCTTTCTTCAAATAGGTCGATAATTGTTTTCATCTGCAGATGTGGTAAAAGATGATTCGCAATAGAAACAGGTTTAGGTTTTGCTACTTGCATTGCTGCAAATTGCAACGAAGTCAACCTTCAAAACTATGAAAATCATTTGAAAAACAAGTAAAGGTTTAGCTCAAATGATAAAATGCTAATCAATCAAGTTTGTTTTGTGACTTACCTTTAGTGGGGCAATTATGCCAGTGAGGTTTGGTGTAGGTTTAGAATTTGCAAGTAAAACAACCATAAAATGCTTATACTTCGCTAATATTGTACCGTAAATCTAGTTTAGGCAAATTGGCTAATATATTAAGGAGTGAAAGGGGATTTGGACTATACGCTTTGCATTGCTTGTCCCAGAGCCTGCAATGCTAACCGGGAGCAGAACCATATGGGGTACTGTAGGGTTGGCGCGGAACCCTTAGTTTCCAACGTGGTGTTACACCAGGGAGAGGAGCCTGTTTTAACAGGACGCACTGGAGTGTGTAACGTTTTTTTTGCTCATTGTAACCTAGGCTGTGTTTTTTGTCAGAACTACCAAATTAGCTGCAATGCCCAGCACGATTCCCGTTGGTTAACCAGCGTTGAGAGTGTAGTAGCTGCCATAACCGGCATTTTAAGCCAAGGCGTTAAGGTGCTGGGGTTTGTTTCGCCCTCGCATCAGGTTAAGCAGATGTTGCAAATTATTGATTCCGTTAAATTGGCCGGTTACAACCCTACTATAGTGTATAATAGCAATGGTTACGACAGCGTTTCAACGCTTAAGCTACTGGAGGGGACTGTTGATGTGTACTTGCCCGATTTTAAGTACTGTAGCGATGCGTTAGCGATGCGTTACTCCGATGCGCCAAATTACAGTGCCACTGCGTTGGCTGCTGTAAAGGAGATGTACAGGCAAAAAGGCTCTCCTCTTTTTTTAGATGAAAATGGAGTTGCTGAAAGTGGCCTAATTGTGCGACACTTAGTTTTACCTAGTCATGTCGATGATAGCTTGGCGGTGCTTAACCTATTAGCCGATGAGGTGTCCAGCAATATTCACGTATCGTTACTCTCGCAATTCTTCCCAGTGGGTAAAAAATGGTTACCTCAAGCTGTAAACCGAGTGCTGCAGCAGGAGGAATATACCAAAGTTGTGCATGAAGTTGAAAAACTGGGGTTTAAAGGGTGGATTCAAGATTTGGATAGCCCTGATTCATATCTACCAGATTTTAAGGCAGATAGCCCCTTTGGTTAGTGGTGCCCATTTTAGGATAAGCTAGAAAAACGTAATAATTAAAGGCATTTAGGCTTGATTTTCATTTTTTTTTGTAATTTGGTTTTGTAAAATTCTACCAACCATGAAAAAGTTACTTGTCCCAATGTTAATAATAGCCCTAGCATTCTCTGGATGCAAGTTCATTGATAAATGGAAAAAGGGCGATTCTGCAGATACGCTGGCTGCTTGGCAGGCAAAGCAGGATAGCATTCAGAAAGCGGAAGTTCTAAAGGCTAAAAAGCTTGAAGAGGCTAAGCTGGCCAAAGAGAAAGCAGTGCAGGACTCAATAAGACGAGTACAAGAGCTACAGGCAAAAATGCGTTACCATGTTATTATAGGTAGCTTTAAAGTTTCGTCTAATGCCGATCGCTTCCAAAATACTGTGGCACAAATGGGGTATAGTAGCCCAACCATAGTTCAATCGCCAAATGGGTTCCGTATGGTATCGGTAGGAGCCTTTGAAACTTACGGTAAAGCTTTTAGGCAGATACAAAAGTTTAACGATGGCAAAGAAGAGCCTGTTGAAATGTGGGTTTACGAAAACAGGTAATTAAAAGATAATCAGACAATTAAAAGCCTTCTCGCTGGTCGAAAAGGCTTTTTTTGTGCCTAAAAACTTATTGTTAAACGTGTCGTGGAGCCATTAATTCTATATCTTTACTGACCCTCGCAGAATGGTATTCTGTGTAAAAAAAGTGTTTTTTTAACTTAAATTAGTGATTTAAACCAAATTGCAATGACTGAAAAAGTAAAAAGAGTTTTACGTGACTCTGTAACTGCTCGGTGGATAGCGCTGTTTTTAATTTCATCTACAATGTTTTTTGCGTATTTCTTTGTAGATGTTGCTGCTCCACTTCAAAAACTTTTAGAAACTAGCTACAAGTGGTCGCCAGAGGTATTTGGGATGCTAGGTGGATCGGAATTTTTTCTAAATGTTTTTGCGGGATTCCTAATCTTGTCAGGGATAATTCTTGATAAAATGGGCATTCGTTTTACCATAATTACGGCCGGTTTAACCATGGTAATTGGTGGTGCCATTAAGTTCTTTGCGTTAACACCAGGTTTTGCTGAAACAGGAATGGCTACCTGGTTGGGATCCTTCTTACCAAACATTCCAGCAAGTGCTAAGCTCGCTTTCTTTGGCTTTGCAATTTTTGGTGTGGGTGTTGAGATGGCAGGTATTACCGTTTCTAAAACCATTGTAAAGTGGTTTAGAGGCAAGGAAATGGCACTTGCTATGGGGTTGGAAATGGCTCTTGCCCGCTTAGGTGTGTTTGCCGTATTCCAGTTAAGCCCACGTTTTGCTGATAATGGCGGAGTATCAAATTCGGTATTTTGGGGATTAGGATTCTTGTGTATCGGCTTTATAACCTTCTTTATCTATACCTTTATGGACAAGGCTCTTGATAAAGAGATTGGCGAAGAAGGCGCAGAGGAAATTAGCGAGGAGTTTAAGGTTTCTGATATCGTTGCAATTCTTACAAACCCTGGGTTTATTGCTATTGCAGGTCTTTGCGTGCTTTTCTACTCAGCAATATTCCCTTTCCAGAAGTTTGCTACCGATATGCTTGCATCAAAGCTTAGCGTTGATATTAAAACGGCATCGGAGTATGTTTCATACTTCCCAATTGGAGCTATGGTGCTTACCCCTTTCATTGGATTTTATCTTGATAAGTGGGGTAAAGGTGCAAGCCTAATGATGTACGGTGCAATTTTATTAACCATATCGCACCTTATTTTTGCGCTAGTTCCAGCAGAGTCGTTTACCGCACCTGTAGCCCTTGCTACTATTGTTATTCTAGGTGTTGCATTCTCTTTGGTACCCGCTTCTATGTGGCCATCTCTTCCAAAGGTTGTTGAGGATAGGTACTTAGGTTCTGCATATGGCTTAACATTCTGGATTCAGAACATGGGATTACTTGGTGTTCCTATTCTTATTGGATGGGCTCTCTCTGCTTCAAATCCAGGTATTTCAGAGCAAATTGCAGCAGGAGTAGAGGGTGTTAAGTACAACTACATGATTCCTGAGTTAATTTTTGCTGGTTTTGGACTAATGGCATTTATCTTAAGTTTCTACTTGAAGTATATTGATAGAAAGAAAGGCTACGGTCTGGAACTTCCTAATAAGAAATAGGAAGTTGTTCGTAACTACACCAATAAAGAAGGGGGCTTACAGCCCCCTTCTTTATTGTATTAAGTAAAATCAAAGTACTTATCTCACTATTGTTGCGTTACGAGCAGGCCCAACCGAAACAATTTTAACAGGAACACCTGTTTCCTTTTCAATAAACTGAATGTACTCCATTAGCTCTTTAGGAAGTTCACCCTCAGTAGTCATGCCAGAGATGTTAGTTTTCCAACCCTTAAACTCTTTGTAAATTGGGGTTATTTCAACATCAATGTCAAAGGGCATCCTATCAGTAACTTTGCCGTTTATTGAGTATGCTGTTGCCACTTTAATTGTATCAAAAGTGTCAAGAACATCGGCTTTGGTCATTATAAGTGCCGTAACTCCATTAAGCATTACAGCATACTTAAGGGCAACTAAATCCAGCCATCCACAGCGCCTTGGGCGACCTGTTGTGGCTCCAAACTCATGGCCAATTTTGCGAAGCAGCTCACCCGTTTCATTCTCCTGTTCGGTAGGGAAAGGTCCCGCACCAACGCGGGTGCAATAGGCTTTAAAAATACCTAGCACTTCACCTATGCTTGATGGAGCAATGCCTAATCCGGTACATGCTCCAGCACAAACTGTGTTTGATGAGGTAACAAATGGGTACGATCCAAAGTCAATATCAAGAAGTGATCCTTGTGCCCCTTCGGCAAGCATCTTTTTGCCCTCCTTTAGGTATTGGTTAACCTCGTGCTCCGACTCAATTATCTCGAACCGCTTAAGCGTCTCAATGCCCTTAAACCACTCCTCCTCGTATTGCTCAATGTTGCTTTGGTAGTCGTATTGCTTTAGAATATTATTGTGCTTTTCCTTAAGCAAGTTGTATCGTTCCTTAAAATCGGGGCGTAGAATATCGCCAACGCGTAAGCCGTTACGGCCTGTTTTATCCATATAGGTTGGGCCAATACCTTTAAGCGTAGATCCAATCTTTCCTTTTCCTTTAGAAACTTCAGATGCGGCATCTAGTTCACGGTGCGATGGAAGGATTAAATGCGCCTTTTGCGATAGCTTTAGCGACTCGGTTGGGTTAACGCCCATTTGCTCAAGGGATTCAATCTCCTTGGCAAAGGTGATTGGGTCTAGTACTACCCCGTTGCCAATGATATTGATAATCTGGTTATGGAAAATGCCCGATGGGATGGTGTGTAGTACGTGTTTAATGTTGTTAAACTCTAGGGAGTGCCCGGCGTTTGGGCCGCCCTGAAATCGGGCTACAACATCGTACTTTGGGGCAAGTACGTCCACAACTTTTCCTTTGCCTTCGTCGCCCCATTGAAGACCTAACAGTACATCTGCTTTCATGGTTATTTCTCTTTATCGATGCGGACTAGCATACATGAAAAACCCCAGTGCCGTCCGTACGCACCAGGATTCCAAAAAGCACCTAAAGGTACAAAAAAAGCCAGTGTAAATCCTAACATCTGCTTAAAGAATTGTTTTGGGCGATAGGGGGGCTGTTAGCTGTGAATTGGTTGCAGTGTACGTAGTGTAAGCCTTTTAGGTGGTGTGGGATGGTGGAATTTATTCCTTTTCTTAATTGGAATGCTGATAATTTATTTGTTTTTAGCTTTTCCCGTGAAATGCTTTAATGAAAAAAGCGGGATTATTTACTTCCCGCTTTATGCTCATTGCTATGCTTACTCGTGCTGTTCGTTAGGTTCGGGTGGCAGTATGCTGCTGCTTTTTTCGGCCTCGGCAAGGCATTCGCTACAGGTACCGTAAAAGTACAGCGAGTGGTGCGAAATTCTGAAGTTCATGAACTTTGATGCCGTTGTCTTTATTTCTTGGATTCTAGGGTCGCAAAACTCAATCACCTTGCCACACGAGGTGCAAATTAGGTGGTCGTGCTGCTTGCACTCATAGGCTTTTTCAAACTGGGCAATGTTTTTTCCAAACTGATGTTTTACCACTAGTCCACATTCCAACAGCAGCTCTATGGTGTTATATAGCGTAGCACGGCTTACCCTGTAGTTTTTATTCTTCATGAAGATGTAGAGCGTTTCAATATCGAAATGCCCTTCTCTGGTGTATATTTCATCAAGTATAGCAAACCTTTCAGGGGTTTTGCGGTGTCCCTTGCGCTCAAGGTACTCAATGAATATCTTTTTAACGGTATCTTTTGTGTTTGTGCAAATCATGGTTATATAGACTAAATTAACACAGCTAAAAGTAGCAAAAAAAGTATAACAAACAACAACTGGTTATTACTATTAGCTGATGTTGGATTAACAGCCCATTTGCAATAATGTTTACTGGTAAACACTATTTGTAGGAGGGGCGCTAATAAGTGGTGGCTAATCGTCAAATTTCTCTATACGGTTAACGTTGTCAATTCCTTTAATCTTCATTACGTTCATAATAAGATTATTAAGGTCGCTAATGTTATGCACGTACAAATCTATCCAACTTTCAAAAATCCCATCGTGGCTTTCAATGGAGAGCTTTCTGATGTTAACCTGTAGCTCATCGGATATAACCTTAATAAGTTCGCTAAGAATGCCTATTCTGTCCATTCCCTTAATTTCGATGCGGGCAAGGAACGAAAGGATCTTGTGCGTAGTCCATTTTGCGGTAACGATACGATTACCGTACTGGGACATAATTCTGATGGCCTCGGCACAGGTTGCCTTGTGTATAATAACATTCTCCTCTTCGGTTAAATAACCAATAACCTCGTCGCCGGGGATTGGGTTACAGCATTTGGCTACAAGGTACGAAGCGCTTTGCGTATCGGTTGATTCGGTTAGTAGGTACGGTTTTCTAAAATCGAACTTGGCTTGATTGTCGTCCTCGTCTTCAAGGTCGATATGCCTTTTATCCTTTTTGCGCAGATTGGTTTTGTTAAACTGGAGTCCCCAGTACCTAATCCACTTGTTGGGGGTATTTTTTTTAAGGATTTTTTTAAGATCGGTGAGCACAATTATCCCAGAGCCAACTTTACTGTAGAGCTCATCCTTTGAGAGTACATCGTAAGCAGGGAGTATTTTTTTGAACACCCTTGATGATGGCTGAATGCCTAGCGCAGTAAGTGCGCTTTCAACCGCTTGGCGCCCTTTCTCTATGCGGTTCTTGGTTTCGGCCTTTAGTGCCGATTTTATTGCAGATTTTGCCTTGGCTGTAACTACTTGTGCAAGGGACTCAATTACGGGTTTTTGGGTTGATGCGGTTATAACCTCTACCTGATCGCCGCTATTGAGCTTGTAGCTAAGGGGTACAAGCTTGTGATTTACTTTTGCGCCAATGGCTTTATTCCCAATCTCGGAGTGTATTTCATAGGCAAAGTCTAGTGCTGTTGCCCCTTTGGGTAGCGTTTTGGTTTCGCCTTTTGGGGTAAACACTACAATTTCCGATGAGAACAGGTTGAGCTTGAACTCATCAAGAAATTCAAGCGCGTTGCTTTCTGGGTTTTCCAGCATCTCCCTAACGCGCTTAATCCACTTATCGAGCTCATTTTCCTGTGTGGTTGTGTCAACATCCTTATACTTCCAGTGCGCAGCAAAGCCTCGTTCGGCTATTTCGTCCATGCGGCGTGAGCGGATTTGCACCTCAACCCATTGCCCATTGGGGCCCATAACGGTGGCATGGAGCGCCTCGTAGCCGTTGGCTTTGGGAGTGCTAACCCAATCGCGAATGCGGTCGGGCTTGGGTTTGTAAATGTCGGTAATTAGTGAGTATATGTGCCAGCACTGCGTTTTTTCGGGGATATGAGGGTAGGGGTTAAATACTATACGAATGGCTAGCAGGTCGTAAATATCTTCAAAGGCAACGTTTTTTGTCTGAATTTTTTTCCAGATGGAGTAAATTGATTTTGGCCTGCCGTTAATTTCAAAATCAATATTGTTCTCTTCCAACTTTTGGATAATAGGGAGCGAGAACCGATTAATGTGCTGCATTCGCCTCTTCTCGGAGTCGGTAATTAGCTCTTTAATCTCCTCGTAAACCTTGGGGTATCGGTACTTTAGGCTTAGGTCTTCCAGCTCACTTTTGATATTGTACAGGCCTAGCCTATGGGCCAAGGGGGCGTATAGGTAAATGGTTTCTCCTGCAATTTTGAGCTGCTTATGGAGCGCAAGCGAATCAAGGGTTCGCATGTTGTGAAGCCTGTCGGCAAGCTTAATAAGTATAACCCTTATGTCGTCGGTAAGGGTGAGTAGCATCTTACGGAAATTCTCAGCTTGGAGCGATGAGTTTGCGTCAAAAACCCCCGATATTTTTGTAAGCCCATCAACAATAGACGCTATTTTGGGGCCAAAGAGCCGCTCAATGTCATCAACCGTATAGTCGGTATCCTCCACAACATCGTGCATAAGAGCACTGGCAATGGCTTTGGCGCCAAGGCCTATTTCGCTGGCTACAATTTTAGCCACCTCAATGGGGTGGATAATGTATGGTTCGCCCGACTTTCGCTTAACTCCCTTGTGCGCTTCATTAGCAAGGTTAAATGCCTTCATAACAAGCTTCAGATCCTCCTCTTTTTGGCAGCGGGGGCAATTCTGAAGCAGGTCGTCAAGATGCTGCTGAATGAGCTTTTTTTCGTCTTCGGTTTGGAGGTTCATGTTGCGAAAATCGTTAGTTGTAGTTACGTGTTGTTCTCTTGCTTAATACTATTACTCCTTTACCATATGGAACGGGCATTAGGCAAAGGCCATTGGCGTTGCTACAAAAGTTATTAGGTGTGGTTGCTACTTTCTAGGGTATATAACCGTTAAACTTCCCGTTTTTACTAGGTTTTGAGCATCCTGGGTTTGTAGCTCGAGCCTATATACGTAAGCACCCTCGGGGGCAAATGCGCCATTGCCTAGCTTCCCGTTCCAGCCCTGGTTGCCTTGGTAAATAATTTGGCCCCAGCGGTTATATATGGTAAGGGTGTAGGTTGCATTGAACGATACAATTGGTGCAAAGATATTTCGGGGGTAAACCAGCCCACTGCGTGTGTCGGAGGGGTCAATGGCATTGGGCATTGTGATATCGGGTGTTACATCAACACAAATTTTGCGGCTGCGGCTTTTAAAGGCATCAATACTGGCGCTTGCGGTAACGGTACCTTCAACCTGATAGCAGAATACGGACGAGTAGCCCTGCCCTTTAAATGGAGTAATATCATCAACCCAAGTTGTGTCGGTAGGGTTTACGCCATTAAAAATAACTTCGGAAGATGTTGCTTCGTTTTGCGTTACCTCCCTAATAATTTTCCATGTTACAGCTAGGTTATGCGGATTGTTAATGTTGTTCCAAATAAGTTGGTTTTCCGTGTTTTTATGCGATACCCTTAGTATGGTGGAGTTGCCAAGGTTTGATGCCGTTGTGGCTCTATTGCAGCCGTTGTACGCATCAAGTTTATAGTGAAAGGGACGTGTTCTGGCTGCCCATCCGTCGGAAGTATCGTGGTAATATGTAATGCTTTTGTTGCTGAATGTGTATAAATCTTTTGCGCTAAAAATACTTTGTACGGAATCCTTCTGCTCCCATCTAACGAGTTTATATGTTGGTAGTTCGGAGGTTTGGTCTATTCTAAAGTAGATGTGATTCCCATTTTCTTGTGCTATTACAGAGTCAACTTGCATGTATAAGGGCTGTATGGCGCGTCGGGTGTTAACGGTAACCATGTTTGACCGGGTAGCTAATGCAGGGTTAACGCGTTCCATCTCTATATAGAAGTAGTAGTCCTGAAAGGGCTCCACGGTATAGGAGAATGAGGTTAGCGCTTTATTCAGCATTGTGTCTAGCTTCTGAAAATTTTGCCAGTTGCTGTTATTCCCCACGTAGATGTTGTAGTGCGATATATCCACATTCCTCCATCCAGCATACTTGTTCCAATCTAGTACAACCCTATTTTGGCACGAGTCGTAGCGTACCGTTAGGAACATTGATGTATGTGGCGATGTTTGCTCGCTAGGGTCGTTAGGCCCTGCAGAGGCTAGTGTGTACGAAATGGGGCCAGCATTAGCATCGGATGCAATGTCAACATACGATAGCGTTGCTGGATTGTTTATGGTTTTCCACTCGTGGTAGCCGTTATTGCCCAAATTATCCACATACTGCTTGTATATAATGTACCCAGTTGGGTTGGGGTGCTCGGGATCGTAAGAGGGGGGAGCCCAAAATAGCTCTGGCTCACCTGTTCCTGGGTCAATGGTTAGGTACGTAAAGGTTGGCTTTAGCGGTTTTCCATCGGGTTGGGCATAAAGCCCTGTGCTTATAAATGCTAAGCCAACTATTGTTGATATTAAGAGCAGCCGTTTCATTTTAATAATTTTGTTACGTGCAATAAACAAGGGTATTAGAAACGTTTAAAAGTAGCATTTTTGCCTTAATTGTATTGTATAGGTACTGCTGTTTTGCAATACCTATTTGCTACATGTTGCTAACGCTACCTGCAACGCATTCAATTAAATCTGCTGGTTTAAGGTACTTATTTGCTAGTTCCATAAGGTCTTTGCTTGTTATATTGTGAATTGTGTCCAGCATATTATGTAAAAAGGAGTAGTCAAGATCATTGTACTCGAACAGGCTGGTAATGGTCTCGGCGGTGGCAAAGGGGCCATCAAAGGTTCTAAGTGCTTCGCCAAGTAGGTAGTTTCTTACAAGGCTAAGCTCCTCGCTGGGTATTGGTTCGGTTCTTAACCTATTAATTTCTAGGTAGATTTGTTCCAGTGCAGGCAGGGTAAACTCTGCCCCAACCTCGGCTCCTGTAACCCAAAAACCCGATTCGCGCAGCGGAGCCAATCCGCTCGATACTCCATACGTATAGCCCTTGTCCTCCCTAAGGTTTTTCATTAGCCGCGAGCCAAAATAACCTCCTAAAATGGTATTTAGGACGGCCATTCCGGGGAAGTCGGGATGGGTGCGGGGAAACATGCGGCGTCCAACCCGTATGGCCGACTGTACTGCGTCTGCTTTCTCAACCCAGTGCTTCTGCTCAAAGGTTTGGGGCATGGAGGGGAGCGAAAAATCGGTTTGATGCGGTTTGCCCCAGTTCTCCTGTCCAAACAGCCGCTCAATTAGCGCCACTTCGTTGTTGCTTATTTTACCTGCTAGTATAATGGTGCAGTTTGATGAGCTGATGTGTTTCTGCTGAAAATCCAGCAGGTCGGCTTGTTCTACCTTGTCGTAATCTTCGGGCGAGGCAAACTCGCCATACGGGTGGTTTGCCCCAAAAATAGTATCGAAAAACTTTTGGCGCACAAGGGTGCTCACTTTTCCCAGCTCAACCTGTAGCGTTTGCTTGCCCTTTACTCTGTAGGTTTGAATCTCCTTCTCGGGGTAAGTGGGGGTTTTTAGAACCTTCTCAACCAGGTCGAGCGACTGTGGTAGAAACTTGTTAAGGGAGAATAGCGTTAGCCCTCCAAAATCCCTGTCGGCCGATTGCTCAACGTAGCTTCCGTAAAAATCGAACTGCTCGGCAATTTGCATAGACGATAGCGTGGCAGTTCCCTCCGTTAGCATGGTGATTGCCCCGCGTGAGGTTAGCACCTTTTTTTGGAAGCGGGTTCCTGCGTTGAAAATAAACTCGGTACGGCTAACTTCCTGTGTTCCCGCATTAATAGTAAGCAGCTTAATGCCGTTTGGCAGTATTAGCTCTTGGGCCTTTTTTACCTCTATATGCCCGTTGTGTGCTTGTATTGGTGGTGTTTTTCTGTTAAGCATAATTCGTTTTTTGGCGTTAGTTCTTGGCTTTAATTAGCAGCGTTGACGAGTTCTCGGGGCGGAATAGCTCATTGGCTACTTCAATTACGCGCTGTGCGCTAACGCTAAGGTATTTGGGCACTTCTTGGTTAATGTCCTCGGCTTTAGATATTAGTTCGAAAAAGCAAAGGTTCATGGCTTTGTCCAGCGGACTGGTTTCGCCAAAGGTGAAGTTGGACTCAAACTTATTTTTTACTTTATCCAGTTCGTAATCCGATAATGGTTCCGATGCAAGCAAGTTTAGCTCTTCGTTAATTGCGGCTTCTCCCTCCTCAAAGGTAACGCCTTTAACCAGCCGGCCGGTTATAACAAAAAGCCCCTCGTCTATATCGCCTGTAATGAACGCATTTACATCGGAAAACAGGCCTAGCTCCTTTACTAAGCGCTGGAAAAGTCTTGCCGAGCGCCCGTTGGAAAGTAAATCGGACATTAGGTCGTAGGTGTGAAAATCGGGATGGTTCCGGTTACACATATGAAATGCCTTGTATATGGCATCGTAAGGAACATCACGCACTACTTCTAACCTGCGTGGCTCCGTTTGCGTTGGCTCTTTTGGTAGGTTACGAGGGATAACATCGCGCCTTTCTATTGGGCCAAACCACTTATTGCTTAGCTGGTAAATTTCCTCTTTCGATACTGGCCCTGCAACGCATAGTATGGCGTTGTTTGGTGCGTAGTGCTTAAAGAAGAACTCCTTTACGTAGTCCAGCGTAGCATCTTTTATGTGGTCAACGGATTTGCCAATGGTTGGCCACTGGTAGGGGTGATGCTTGTACGCAAGGGGTCTAAGCAGAAGCCAAACATCGCCGTAAGGCTGATTAAGGTATCGTTGGTTAAACTCCTCAACCACAACCTTTTTTTGCGTATCTAAGCTCTTTTTGGAGAAGGCCAGACTAAGCATGCGGTCGCTCTCCATCCAAAACGCCGTTTCAATATTGGGCTTTGGAACGGTTATGTAGTAGTTGGTAATGTCGTTTGATGTAAATGCATTGTTCTCGGCTCCAACGCGTTCAAGCGGCTCGTCAAATGAAGGGATATTAACGGAGCCACCAAACATAAGATGCTCAAAAAGATGTGCGAAGCCAGTTTTGTCGGGTTCCTCGTCGCGCGAGCCCACGTTGTAAAGCATGTTGAACGAAACAATAGGGGTGCTACTGTCGGTGTGAACCAAAACCCTAAGGCCATTATCTAGCGTGAACTTTTCAATTGCTATCATTCTGTAATTTTTTTGCTAAAGATCAAATGGGCTGGCGTTTTGCAGCCTGCTGAGCGCTTCGGCGTATTCGGTAATAAGGTTGTGGAAAATTTCTGAAACAGAAGGGGTATCGTTTATAAGTGCGTTAACCTGACCAATCTCTAGCTCCCCCTCGTTTATGTCTCCTTCAAATATACCCTTTTTTGCTCTACCTTTTCCTAACAGCAGCGTAAGTTCTTGGGCCGATGCCCCGTTATTTTCTGCTGCCGCTACTTTTTGGTAGAATGCGTTGTTTAAGAGTCGGGCTGGAGCAAGTTTTTTTAGGCAAAGCATGGTGTCGCCTTCGCCCGAATTTATTACGCTTTGCTTAAACGCTACGTGTGCCGACGATTCTTTTGATACGGCAAAGCGGCTGCCAACTTGTACCCCTTCGGCACCCAATGCCATTGCGGCAAGCATGGCATCGCCAGTTGCAATTCCCCCAGCAGCAATTAGCGGAATGGTTATGGCTCTTTTTACGCTGGGGGTGAGCACAAGCGTTGTTGTTTCCTCGCGGCCATTATGACCTCCAGCTTCAAAGCCCTCGGCAACAATGGCATCAACGCCTGCTGCTTGCGCCTTTAGGGCAAACTTGGCGCTAGATACTACGTGAGCAACGGTAATGCCGTGCTCTTTCAGAAAAGGGGTCCACTTACTGGGCGAACCTGCCGAGGTAAAAACAATGGGCACCCTTTCATCAACAAGAATTTGCATAACCTTATCCATCTCGGGGTATAGCAGCGGAACGTTAACGCCAAACGGGTTGCTGGTGTGCTGCTTTACTTTTTGGATGTGATGCCTTAGGTTATCGGGATGCATGGAGCCTGCGCCAATTAATCCTAATCCGCCTGCGTTGCTAACCGCCGACACCAGTTCCCATCCGCTGCACCAAACCATTCCGCCCTGAATAATGGGGTACTTTATGTTGAAAAGAGCGCAAATCCTGTTTTTCATGTAAAAAAGCTGTTTGAGTAATCTCCGTTTAATTGCTTTGCCATTACGCTAGAAAGCGTTTGCAAAACTAGTAAAACAAATGTTAATGCTAATGGTTAAGTCCAGTTCTCCAACCTATGGTAACACTAGCCGTTTTAGCTAATGCCTGTGTATGTGTTGTATCGCATAAAATTTTTGCTGCAATATTGTATCGCTTTGGTTACCTTTGTGTTTTTGTTTATAAAAGTGATGAAAAAGATATCGTTACATCGTACGTCGTATAGGTTTTTCTATCCTTTGCTAATTAAAATGCGGGGGCTAGGGCAAAAGAGGCTAATCCTAGTTTTGAGCTTAATTGTGGGGATCCTTAGCGGATTGGCTGCTGTTATTCTAAAAAACCTTGTTCACTTTATTCATACGCAGCTGGTTTTGCTTCACGATACGGACTCGGAGAGCTACCTGTTCCTTGCGTTGCCGGGTATTGGTATCTTCCTAACCTTAATTTTTGTACGATACATTATTCGCGATAATCTTAGCCATGGCGTAACAAAAATTCTGTACGCCATGTCGCGCCACAAGAGTAAAATTAAAACGCACAACACGTACTCATCAATGGTATCCAGCGCTATGACCATTGGTTTTGGTGGCTCGGTTGGAGCCGAGGCGCCAATAGTTTACACTGGCGCTGCAATTGGCTCAAACATAGGGCAGCTTTTTAGGGTTAACTACAAAACGTTGACCCTTTTACTTGGATGTGGAGCCGCTGGTGCCATTGCATCAATCTTTAAAGCGCCAATTGCGGGGTTAGTTTTTACCCTTGAGATATTGATGCTGGATCTAACCATGGCATCCATTGTGCCGCTGCTAATCTCCGCGGTATCGGCAGCAACCGTTTCCTACTTCCTGCTAGGCCGTGGCGTTGTGTTCGACTATACCGTTATTAGACCCTTTGCCCTCCATAACATTCCCTACTTTATTATTCTGGGTATATTCTGCGGGTTTGTGTCGCTTTACTTCACAAGGGTCTTAATGAAAATTGAGTCTAAGTTTGGACAGATAAAAAGTCCATACAAAAAGTGGATTCTTGGAAGCGTAGTGCTTGGTTTGCTTGTGTTCCTTTTTCCCCCGCTTTACGGCGAGGGTTACGATACGCTGCAGGCGCTGCTCGACGGCCGATCATCGGTAATTTTTGATAACAGCCTCTTCTACTCGTTCCAAAATGAGTACTGGCTTCTGCTTCTTTTTTTGGTGATGCTTTTGGGTATAAAGGTGCTGGCCACCGCAGCCACAACGGGTGCAGGAGGTATTGGCGGAACCTTTGCGCCCACGCTATTTATGGGTGGTATTGCTGGCTTCTTTGTGGCTAGGGTCATTAACCAGTTTAGCTTTATTGATGTATCGGAAAGTAACTTTGCCCTAGTGGGCATGGCGGGCATGATGGCAGGCGTAATGCACGCACCCCTAACAGCCATCTTCCTAATTGCCGAAATTACCGGTGGCTATGCGCTATTTATACCGTTAATGATAACATCAACCATATCGTACATAACCATTATGTACTTTGAGCCGCACTCAATTTACACCAAGCGCTTGGCTGCTAAGGGCGATTTGCTTACCCACCATAAGGATAAGGCCGTTCTAACCCTTATGCGCATTGGCTCTGTTGTTGAAACCGATTTAGCAATTGTTAACCCCGACGATACGCTTGGGAAAATGGTTAAAACCATTAGCAAGTCGCGCCGTAATATTTTTCCTGTTGTTGATAATGAGGGAATGATGCTTGGCATTGTACTGCTGGACGATATTCGCGACATAATGTTCAATGCCGAGGTGTATGAGAATACCTATGTACGGGAGCTCATGTCGTTACCACCAGACTTTATTTACTTGGATGAGCCCATGGATAGCGTTATGCGCAAGTTTGAGGATACCCGCGCATGGAACCTGCCCGTTGTGGATAAAGGGAAGTATATTGGATTTGTATCCAAATCAAAGATATTCAACGCTTATCGGGATGTACTTGTGCAGTTCTCCGATGAGTAGCGGCCTTTATTTTATTCCCGTCTTTGTTATAGGAATAACAGAAGTTTGTGTTCAATAAAATGTTTTTTGTCCGTTATAAAAGGCTTAAATTTACCGCAAATTATACACTTCATACATTGCAATTATGGTAAGAGATACTCAAATATTCGATTTAATTGAGAAGGAGCGTCAGCGCCAGATGCACGGCATTGAGCTAATCGCTTCGGAGAACTTTGTTAGCCCACAAGTACTTGAGGCTATGGGTTCTGTGCTAACTAACAAGTATGCCGAGGGGTACCCTGGCGCACGCTACTACGGTGGTTGCGAAATTGTTGACCAAACCGAGCAGCTTGCTATTGATAGGCTAAAGGATCTTTTTGGTGCTGAGTATGCCAACGTACAGCCACACTCTGGCGCACAGGCTAACATGGCCGTATTTATGGCCGTTCTTAAACCTGGCGATACCTTCCTTGGTCTTGACCTATCGCACGGTGGTCACCTTACCCACGGTTCTCCAGTTAACATGTCTGGAATCCTATACAACGCTGTAGCCTATGGCGTAAGCGAGGAAACGGGTCGCGTTGATTACGATATGATGGAGCAGCAGGCTCTAACTCACAAGCCAAAGCTTATTGTTGGTGGAGCATCTGCATACAGCCGTGAGTGGGACTATAAGCGCATGCGCGAGATTGCCGACAAGGTTGGTGCACTTCTTATGATTGATATGGCACACCCTGCAGGCCTTGTTGCTGCTGGTTTACTTGACAACCCTGTTAAGTACGCTCACTTTGTTACCTCAACCACTCACAAAACCCTTCGTGGCCCTCGTGGTGGTATCATCTTAATGGGTAAAGATTTCGAGAATCCATGGGGACTAAAAACTCCTAAGGGCGAAATCAAAAAAATGTCGCAAATCCTTAACGGAAGTGTTTTTCCAGGTATTCAAGGTGGCCCTCTGGAGCACGTAATTGCTTCTAAAGCAGTTGCTTTTGGTGAGGCTCTTACTCCAGGTTTTAAGGAGTACCAAGCTCAGGTTAAGAAGAATGCAGCGGTTCTTGCCGATGCGTTTATTAAAAAGGGTTACAAGGTAGTTAGCGGTGGTACCGATAACCACTCAATGCTTATCGACCTTCGTACTAAGTTTCCCGATATTACTGGAAAAAAAGTTGAGAACATTCTTGTTAAGGCCGATATCACCATTAACAAGAACATGGTTCCTTTCGATTCTCGCTCTCCATTCCAAACCTCTGGTTTCCGTGTTGGAACTCCAGCTGTTACCACTCGTGGTCTTAAGGAGGAGCACATGCCAATTATTGTTGATTTAATTGACCGTGTTATCTCTAACATTGAGAACGAGGCCGAGATTGAAAAGGTTCGCGCAGAGGTTAACAAGCTTATGAAGGATTTCCCTCTATTTGCATGGTAGTGTAACCTTTCCTTTCATGATAGATTTGAAAAGCATCCAGAGAAGTACCTCTGGGTGCTTTTTTGCATTTATTGGGCAACAAGTTTACCCTATTCCTGCACAAAGTTTATATTTGCTTTAATGCTCAACTTTTAAATTGTGAACGATTTACTTGTGTACATTCTTGTGGTTGCAGCAGGTACAGCCGCCGGTTTTATTAATACATTAGCTGGCAGCGGATCCTTGCTTACCCTGCCGTTACTTATTTTTTTAGGATTACCAGCCAATGTGGCCAATGGCACAAACCGTATAGGTATTCTTTTGCAAAGCGTAGTTGCAGTGGGTAGCTTTAAGCAGCAAAAGGTGTTTGAGTGGCGCGAGGGCCTTTGGCTAACCATCCCTGCCACGGTTGGTGCGCTTTTTGGAGCAGCTATGGCCGTTAACATCAACGAGGTGCTTATGAATAGGATTATTGGAGCGCTACTGGTGCTTATGTTCTTTATAATCCTTTTTAAGCCCGAAACGTGGGTTAAGGAGCAAGCGGGTAGGGTGCACGCAAAGCCAAGTCTTATTCGCATTCTTGTATTTACGGCAATTGGCTTCTACGGAGGGTTTATACAGGCTGGAGTTGGCTTTTTTCTTTTAGCGGGGTTGGTGCTGGGAGCCGGATTCAATTTGCTAAAGGCAAATGCAATTAAGGTGCTCATTGTTCTTGTATTTACCGTTGCTGCCCTTGCTGTTTTTATTATTAATGGGCAAGTTAACTATACGCTTGGTTTTATACTTGGCGCAGGCAATATGTTGGGCGCATGGATTGCCACTAGGGTTGCAGTAAAGCAGGGCGCTGTATTTGTACGCTGGGTGCTACTGGTTACTGTATTCGCTTTTGCGGTTAAGCTGTTGCTGTTTTAGGTGTATTGCTTAATTGGTAAATGCCAGCAGATTCACGTTTGGCCCCTAAAAGCTTTTGCTTAGCGTTGCTGTTTACGCCTTTTCTTGGTTACCTTTGCATAAAAAATTGTGGTTATGCGAGTTTTGGCTCTTATTCCTGCGCGTTTTGCCTCTACTAGATTTCCAGGAAAACCGCTTGCTGATATTGCTGGTAAACCTATGATTCAGTGGGTTTACCAAAGGGCTTCGGCTGTGTTTGGCTATGCCTTTGTTGCTACCGACGATGTGCGTATAGAGCAGGCCGTTGTGGATTTTGGGGGTAAGGTTATCATGACATCTACCGAGCATAAAAGTGGAACCGATAGGTGTGCCGAGGCGCTTGCCAAGGCAGAGGAACTTACCGGAGAGGTGTTTGATGTGGTGGTAAACATTCAAGGCGATGAGCCGTTTATTCAAACGGAGCAGCTGCGTAAGCTTATTGGCTGCTTTGATGAGGAACGAGTAGATATTGCTACGCTGGTTAAACCTTTTGGGGCTGGCGATGATATTTTTAATATGAACAGCCCAAAAGTGGTGCTAAACCTTGCTGGCGATGCTATTTACTTTAGCCGCTCAGTTATTCCGTTTATGCGGGGAGTGGAGCAGCTGGAGTGGGCTGCACGTCATACCTTTTATAAGCACATTGGGTTGTACGCATACCGTGCCAAGGCGCTACGGGAGATTACTGTTCTTGAGCAATCGCCACTAGAGCTGGCTGAGTCGCTGGAGCAGCTGCGGTGGATAGAGAACGGGTACCGTATTCGTGTAGCCATTACCAATATGGAGACGCTGGCTGTGGATACCCCCGAAGACTTAGAGCGTGTAAAGCAGTTTGCCGCAGAGCATTTGGGTTAAGCTGCTTTTACAGAGATATGTAGAGCCATCCCTGTGATGGCTTTTTTTGTGAGGTAAATTCCGTGGACTAGTTACTTAAACCCGTTAGCCCATAGTGCTTGTTACCTTAATCGCCCACTTTTACTATGGCCAACAAGGCATCAACTTTACTTAAGGCTATCTAGCTGCTTTTGTAAGGCAAACATCTCGTCGCGGAAACGGGCTGCTTGTATAAAGTCCAGCTGCTTGGCTGCCTCCTCCATCGATTTTTTTGCTTTCTCAATGGTCTTTTTAAGGGCGTCGGCACCCATTAGCTTAATAACAGGATCGGCGGCAAAGTCAATGGTGTCGGGCTCGGTGTACATGCGCTTCTTCTCAGGTTTAGGCGAGGGCTCAAGGCCAAGAACGGAATCGCGATTTTTTACAATTTGCTGAGGCGTAATACCGTTTTGCTGGTTGTAAAGGAGCTGCTTCTCGCGGCGGCGGTTGGTCTCCTCAATGGTTATACGCATGGATTCCGTAATTTTATCGGCATACATAATAACCCGTCCGTTAAGGTTACGTGCCGCTCTACCTGCTGTTTGGGTAAGCGAGCGAGCCGAACGAAGGAAGCCCTCCTTATCGGCATCGAGAATGGCCACAAGCGATACCTCAGGTAAATCTAGCCCCTCGCGTAGTAGGTTAACGCCCACCAAAACATCGAATAACCCTTTGCGTAAATCAGCCATAATCTCAACGCGTTCAAGGGTTTCTACGTCGGAGTGGATGTATCGGCAGCGAATGTTGAGGCGGGCAAAGTACTTAACCAGCTCCTCGGCCATACGTTTGGTAAGGGTGGTAACCAGTACGCGCTCGTCGCGGGCAGCGCGGTCGTTAATTTCGCCAACCAAATCATCAACCTGATTAAGACTTGGGCGCACCTCAATAATAGGATCCAGTAGGCCTGTTGGTCTAATTAGCTGCTCAACAATAACCCCGTTGCTGCGCTCGAGCTCGTAGTCGGCAGGCGTTGCGCTAACGTAAATGGCCTGCCCAATAATTCCTTCAAACTCCTCAAAGCGTAGGGGGCGGTTGTCTATTGCAGCAGGAAGTCGGAATCCGTACTCCACAAGGTTATGCTTACGGCTGTGGTCGCCGCCATACATCGCCCTAATTTGGGAAATGGTTACGTGGCTCTCGTCAATTACGGTTATAAAATCCTGAGGAAAGTAGTCCAGCAGGCAGAAAGGGCGCATTCCCGGAGGGCGACCATCAAAGTAGCGCGAGTAGTTCTCTATGCCAGGGCAGTAGCCCAGCTCCTTGATCATTTCCATATCGTACTCTACCCGCTGCTGCAGGCGCTTGGCTTCAATGTGCTTGTCGTGTGCCTTAAGAAAGGTCATTTGCTTAACCAAATCGTCCTGAATTTGGTTTATTGCAAGGTTTATGCGCTCGCGTGTGGTAACAAAAATGTTGGCGGGGTATATAACGGCCTCGTTAAGGGTATCAATTTTATTGCCTGATAGGGGGTCGAACGACTCTATGGCCTCAATGTCGTCGCCCCAGAACACTATGCGGAAGGCGTAATCGCCATAGGCAACAAAAATATCAACAGAATCGCCTTTAACCCTAAAGGTACCGCGCTTAAATTCTACTTCGTTGCGGGAGTAGAGGCCATCAACCAGCTTGCGCAGGAACTGGTTGCGGCTAACGGTTTGCCCAACCTTTACGTTAACGGTGTTGCTATGGAAATCGGCGGGGTTGCCTATGCCGTACAGGCACGATACCGACGATACAACAATAACATCGCGCCTTCCCGATAGTAGCGCCGATGTGGTGCTAAGGCGTAGCTTCTCTATCTCATCGTTAATGGATAAGTCCTTCTCTATGTAAGTATCGGTAACAGGGAGGTATGCTTCTGGTTGGTAGTAATCGTAGTACGATACAAAGTACTCAACTGCATTGTTTGGGAAAAAGTGCTTAAACTCTCCGTAGAGCTGTGCCGCCAGCGTTTTGTTGTGGCTAAGGATAAGCGCAGGGCGGTTAACCTCGGCAATCATGTTAGCCACGGTAAAGGTTTTACCCGATCCGGTAACGCCCAGTAGCGTTTGGTGCTTTTCGTTTTGCCTAAGCCCCTCAACAAGCTGCTTTATGGCCTGCGGCTGGTCGCCTGTTGGGCTAAACTCCGATGTTAGCTTAAAATCCATAACGAATGATTTCTACAAAAATAGCGCATAATATTTTAACGAATGGGGTAGCGGTTATGGTTTGTATAAATTAATGTAGCCATTGGAGGGTATTGGCTTTGCCATTTTGTGGCTTGTGCGTTTTGGTTAGGCGTAAACTTACTTGGTTTTTTTGATAAAACCCTGTTTGCCAAATGCTTTTGGTGGGTACTTTTGTGTGAGCGGATTAAAGGGAAGGGCAAGTGGAGGCTGCTAGAGCAGGATGGATTTGGTTTGAACGCATTTCTTAACTTCTGGCTCAAAAAAGCAGTTTATGGTTTCGAGAAGTTCGCTGGCGGTAATGGGCTTGGTAAAGAACCCGGTACAACCCGCATTAAGGCAGCGTTCCATGTCGTCAACAAAGGCGCAAGCCGTTTGGGCTATTATGGTAATGTTTGGTCTTACTGCCTTAATTTGCTTGGTAATCTCTATTCCGTTGATATCGGGAAGGCGAATGTCCATTAGAACGATGTTAATGGACTGGTTATCCTTAATGTATCGAAGGGCATCGGCGCCAGTGCCTGCAAAAAGAAGGGTAGCATTGGTTGTGGAAAGAATAATATCCAAAAGCATGATGCTTGAGGGATCATCTTCAACAATTAGAATTGTTTTATCGTTCCAGTTATAGGTACTACCGCTAGTCATCTCCTTTTTAAAAAATTACATGAAATTATAATAATATGTTTTAATCAGCAAAATATTTAACAGATTATTATTAACAACATTGATTTGATGTAATTTGGAACAATTTGTACTGCAATCATGTTGTTTAGTAAACACCATTGTTTACTGGGACTATATGTGGGTTTGGTGAGTTTGTATTTCCTTTTTGTTATCGACCATTAAATTTGCTTTATGGAACTGGCTGCTCCCATTCGATACAAAAGACTTGAGGACAATGCCTTTATGGCTCTTGTCTATTTTTTGCTGGCGTTACTCTCATTGTACGTGTACAAGCCCAACTTATTGGGATTACAAGTGTGGATTCCTAGCGGGGTAATGCTTGGTGTGCTATTATCGCGTGGCTGGCAAGGAGTATGGGGGGGTATAATTGGTGCAATAGCAGCAGCAGCGGTTATCCTATTTTGGTATCAAAATCCCGAATTGGTTCTGTGCCGATTGGTTGTTGAAATGCTTATTGTGCTACTTTGTGCGTACTCTATTAAACGGTTCCTACCAAATAGTATAATAGAATCAAGTTTAAAGGGGTTAGTAATTACGCTTATTCCCATTCTGTTTGTTCCTTTAGCTGGGGCATTTATTCTGGCAAGTATCCATATGGCAATTGTACCCGTTGCAGATGTTTCTTTTTTGGAGCGGGTTCAGTACTTATGGCTAAGCATTCTTGTTGGACTGGTAACGTTAAGCCCAATTCTGATTTCGGTAACCAACAGGAGGGTGCTGCAAAGGCGTAATTTTAATCCGCTGGATGTTACTCTTGTTCTATCCGTTTCCGTATTCAGCTCCTTGTCCATTATAGCATTAGATGCATTTACCCCTTACACCATTTTTCTTAGCGTTTTTTCCTTGGCTGTGTTTCTGTTTCTTGCATTTAGGAATAGACCTTTGGTTATGCCTCTTTATATTGGTATTTACGCCCTCTCATTGCTAGTGCCAATGGCGGGGGTATCTGTTGCATTACCTCTATCGGTACAGGTAACCTTCTTGTATTTTCTCTCAATGCTTACCTTTATTAGCTTGGTAATATCGGTTGTGCTCCGCGAGAAGAGGGACGCAATTGAAGCCCTTAGCCTAGCCAATGAGCGTATTGAGACGGAGGTGCAGCGGCAAACCGCTGAGCTAAAAATGTTGAATAATAGCTTGCTGGCACAAATAGAGCGCAAGGGAATAGTTGAGTTTGAGCTAACGGAGAGTAAATCCCTGTTAGATCAGGCTCTGTTAGTGGGGCAAATAGCCAGTTGGGAGTTTGTGCCCTTGCAAAATCAGCTTAAGTGGTCCAGTGAGGGTTACCGTTTGTTTGGCTTGCAGCTTGATACTCCTGCACCATCGTTCCATGAATACATGGAAATGATACACCCCGATGATAGGGAGAAATTTATGGCCGTTTACAATGATGCCGTTTCTACTCCAACCCATTTCTCTACCGATATTAAGCATGTACTGCTAAGTGGCGAAACAAAGTATTTTAGGATTAAGGGCGAGTCGTACGTAAACGGGAAGGGCGAAACCCGAATAGTGGGCTTAACGCAGGATATTACTAAGCAAAAGCTTGCCGAGATAGAGATTCTGGAGAAGGAGAAGAAGTACCGTGCTCTTTTCGACCTAAATATAGATTCCGTTCTGGTAATTAATCCTCTTACAGGTGTTATTAAGGATGCCAATCAGGCCTTTTTGCACCTTTATGGCTACACAATGGACGAGATTGTTGGGCAGCACTACTCCATAATTTCTGCGGAGCCATCGGCAACAAGCGTGTCAATAAGCACTGCGGTGCAAAAGGGATCGTACCGAATACCCTACCGTATCCACCAAAAGAGTAGCGGGGAGCAGTTTTTTATTGAGGCCAACCTGATGTACCTTACCATTGACGATGAGCCCAGCATTATTGCCATATCGCACGATATTACCCCGCGCCGCAATGCCGAGCTGCAGCTAGCCGAGCGCGAGCTTAAGTATAGGCTGTTTTTTGAGTCCGATTTGGTGGGAATGGCCGAGGTTTCCAAGCAGCGCCAGTGGATTAGTGTTAATAGCAAGCTGCTTGACATTTTAGGGTACAGCCAATCCGACCTTATTGGCCATTTTGTGGAGGAGGTTACCTTTCCCGACGATAGGTCGCGCGATACGGTGATGTTTAACATGCTTCTTACTCACCAGAGCGAGGGGTATAACGTGGAGAAGCGCTATATTCGTCCCGATGGGCAGGTGGTTTACTGCAAGGTCTCTGTTAAGGCGGTAAAGAACTCAAAGGGACTAATATCTCATATGGTGGCCTTAATTGAGGATATAACCATACGCAAAAAAATAGAGGATGAGCTGTTTGTTAGTAGGCAGGAGCTAAAGCGCGCTCAGGAGCTGGCGGGCTTAGGAACTATTAGCGTTGATTTTAGTACCTACACGCTAGCTATGAGCGAGGAGGCCGAAGCTCTGATGCACTGGCGAGGCGGTTACTCTAGTAGGTGGGACAACCTTATGAGCCGGGTGCTACCTTCGGCTCGGCAGCAGCTAAGCGAGGTAATGGAGAACCTTAGGTTGGGCTCTACAGAGTCGTACCGCTTGGAGATGCCCTTTTTGCTAGATAATGGGGACGTAATCTATTTCCTTACCAACCTAATAAAGCTTAAGGGCGCAAAGGATGGCGATGCTGGTAGAGTACTTATTACTATTGCTGATATTACGCGCATTAAGCAGGCCGAGATAACCCTACAGGAGGCCAATACCATGAAGGATCAGCTGTTCTCCATTATTGCTCACGACTTGCGCTCACCCATTGGGGCAATTAGCAGCTTAATGGGTATTTATGCCGATCCCGATTCTGGCCTAACCACCGAGGCTAAAGCGGATATTGTGAGCTCAATTAAAACAACCGCAGAGGAAACGTATGCTTTACTAGAGAACTTGCTTGAGTGGGCTCGGTCGCAGCGCGAGGTTTTCTTTATGCCTATTGTTGGCAATGTGAACACCACAATTAACGATTCGTTGGCTCTGCTTTCGGGCATTGCCTCATCAAAGGGTGTTAGCCTTAACTTTATGTCGAATGGATTATCTGTTGAGGCTTTTTACGACAGCGAGATGCTAAAAACCATACTCCGAAACCTTATTACCAACGCCATTAAATTTACCCCAAGTGGGGGTGTTGTTAGCGTAAGTGTTGCTAAGCAGGCCAATATGGTTGAGGTTTACATAGCCGACACGGGTGTTGGCATGAGCCCCGATGTGGCTAATTCCCTGCTAAGCGGGTTGGGAAACATCTCAACCCTTGGCACCAATAACGAGAAAGGGGCGGGATTAGGCCTAATGCTAACCCAGCGGTTTGTTGAGCGTAATGGTGGCTCTCTTCGTATAGATACGGAAAAAGGCAAGGGAAGTACATTTGCCTTCACCTTGCCCCAATCTAAAAAAACTTAACCCCAAAATCATTACGATTTTTATAGCTTTTTCAGTTTTTTCCCAATCTCGTTTAGCTTGGCTACTAGGCCTGTTGATGATATTGTGGCTCCCGAAATAGCTTCAACATCTACTCCCAGAGTTAAGGATTCGGCCCCTTTCCCCCTAAAGCGTTTAAGCCAAGCGGTGTTGCAAACCTCGGTGCCATAGGTAGAGGTGTACTCTGTTACCTTTAGCTCTATTATTTTCCCATTGGTAGAGAAAAGAGCCGAGATGGTAAATTGATGCCCACGCCCGTTTGCTTTCCCTATGTATCCATACCCTTTTGTGCTACCGCCCTTAATTTGGTACAGCTCGCCTTGTAAGGGTGTGCCATTATTGTTGGGGATTTGCACAAGCTCGGCGTTGCTCCCAAAGTGCTTTTCGGTCATCTTAAAGAGGGACTTTTGTGAGGCCGTTTCTGGTTTTACCATCAATACATTAAGCCATAGCCCAATAAAGAGGAGTAGTGTGTTTGCCATTGCTATTTCGTTTTGCGTTATTAGAACATGAAACCTACCCCAATGTTCAGTATTTTGGAATATTCGGAATCGGCCTCAGTTTTACGGAACTCTAAATCGGTTTTAAACACAGCTTGCTTGCTAAGGTGCATTGAGAATCCGGCAAATAGTGCGGTAAGGTTGTAGCTATCCTTTGCGGTAAGGTTACCTGCTGTGCTAAAGTGAGTGTTAATGCGCTCAACGCGGGCAAATGGCGATAGCGAAATATCGTGCCCAGCCGCTTTAAAGTCCAGCACCCTATAGCCAGCCTCAACGTACCAGCCAAGCATGGCGCTGCCAAGGTCTGTGCTTGCAAACTGGTTGTACTGCTCTGTGTTGCCTATATTTGCATAAGCAACAAGGGCTCTACTCTGGAAGCGTTTGTACTTAAACTGATAATCGGCGCCAACCATTGCAATGTTAACCACGCTAGAGTCTGCTTTTGCTTCGGCAGCAGCATCGTCCTTGCTAATCTTGTTAAACAGGGTTGACTGCGAATTGCCAAAGTAACCGGAAAGGCCAATTTTAAGCGAAGGAGTGGTTAGGTGCTCAACCCTCATGGAGATGTTGGGTGATGAGATGTAGGACTCAGCGCCTTTTTGACGCCCCTTTCTAAACCCGCCCGAACCAGAGAACTTACCGCTGCCATCGTAACCGTTAAAGCCATTCACAAGGTACAGCTGGTATTTTAATCCTATGCTCTGAAGGTTTCCCGTTACGCCAAATCCAATTTCGCGCCAAGTGGTGGGAATAATGGTGTTGTCAACCAATGGGCGTTCAACTCCAAAAAACGTGGGGGGCTCGTGGTACTCGTTAATTATGCCAAAGGGAACTAGCATTAAACCGGCACGTAGCTCAAGGCTTGGAAGAACCTTGTAGCCAAGGTATGCTTGCTCAACGTAAACTTCCGATACGTGCTCCATTTCTAGTTCAGTAACAAGGTTGAGCTTATCGCTAAATTTGTAGCTAAAAAGTAGTACAACCCTATGAACATCCAGCTTTCCATTACTCCTGGTGTCGCTAGAAATTGGCTGATTATAATCAACATGTCCGTAACCTCCAATTGTTAAGCGAGAGCTTGTTTCAACACTTGTGCTATCCTGCGCACTGATTCCCAAAGCAGAGAACCCAATCATCATCACAAAAAACAGACGCCTCATATTAATTTAGATTAATTTAAAATACGTCGCAAAAGTATGCTGTATGTTTATTGGCATCAATCCCTAAAAGTTGGTATTTAAATGAATTAATATCTTTGTGCCGCAATACAACTACTTATGGATGTTATAACACTCACGCTACTAGCCATTGGGCTTTCTTTTGATTCTTTTGCCGTTTCCGTATCGAGTGGGCTGCTAAAAAAGGAGATTCTGTTTTGGCAGGCCGTTCGTATAGCCATTGTGCTTGCCGCATTTCAGGCTGTAATGCCCATAATTGGCTGGTTGGGCGGATTAACCATACGGGAGTTAATAGCACCTATAGACCATTGGATTGCACTTGGCTTGCTCTCTATTTTAGGCGTTAAGATGATTGTTGAGAGCCGTAAAGATGAGGAGGAGAAGAATTTGGATCCGTTACAACCCAAGGTAATGGTGGGCATGGCCATTGCAACAAGTATTGATGCGCTGGTTGTGGGGGTAAGCTTTGCTCTGGTTGAGGTTAATATGATATTAGCATTCTTCTTAATTGGCTCGGTAACCTTTGTTGCATCAATGCTGGGAATCCTGTTTGGGAAAAAAACGGGTGCTCACTTTGGTAAGCGTATGGAGGTTGTGGGCGGATTAATACTTATAGCCATTGGAGTTAGAATAGCCGTTGAGCACTGCTGTGCTATGTAAAACGTACTGGTGTAAAATATAAAAGGCCTCTATACGAGGCCTTTGCTGTTAAAAGTTCCATTCGTTACTAATGCGGTACATCTTGCATTTTAACAAATCCCTGTCCTTTGTGTCGGTATCGTGAAGCGTTTTTAACCTGCGTTTAAACGTGCCCACTTTGTAAAGAATAAATGCTGAGGTAAGCAGCGCTAGCACCACTATGGGAAGCCATTCAACAGGCTCCTTATTCATAATGTTTTGCCATAGTCCAATAAAAAGGAAAAGGCTAACATACGCAAAGCTGAAAAGTATCTCGGTAACAACTACCTTTTTATTTCTGGCGGCCTGTAGTGTTTCATCTTCATAGGCTCTTACCCGTTGCTGTATGCTTTTTATAATCAGCTGCTTTTCCTCTTTCAGCTTAGCGCTGTCGTAATTCCTTTCGTACAGGATTCTACCCGCCATTAGTTTTTTATCAAAATCAACAGATTCGTCGTGTTTTAGTATAAAGAATAGCGTTTCCGAATCCTCTGCCCCTAGTTGCTCTTTTAAATCTTTTACCATAGCAAAATTCTTATAAATGATATTCCTTAAAGGTATTATATTATCCTAATAAACAATATGATTTACAGCATAATCATATTAAAAAGCTATTGGTTTTAGTTTGGTATGAATTCCCTTTTGGTTAGCACTTTTTTTTGTTGATATAAAGATTTGTAGGAAAAAATTTGGTAGTCACTAATTAGTGACATACTTTTGTCACCAGATGGTAACAAATTTTAAGCTATGGCTCCACAACGAGATAAAGAGCAAACAATGCAGCGGCTAATTGATGCCGTGGGAACAATAATTGGTAGGGAAGGATTTAGGAATATTGGTGTAAACACAGTAGCCAAAGAGGCTGATGTTGACAAGGTTCTTATTTACCGATACTTTGGAGGGTTAGACGGACTGCTAAAAGCGTATGCCTACCAAAAGGACTTTTGGCTAAATATTGATAAGCTTTTTGGCGATATAGAACCTGAACGCCTTAACGATATGTGCTACCTAAAGGAGATCACCAAGCAAATTTTGCACGGACAGCTAACGGAGATGCGCGCCAATAAGGAGCTACAGGAAATACTAATTTGGGAACTAGTGGAGAGGAATAACCTTACTGCCCAACTTGCAGCCGATAGGGAGGAAAAGGGCACGGGGTTAACCCGTTTGCTTTCAGGTAAATTAGGGATTGCGCAGGAGGTGGAACCGCTAATTGCCATTGTAATTGCAGGGGTAACCTACCTAGCCCTTCGCTCACGTTCCGATAGCCATTTTAATGGGGTTAACATATCGTCGGCCGACGGATGGGGCAGGATAGAGGAGGGTTTGAATAAGATTGTGGATTTGTACTTTGAGAGCTTAGCTAAGTAATTATACGCTTTTCTGTTTTAACGGTTTACCTGCCTAATTATGGCGGGACAGGAACTCTACATCCTAATTTGAAGCAAATGAACACAGTAATTATTAATGGTAGTCCACGTAAGCATGGTACAGTTCACACCATACTTAAAATGGTAGGCATTGCGCTAAGAGGTAAGGGTAGCGTAACGGAAATAAACGTTTACGATGAGCACATAGAGGCCTGTATAGGCTGTATGGCCTGCCGCAAGTTGGGAGTATGCACTCTTTACTCCGATTCCATGCCTGGTATAATTGAGGCCATTCGTAGTGCCGATACAATAGTAATAGGCACTCCAACGCATTGGGCAGGAATGAGTTCAAAGCTCAAAGCCATGTTTGAGCGCATGGTTCCTGTAGTTATGGATAGTTCCATGCCACCTAAACCCCTTTTGAAGGGCAAAAAGGCTTTACTTGTTACTGCGTGCTCCGTTTCTTGGCCATTGAACTGGATACTGGGCGAGAGTACCGGAACGCTAAAGGGGATAAAGAGGATACTATCGTACGGAGGTGTTAAGGTTGCTGGAACAGCAACAATAGCAGGGACTAAAACGCGTGTGCTGGATCACCATGAGATCACTGGCATAGCACAGAAACTGTTGCGAAAAGTAAAGTAGTAACTTAATTAATATCAGTAAAATGAAAGCAGTTAGATTTTTCACCCAGTTAGGTATTGGTGCAATAGTTATTATGGGGTTTAACCTTTGCTCGTGCAAAAAGTATAGCTACGATTATCAGCCAGGTAACCTAGAGGTAAAGGTTACCCAGGGTGAGCACTGGAAGCATGATTTTCCTCTTTTTCTGGGGATAAAAATTAAGAACACACCGCAAATGGCCATTTGGGTGGAAGATTTGGATGGAAACTACGTAGCAACTGTTTTTGCCACAAAAAAAATAGCAACAGAGGGCTGGATGGCAAACGGTGGAAATAGGCGTAAAGAGGCTTTACCCCACTGGTGCCATAAGCGCGGGGTGCAGTACCCCGATGGTTTGTATCTCCCAACAAAAGATCAGCCTCTTGTTGATGCTATTACTGGGGCTACCCCCGATAAGTCGTTCCAGATTAAAACCACTCCCAAGGGAAACTTACGTCAATTTGTGCTAAAGTTTGAGGTAAACCACTCCACCGATTTTAACTCCGCATACCCAAAGGGGGCTTCCGTGGGCGATAGCAACTACTCTGGTGGCGAAATGGGCGGAGGACAACCTGCCTTAGTGTATGCTGCTTTAGTTGATTTGGATAGCATGACAAAGGAGTATAAGCTTACCCTTGTGGGGCACAGTAGTCCCGATGGTTCGTCGGGAGAGTTGTATCCCGATTTGAGCGACCTTACCACTGCGCTATCCATTGTGAAAGATGTTGCTGTTGTTATTCATTAAAATGAAATGCGCTATGCGTAAATTTGTATTATTACTGGTTGGTGTTTTATTTGCAACCGTTGCATTCCCTCAACTGGAGAGTAAAACAGGTGCTTCTATTGGCGTGGGAGTGCAAGGTGTAGAGTTAGGTATAAGTAGGGTTGTAAAACCTAGGTTTATTGTGGCTCTTTCGGGTGGTATTGGCTATAATTTCTCCGAGTTTACACTGTGGGCATCGGGCATTTATGAGAGGCCAATAAACCAACAAAGCATGCTGTTTGCTGGAGCAAAAGTGGGCTTACGAAGGGTTAGTAACGACCAGTTTACGGTAACATTGGGACTGGCTCAGCCGTGTATTGGATATACCTATGCAATTGGTTCAGCAGCAAAGCACAGGCTAAGCGCTACTGCGGGTTACATTATTGGTGAAACCGATTACAGACAGCGGGAGTCCAATGCTTTTGGGGAGCTGGAGTATATTGGCACATACAAACCCAAACGATTCGATTTGAGCCTTTCCTATAGCTACTGGTTTTAGCTTGTGCCACCACATTCTTTAACCAATGTAGGTTTGTATTTCAAAAAAAGTGTAGCTTAGTTTTCTAATAAAAACAATTGCTATGCGCTATATATGTCCGTTAATAACTGTAGAAAATATTGAGCGCTCCCGTAAGTTTTACCAAGAGGTGATGGAGCAAACCGTTAAGTACGATTTTGGTGAGAACGTAACGTTTCATGGTGATTTTGCCATTCACTTAAAATCGCATTACCAAACGCTATTAGGCAACGAGCATCTTATAACCAAAGGTGGCAATGACTTTGAGCTCTACTTTGAGCAGGACGATATGGATCAATTGTTAATGCGACTAACAGAAAATGGAGTAAGGCTTGTGCATCCGCTACGAGAACAGCCATGGAAGCAACGGGTGGTTAGGTTTTACGATCCCGATAACAATGTTATTGAGGTTGGGGAATCGCTGGAGCACCTTGCGTTTAGGCTATATGGCGAGGGAAGGGCTATCCCCGAAATAGCAAGTATCATTGGCCTGCCAGAAGCTTTTGTGGAGGCATCGGTAAAGCAGTTTATACCATAGATAATTGCATGGTAAAATTATTAGAGAAGCACGGGTGAGTCCGTGCTTTTTCTATTATCTTTAAATAAAAACTAGCTTAAAGGATGTACGGATCTGGCCATATTTTCGAAATGATTAACCGAATAAAGAGCAACGAGGCTCAAAAGCGGTCTAGAAAAGATAAAAGACAAAAGATAAGAGATGCCTATGCCGATGGTTCTCATCACATAGAATTAAACGATTCAAATAAACTTAACCCCGAGGAGTTGGCAGCGCTTAAGCAAAGAATAAGGCGCGAGTTGATACGTGAAAAACGCATAGAGAATGCCAAGGTGTTTACTGTAAGCGTTTTGCTTATTGCTGGGATTTTTGGGTTGCTCTGGTATGCCAAAGTGGTACTATGGAGCTAAGGTCTATTTAATCTGTAATGCTCCATTCGTTCCAACCACATGCTAACATTTAAGCTTAGTATTTCTGGCTGTTCCATTGGCAGAGAATGGCTAGCATAGTCAACTATTGCAACCGATACCGATGTGTACTGCTGCAACAGTACAAGAGCATCGGAATAGCCTACCACATTATCTTGCAATCCAAGCATTAGTAGCACGGGTGCATCTATTCTCGTTTTATTGTTCATACCTGTAATTGCATATCCATTGCGTTTAACCCTATTCCAAATGGTAGTGTCAAGCGTAATATCGGCGCTACTATACTTGAGCATATGGTTATAGGTCTTTTGCGTTTTAACCACGAGTCCGCTCAACATATCTTGCTCCTTAGCGCTTAGCGTATTGTAGAAAGTGGAATCGGTAAACGATTTAGTAGAGGTAGGTAGGCTTCTATGGCTAAACGTTGGGTAAGTTACGGGGCACATAAGCAGTAAACCATCAATCCTATTAGGGTACAGTTCGGCAATTGCCCTGGCCATATATCCAAAGTAAGAAAATCCACCAATAGCAAAGGTTCCATTAGGAACAATACTATCAATGGCGCATTTGATAATGGCAAAGCAGTCGTCGGCATTGGCTATCCAAGAGTCGGAGCTGCTGTTCCCAATGGCTGGTGGGTCTATGTAAATCCTTTTAAGGTTAGCCTTACTGCCGAAAATTGGCTCTAAGTAGCTTGCCGATGTACGGTGAAGTATTATTATTGGCTTTCCCTCTCCGTAACACTCGTAGTAAACAGTTGCTAGGTTCCTATTATTTAATTTTAACAGAAGTTTTTCCGCTTGAGAGAATAGTGCTAAGGGCAGTGTACTTAGTAGTACAAAGGTTACTAAACCTATTGAAGATCTTTTCATGGGGCAAAGGTTTGCATGCATATACATAGATTCAAATCTAATTCAATCGTTTAATACATACCCCATAAAGTGTTGCAGAGGGTTTCAGATGGAAGTCAGTAAAACATCAGTTCGTCGATAAAATCATCCCAAACGTCTATTGCGTTTTATGCTGTGCTTTACACTAAGCAAATTTGGCTTGGTTTAGGAATAGTATGCACAATAAATATTAGGGATGAGAAAAACGATTGTTTTACTTCTTTTTGCCATAGGCTACAATGCGGCGGGGCAGTCGCCGCTGGAGGTTAAGGTCGATGGCCTTTTTGTTGGCTCTTTAGAGCATGTTCTTACTAGTTTGTCGCGCGATTATGGCGTGCAATTTAGCTTTGATAGGGAACGTGCAGCCAATAGCAGAGTTAGAGCCCAAGCACTTAAGCAGCCGCTTAAGCAGCTGCTGGACAATATTTGCAAGGATGTAAAGCTAAAGTACTATGTGGGCGATGGGGGCGTTATTGTTCTAATTGAACGGTGGGAATCGCCAAGGCAAACCACGGTAACTAGTAGGCTAGAGCGCACCTATTTTGGTTCGCCAACAAAAAGAAACTTTACCATAACAGGGAAGGTAATTGATAAGGTCTCTAAGGAGACACTGCCCTTTGTTAATGTTACTATATTAAATCAACCTATTGGTGCAACAACCAATGTTGATGGGCTGTTTACGCTTACCAATGTTCCCTCCGATACCTCAACGCTTGCTTTAAGTTACCTAGGGTATAGCAAGCAGGTTGTTTACCTAACGCCATCAACGCCTGTGTCCGATTTGCTGTTTGAACTGGAGGCTGCATCGCAAAGCATAGAGGAGGTTACCATTACTGGCGAGCGTCAGGGGTTGGTGCAGGCAAATGAAAAGCCCAGTGCCATTAAGTTTACCCCGTTAAAGCTAAACACTCTGCCAGCTCTTGGCGAGAAGGATATTTTTCGTTCATTTCAGCTAATGCCCGGAATTAGCGCTGCTAATGAGAACTCATCGGGTTTGTACGTTAGGGGTGGCACTCCAGACCAATCGTTGGTTTTGTACGACGGCTTTACTGTTTACAACGTGGAGCACCTGTTTGGTTTTTTTAGTGCGTTCAACAGTAATGCCATAAAGGATGTGCAGCTCTACAAGGGTGGCTTTGAGCCTAGGTTTGGTGGCAGGCTATCGAGTGTTGTTGAGATAACGGGTAAGGAGGGGAACCGCAAAGAGTTTAATGCCGCTGTTGATGTGGGTCTTATGGCTATAAACGGCTTTGTTGAGTTTCCTATTAAGGGCAAAACTTCGGCCATACTATCGTTGCGGCGAAGCTGGAAGAGCCCCTTGTATGAGACAATTTTTGATAAGTACAGCGGACAAGCCGATAAGGAGGAACCCATGATGCGCTTTGGCCGCGAAATGAACAACGATGTAACCTCTTACTTTTATGATATTAACGCCAAGGTTACTCATAGGCCCAACGATTTCGATATCTTCTCGTTGAGCATATACAGCGGTGCCGATGAACTGGATAACTCCATTAACCCCAGTTTTGGCGGTGGTTTCCCTGGTGGTGGGGGTGGGCATCTTAGCATGGAGTCGGTGGACCTTACGCAGTGGGGAAATACGGGAGCCTCGCTAAAATGGTCGCGGGAGTGGAGTAAGAAGCTATATACTAACTCCCTGATTAGTTTTTCTCAGTACTACAGCAAACGTGACAGAACAACGGGTGGCATGTTTACAGATTCATCGGGCAATGTACAAAGTATAAAGCGTGGGTTGATTGAGGACAACAACCTGTTCGACTTCTCGGTAAAGGCCGATGCTGAGTACAAAATAACCAACGACAATAAGGTAGAAATTGGGGTTCAGGCAACGCAGAACGAGATATCGTACACCTACTCACAAAATGATACGCTAACGGTTATTGATAGGCAGTCCAATGGACTAACCTTAGCATCGTATGTGCAGGATAAGCTAAACCTTATTGATGGGAAGCTAAACCTTACAGGCGGCCTGCGATTTACCTATTTTAGTCCAACGGCTAAGCTTTACTATGAGCCGCGCCTAAACTCAACCTATACTCTAAATAAGAATTTTAGATTTAAGGCTTCGGTGGGGCGGTACTACCAGTTTGCCAAGCGTGTGGTACGTGAGGATATTCTGCAAGGGAGTCGTGATTTCTGGGCTTTGGCCGATAACGATAAGCTCCCTGTAAGCCAGTCTAACCAGCTAATGGCTGGTGTAGCCTTCGAAACGCGGAGCTGGCTTATTGATGTGGAGGCATACTATAAGCAGCAGGATAAGCTTTCGGAGTACTCGCTTAGATTTTCTAACGATCCTAGAAACCTATCGTACGATGAGTTTTTTTATGCTGGTAAAGGCTACGCCAAGGGAATTGATGTGCTTATACAGAAAAAACTGGGCGATTTTACTGGATGGGTAGGTTATACGTTGGGCGAGGTTGCCAGCAAAATTGATGCTTATGGTAACTACTACTTTTATGCATCAAACGATGTAACCCATGAGCTAAAGCTGGTGGGTTCCTATAAGTATAAGAATTGGACTTTTTCCGCAACATGGATTTATACTACAGGAAAGCCTTATACTGCACCTGAGGGCGGGTATCAGCTTACGCTGCTTGATGGTACCGTTGTTGACTACATAAATGTGTCCGTTAAAAATGGAAATCGCTTTCCCAACTACCATAGGCTAGATCTTGCTTCTACCTACAACTTTAAGATTAACGGGGTTGCACCATGCAGTTTAAGCTTCTCCCTGTTTAATGCTTACAATCGCACTAACATTTGGTATAACGAGTACGAGATAATCAACAATCAGGTGGTGGAAATACCCGTGAGCTATCTTGGGATACAACCCAATATCAGCTTTTCAATAAAACTTAAGTAGAATTTATAATTGGAGTTATTATGAAAAGATTAAGTATGCTACTAATAGCAGCAGGACTGCTTTTCTTATATGCATGTCACGATGTTGGAGTTGAAACCGCCGATGCCAATAAGGCTGTTGTTGAGGGCTACATGATTGCGGGTTCTACACCAACCATAAAAATAACGCAACAGCTGGCCTATTCGTCATCCGATACGGTTGTGAATCCCATCAATAACCTTAATGTGGAGATTACCGATGGAGAGGTGGTTTTTATCCTAAGCAACACCTCCGATGGCATTTACCAGAACAATGAGCTACAGGTTGAGCAGAGCAAAACCTACTATCTGCGCTTTGTTTATAATAATAAGGAAGTGGATTCTCAAACTGTAGTGCCCATTAAACCTTCGGGGTTTACCGCCAGCGCAACATCAATACAGGTATCGGATTTTACTCCTGGTTCTGGTGGAGGAACACCTAATAGGCCAGAACCCGTGTCCTTGGAGTGGGATAATCCCGATAACGATTACTACCTAGTGGTTGTTGAGAATGCAGAAGCAGATCCAACTCCCATTTTCGATGATGATACAACATCAACCCGCCCGCCAAGGGCTTTTAGGAATTCCCCAACGCAAACCAATTTGCAGCAGCTAAACCCCATGAGTTTTAGCTACTATGGCATGCATCGGGTAATTCTATATAGGCTTAACCCAGAGTATGCTACACTTTATGAGGATAATGGCAATAGCTCGCTAACATTGGTAACTCCTCCTGGTAATATTTCGGGTGGGTTGGGCATATTCACAGGTATTAGCTCCGATACCGTTATGGTGCGAGTTTATAAATAGAGTAAAGGGGGATGCTTCCTCGTTTTATGGGGGTGCGGAAAGGAGAAGTTCAATAAAAGGCTTCTCCTTTTTTATTTGGTGCATGCTTTAAAAAAAACGTGAACGTCGATAGAAAAGGGTAGTTCATCTATTGTGTTTGCAATCAGGTTTGTATCTGTTCATTTTTGTTGCAATAACAGTAGAAGAGCCATGAAACGCAATCACATTTTAATAGGAATTCTGTTCGCCTTGTTACAGGGAGCAGCATATGGCCAAGAGCCCGTGGGCGATGGTTGGGATTTGAACCGGTGCATTAGCTATGCGCTGGATAACAGCATACAGGTTAGCAAAGTTAAGCTCGATGTGCTATCGTCGCAATCCAACCTAACCAGAGCAAAGGCAAGCAGGCTGCCATCGCTAAGCGCATCTGTAGCGCAAAACGTAAGCAACAGCAAGTACTTTAGCACTCCAACCGCCGATGGCGAGTGGGATATGAGCGCCAGCACAAGCGCATCGCTATCGTCGTCGTTAACCCTTTACAATGGCGGAAACATTAACGCCAGCATAAAGCAGAGCGCGCTAAACGTTGAACTTGCCGAGCTTAATGTGGATATCAGCAAGAACAGTATTGTGCTACTTGTAACGCAGGGGTACCTTAACGCGTTGTATAGCAACGAGTCGCTGGGCTACGCTAAGGAGGTGCTAGCCTCATCGGAAAAGCAGCTAACCCGTGCCACGGAGCTGCACCGCGCTGGCTCAATGGCCAAAAGCGATTTGGCGCAAATTGAGGCGCAATATGCAAACGACACCTACTCCCTTGTTGTGGCGCAAAGCAGCTTGGTTACCAGCATAACAGAGCTAAAGCAGCTACTAGAGATTCCTGTAACCGATACCTTTAGCGTAGCTTTTCCTCAGGTTGAGGTGCAACGGGAGTTTCTTCAAGTTCCTTCCAAGCATGAGGCTTTTGCTACGGCGCTATCCATAATGCCAGAGATAAAGGGCGTGGAAAAGAGCAAGGCAATTGCTAGTTTGGATTTGGATAAGGCCAAATCGGGCTACCTACCATCTCTCACCCTTAATGCCAGCTACGCCACCAGCTACTCCGATGCCTCGTCGGGTTCCTTTGGCACACAGCTAACCAATAACCAGAACCAGCGAGTTGGGCTAACCCTAAGCATACCAATCTTTAGCAAGTATCAAACTAAGAATGCGGTGGAGCTTAGTCGTATCAGCATAGACAGGGCAAACCTCACCGCACAGGAAACACAAAAGAATCTGCTTCAAAAGGTTGAAACGGTTTACCAAAACGTGATTTCGGGTAAAAGCCGTTACGATGCCGCTGTGCAGCAAAACCTGTCGGCAGCGGAGAGTTATAGGCTTAGCGAGGAGCAGTTTAATTTGGGTATGATTAACACCGTTGAGCTGCTAAAGGCCAAAACGCAGCTGCTTAGCGCGCAAAAGGATTTGGTGCAGGCTAAGTACTCTCTAATCCTAAATAAGAAGATTCTAGACTTTTACATGGGGCAGCAAATATCTCTATAGCGCAAAACTTAATCGGAACATAAAAAACTAAAGATATGAAACGGAAAGTAGTAGTAATAACCTCCTTGGCTGCAGTTGCAGTGGTTGCCATAGGATTATCGTTAACCCGCGAAAAGGGTAAGCAAGCTCTAAGCCTAGAGGTAAGCGCCGTTAGCTCTGGTACAATGATTAGCACCGTAACGGCAACAGGAACAGTACAACCCATTGACCAGGTTGATGTGGGTACACAGGTTTCTGGCGTAATAAACAACGTTTACGTTGATTTTAACTCGCAGGTAAAACGGGGCGAGTTACTTGCCGAGATAGATAAATCAACCCTATCGGCCAAGTTACTACAAACCAAGGCAAGCCTAGCATCGGCGCAAAACGAGTTCACCTATCAGGAGCAGAACTACAACAGAACCAAGCGCCTTTTTGAAACGGGAATGGTTAGCGATGTGGACTATGAGAGTGCCGTTTACAAGTACAATAACGCCAAGCTAACGGTTGAGCGGTTACGCTCCGAGGTGGAACAAGCAGAGGTAAACCTATCTTACGCCAGCATCACCTCGCCAATTGATGGTGTTGTGCTTGCCCGTAACATAGAGGCAGGACAAACCGTTGCGGCAAGTTTTAACACGCCAACCCTTTTCTCGTTGGCTCGCGACCTAACCCGCATGCAGGTTGAGGCCAATATTGATGAGGCCGATATAGGGCAGGTGCTCCAGGGCCAGCGCGTTACCTTTACCGTTGATGCTTACCCAAACGATGAGTTTACTGGTGTGGTTACGCAAATTAGGCTTGAGCCAACAGTGGTATCAAACGTGGTAACCTATACGGTAATAATTGAGGCCGAAAACCCTGAACTAAAGCTTATGCCGGGCTTAACAGCAAGCATCACTGTAATAACTAAGGAGCTTAACAATATTGCTCTAATCCCTGCAAAGGCGGTGCGTTACACCCCATCGGCTCAGCTGGCAGCGCAGTACACTGTTGTGCCATTCCAAATGCCCGAAAATGCTAGGCCAAATGCTGTTGAGGGGGAACGCCCAGCGCAAGCCAGTAAACCCTCATTTGTTTGGGTTAAGAACGGTAATCAGGTGTTGGCGCGTATGGTAAAAACGGGCATGGACGATGGCGCTAGAGTGCAGGTGCTAAAAGGGCTTGAGGTTGGCGACTCCATTGTTGTTGCCGAGGTGAAGCCCTCTGTTAAGGTTGAGGCGCAGGCAAAGAGTCCGTTTATGCCACAGCCTCCACGCCCATCAAACACAAAGAAGTAACCCGCAAATTAGGAAATCATGACATCGAACCACATAATAGAGATTGAGCAGCTTAAGCGCGAGTTTGTGATGGGAAGCGAAGTTGTTAGGGCGCTAAAAGGGGTGTCGTTTCAGGTTAAGCAGAGTGAGTTTTTAACCATTATGGGCACTAGCGGTTCGGGTAAAACCACCATGCTTAATATTTTGGGATGCCTTGATAAGCCAACCGCAGGGAGCTACATGCTCGATGGCATATCGGTAGCAAGCCTCACAAAGAATGAGCTGGCGCGATTAAGAAATCAGAAAATAGGTTTCGTGTTTCAGTCGTTTAACCTCTTGCCCCGCACATCGGCGCTGGAGAATGTTGAGCTGCCGCTGCTTTACAACCCATTGGTTGGCGCTAAGGAGCGCCGCGAACGGGCACTGAGCGCACTGGAGGCCGTGGGCTTAACGGAACGGATGAGGCACACACCCAGCCAGCTATCGGGCGGACAGCAGCAACGTGTTGCCATTGCCCGCGCCTTGGTTAACGACCCCGTAATGGTACTTGCCGATGAGGCTACTGGTAACCTTGATACGCGAACCTCATACGAGATTATGAGCCTGTTTCAGGACCTAAATCAGAAGGGCAAAACCATTGTGTTTGTAACGCATGAGCCCGATATAGCCGCTTTTAGCAAGCGCACCATAACCCTTCGCGATGGGCATATTATAAGGGATAACGTTCTGGAGGAGCAGCGTTCGGCTCGACTTTTCCTTGAGAACCTTCCCGTAACCGATGAAATTTAGAGAGCTATGCATCCACTTAATCTTATAAAGATTGCTTTAAAAGCAATGGCCCGTAACAAAATGCGGTCGTTCCTAACCATGCTGGGGATGATTATTGGCGTGGCATCGGTAATAGCCATGCTGGCCATAGGGCAGGGTTCTAAGCAAAGCATTCAGGACCAAATATCAAGTATGGGTACTAACATGATTTTTGTTCGCCCAGAAAGCGGACAGCAAGGGGGCGTAAGGCTGGAGAGCAGCACCATGCAGAGCCTTACCGTTGATGATGTGGAGGCTATAAGGGCAAGCAGCCCACATGTTTCGCACGTGTCGCCGCAGGTTCAGGGGCGCGGACAGGCAATTAGCGGAGCCAACAACTGGCCCACATCCATACAGGGTGTTAGCCCCGATTTTCTGGAGATACGTAAGCTGGAAGTTGCCGATGGGGTAATGTTTACCGAGCGCGATATTCAGTCTGCGGCCAAGTACTGCATTCTGGGGCCAACCGTTGTGGAGAACCTGTTCCCCGGTGGCGAATCGCCCATTGGGAGAACCATCCGCTTTAAGAATATACCCTTTAAGGTGATTGGCGTACTTGCCGAAAAGGGCGAGAACACCTTTGGGCAGGACCAGGACGATATTATCCTTGCGCCCTACACAACCATTCAGAAAAGGGTTCTAGCCATAACCTACTTGCACACCATTTACGCATCGGCAGTATCGGAGGAGCAGAGCGATGAGGCTATACAGGAGGTTACACTTGCGCTAAGGACAAGCCATAAGCTAAAAGAATCGCAGAGCGATGATTTTGACATACGCTCGCAGGCCGATCTTATCAAAACCTTTAGCTCCATATCGGAGATGCTAACCGCGCTGCTTGCCGCAATAGCATCAATATCGCTGCTTGTTGGCGGTATTGGGATTATGAATATCATGTTTGTTTCTGTTACCGAGCGAACCCGTGAAATTGGCCTGCGTATGGCCATTGGCGGTCGCGAAATCGATATCATGTTCCAGTTCCTTATTGAGTCCATAATGATTAGCGTATCGGGCGGAATTATTGGCGTTCTGGTTGGAGTGGGCGCATCGGTTGGTGTGGGCGCTCTAGCGGGATGGCCCATAGCCGTTACAACCTACTCCATAGTGCTATCGTTCCTAGTTTGTGCGTTTACCGGCGTATTCTTTGGCTGGTACCCTGCACGCAAGGCGTCGTACTTGGACCCAATAGAGGCGTTACGATATGAGTAGCCAAAAATATCAACCCACAAAAAAATATAGCTATGAAACGAATTGTTACGCTATTTGCACTGCTGATGCTAGCTAGCACTTGGCTGCAAGCACAAAGACCCAACGGACCAAAGCCAGAACCAAAGGAGATGGCGCAGCAGATTGCCAGTGAATTAAGCGAGGAGCTACAGCTATCGTTTGCCGTTCAGGATAGCATTGCTGCTACGTTTACATCTTTTTATACCAATATGAGGCAGCAGCAGGGGATTAGAGACAGGAGGGTAGTTCTGGCCCTGGTGTCGGATCTCGATGCTAAGGTGAAAACTTTTCTTACCGATGAGCAGTACAAAAAATATGTTAAGTTTATGGAGAAAAAACGCTCCGAAAGGCGTTCCTCTAAAGGTAAAAATGGAGAACGGGGAGAGGGCGGCCAGAGATTAAACGGGTTCTAAATAAAGGTTACTATGGATAATGGAGCTATAGTTAGGCGGAAGTATTTTCAGGTGTTGCTACATGTGCTAATCTGGTTAACGTGGTTTGTAGCTCCGCTGCTGTTTCTTCCCAGCGATTTTCAGCGTTCAACACTAATGGTGGTTCGCATGTGGATCCCAATGGTTATGTTTGCCGTACTGTTTTACGTGAACTACTTTGTGCTTATAGATAAGCTGCTGTTCTACAAAAGATTCTGGGCCTACTTTGGTGTTAATTTGCTCATAATAGTAGTGTTCATGTTTTTCTCGGAGCTAACAAAGGATCTATTTCGCGATAACATGCTACCACCAGTTAAGGGGATGGAGGGCAGGCCTAAACCCCCTCAGTTTGTGTTTTACATAACGCACTCCTTCTCGTTTCTTTTTGTAATTAGCATAAGCATTGCCATACGTACCACTGGGCGATGGCTTAAAACCGAAAATGAGCGTAAGGTGCTTGAGAACGAGAACCTTCGGTCGGAGCTAAGCAACCTCCGAATGCAGCTTAACCCGCACTTCTTTTTCAACACGCTAAACAATATCTACTCCCTAATACAAATTTCGCCCGTAAAGGCACAGGATGCGGTTCACGGTTTGGGCAAGCTAATGCGCTACCACCTTTACGATACCGATGCCGAGCGTGTACCCATTGGAGGCGAAATAGATTTTTTAAAGAGCTACATAAGCCTTATGGCGCTTAGATTGGGTGCAAACGTTACGCTCACAACCAAGTTTGATATCGCCAATCCGCAGCAGCCCATTGCGCCGCTACTGCTAATACCCATTGTGGAGAATGCCTTTAAGCATGGGGTGCATCCAACCGATTCTTGCACCATTAGTTTTACCCTAAGCGAGAGTAACGGGCTCCTTAGGTTTTGTGCCGAGAATAGCAATCATCCGCAAAGCGATCAGAAATCGGGAATTGGCATTGAGAATCTGCGAAAGCGGTTAGATCTAATTTATCCGCAGCGGCACCAGTTCTCGACTCAGGTGAATAGTAGTATGTTTTATGTTGATGTGGAGATTGACCTATGAGCAAAATATCCTGCTTAGTTGTTGATGATGAGCCGCTAGCGCTAGACCTAATAGAGAGCTACGTTGCGCAAACCCCTTTTCTGGAGCTGAAGGGACGCTGTAGCTCTCCATTCCAAGCAATGGAGATAATGCAGGAGCAGCCCATACAGCTCCTCTTCCTCGATATCCAGATGCCAGGCCTAACGGGGCTCGATTTTACCAAAAGTTTAACCAATGGCCCTCGTGTTATCTTTACCACGGCCTACGGGCAGTATGCCCTAGAAGGATTTAAGGTTAATGCCATAGATTACTTGCTAAAGCCCTTTAACTACTCCGAGTTTCTGAAAGCCGCAAGTAAGGCCAAGGAGTGGTTCGATTTGCTGGAGAACACATCATCAAAGCAGGATAAGGAGGCTGTGGTGGATTCAATATTTGTAAAGTCGGAGTATAAACTGGTACGGGTTGAGCTCAGTTCCATTCTTTACGTTGAGGGGCTTAAGGATTACGTTAAGATATATACTACTACCGATTCAAAGCCCATAATGAGCTTAATGAGCCTTAAGTTGTTAGAGGAACGACTGCCCGTTGCCGATTTTATGCGGGTTCACAGGTCGTACATAGTTAACCTAAAAAAGGTAACCACCATAGAGCGGAGTAGGATTGTGTTTGGTAAGGAGTACATTCCCATTGCCGATGGGTACAAAGAACGATTCCAACAATTTTTAGATAAGCGCTTATAACCCTTTGCTTGTAAGCAACTGGCAATCAGTAGTGCTTTTTGGGGCATTACGTTTACCGTCAAAAAAACACCAATTTTCTTTACTTTTTGCGGGTTCTGCGCTTGCATATTTGCCAAAAGCGCTTACTTTTGCATCCGCATTGGAGAGATGGCAGAGTGGTCGAATGCGGCGGTCTTGAAAACCGTTGAGGTGAGAGCCTCCGGGGGTTCGAATCCCTCTCTCTCCGCCAAAAGCCTGTAGGTTACGCCTACAGGCTTTTTTGTTTGTGCAAAGTGATGCACAAAATGCATTTTAAGGCACTTTTTGGGTGGACTTTCTGGTGGACTAAATTTTGAATTTTTTAGTCCACCAGCAGGAGGTTAAGTTCACTCAAATGCAATGAATTATAGATTTTTCGTTAAATATTGTAACTAGTTAAAGTGCAGATAAAGTGCAATATACAACATTGATTTTCTTTGGCTATTTGTTGAGTGCTTTATAAGCAGCGCTTAGTGCTGAGAGTGTTGTCCTATGGATAGCAATATCTGTTTGTAGAATAGGGCTGGTTCTGTGTTATTGTAAATCTTAAAATCGGGTTTCTTTTGAAATAAGTTCTGGGTATAGAATAGTCCCTTGATTTATAGTCTGGTTAAAATAGAATCTATATGAAACGAAAAGTTGTGGGATGAAAATAGGTGTTGCTGATTTCAATGTAATTTAAGTACGATTCTCAGTTCATTAATTTTTTGTTCATGCTTCTTTGGCTTATCTTTCTTTAACTTCTTTATATTAAGTAATTTCCATTGTATTGCAGGTAGATTTTTCAATACAGGGTGCGGAAATAATTTCCAATCTGGTTCTCCCATCTCAAAACTTAGAAAGAACTTCTTTTCATCATCCGTAAGCCTTCTTTGGATTGTATCAATTAATGCGGCTCTTGTATTTTCATAGTCATCATAAGAAAATTCAACAGAAGTCATTCCAGAAAATTGATTGTCAAAGGCAGACTTCTGGTCTTTAAGGATAGGAGACAGCAACTCGTTAATGGGTTTGTAATGGCTAATCATGCCTATTTTTACCCCATCCCATATTTCATTGGTTAAGCCTTCGTTTTCAAAAAGTAGTTTTACATCAAAAATATCACGAGGATGCTGCCTGTCAATGGCTGCACATATTTTACCGCCATATAACTCAGCCAAGGAGACCATATTGACAGCAGCAAATTTGCCAAATTCATCCTGAACAGAATCTACCACCTGCATTAATTGTGTGGGGAACACATTGCCCCGTGTAATGGTGTTGACTTCAATTTTTATCTGGGCATTTTTACCCTGACAATTCAACTTAACATCCGTTTCTGCATTCAACGGAACGGTATGAACCTTTACTTCCGGAACGTTTTTTTCAATGTCAACCTTAATTCGGTTAAGTCCATCCTGAATGTTTTGCAAGGCAGTTTCCCTTGAATCCAATGGTAAATAAGTTAGGTCAATGTCCACCGAAAGGCGAGGCATATCCCTAACAAAAAGATTGATGGCTGTACCTCCCTTTAGGGCAAAAATTTTCTCTTTGGCTACATATGGCAAAACCTGTAACAGCAAATCGACCTGAGCTTTGTATCTGGCAGAAATCATAATTCGGATAACTCTTTTGGGATTGACAGTAAGTACTTTGGAATGTAAACACCTTTCTCGACAAGCATCCGGTTGCCTTTTCCTAAATCAAATTGTTCGGATTCAAGAAATTGAAACCATTGATGATTTGCCTTTTCTGCCATATAGAGAAACAGGCGTTTTACTTTCACTGAATTACAACTGGACAACAGTTCCTTAAGCAGTTTGGGTTTTAAATTCACCAAACCTTCAAATAAGTGATAACATTCCACCAAGTCCATCTTTTGTGGAGCCAGATACAAGCATTCCATGATAGCCCGCTCTGGGGTGGAAACGATTATTTCGATTTGATTTTGTTCCAACTCCTTGATACCGGAATCCAATGGTAGAAAGGAGCTTAGATGATGCTGTATTTCGACCTTCCAGTTATAATCGACAAACCATTTGGGCAATTTTGTTTTTAATGGAGAAAATAATTGAAGGGATTCATTGCTCATGCGAAAGTAATGGCTAAAACCCTGCAAAGCCAATGCAGATAATCCACCCACATGAACCTTGGTTTCTGACTGTTTCTGTATGGCATTTATTGCCCCTTGCCATTCTATTGTATCGCCCGGTTTTTTATACGCACCTCGACCTATGGGTTCAAGCCAACCACTTTTTAAATAATAATTCTGTAAGTTTCGTGATATGCCATGAGCTTTCAGCCAATCGACTGTGACTATACAACCGGGCTGTAATACTTTGAATAATGTTTTTAAAAATGTTTCGTTTGGAGTAGTCATACTACGCTATTTGGGATAAAAATAAAAAATAATTTAAACTTATGGTAATTGTTTTAAATATATCTTCAGTAAGGTAGTTTGACTACATTTTTTGGATATAAAATGAAAAACTCATCATCCTACCAATTGAGACATCTTAATTTATTTCGCATCAGAAATATACAAAGACTTTAAAGTGTTAACGAACCTAGTGTTTTAGTTCTTCTTCTTTCAATTTTCCCCGTTTAAATACTCATTGGTAATTTATAATCTGAGCTTTTCCATATAAATTAATAGGTTATGCCTACAGGCTTTTTTGTTTGGGGTGTTGAGTAGGATGTTGCAATATAGTTTTACAACATCCTAACAATCTCTGTAATTGATTGTGCCGTATAAGTATCTGGCACTTCCTTCTTTTGAAATACCATAAAATACTTGAAATTATCTCCAGCTTTTTCCGCCCACTTTTTGCCAAGTAGGTTTTTGGCACGACTTTCATCGTTATCCAAATGGTCGCCTTTTGTTTCAATGAGAATCAGGTTTCCATTACGGGTAAAAATGATGAAGTCGGGATAATGGTTGCTTTCAAATCCGTTTAAGGCAAATCCCCGTCTCTCAATATTCCGGTGCCAGAACAACACATTTTCAAGAGATGCAATATTCATGATTACCTCCTGCTCAAACCCATTCA
>JAFGDZ010000028.1 GCA_016931855.1 Bacteroidales bacterium
AATATACGATTTTTTTCATTAAAAACAAACTACTTTGTTGATATTCAGGTAATTAAATGCTAAAATATTTTAGATGCGTTTGCCCTGAGTTTTAACACTCTTAACCTGCTTTATTCTCTTTTCTTTTCTACCTTTGCCACACATAAACTAGGGGTGCCTAACTTAACAGGCTGAGATCATACCCTTTTACCTGACCAGGATAATGCCTGCGTAGGGAAGTAAAGATGTTATTCTTTAGTTCGCATCCCAGTTTATTTCATTTTAAGTTAAATTAAAATAATTTAAACGGTATGTTAGAACAAGTAGTTTCTACAGGAATTGTTACTTCCTACTTTAACAAGCTAAAAGAGAATCTTGCTGTTGATGTTGCCATTGTTGGTGGTGGCCCATCGGGATTAATTGCTGCGTACTACCTTGCAAAAAAGGGGTTACGCGTGGCGCTGTACGAGCGTAAACTGGCGCCCGGCGGCGGCATGTGGGGTGGCGCAATGATGTTTAACGAGATTGTTATCCAAAAGGATGCGCTCCACATTCTTGATGAGCTAAAAGTAACCTACAAGCACTATGAGGGCGACTACTACACGCTTGACTCCGTACACGCAACTGCAGCGCTAATTTACCACGCAACCCAAGCTGGGGCTACCATTTTTAACTGCACAACCATTGAGGATGTGGTTTTCCAGAACGATAGGGTTAGCGGCGTTGTTGTTAACTGGGCTCCCGTTGCCCGTGAGCACATGCACGTTGACCCGCTAGTGGTTATGGCCAAAGCAGTGCTTGATGGCACTGGCCACGACTGCGATATAGTGCGCACCGTTGAGCGTAAGAACAGCATTGTGCTAAACACACCATCGGGCAAGGTTATGGGCGAACGCTCCCTATCCATTGATGAGGCCGAGCGCACAACCGTTGAAAACACCAAGATGGTTTACCCTGGGCTGTACGTATCGGGAATGGCATCGAACGGTGTTAGCGGCGGTTTCCGCATGGGGCCAATCTTTGGCGGGATGCTTCTATCTGGCGAAAAGGTGGCAAAGCTAATTGCCGAGGATATTAAGAAGCTATAACCATGGAAAACTTTGGCGCTTACATTATTATTACGCGTCCTACCCTATCCTACCAAACCATTGCGGAGCAGTGCGTTACGCTAGGCGTTAAAATGCTTCAGCTAAGGGAGAAGCATTTATCGGACAAGGAGCTAATACGCGTGGGCAAACTAATACGCAGCATTACAAAGGGCTCGCAAACCAGCTTTGTGATTAACGATAGAGCCGATATTGCTGCCATTTGCGAGGCCGATTACCTTCACCTTGGACAGGATGATATGACCATTGCCGATGCCAGACGCATTGTGGGCGATATGCGCATTGGTCTATCTACCCACTCCGTTGAGCAGGCTCAACAGGCTCTTCTGCAAATGCCCGACTACATTGGCTTTGGCCCTATATATCCAACAAACGCCAAGGCAATACCCGATAAGCCCGTTGGCACTCAGCAGCTAGAGCAAGTGCTTAGCTTTGCCAATGTTCCTGTTGTTGCCATTGGTGGAATATTCCCAGAGAACTTACAATCGGTTATTGATGCTGGGGCAAAAAATGTTGCCCTTGTTAGGCATTTTATGCAAAAAACCGATTTTGCTAATCGCGTTAACCAGATTAACGCACAACTTAACAGTAAGTAATGAGTACCCAAATACAAAAAGCACGACAAGGGGTTGTAACCCCCGAAATGATAGAAGTTGCCCGCAACGAGAACGTTGATGCCAGCTGGCTTAGACATCAAGTTGCCGAAGGGCTAGTTGTAATCCCCAAAAATATAAACCACAACTTTTCTCCTCGCGGAGTTGGCGCTGGGCTTAAAACTAAAGTTAACGCCAACATGGGTACGTCTGAGAAGCACTGCAACTTTACCGAGGAGCTAGACAAAATGCGCATTGCAACCCAATACGGTGCCGATGCCATTATGGATCTCTCTACGGGTGGCGATTTGCACAAAATCCTTAGGGAAATAGTGGAGCAATCGCCCGTTATGGTGGGTACTGTTCCCATTTACGGCGTGGCTACCCGCTTGCTAAGGAACGGACAAAACATTGCGGAACTAGACCCCGAGGAGCTGTTTGCCGAGATTGAGCATCAGGCAAAAATTGGCGTTGACTTTATGACCCTACACTGCGGCGTTACCCGCACCTCGCTAGCTTTTCTTGAGGGCGATAAGCGTGTTTGCGGCATTGTGAGCCGTGGTGGTGCTCTTATTAAGCGCTGGATGACCGAGAATAACCGTGAGAATCCGCTATACGAGCAGTACCACCGCGTGCTAGAAATCTGCAAAAAGTACGATGTAACTATTAGCCTTGGCGATGGCCTCCGCCCCGGCGCTGGTGCCGATGCCACAGATAGAGCCCAAATTGCAGAGCTCCTAATACTTGGCGAACTGGTTGACCGTGCCCGCGCATACGGTGTGCAGGTTATGGTTGAAGGGCCAGGGCACATGCCTCTTGACCAGATTGAGATGAACATGCGCCTAATGAAAAGTGTGTGCCACAATGCTCCGTTCTACGTTCTTGGGCCGCTTACCACCGATTCGGCTCCGGGATACGACCATATTGTTGGAGCCATTGGCGGAACGCTTGCAGCCATTCACGGTGCCGATTTCCTTTGCTACGTAACTCCTGCCGAGCATTTGTGCCTACCCAACCTAGCCGATGTTAAGGAGGGCGTTATGGCCAGTCGCATTGCCGCGCACAGCGCCGATGTGGTTAAAAACGTAGCCCAAGCGCGTGAGCGCGATTTTGCCGTGTCCAAGGCTCGTAGGGAGTTGGACTGGGAAACCATTTTTAACAACGCCCTTGACCCAGAAATTGCTCGCCGCAGAAAAATGGAATCGGAAAGCAGCGATGAGGATCACTGCACCATGTGCGGAAATCTTTGCGCTGTAAAAAACGATAGGAATATTTAGATTCTAGGTATTAGACTTTAGATATTAGATAAAACAAAAGAAGAGAAGGCGGGATGAAAATCCTGTCCTTCTTTTCCTTAAGCCAATAACGTATGAAAAATTTCCTAACCATAGCAGCATCCGATAATAGCGGTGGCGCAGGCATTCAGAAAGATATTAGCGTTGCATACGATATTGGTCTGTGGCCACTATCGGCCATTACGGGTATAACCGTACAGAATTTCAGTAGGGTGATAAGCGTTAGCCCTGTTTTGCCCTCTTTGCTAGAGCAGCAAATAGCCGAGTGCCTTGCCTCGTTTGATGTATCGGCCATTAAGATTGGCGCAATTTGTAGCGAGGAGAATGTTGATGTTATTGCCACGTGCCTATCCAACTGTAGCGTTAAGCATATTGTTCTAGACCCCGTTATTGCCTCAACCAGCGGAAAACTATTCCTTACAGAGCGGGCTATTGGCGTATTAAGAGAACGTATTTTTCCCCTTACCAAACTAATCACCCCAAACAAGCCAGAGTTTGAGCTGCTAGCCAACACCCCTTTACATAGCCTTGATGAGGCCATAGACATTGCCAAAACTAAAACCCAAGAGTGGAACACCTCCATACTGCTAAAGGGTGGGCATTTTACCGGTAGCACTATTCGCGAAGCGCTAGTAACCCCTTCTTCTGTATTCTTGCATGAGCATCCACGGGTAAATTTCACCTATCAGCACGGAACGGGATGCACCTTATCATCGGCCATCGCCTGCTTCTTGGGCAAAGGAGAGTCACTAAATAGCGCTTATTTAAAGGCTACTAAATATTTGGTTGGGCATTACACTGGGTGTAAGGTTTCTGGTGACTAGTTTATTGTTACAGGTTACTAACTTCTCACTTACGCCTTCTTTCCTTAATCCTCTTACCTGTTCTGGGTGAGCAAAATCTCAATATTCGTGGGTAAAAACTGAGGCGCAAAGTTTGAGCCCAAAAGTTAAGTGTCTAAAAAGCAAAGCCCTGAAAGGGTTTAACCGCTAAAATTTGACCCTTTCAGGGTCGAGGTTGTGTTGCTCGTATGCCGTGGGCTGCTTTGCTACGCCCACGGTTATTGAGATTGCGCCACGTTGTGGCGACTCCCTCACTCTCCCTCATCTCCCTCATCTACATCATCTACCTCACATTCCTCATCTTCCTCATCTTCATCCCCTCCCTCATCTTCATCCCCTTCCTCCTCTTCCTCTACCTATACATCATCTGGCAAAGTTCAACCATCTTCACAAAATCGGCTTTGTAGCCATACTTATCGTTCTCTGCCGATTGCTTTGCCCTAGCAATAACGGCACTAAAGCTGGCGCTTCCTTTGTATTCCGACTCGCGAAGTAGCATACCAAACTCCGCAACCGACGATGCAAAGCGGATGTTGTTACTTGGAGTTGCCTTGCGCTCAAGTATTCGGTACTCTAGCAAACGGCTATCGTCCTCCTTCGGATTTTTGTACCTAACCTTAACGGTCATTAGATTGGGGCTTGTTCCCACCCTGGTTGTTTGGTACTCTAGCGGGTCAACGTTGGGCGCATGCTCCTCTGATTCGGCTGGAATAATCTCGTATAGCGCAGTAACGGTATGCCCACAGCCAATCTCGCCTGCATCCTTCTTGTCATCGTTAAAATCCTCGGTATTAAGCATTCTGTTCTCGTAACCAATCAAGCGGTAGCTCTTTACCTGTGCCGGATTGAATTCAACCTGTATTTTAACATCCTTAGCAATGGTGTAAAGCGTTCCCCACAGCTCGGCGCCAAACATCTTTTTAGCCTCAAGCAAATCATCAATGTAGCCGTAGTTTCCATTTCCAGCATTTGATAGCTTCTCCATTTTGGAATCCTTGTAGTTGCCCATGCCAAAGCCAAGGATGGTAAGGAATACACCATCGTTGCGCTTATCTTCAATAAGTCTAACCATCTCGGCATCGCTGCTGGCGCCCACGTTAAAATCGCCATCGGTGGCAAGTATAACGCGGTTGTTGCCATTGGAAATAAAGTTCTGCTTAGCTATGGCGTAAGCCAGCTTAATTCCCGCACCACCTGCGGTTGAACCGCCTGCGTTAAGGTTATCAAGCGCATCAATAATTTTCTGCTTCTGCGTTCCAGGGGTTGACTCTAGCACTAAACCCGCAGCACCCGCATACACCACAATGGCAACCCTATCCTGAGGGCGAAGATTATCGGTTAGGAACTTGAACGATTGCTTTAGCAGTGGCAGCTTATTGTGACTATCCATTGAGCCCGACACATCAATAAGGAAAACCAAGTTACTAGGAGGAATAACGCTCTCGCTAACATTTTCGCCCTTTAGGCCAATTAGCGCCAGCTTACGCGATGGGTTCCACGGACAGCTATCAACCTCAACGGTAACGGAGAATGGCTCTCCCTTTTTGGGCTGCGGATAGCTATAATCAAAGTAGTTAACCAATTCCTCAATCCTAACCGCATCCTTAACGGGTTTCTGGTTCTGCTTTAGGTAGCGCCTTACGTTACTGTACGATGCCCTATCAACATCAATAGAAAAAGTGGATAGCGGATTTGTAATGGCATCCAGAAAGCGGTTCTCATTAACCACATCGTACGACTCGGTGTTGTGCTGTTGTATGTAAGCATAATCGGCAACCGCACCCACTGCCTGCTTAGTCATAACGGGGGCACTGTAGCTGGCATCGCAGAAAAAAGCCACATCATCAGCAACAATTTCCAACTCCTCACATATTTCTAGGTCATATATTTGGGGTTCAAGAGTTGCATTAACAACCGTGCGCTGGCCAGCGGTTACCTTTATCCACTTGCGCAAGTAATCGACATAATCGGGGTGAGTGAATTTTATGGTGTACGTTCCCGCATCTAACGAAAGGGTGTAGCGACCATCTGCTGCCGATTGGGTGGTAACAACCACTTTTTTACCGCTTAGCGCGGCAACCTCAACTCCGGCAATTGGCGTTTTTGTATCACCATCAACAACCTTACCCGTAACAACACCTGTTTGCGCACATGCGCTTTCTACCATAAGTGCTAGTAATGTAACCAGCAAAAACATCATCCTTTTCATGGCTTCTCAAATTTAGGTTTAAGTAATGCTTTGTTGATAGGATTACTCCACACCTAAAATTCCACAAATTGGATTGATTTTGACTTTTATTCCATTGATATACAGACACTACCAGTACCACTCAGGGTAATACCTCTTGGCAACAATCTCGGCAAGCACATCGTCTTGCTTAACGCGCTCCGAGAGTATTTCTGAGTAAAGCATTCTCTTTTCCTCTATCAGATATTTAATGCAAAGGTGCGCTGTGAAATAGAAGAATGATGCCGAAGCGTCCTGCTCCTTAGCAAAAACAAGGCGCATACCCTCGGTAAAATCAAAGGAGCTCTCCTTGGCAATGTAATCGCAGTAGCCCTCCACCTTCCATTTGGGAAGAATGCGACTATGGAAGAAGCCCGATTTGTACCAAATTAAGCAGTGGGTTAGCTCATGGCTTAGCACGCCTATAAGTGAGCGCTTGTTGTTCTCCGCACCCCGTCGGGTTACGGTATTACTATCGATACTGGTTTTGGAAACAAACGTGCGGAAAGGGTTGGTATGCGCAAATGCGCTATGCGAGGCTGGACTAAAAATGCTGTAGTTAAAGTAATTTGAGCTTATATATATAAAGTGTTTACGCTTATCAAAGTAGAACTCGGAACGACGTAAGTTGGCATCAACAGAATCAAGAATACCTATAATAGCGGGTGACATTGGCTCATCGGAGTGCACGCTGAAGTTCTTATGCTCAAGATGCTCATTAAAGATTAATCGCGACAGCGCAAATGGTCCAAAAACCAAGACCAATACAAAAATGACTACCGATGCTCCTACCGCCAATGCATACTTTTGCATAAATTGCCGTGTTTTATTTGAGTGCCTCCTCTATCTCAAATCCAGATAATTAATTCCTATAGCAATAATGGCACTTTTTATTTTATTGGTCAACTTTATGGAAAATTATCTGAAAAGGAATCATTGAGGAAGAAGAGGAGGAAGATGAGGGAGAGTGAGGGAGTCGCCACAACGTGGCGCAATATCAATAACCGTGGGCGTAGCGAAGCAGCCCACGGCATACAGGCAGCAGAACCTCGCCCCTGAAAGGGTCGAATCTTAACCGTAAAACATACGAGGGCAAATAAAGGAGGAGAATGAAGAGAAACGTTTGTAACTTATCGCTCGTCATTAATCCAAATTTGTGTTTATCTGTAAGACTTGTGTTATTTGTGTTTCACCAAGCGGTTTTACTTTTCATCATACACTATGCAAAAGAAAGAACGATTAGAAAACTTAACCGACAACCAGCTAATTGAGCGTTACAAGCAGAGTAACGACAAGCAGGCTGTTGGTGAGCTATTTAAACGCTACACTGGTTTTGTTTTTGCAACCTGTTTTAAGTATTTAAAGGATAGGGACGAAAGCGAAGATGCGGTTATGCAAATCTTCGAGAAGCTTTTTGACACCCTGCTGCGCCACGATATCCAGATTTTTAAGCCGTGGCTATACACTGTAGTAAAGAACCACTGCTTCCAGCTTATCAAGAGCAAAGGGAACCTACGATTATCCGATAACCACATGCAAATTCTCTCTGCCGAGGTTATGGAAAATGGCGAATCAAGCAATCCTTACAGTGAGGACTCCTTAGAGCACACGCTGCAGCACCTTGATGGCGAGATTGAGAATCTATCGAAAGAGCAGCGAACGTGCATTGAACTTTTCTACCTAAAAGAGCTTAGCTACAAGGAGGTAGCCGACAAAACGGGCTTCACCCTAAACGAGGTGAAAAGCTACATACAGAACGGGAAAAGGATGTTGAAAATTGGTATGAAACGCAGAAAGGAGTAACAACTATGAAAACTACATATAACGGAAACGGATGCATCCCTAATCAGGTGCTAGTTGCCTACCTAAAAGGGGAGCTTAACAGCAAAGAGGCTCATATGGTTGAGCGCCACGTGGCCAATTGCCCCATGTGCACCGATGAGCTAGAGGGGTTATCGCTACTTGCAAACCCAGAGCAGATACACGCCATTGAGAACAAGCTAAATAAACAGATTGACAAGCGACTAGCATCGCCATTCATTCACCGAGCCAATCGCACCCCATGGCTGCGCATTGCCGCAACGCTGCTGCTATTTGTTGGCGTATCATCGCTGGTTGTGTGGGTATCAATAAACAACAACAGGAACGATATGTTTGCCGAGGGCATGTACAACAACGATGAACTTGTGGCCCTTAGCCACGACCCCGTTACCATGCTGCCCCGCTTACGCGATTTAGGTCCCGATACCACCATGCACTCCACCAAGATGCTAAAGAGTATACAAAGCAAGGAGCAAGGGCTTATTCCAACCAATCAGCCCCACGACACCAGACCAAGGTTACAGACCAAAATGGCCGATGAGCAGTATCGCGTTATGTCCGATGCTACACCAACCTTTAATGCTGAGGCGAGTGAAAGTGCAGGTGCAATGCCCTTAAGCCAGGCACAAGTGCATAGCAAGAGAGCGGCAGGGGTAGCAAAAACCTCCGATAGCACTCCGTACTTTGCCAAATCATACTACCAGAATGGCGATTACGCCAAAGCCCTTAGCCTGTTTGAAAGCCTTCCGCAGAGCGAAAGCTCAGACTCGGTGAGTATATACATGGCAACGTGCTACTTTAACCTATCGGACTATACCAACGCAATGGCACATGCCCTACCCTACGTAAGCAGCAGCACCGACCCCAACTACTACAAGGCGTTTGGGATTGTGGTAAAATCGCTTGCAAATCAGGATAGAACCGTTGAGGCCGAAGGCTACATTGAGCGTTACGAACTTGAGGGTAAAATTCCCCAATCTATAGCAGCATCACTTAAGAATTATGTTGATGAGGTTAGGCGCAAACGGGTTGGAATGAACGAGGAGTAAACCCGATAATGGTTACTAGGTATAGTTTTGATTGAGAGTAAATAAAAAATCGACCTAGCTGGGGTCGATTTTTTTATAGGAATCCACTGGAGTCAGAACCCTTCTTCTCGCCCACTAAATATCACTCCATCCTGTATTCCAATTTGCTGTATAACATCCTCCCTATAACCAACTGATTATAGGCGCAAAAGCACATGCAATTAGCCTATTACCTATGCTATAAATCAGGTTACCTGCCCTTTTTTAAAAGAAATTCTTATTTTGTGGCAAATTGTTATGCTATGAACAAAGAACTAAGAGACGCCTCAATAATTGCTCTACGCGACTGCATGGGGCTAAAACCAGAAGAAACGGTACTAATTGTAACCGACGAGCTTACACGCGAAATTGGCCTTGGCCTTCACGAAGCGGGTAAGGAGCTCTGCAAAGAGTCTATGCTTGTTGAGATAAAATCGCGCGATATTGATGGGCAAGAGCCTCCTGTGGCCATTGCTGCCCTTATGAAAGCGGTTGATGTGGTGGTTTGCCCAACCAACAAATCGCTTACCCACACCGATGCTCGCCGCGAAGCAGCAGCCCAAGGCGTTCGCTTTGGAACAATGCCCGGTATTAACCTTGATACCATGGTACGCTGCCTAAATGCCGATTACGATAAGATTATTGCCCTAACCGACTATATAGCCGCTAAGCTTGTTGGCGTTAGCACAATTAAGGTTACCACCGAGATGGGAACCAACGTGGTTATGCCCGTTAAGGACAGGAAAATCCTTCCCAGCAAGGGCGTTATGCGCAACAAGGGCGAGAGCGGAAACCTTCCCTCTGGCGAGGTTTACCTTGCACCTTGGGAGGACCAAACCAATGGTACCCTTATTATTGACGGCTCAATGGCTGGCATAGGAATGATTGAAACCCCTATTACCATTGATATTGTTAATGGATATGCCGAAAAGATTAGCGGAGGCAAAGAGGCCGAAAAGCTAATTCAGATGGTTGATAAGGTTGGTCGCGATGCACGTGCGGTAGCCGAGTTTGGTATTGGTACCAACTACAAAGCCATTCTTACTGGCGAAATACTTGAAGACGAGAAGGTGTTTGGCACCATCCACATTGCCTTTGGTAACAATAAGAGCATGGGCGGGCGCATATCGGTTAGCAGCCACCTTGATGGCCTTGTTAAGGAACCAGACGTTTACTTTGACGATGAGCTAATTATGAAAAAGGGTAAGATGATAGGATTTGATATGTAATACCCTTTATTGCTATAAAACAAAGGCTGCCCAATACCAATTAGGCAGCCTTTTGTGTTATACATAGGAGTTAACTACTCACTTACTATAGTATCATTATCTTTTCAGCCAGAAAATAGGAGGAAACAAGTTTAATATAAAATCACATGTCATTATTTACCAGTACATTAACATCAATAAAACTTTACATGTAATGATATTAAAGCAAAACAGCCACCCCAGATGCTGAGGTGGCTGCTTTATTATGAACAATGATATGTCTAGTAGATAAACTCTCCCTTATCGCTTCTAACAATAAGCTTGTTACCCTTTTCGCGGGCGTGGCATGAACCAATAATTTGGGCATCAACGCCAAATTCGCGGGCAATAGCCACAATATCCTCGGCAAACTCTGGGTAAACGTAAATTTCCATGCGATGCCCCATATTAAACACCTTGTACATCTCGGCCCAAGGGGTTTTTGACTCGCGCTGAATGATATCAAACAGCGGAGGAACAGGGAATAGGTTCTCCTTGGCAACAAGCAGATTATCAACAAAGTTCATCACCTTGGTTTGTGCACCACCCGAGCAGTGAACCAATCCGTGAATTACAGGACGGTAGTTGTTTAGTATCTCACGAATAATTGGAGCATAGGTACGGGTTGGGCTAAGCACCATTTTACCTGCAGTTATTCCTATTTCGGGGATAATATCGGTAAGCTTATATCCGCCTGAGTACACAAGGCTTTTGTCTATTGATTGGTCGTAGCTCTCGGGGTACTTCTCGGCAAGGTAGTGCGCAAACACATCGTGGCGCGCAGAAGTTAGCCCGTTGCTGCCCATTCCGCCGTTGTACTCTTTCTCGTACTTGGCCTGCCCGTATGAGCTTAACCCAATAATTACATCGCCATCCTGAATGTTGCTGTTTGATATTACGTGAGAGCGCTTAACACGTGCAGTAACGGTTGAGTCAACAATTACGGTGCGCACAAGATCGCCCACATCGGCGGTTTCGCCACCAGTTAGGTGGATATTTACGCCAAGGTCGCGCATATCCTGACAGAACTCCTCGGTTCCAGCAATAATTGCGCTAATAACCTCGCCCGGAATAAGGTTTTTGTTACGCCCAATGGTTGACGATAGCAGAATATTATCGGTTACCCCAACGCAAAGTAAATCGTCGAGGTTCATTACAATGGCATCCTGCGCTATGCCCTTCCAAACGGAAAGGTCGCCAGTCTCGCGCCAGTACATGTATGCCAGCGACGATTTTGTACCTGCACCATCAGCGTGCATAACGGTACAGTACTCTGGGTCTCCGGCAAGAACATCGGGAACAACCTTACAGAATGCTTTTGGGAATAACCCCTTATCGAGGTTGGCAATAGCGTTGTGAACATCGTCCTTGGAGGCAGAAACACCTCGCTTGTCGTAGCGTAAATCGTTAGTCATTATACTAAAATTATACAGTAGCGGATTCTATTTGGGTGGCTTAATGATACTGGGCGGCAAAAGGGCCTTTTTGGTTTCCCCTTGCCACTTTGCCTCATTGGGTGTATCAACTAGCCAAATGGTAATATCACTCTCCTTAATATCGTCAACAAAATAAATTAGTATGTCGGCCTCCTGGGGTGTAGGCACTTCCATCCAAAGCCCAATGCGGGTTACATGGGGTTTCTCGTAAACAAAGTGCACCAGCAAATCGGCATCCTTGGCTTCGTCAACGGCGTAAACCTTAAGCTTGGCATCGGCAATATCCTCAGCCTCATAAATCTTTTGGGCCGTTGCACTTAGCAAACCACCACAAAAAAGAACAAACACGGTTACAACCAGATACCTGTACATAGATAACAGAATGTAGTTAAACCAAAAAAGGAGCCGGTTGGCTCCCTTTTAGGTATATTACGCTACTTATAATCAGTTCGAAGAACTCTGAACTCTGTTCTACGATTAACTTGATAAATGGTTTCTTTTTGAGCCTCGGTAGCCAGCTTATCAACAAATATTTGGTTAAGCACATCGCCAACCTTAACGTAGTCGTACTGTGCGGCCAGAGCCTCGTCGGCAACCTTTGGCTGCGACTGGGCGTAACCTTTAGCCTTTAGCCTGTCGGCAGCAATACCCTTCTCAATTAGGTAGTTAACCACCGATTGGGCACGCTTTTGCGATAGGTCATAGTTGTACTCCATGGTACCACGGCTATCGGTATGCGAGCCAAGCTCTATGGTGATATTTGGGTTGTCGTTAAGAATCTCAACCAGGCGATCGAGCGCAGTCATAGACTCTGGGCGCAGCTCCCATCTGTCGTAATCGTAGAAGATATTGGGCAGCTCAATGGGTTTCTCGGTAGAGGTTAGCTTAATTTTTGAGTCAAAATCTTTGCTCTCCTTAAGCTCACGGGTTGTAAGCTTATCCTTTCCATTCAGATATCCCTTTTTAGATACTACCAGAACATAATCGGTATTTGGGGTAAGCATAAACTTAAAGCCGCCACGGGTATCGGTTTCGCCATTTATAACAGCGCCATCGCTACCAACCAGCTTAACGGTAGCATTGGCAATAGGCGCTTTGGTTTTCTCGTCGTTAACCTCTCCCATTACGTTGTAAATAATTGGAGGAAGGTAGAACAGGTAAATATCGTCGGCACCACGGCCACCTGAGCGACGAGACGAGAAGTAACCTGCCTCACGCTCCTTTTCGAAGATAATGCCAAAATCGTCGGCAGGTGAGTTAACAGGGAAGCGCATATTCTCTACAGCCCAAGCACCGCCATCCTTTTGGGTTGCCTTAAAAATATCGAGGCCACCAATGCCAGGAAGCCCATCGGACGAGTAGTACAGCGTTCCATCGGGGTGAATAAATGGGAACATCTCGTCAGCAGGTGTATTAATGCTACCACCAAGGTTAATTGGCTCGCCCCACGAGTCGCTGGTTGATGTGCGGGTTACCTTCCAAATGTCGAGCCCCCCAAAACCGCTGGGGATATTGCTTACAAAGTACATCTCGAGTCCATCATCAGAAATTGATGGGTGCGCTACAATCATGCTATCGGCAGCAATTGGAATAGAAACAGGGTCGCCCCATCCTTGCGAGCGTTTCTCCGACACCCAAATTTCGCAGCCCAGCTTATCGCGCTTGCTCACACGGCAGCGGGTAAAGAATAGGTTGTTCCCATCGGAGGAAACAGCAGGTGTACCCTCATCGTAGCTGGTGTTAATGGCATCGCCAATGGAAACGGGCTTGCTCCAAACGCCCTTTCGGTCGCGGGTAGTCATAAAAATATCGGCAAACTTCTCGCCAGTTGCGGCATGATTCTTTGAGCCTGTAGCATCCTCTCGCGATGTGGTGAAGTAGAGCTCGGTGTAATCGTCGGAGGCGTATGTAGGGCTATAATCGCTCTGCTTGGTATTTATGGCACGGAGGTTAACAATTTCGTAGCCAGATGGGCTTGCCATCCACTGCTTTGCCAGCTCGCAGCTACGTAAGCCAACATTGGCAAGCTCATCGCCAGGAACAAGGGACTTGTACTTTTGGAACTGCTCAATGGCCTCGTCGTACTTCTCGCCCATTTTTAGCATCTCGGCATAGTAGTAAAATACCTTGGGTTCCTGAACCTCGCGCTGTATGGCTTTGGAGTACCAGATTTCCGACTGGCGCGGATTTCCTATCAACCTGTAACAGGTAGCAATTTTATACAGATATGATGCGAACAGGGGTTTATTCTCCTGTATCTTATCAATCTCTTTTTTGTAGATATCAATGGCTTCGTAGTACCCTCCTGCATCAAAAAGCGCATCGGCTTTTTTTAGGCGTGAGGTTTGAGCTTGCGATATCCCTGCAATTACAAGGCTTACTAAGAATGTTAAGAGGAGCTTTCTCATCCGAATAGCTTTTTATGCAATAGATGTGACTTTTACATTTTTGAAATACGATGGTAAAAGTAAGTAATATTTCGAAATAGAGGAAAGTGTATGGTATAAAGTTAATGCAATTAGGCTTTAGATGTATTGTTTGTTGATGTGACCCTCCGTTGAAAAAATGGATATTGGGAAAACACCAGACCTGCATTGTGCATAAAAAACTAGGGGTGCCTATGCATATAGACCCCCCTAGAAACGAAACACTTGCAACTAACCTATGCTGATTTACGGATAAACGGTATATGAAGTTTTAAGCTACGTGGCTTATAGCTCTTTAGTCCTAATGCTTTTGCGTAGTACTTAAAGTGCCACAAAGCATGGAATATGGAAACAATAGCCATTGCAATTCCAAACTCTACGTGTAGGTATAAAAACGAAGAGTACCAATCGCCTAAAATTTTATAGTTAATTTGCGCCACAAGCACCAACCCTAGTATACCCGAAACCAAGAAGGTAATAAGCAGCAGCACATTCCAAAGTTTATAATGAGTTGCTTTTGTTATAAAACCCAAACGCCTAAACAATGAGCTAACAATATACAATGCCAAGGTAATGGCTGAGATAAGAATCAAACTGTAGGGTTTTGCCTTTGTTTTGGCAAGGATTTTGGCCTGATTAGCCGATAATCCGCCTATATCGCAAAAGCCATCACCGTTTTTATCAATAAATCGCCCGCACTTTCCGGTACAATCAACCTCATGTTTACCACACTCAACCTGTTTTGCGCAGAAAGCGGCAAGAGGTGCAATCAAAAGCATTAAAAACAAAACGTATTTCATTACTTACTTTTTATTTGGTACTAATTCGTTTAAAACATAGTTATTTGGAGCATACTTATCTAATGCCAAAAGAATATAGCGAATATCAACTGATACAGTTCTAGACAATTCTGGACTATATCTATAATCGGAAGCAACACCTTGCCAAATTCGATCGAAGTTTAGGCCAACAAGTTCACCTTTGCCATTAATAACTGGCGAGCCAGAATTACCGCTGGTTGTATGGCAACTTGTTAGGAAGTTGGTAACCATATCGCCATTTTTTGCAATATACAAGCCATAACTCTTGTTATGGTAGATATCGCGAAGCTTTTTGGGTAGGTAGAACTCCTCGTTATCGACGTTATTAACATACTTGTTATAGGCACCTTCTAGGGTAGTAAAAGGGTAGTATTTAATACCATCTTCGGCATCGGTTCCCGAAACTTTACCATAGCTAATTCGCAACGAGTTATTTGCATCGGGATATATAGCATTCCCCTTATTCATCTCAAGTAAACCCTCAACAAAGATAGCATTTAGATCCATCAACTTACTCTGCAAATCACCATGCCGTCTTGCTATTCTATCAATTTTAATTCTGTAGTACCCAATGGCAATTTGGTAAAGCTCATCGTCTTTAATAAGGCCTTTCACGTCGCGCTCTTCGCTCTCCAGAAAAGCCATAAGCTTATCTTTGCTGGTAAACATGGAGTTTTTAAACACCTCGCTGCTTAGCATTTCAATATCGCCATCGTACTTTTTAATGCAGGCAAGCAACTCCTCTGCAACAAACTTAGGTTCAAGTTTTTGGTAGTAACGGTAAGTTAGATTACGAAACATGCATCTATCCACCTCATAGCTCCAGTTGCGGAAGAACTGATCGGTTAGCTTCACAAGTCTTTCCGCTTCGGCATTTGCGGCTTTTAGGTTAAGCTCTTTCCTATCGTACATTGCAACCAGCTTCTCAAACTTTCCAATAAAGGGAACAATCTCTGAGCCGTTAATACCTGCCTCCAAGAAGAAGGTATTAGCAAGATTATACACAGCAACCTCCTTGTAGTGCTCCTCCATTTGCTCAAGTATGTTGCCGTATTTTTGAATGCGCTTAGGATCTTTAGCAACCCACTCCTTAAAGAGCTGCTCCTCCTGTTGCTTCTTGGCAACTAGGTCCATTTGGTTTACCCCCATAATCTCGCCGCTCCAACGAAGGTAACTGTTCCCTACCGACGAAAGACGGGTGGTGTAACGAAACTTTGTATCAGGATTCTCCTCTATTGCTTTCTCAAGGATTTTCATCTTTTCGCGAGTAATAGCCACCTTCTCCGCAGTCTCGCTAAACACTATTTTGTCTAGTGCAAAAGAGGGGATGTACTGGCGAGTAGAGCCAGGGAAGCCCATTATCATCACAAAATCGTTCTCCTGAACGCCTTTTTTGGCAATGGGAAGAAAGTGTTTGGGCTTGTAAGGAACATTTTTTGCAGAGAAGTTTGCAGGGTTGTTTTCCTTGTTAGCATAAACCCTAAGCACAGCAAAATCAAGTGTTTGTCGTGGCCAGCGGTAGTTGTCGGTATTTCCACCAAATTTACCTAGGGAAAAAGGAGGAGCAGCAACCATTCTTACATCCTTATAAACCGCGTACACGTTCATAATGTACTGGCTGTTGCCAAACAGAGCCTGCATACGCACCTCGTGCTTGGTTCCCTTAGTAGCCTCATCGGCAATTTTTTTACCGTTCTCATTTATCTTATTCTGGCGCTCGCGTCCGGTAAGCCCTTCGGTTCCCACAAGGATTCTATCGGTTACATCTTCCATTCTAACCAGCTGCTTAATTTGCAATCCCCGGCAAAGAGACTCCTCGCTACGGTTACTAGCCCAATAGCCGTACTTAATAAAATCGTTCTCAGGGGTAGAGAAGCGCTCAATATAGGAAAGAACTACATGGTAGTTGGTTATTAGCAACCCATCGGCAGAAACAAAACTTGCAGTACCATAGCTCCTAAGATTGGAACCCTCGCCCATCAATCCAACAATAGCATCCTTAAGGCAAGCTTGGTTAACGCTGTATATCTCCTCTGCGCTTAGCTTTAAGCCCATTTTCCTCATCTCGGCATACTTCTCGTTCTTTAGTAGGAACGGAAGCCACATACCCTCATCGGCCATTGATACGTTAGGTAAAATCAAGAATATTGAAACGAATAAATAAAGAAGTCTTTTCATCTTAATACTGTTTATTTATGGTGCCTTTACAAAAGTGAAATCAGATACTGGTAGTGTAACCCATTTTGGCCTCCCCGCTTAGCTAGCTTTTGCAGGCGTTGCTTTGTTTTTTGAAGCTGAGCATAGGCTGCGCTGGCCGTTACAGCATCGGCAGCTACCTTTGAAGCATCGTCGGGCGACGCAATTTTTGCAAGATTCTTTAGAGATAAGATGTAAACCACCTGAAGCCCTTTTTGGTATGGGGTGTTGGGTTTTGTATCTAGAATAAGCTCGTCCAAATCGTGCAGATACTCGGTAAGGGAGTAATCACTGTTAGGGTTAGCAGTGCTAGCAAATATTCTTGGTATAATTAAATTGCTTAGCAGCGCTTGTGTAACCTCAGCCTGACGCTTAAGAATATTGTCGGTTTGCGAACCAATTGCCGCTGTTAGCTTAACTTGGTCTAAATATGTGGGCGCATTAAATAGATGATTAACAGCAAAGCGTAGCGCCTCTTTTTGCTTCGCCTTATCCACTGGTATATAGCGCGTACGCTCCTGGTTTAGCGGACCATAAACGGTGTACGTTCCTCCTAGGTACGACATGGATAGGGATATGTACCTATAGTACTGCTTAAGCAGCGCATCGTAGCGATCCTCAATATCCGAGGTTTTCCCCCCATACTGTAGCGTCCACTCAACCAAATTGGTTAGAAGCACTTGCGTGTTCTCTATACCTCTGGCTGAAGACCTTAACACATCGTTGCCCAAGGATTCGGTTTGCGCCGAAGGATCTGGCGATATGGCCGAGGTAATAAAGGGCGAGAATAGGTACATGGGGTCATCTGACTTCGACTTAAGCAATGAGTCCAGAGCCGCAACCTCATCGGCAGGAGTTTTTGCATTGTGCAAATAGATGTAACCATACTCCACCGAAAGGAAGTCGAAGGCACCTAGCATTGGAGGGGTTAGCTTTACTCCGCGTTCCAAATCGCCTGGCTCGGCAATGTGGTTAAACCTTGCGTAGTCCATTATGGAAGCCGTTGTGCCATACTTTTGAGTAAACGATGGCGAACGTAGCGAATCGGTAGGGTACGCGTAAGAGCTCTTTAGGTTGTGCTGCAATCCCAGTACGTGTCCAATTTCGTGGGCAATGGCGTACCTAATCATTTCGCCCATAAAATCTGGCTCATACACCAAGGCTCTTGCCCGTGGATCAACAACCCCAGTTTGCATAAAGCGCCACTTGTTAATTAGCTCAACCACGTTATTCCACCAAAGCACCTCGCCATTAATAATCTCGCCGCTTCTAGGATCTGTCCATATCTGCCCTGCGGCATTTGCTTCGTCAACAGGCAGATACCTAATAACGTTGGTTTTAATATCGTAAGGATCGAAATTGGGATCGTTCTCTGGAAAATCCTTAGCAACAACCACGTTTTTAAATCCAATCTTTTCAAAAGCTTTGTTCCAAACCTCTATACCCTGCTTTATGTAAGGTATCCAATCCTTTGGGAAGTAGGGTTCAACATAAAAAACTAGCTGCTTTTGTGGTTCAACCAGCTCGCCAGCCCTGTGTTTTGCCATATCGACAGGAGCAGGCTCAATTCTCCACCGTGAGATGTACTGATTGTTTGATATTGGCTTACCACTTGCAAATGCTTTCCGCTTGAAATTTTGATAACCAACACGTTCATCGTCGAGCCTATACCTTAGAGGCTCTTTGGGTAGCTGCAGTAAAAAGTACTGAACGGTAATGGTAAAAGTCTCCTTTCCACCCAAGAACTCATAGTAGGTTCTGATATTTACCCTATCGGTGTGCTGCTTAACAAATTGCAGCTCCGAGAGCTTGCTATCTAACTTCCCTTTCTTAACGTTATCGGGTAAGGGCCATGCAAGCTGAACCTCGTTGGAGAAATATTTAGTTGCGTCAATAATAGAAGCGCTATTGGCACTGTTTCTAGATTCGATATCGAAATACTCAACACCACCCACCTTCATGTTTCTTACTAAAGGCTCCTTAATAGGATCATTACTATCAACGTCAACAAAGTTGTTGATCTCCTTAATTACGATTAGATTATTGCGTTTGGCAAACCTAATAAGCACAGGTTCACTCCTCATTTGTCCTGCAGAGTAAACCTTTGCCGATGGAGCGCTGATATCAACAATGCGCGAGCCGAATAGGATGTCTTGCCCCAGCAATGAATCTGGAATCTCAAATTTATACTTAGAACCGCTCTTGATAACCCTTATAAACGATCCCTGACTAAAAGTAGGAATAGCGGTAAGGGAAAGCAGTAGCAGCAATGCCAATCGTTTTAGCATAGTAGTTATGAAATTATGATTAGTTTAAAATTAGGTAACAAGGCTCCTAGCAAAACAACAAACCGAACAGATACAATTAAATGGCCTTGTTACCTAATTATTTACGTAAGTTTAAAGGCGTGGGTAAAGCCTATAAGTGACCTTATAGAAATCGCCATCCTTAACTACATCAAGACCTACAGGGAAGTTCTTCATAAAATAAGGAGAATTGCTCTTATACCATGCCTCGAAAATGATCTCTGGCTCAGCAAGGGTAAAGTCATAAGTACCCTCAAGCTTATCCAACCAAACCTCAACGGTATGGAAGGTAGCCACGGTGCTGTTAGCAAGAACACCATTGGTTGCCTTTGAGTCTATATGCCAAGGTTTCTGTGTGTTTGCTCCAAGTTCCCAGTTATCTTTAAGTATAAGATTTGCTGTAAACTTTTGTCTTGGGGCTGTAACTGTACCTTTAGTTGCATCCTTACCATTTGCAACAAAACGAAGCAAACTATCAGATGGAGAGAAATACCTAGTGGCACGAGCAGCACCATAATCGGCAATAACGGTATCGGAAACAAACCTTAACATATCAGCAAGCCTTAGCACATCACCGCCAACAGAATTAGCCAAACAGTCAAAAGCCGATATGAAACTCATGTTCCTAAAGGATTTAAGGTAATTCCCCTTATTGGGGTTAGCCGCAACGTTTAGGGCAATTTTACCATCCCACAAACGCTCAACATTACGTATTTGCTGATAAACCTGATATCCGTTTCCACCTTGTAGCGCAGGAACCACCAAGATTGAAGCAAAATCAACGGTAGGGTCACCTGCCTCTAGGGTAAGTGCTCCTGCAGTCTCAGATATTGCAACTTTTTTAGGGTCGGCAGGAACAAGTCTTAATGATATCTCCTTATTAAAACCAGCTTCGTCCTTTTTTAAAATGGTAAGCTCAACCTCATACGATGTAACACCCTTTGGAAATGTAAATGATGATCCAGAGGCATTGTTTAAAAGAAAATCGGTTCCAAAAGCCATATCACCAGTAACCTCTAATGACAGTACCGCATCGTAAGCTAAAGCCTCACTAGACACTAGCTGCAACTTTATAGTCTCAGCATTATATGGGTTAGTGAATACGCTAGCTGTGCTACCAAAACCAATTTGAGGAAGTATAATCTCCTTGGTTAGCTTAACGGTTATTTTATTGGTAAGCTGTGGGTTAATTGAATAATCGGTACCAGGAGCCAACAGAATAACAATGGTAAGCTCAGAATCCCAAATATTCTGGTTAAGAATGGTAATTGGAATAATGCCTTCGGTATCGCCCTTTTTAAGGGTAATTTCCTTTGAAGGAATGGTGTAGTGCTCATTCTCCACTGCTGTACCCGATACGCTAAGCTTAACGGGAATGTCCTTGTACGCTGCTGACGAAAGCTGAAGCTTTACATCGTAGGAACTATTGTCATCGGTATTCACTGCTATTTGAGCCGTTTCAAAAGAAATTACAGGAGGGGTATTCTCCAATTCATCTTTTGTACATGAGTTGTTGAAAATCATTGCACCTATAGCAACAAAGGCTATGGTCAATGATCGTCTAAGGGTAAAATTCATAGTTTTGGGGAATTAAAGGGTTAGTAATCCTATGGCAAGTCCAAATACATGCCAGTTGTATGAATTGCTAGCAAACATGTTTTCTCCGTAAATACGAGCGTAGCCTGTCATAGCACCTCTGCCGGCAAATACAAGGGGGAAGTTATAGGTAATAGCGCCCCCTACTTGAGCAGTACTGCGCTTGTAGTACTCCAAATCGGGAGTCAGAATAAGATCAGATACCTCGGATGTGTTAGCCAAATCCAGCTCTGCATCAAGGTTTATTCCCCCTTTTGCATAAGAGGAAATCTCAATAGAGTGAGAGCGCCGATCTAATAGTAAATAAGAGCCACTTATACCTGCACACGCAACACTTGCACTATATGTTGATGTGGGTAAATAGTAAGTATTGCTAAACGATGAGTACGAAGCATCTATACCAAGACTCCACTTGGTTTCGTGCCCATTCTGTTTCAGCCCATAAGTTTTCCAAGACAGATCCAAATTGTAGGTTTCAGTAACAAATCTATTCTTGTAGATATAATCAGTAACCCAATATTCAGAGGATGTGCCTGTAGCAGGATCAAGAATCGTAAACAATGACTGCCTATACTCATCGGCCGCACCATTGCTGTACTTTGCAGCTAAAACTGCGTTGTGAACAAAGCGGTTTGATTTAATCAGTACGCTTGTTAATAAGTTATATCCAAAGGAGTTGAACGAACCTGGCGATTGTTTCTTCTCGCCAGCAGTTTCCTGCCATTGTAAATCTACACCCCCAGAAACAAGTACGTTTACCGCATCATTTGTATAGTTGTACTGAACTGCCGAGCCTATAAAATCACTTTCAAACTGTCGTCTAAACCCCTTGTAACCACCTACATTGCTAGTAAAATTCTGAAGCCCCCAAAAGGTGTAGTACTTTAAGTTTGGGTCTGTTTGAACTGTTGTAATACTAGGCATTTTCTCTTTTTGAAACCTGTAGTATAAATTTGCTCCAAGCTTACTATTTGCTGATACTTTATAGGTAACAGATGGAACTATATTATAATCGAGCAGATACGTTCTGGTGCGTGGGTCACGCTGCCTTGATACATCTAGAACTTCATAGTTTGATGATAAGCCATAGGTAAATCGACCTATTGTGTCGGTATATACCTTAAGGGTTAGCCCAATTTGCTGGCTATCGTAATCGCCCTTAACGCTGCTTCCCATTATGTAAGGATTCGAGTTGTTTGTATTTACAACATCGGACCAAGCTCTATTTTGCTCAATAAACTTGTTAAAATGGAAGCTCCCCCTTGCAAATAGCCTTTTGTTAAAGCTACGGTATCCCTCGGAGTAAAAGCGTATGCCATTAAGCCCATCGCCTTCCTGCGCCCTATGGTGGTTCCCTCCAGAGAAGTACTTCTCAAAGGTGGTAAAGCCACCCTTGTTCACATTGGCAAAGGCTAATCCCGCTGCATTGTCGGTATTAATCCAGTGCTGCATTACCACCTGAAGGTTTCGCTGGTTAATACTTGGAGTTATGGCTACCGAGTCAACTTTTTGCGAGTAAAGGGGCTGAGATAGAACTATAAATGCAATAAGAGAAATAAACCTATTCATACTACTGCTCAAGATTTAAAAGGTTGGGGTTTTGGTAATCTCTAGGAGTTGGCCCATTAATCACCACAAAATCTTCGCTACTGTTGTTGGTATCCTGCAAGTAAACCCTATTGTTACCAAGTCTGCATACCTTACGCTCAACCGACTCGTTAACAAATCCTGTTGAAGCCGAAATACACACAAAGCCAACATCAATAAAATTTTGAAGCCGTTTAAGCCCCATGTTTGAGCCACTTACTGCTTCATTCTTAAGCACCTCAATGCCATCTATAACCGTACCAACGGGAACTTGCCTAAACCGTTCACTTGAAGAGCTTCCTGGAATGTTAACTTCTGGCCAACTCAGCACGTCCTGGTCGGTTTCAAAAAGGAATACTCCGTTAGGTCCACCTGTTAGTAAATTAAAGTACTTTGTTGACGTTGATGTGGAGTACATGGGAAGGGAAAGAACATCGGGATTGCCCATTCCATCATAATCCTTAACCTCAAAATCGGCATTGGATAAATCCACAGAGTTGGCTGCGCTAAGGGTATGATTTCTTGCGCTACGAGCTGCAATAACAATACTCTGCCCCGGATAAACAGGAAAATCGGTTCCGCTACCAGGAAATTTGCATATCTGCCTAGCATGAATATATTCAGGATTATCAATTGCTAAGAAAACAGCTGGGTTTCTAGACTCGGTTAGGGCTATGTACTTTCCATCTATATAAACAATTTCGTCGGAGTTGTTAAACACCTCTACAAACTGATCCGATGAGTAGCTCCTATTTAAATTATCCTTAGTTCCAGAATAGTAAATCTTAGAAATAACCAAGTCCTTTAGTACTAAACCCTCTAGAACAATGCTTAAATCTTCCGATGAGTATATAGGCGTGTTGGGTAAAGTACCTTTTACCAGCACTTTTGCTCTATCCTCCAAACTAATTGGTTCATCAAGTAACTCCTTGTACTGTGCACCAGTTAGCTCCCAGCATGTATTAATGGTATACACATCTGGGATTATATTCGGAATCTCAACAACACCCGCCTCGTTTGTACAACACGTATAGGTTACATTCTGGTTGGAGAGCACAATCTCCCTGTTATTGTACTTTATATCTGGCTTAAAGTTTAAAGGAAGCACAGTAGCTATGCGAACATTTTTTATGCATTGGGGCTCCTCCCTGTCACATCCAAAAATTAGCAACAGAAGGGCTGCAAGAATGCTAGTTATTCCTATCCTTTTCATGCTCAAAACAGGTTATATTTTAACTGAAAATTCCATTCCAAAAGCAAAAGTGTTGGCATTCCGCTCTATTGGAGTACTGGACACATTTGATGTTTGCAGTGGCGTGTAGAAAAAAAGATTACTGGTATAGAACGAAAGCCGCATATTCTTGGCAATGTCCTTTGTAAGCCTTGCGCTAATAAGCCAAACAGGGGGCATTGTAGTGGGACGTGTCTCCTTTGGATCAAGAATCTGATCTGATAGCAATATGTCCTTTATCCTGTAGTTAGGATCGGCTAACATCTCCTCCGTTATCTTATGGTAGCTTAAATCGGTATCGAGCCAACCAATGGGTACCTTTCTTTGGTTTGTTGATACGCTGTATGTGTACCAAATTACCTGTGCGTTTAGCGAAGCCACCATTCGCATTTGCGGTATGCTGTAAACGGCTCTTAGCACACTGCTAAACCTACGCTGTATGCTCTTTTGCAATCCGCTAGGATACTCCAACTTAAAGGGAGGGGTGTTTGGGGCACCCTGACCGTAAACCGATGATGGGGGTATTCCAATAGGACTTTTGTAGTTTGGTCCTGTAGTCCACGATTTGGACTCCATGTATGCCCCACTTAAGTAAAACTGAGTCCGAAGGCTCTTTACCTGACCCAAGTAAAATTCAAACTCTAATCCCCTATCGTTGCTTGCTTGGGTATTACCCGTCAAACCTGAAGAGGTAAACACTGTATCAACTCTGGCCGGATTACTCCAATCTATAACTGGCTTTGAGTCAGGAATAACAATTATACCATTGCCTACAGTATAGAAATTGGAGTAGTAGATTTGGGGCTGAGAATAACTTCCAAAGCCGCCCTTCATTCTATCGTTATAAGCAACAACAGAAAAGGTCATACCATTGGGCAACTTGATGTCAAAACCTAACTCCGACTTAGTATTTGTGGTATTATCAAGGCTTTTATTGCGAAGAATAGTGTTAATATATGTGTGATAAACTACCAACTGCTGACTGGGATTAGAGTGCAGATACTGTGCAACCAACCTATCTGAGTAATTTGGCTCTGGGTAAAGATGAGAAAGCCCTGGAGTTTTTGAGTTCTGCCCCCAACCGCCCCTAAGCTCTAGCCACTTATTCACTTTAAACGAGGCGTTTAACCTTGGCGATAGCGACGAAACCTGCTCAGCAAGTCCCGGCTGTTGCATTCCATATCGTACCCCCGCTTGCAATCGGAACTGCCTATTCTCAGAAAAATCAACAGTTACGTTATCCTCAAAGTATGCCGAGAGCTGATTAAGCTGTGGAATATTGTAGTATGGTCTTGGGCGCCCGTTGCTATTGGGTCTAATTGGCATAGCATCGTTGTTGTTGTAAAAGCCACGCGCATTATTTTGATCCAGCTTATACTCAACCCCCATATTGAAACGCTGCCTAAACTTTTTAAAGTTTAAGTAGAAACCGTTTCCCACCTTGGCAAAAATAGAAAAGGGCTCTGACTCGGTTCCACCAGAAGCTCTGTATGAAGAACTTAAATAGGGAACCTCAGCATAACCACTAGTAAGGGATGTAATAATAGGAAGTCCTCCATCGGCTGATACAGTGGTTGAAGAGGTAGACTCGTTAAGAGATTGGCTTACACCAAACGAGTAGGAAAGAGTTCTCATTAGTAACTTATTTACGCTAACCTTACCATTATGGCTAAAACGTAGTGTTAGCGATTTTTGATTAACTTCTGTTCCCTCGATGATAGCATCGGGGTCATCCCCTTTAAAATCCAAAAGGTTACTAACGTTTATCTTTGTATTTGTGTACCAAATCTTTTTAATGGTTTTGGTATAGGTAACACCACCCGTTATGCGGTCGAATGATGATGTCTTTTGGCGAGGATCACCCCACGACTGGGCGTAGTCGATATTAGCATTCAGACTACCCCTGCGCCCCTTAAGCTTCCATCCCTTGCTAAGTGATGTGTTAAACGTTTCGGGGTTAATCTTGGCTCTTATCTCTAATGGAGAATAGCCCGCTTTGGTGTTAACAATAACAGCACCCGAGGCTAAATCGCCATACTCGGCAGAGGGGATTCCTCTTATCACCTCTATGGATTCAATATTATCGGCACCAATCTCACGTAAATCAACACCAGTACCTCCTGTTGATGTAGCGCCAATTTTACCGTTAAGCGATGCATTATCGGAAATAGGCACACCATCAACAACAACAGAAGTTCCAAATGCGTTATTTTCACTATCGGTATTCAGCGTCCTTATGGTAACCTTTTCCGATGAGGTTAAGTTGGCTGCACCAGTCATAAGCTGCCCAGGAATTAGCTGCATTACATCCATTAAGCTGGTAGCCTGAAGGTGATCCATCGCTTGCCTCCCTATGGTTGAACTGGTTGATGTTCCCGCTGCACTAGCTCTAGCAACAACAGTTATCTCCTCCAAAGCAAGTGATGTTTCGGTTAGCTTAATATCTATCTCCATATCGCCAGAAACAACTATGGTTTGCGAGTAAGGCTCGTAGCCAAGCATCTGAGTCTCCAACTTTGCTTTACCAGTAGGAATATTCTGGAGCGTGGCATAGCCCTTTTCATCATATACAGTAGCATAGGACTCATAGGCCTTTATCATTACCACTGCACCAATAAGGGGATCTTTTGATGATTTATCGGTTATTTTTACCTTAAGTTCGTACCCCTTAGGCTTTGCTGTGGGTTGCGGTTGCTTGGGCTTGGGTTGTGGAACCTTTATTAAAAGGATTACCCTATCGCTTATTTCAAAGGTATAACCGGAATTCTCCAGTACCTTTTTCAGCACAACGCTCACATCAACATTGCTACCCGTGTAGCTAATGCCCTTAATCTCTTTTATTTTATCATCCTTGAAAAGGTAGCCCAAGCCTGTTTGGCTCTTTATTTGAACCAAACACTCCTCTATTGATGCATTCTCTAATTTTATTGACTTTATAGTTTGCGATTTAACTACAAAAGAGAACGATGAAAAGCCTAAAACTAAAGACAATAAAAACAAATACCTGCAAAGCCTCTTCATATAGAAACAATTACGATTTTTTACTTACAATAACAACGTTATCCTCAACCCTAAACTGAACCGACGAAACCTTTGAAAACATGTTCAGTATTACGCTCAGGTTCTCATTTAATGGTATAACTCCGGTAAACGTAGAATCTTTAAGGTCTTCATCTTCAAAAACAAACTGCACATCGTACCTCCTTTTTAGCTGAAGAACGATTTCGTTTAGCGGCGTTCCGTTTAGCTTAATGGAGCTGTTTATCCACGATGTGTATAGCTCGGTATCCACCCGTTCTATAGCAACCGTTTTGTCTTCGCGGTTAAACCTAAACTGTTCACCTGGGGCAATCACCTTTTCCTCGGCAAAACCAGATGGAATTGAGATTGATCCCGAAACAAGGGTTGTAGCAACCACATTTTCATCCTTGTAGGACTTAACGTTAAACTTGGTTCCTAGTACCCGAATGGAGTAATCGGCAGTTTTCACAATAAATGGACGGGACTTATCCTTAACCACATCAAAAAACGCCTCGCCCTCTACAATCACCTCTCGCTGATTGCTTGCAAACTCAACCGGGTAGCGAATGGAACTCTCGGCATTTACCCACACCTTTGTTCCGTCGCTTAAAACCAAGGAGAACGATTTTCCCTTAGGTATTATCAGCTCATGGTATTGCAGCTCATCTATTCCACCCTTTTGGGGGCGATTTCCCGATGATACTGCCTCATTACCTTTGGCCAAATAGGATATCTCCTTTCCCTCTACGTCCAGATTAGCCCCTTCTAGTTTACCTTGCTGATTTTGTGCCTGTTCCAAAGCAACCGTCTCTCCCGATGGCAACTTTATTGTTACAGTACCCTCCGCAGGGTAAATGTTGGCGGCTATCTGCTCCTGAGCGTTATCATTAAATTCAAAGAGCGTAAAGAATGCTATTACTACTGCTGCAGCAACCGACGATGCCTTAAGTATTAACCCCCTATTTGCCCTGAGCATAAACTTCATCCATGCTCTATCTACACGTAACCCTTTAAGGTATTTATGCCTTTGGGCATAGTCCTGCATTAGCGTATCATCTAATGCTTGGTCCTCTGCAGAGAGGATAGTACGGCTCAACTCTTCGGCCTCCTTGATGGCTCGCTCGAATAGCTCTTTATTCTTATTCATGTTAACAACGTTGTATTATAAAAACGACTTGGTAGTAAAAACGGGTGACAAGTTTTTTAAACTTTTTTAAGAAAAAGTAACATTAAATACAAATACAAGTGCATGTAATTGATTTACAGCACTGTAAAAACGTAATGTTTTTAACAGTATCGTTCTCAAAATAACTTTACGGTAGGTCAATTAGGGGCGGGTGTATTGCAAACTCATATTAAACCTTACACAACAAGCTTAATAAGTAGTAATAGGTACGCACAGTTTTCCTTCAAAAACTTGTATGCTCTTTGTTTAAGGGTTTTCACTGTATTAACAGAGATGTTTAGCTCATCGGCAACCTCTTTTACCGACATGCCCTTTAACGAAAGCATAAGTACATCCCTTGTCTTGGCGGGGAGCTTTTCTATTGCCTCATCAAGAAGTCGGAAGGCCTCCTCCCTTACAACGGAGTTCACCTCCTGCTCTATGGGCTCAAAGGGGATTGTTTCTAGGTAGATAGGATTGCGTTTTTTCAAAACGTCTAAAGCCTTATTCCTTACGGTTAAGTATAAGTAGGCTCTAAAAGAGACTGTGTTTGGAAAGGAGGGTTTCTTTTCCCATATACCAATAAAAGCATCCTGAACCACATCTTCAGCATCATGCTTATTCTTTAGAATTTTAAAAGCAAAATGATGCAGTGATGGGTAATACTCAGTAAAGATTTCTCTAAAGCTGAGCCTCTTCTCTCCTATCGATATATAGCTCCCGAACAATTAATATTATTGTTGTTGATGCGCAATTATACATTGCTATTAACTCTCCACACAAATGGCAAAAGTGTCGCAAAGTAAGGACATAAACTATAAGTACAAAGTTCATTGACCAAAATACCTATCAATGGGGATGTTTGATGATGAGTTTTATTGATTACACCAACCCCACGCAACAATCTGTATATATTAACTTTAGATCACAAAACGCACACTAACTGCACGTAAAAAAAGCACAGCGCCCTTTTGGGGCGCTGTACAGCTGCGAGAATGTTAGAAAAACTAACGGACAAACAGTAGCTCACGATATTTAGGAAGTGGCCACATTTCGTCATCAACAATAAGCTCTAGCTTATCGATGTGATATCGTATCTCCTCAAGAAAAGGCTTCACCTTATGGGCATAAGCATCGGCAAGGGCAGGCATATCACTTATTAGGTTGGACTCCTTGCGCACCTCCACAAGCTCCTTAACCAGCTCCCTTATGGCTCTAACATGCTCCGATATTTTCCTTATGCTTTGCAGCTGTGGTCCGGCAAGATGCTGGAAATCTTCATCAATAGAAAATAGTTCCTTAATGCCTTTTACATTGGTTATTAGCACATTTTGGTAGGCAATTGCAATGGGAACAATATGGTTTATGGCTAAATCGCCAAGAACGCGAGCCTCAATCTGCACCTTTTTGCTAAATATCTCGTTTCTAATGTCGTACCTAGCCTCAAGTTCACGCTCTGTTAAAACTCCATTCTCGGTTAGGAGCTTAATTGAAGAGGGAAGCAAAAAGGTTTTAAACGCCTCTACAGCATCGGGAATATTATGTAAGCCACGGCTCACCGCCTCTTCTAACCACTCCTTACTATATCCGTTGCCCTCAAACCTAACCGGTTTTGATTCAATTATCACCTTACGAATGCACTGGAATATGGCCTCGTCCTTCTTTACTCCAGCCTCAATAAGCTCATCTACTTGAGTTCTAAATAGGTTTAGCTGATTGGCCACAGCCGTGTTAAGCACTATAAGCGGCGATGCGCAGCTTGCCGATGAGCCAACAGCTCTAAACTCGAAACGGTTACCAGTAAACGCAAAGGGCGATGTTCGGTTGCGGTCGGTATTATCAAGGAGAATCTCAGGAATTTTTCCGATGTCGAGCTTAAGCTCCGTTTTCTCGTCGGGGCTCATCTTCTTTTCGCTTACCCGCTCTTCCAAATCGTCTAGCACTTGGCTTAGTGTACGCCCAATAAACACCGACATAATTGCTGGAGGAGCCTCATGTGCGCCCAAGCGGTGAGAGTTTCCCTCGCCAGCAATACTGCCAATTAGCAGGGCGCTATGGTCATAAACCGCCTTTACGGTATTTACAAGGAATGCAATAAACTGCATGTTGTTTTTAGGCGTACCGCCAGGCGAGAGCAGGTTAACCCCAGTGTCGGTTAGCATGCTCCAGTTGCAGTGCTTGCCCGAGCCGTTTATCCCCTTAAAGGGTTTCTCGTGGAAAAGCACCCTAAACTTATGCTTACGGGCAATCTTATCCATAAGCGACATTATAAGCTGGTTGTGATCCACTGCAAGATTTGCCTCCTCAAAAATTGGAGCACACTCAAACTGGTTGGGAGCAACCTCATTATGGCGCGTTTTAACGGGAATACCTAGCTTGTATGCCTCCGTTTCAAAGTTTCGCATAAAGGCACTAACACGCTCGGGAATGGAGCCAAAGTAGTGATCCTCAAGCTGCTGATCCTTTGCTGCGGCATGCCCCATAATGGTGCGGCCACACAGGGCCAAATCGGGACGTGCATTGTAAAGAGCCTCATCAACCAAAAAGTACTCCTGTTCCCACCCAAGGGTAACCTGCACCTTTTTTACGTCCTTATCAAAGTAGGTGCAAACTGCTGCTGCCGCTTTATCTAGCGCTGCCAGCGACTTTAAGTGTGGCGTTTTAAAATCTAGTGCCTCTCCGGTGTATGAAACAAAAATGGTTGGAATACAAAGGGTTTGCTCAAGTACAAACGCTGGCGACGAGGGATCCCATGCGGTGTAACCGCGAGCCTCAAAGGTATTACGTATGCCTCCACTTGGAAAGCTGGATGCATCAGGTTCCTGCTGAACAAGTAGATCACCACTAAAACTCTCAACAGCATGCCCCTCCTTAGTAAGGGAGAAAAAGGCATCGTGCTTCTCGGCAGTTGCCCCATTCAATGGGTGAAACCAGTGGGTGTAATGCGTTGCCCCGCGCTCCATTGCCCAGGCTTTCATTCCCGATGCAACTTGGCTAGCAATTCGCCTGTCAATTCGCCTACCCTCATCAATAGCGCTAATTACGCTTTCGTAGGCTTCCCGGGTAAGGTAGCGGCGCATCTTCTCCCTGTCGAATACATTTACAGCAAAAAGATCCGAAATATTGCCACTGCCCACTTCTACTAGTTGTGGTGACCTTTTGTGAGCCTCTTCTACAGCTCTGAACCTAATGTGTGCCATAGATAACATTTTAAATTCGGCACAAAAATATATTTTTTTCACAACACCCCCTATTTTTATACCTATATTTTATTTTTTTAATTGTTTTATCTTATCACACCCCTTAATACACAGGGTCAAATTCATTTTATTATGCATTTTACCCATTACCCCCCGTTTTTCATCATCTACCCAATAATACAAATTACAAATACTCCATATCTACCAAAAAAGCGCTATAGCAACATGCCATACCAAGCACCTAATCAAACGTTTTCGGTGATTTTAGACACAAATCTCCCTCATCAATACAAAAATGGATACCTTTGTGAACTTATCCCGCATCCTAGATGTTAGAAGGGAACAAGCAGACAATCAACTTAACACATATATTACTATGAGCAACAAAGTACTTTTAATGATACTCGATGGCTGGGGAATAGGCAAGAAGGATAAATCCGATGCCATTTTCAATGCCCACACCAACTACATGAACTACCTTCACAAAACATATCCTAACTCACAGCTGCTAACCTGTGGCGAACACGTTGGGCTACCCGATGGGCAAATGGGTAACTCTGAGGTTGGACATCTTAATATAGGTGCAGGTAGAGTTGTTTATCAAGATTTAGTGCGTATTAACAAAGAGATTAAAGAGAATAAGATTGCAGAGAACCCCGTTCTAGTAAATGCCCTTAAACTTGCCAAAGAGAAGGGATCTAGCGTTCATTTCCTTGGACTTGTTTCCAACGGCGGCGTTCACTCGCTAGATAAGCACCTGTACAAGCTTTGCGATATCACCAAGGATTACGGCCTTAGCAACGTGTTTATTCACGCCTTTACCGATGGCCGCGATACCGACCCCGAAAGTGGCTTAGGGTTTATTACCGAACTAGAAAAGCACTTGGAAACCAGCAATGGAACCATTGCAACACTTGTTGGCCGCTACTATGCAATGGACAGGGATAAGCGCTGGGAGCGCGTTAAAGTGGCCTACGACCTTCTTGTTAACGCCAAAGGGAAACCAGTTCGCAGCATAGCTCAGGCTGTTAAGGACTCCTACGCCGAGGGCATTACCGATGAGTTTATAAAGCCTGTAATTAAGGTTGATGCAAACGGCAGCCCCATTGGAACCATTAAGGAGAACGATGTGGTTATCTGCTTCAACTTCCGCACCGACCGACTAAGGGAGCTCACCATTGCCCTTTCGCAAAAGAATATGCCAGACCACGGCATGGCAACCATGCCACTTCACTACGTTACCCTCACCCGCTACGACGATACCTTTAAAAACGTAAGTGTTGTTTACGAAAAGGACAACCTAGTTAATACACTTGGCGAAATAGTATCAAAAGCCAGCCGCAAGCAGCTTCGCATTGCCGAAACCGAGAAGTACGCACACGTTACCTTCTTCTTCTCTGGTGGACGCGAAGAGGTGTTCCCTGGCGAGAGCCGCATTCTAATCCCCTCGCCTAAAGTGGCAACCTACGACCTGCAACCAGAGATGAGCGCCTTTGAAGTTAAGGATGCCATTGTTGCCGAGCTTAAAAAACAGGAACTAGACTTTGTGTGCCTAAACTTTGCCAATGGCGATATGGTTGGCCACACTGGCGTTTATAGCGCAATAACCAAAGCCCTTGAGGCCGTTGACACCTGCGTTAACGAGGTGGTTGAAACCGCCAAAGGCAATGGTTACAACGTAATTATTATTGCCGACCACGGCAACGCCGATAACGCGCTTAACACCGATGGCTCTGTAAACACCGCACACTCTCTTAACCCAGTACCTTTTATACTTGTTTCCGATGAGTACAAAAAGGTAGAGAACGGGATTCTTGCCGATGTTGCTCCAACCATTCTTTCAATTATGGGGCTAAACATTCCAACCGAAATGACAGGCAAAGTGCTTTGCTCAAAATAGAGCAATAAAATAGTTACCTTTACGGCGATTATAACGCGTTAAACGTGTTATAATCGCCTTTTAATTTGTAAAGACACCTCTGCAATGATTCAGATTGAAGATAAAATACTTAGCCTCGACCTTTTCGAGAAGCACTTTTGCTGCGACCTTCCTAAGTGCGTTGGCATATGCTGCGTATATGGCGAGTCGGGTGCGCCACTAGACGATAACGAGGTTGATATTCTTGCCCAAATATATCCACGCGTAAAACCCTACCTAAAACCAGAAGGGATTGCAGCCATTGAGGAGCAAGGAACTTCTGTAATCGACAGCGATAACGACAACGTAACGCCCCTTATTAACGGTAACGAATGTGCCTACTCCATAAACGAGAACGGCATAACCTTTTGTGCCATTGAAAAGGCGCACCGCGAAGGCGTTGTTGATTTCCCAAAACCCATATCGTGCCACTTATACCCAATAAGAACAAAGCGGTTTAACGATGTTATTGCCCTTAACTACCACAAGTGGGATGTGTGCAAACCCGCGCGCGAGTTGGGTCATTCCCTCCAGCTACCCGTTTACAAGTTCCTAAAAACCCCTTTAATTAGAGCCTTTGGCGAGGAGTTTTACAAACACATAGAAGATGTTGCCGAGATACTTGAGAACGAAGGGAAGGAAGGTTAAAGGAGAATAGTTAAAGGCTAAAGTTCAAGATTCATAATTTAAGATTTAGGGACTAAATACTAGTCAACTTGTATCGGCATTAGACAAAACCAAACACTAAACACCAATTACTAAAACCTAAAACTCAGCCTTTTTTACTATATTGGGCTCGCTATAAATTACATTAAACAAAACAACCATGGATTACATCAAACAGTACATCGAGGAGAACAAAGATCGTTTCGTCGATGAGCTTTTTGGGCTACTTCGTATCCCATCAATTAGCTCGCTACAAGAGAATAAACCAGATATGGTCAGGGCAGCCGAATACTGGAAAGAAGCAATTATTAAAGCAGGTGCCGACAAAGCAGAGGTTATGCCAACCGAGGGCAACCCTGTTGTTTACGGAGAAAAGATTATTGATCCTAAGCTTCCAACTGTTCTAGTTTACGCTCACTACGACGTAATGCCCGTTGACCCTATTGAGCTTTGGAAAAGCAACCCATTTGAGCCAGAGATTCGCGATGGCAAAATTTGGGCTCGTGGTGCCGACGACGACAAAGGACAAGGCTTTATGCACGCCAAAGCCTTTGAGCTAATGGTAAAGAACAACACCCTTCCCTGCAACGTTAAGTTTATGATTGAGGGCGAAGAGGAGATTGGATCTGGCAGCCTAGGCAAATGGTGTACCGACCATAAAGAGATGCTTAAAGCTGATATTATCCTTGTATCAGACACTTCAATGCTTGGCAAAGATGTTCCTTCTATAACCACCGGGTTAAGGGGATTAGCCTACATGGAAGTGGAGGTTACTGGCCCTAACCGCGACCTTCATAGCGGACTATTTGGTGGTGCTGTTGCCAACCCAATAAACGTACTATCAAAGCTAATAGGCTCACTTCACGACGAGAACAACCATATCACCGTAAAAGGCTTTTACGACGATGTAATGGAGGTTAGCGCCGAAGAACGCGCCGAAATGGCTAAGGCTCCATTCAATCTCGACAACTACAAAAAAGCCCTTGATATTGATGAGGTTCACGGCGAGAAGGGGTACACAACCCTTGAGCGCACAGGAATTCGCCCAACCCTTGATGTTAACGGGATGTGGGGCGGATACATTGGTGAGGGTGCTAAAACCGTACTTCCATCAAAAGCCTTCGCAAAAATCTCTATGCGCTTGGTGCCAAATCAGGATCACCATAAAATTGCCAAGCTATTCCAAGAGCACTTTGAGGCCATTGCCCCTAAATACGTAAAGGTTAAGGTTGTTGCGCATCATGGTGGACAAGGCTACGTTTCGCCAACCACTAGTCCAGCATATATGGCTGCTAGCAAGTCCGTTGAAACGGTTCTTGGAAAAAAACCAGTTCCTTACCGTAGCGGTGGAAGCATTCCAATTATTAGCTCATTTGAATCTATTCTTGGAATTAAGTCTATCCTTCTTGGTTTTGGACTTGAGTCGGATGCAATCCACTCTCCAAACGAGAACTATCCGTTAGACAATTTCTTTAAGGGTATTGAAACCATTACCCATTTTTACCAGAACTTTGCAAAGCTTAACAAGTAACACATCAACATACCATGCGGATTTTACCATCCGCATGGTTTTTCCTATCTCCGTTTAACCACCACCCAACCTAATAGCGAGATCATGAAAAAAATAGATAGGATACTTACCTTAGCCATTGTTTTACTATCCTTTTTTAGCAGCTGCAACATCAGCAGTAAAAAGGAACAGGACACCCCTCAGTCCAAAGCAGAGCAATCCATTACGCTATGGATGGAAAGCTCTATTGACGAGCATCCAAAGTACAAACCGCTAGGCTTTAGCGAGGTTACTCCGCGCTACGAGCGCACCGACCGAACCCTACAGCTCACAAATTTAATTGAGGAAGAACGTGCTAAAAACGAAAGTTCCCCTAAGCTAGATAGCCTTAAGAGCTTACTTGAGAACAACAAGGGGCTTTTATTAGGATATACCATACTACACAGGTACTCTACAACTGGAATTGATGGCGAGGTTACCATTAAAGAGGATCTGTTTTTCCTAGATTCCACCTTTAGGGTTGCTACCATTTTAAACCCGGACGCTTTCGATCAGATTCTTAATGAGAAGCTGCTTTTTCGCCCCGACAGCATGGACTAGGCTCGCATTATATCAACATATCAGAATCCTTGTGGAAATAGCTTTCTCCAAGGATTTTTTTTGAATCCCTACTAAATATTTTAGGCCATTAGCACACACAAAAAAAGACAACCATATAATATGATTGTCTTTTTTTTGTGGTGCCACCAGGAATCGAACCGGGGACACAAGGATTTTCAGTCCTTTGCTCTACCAACTGAGCTATGGCACCAACGTTTAATTGCGATGCAAAGATAGCTATTCCCGTATTACTTCAAAGCCTACTGCCAATAAAAATGGCATCAACAAGCAAATAAAATGGGGTACCCAGGCATCCCCAATGTGGCCGCACTAGGTTAGTGGCTATATATCAACACAAAACAGCTAGGCATTAGTCTCGCAAGCACTAGGAGTAGAAACCTCTGCGTTGGCAAACACAACATCGTAAACGGCCGACACAGCATCGGCAACAACTGCATGGCAAATATTCTTGTGGAAACGGGGCTTCCCCTCGTCCGCATTACGAACCTCAAACTTCATCTCGGCATCGCGCTTAAGCAGCTCGCCGCAGCTAGATGTGCCATAAATCTCCTCAATCCCCTTGTTAAGCTCGCGAACCTTTTTAAAAAGGGCTCTACGCGCCTCTACGTCTCGTGGCTGAGAGCCGCCACAACCTAGCCCAACTACCATAAACGAGCCCGTAAGTGCTCCGCACTTCTCGCGCAAGCCCGACATGCCCACGTTAAACGGAAACGCCAACCGCATGGCAATATCGGTATCTAGGTTATATAGTGGGGCAAAGGTAAGCAGCACCGATTGGGTGCAACCATACCCCTGCTCAAACAGGCTAAGCGCCTTATTAACACATTGCTCTTTTGTCATCATAATACAGCTTTTGCATAAACGGTGGCAAAGTTATTCATTAAAATACTTCCCAATAAAATTTGAGTAACAGAGTTTGCCATTGCTGCCGCACGACATAAAAAGCGAGGCTTAAGAGCACAAAAAAAGCGAGGCTGCCTAAAATTAGACAGCCTCGCTTGCTTTAAGCACAATTTTTATGATGTGGTGCCACCAGGAATCGAACCGGGGACACAAGGATTTTCAGTCCTTTGCTCTACCAACTGAGCTATGGCACCAACGCTTAATTGCGGTGCAAATATATAGCATTTCCCATTACCACCAAAGCCTCTATGCCTTGTTTAGCATATTTTTTTGCGCACTTTTTTTTGCCGATTTGATTTTCAGCGAAATAATAAAAAACCAATGCGTCTATTTAGATTAATTCTATGCCCCCATGCGTAAAAGCATCCTAAAGAGGAATGCCCCAACACAATTCCCCAATTTTACTTTTACTAACAATTTTGGTGTTACCGTGTTTTGCTGTACGTTTGCAGATTATATTTACAGGCAATGGATTTTGAATCAATAACCCTACAAAACGGAATTAGGGTAATACATAAGCGCAACACCTCCCCTGTTTCGCACTGCTGCATTATGATTAATGCTGGCACACGCGACGAGCATAGTAACGAGCAAGGCATTGCGCATTTTATTGAGCACGTAATTTTTAAGGGCACAAAAAAGCGCAAGGCTTACCATATTATGAGCCGCCTAGAGGATGTTGGAGGCGAGTTAAACGCTTACACCACCAAGGAGGAGACGGTAATTCACGCCACATTTCTTAACGAGGACTACCCGCGCGCTGTTGAGCTAATTTCCGACATTACATTCCGCTCTACCTTCCCCGATAAAGAGGTTCAAAAAGAGAAGGAAGTGGTAATTGACGAGATAAACTCGTACAAGGACAGCCCCTCTGAGCTTATTTTTGATGAGTACGAAGAGCTGGTTTACCAAGGACATCCCTTTGGGCAGAATATACTTGGGACAAAAAAGCACATAAAGTCGTTTACCAAAAAAAATATCCTCGATTTTATTGCCCGTTGCTACAACACCGATCAAATGGTATTCTGCTCCATTGGCAACATTCCTTTTAGCCGGGTTAAGAAAATTGCCGAAAAAAACCTAGGATGGGTTACCCCAAACCTAAGAACCCAACCAAGAGAGCGTTTTGCACTGTACATACCCCAAAGTAAAACGGTAAAAAAATCTACATTTCAGTCGCACTGCATTGTGGGTAACATAGCCTACGACCTTCAAACACCTAAGCGCATAGGGATGCATCTGCTTAACAACCTTTTAGGAGGGCCAGGGCTAAACTCGCGCTTAAATATGAGCCTAAGAGAGAAGTACGGGTATGCCTATAACATAGAGTCCATGTACCAACCCTACTCCGACACGGGCCTATTCACCATTTACTTTGGAACAGATAAGGATAACCTTGAGAAGTCGCTGGCCATTATACACAAAGAGCTAAACCTGCTGCGCGATAAAAAGCTGGGCACACTACAGCTACACAAGGCAAAACGCCAGTTCATGGGACAGCTTGCCATTGCAGCCGAAAGCAACGAAAGCCTTATGCTATCGGTAGCAAAAAGCTATTTAGTGTACAACACTGCCGATAGCCTACAGGAGGTTTACGCACAAATAGAGAACGTATCGGCCAACGACCTTATTGATATCTCCAACGAGATATTTGAACCAAGCAACCTCTCCTACCTAATTTACAAGTAGCATAAGAATGAGCACACAGGATCAGGAGCTAGAGGCCTACTTGAGCGCCAATAGCAAGCCCGAGAGCCAAGTACTATATGAGCTATCGCGCTATACCAACTTAAACACCTTTAATCCAAGAATGGTTAGCGGACATATTCAGGGCAAGCTCTTCGAGATGATTGTTCATATGGTAAATCCCAAACGCGTACTAGAAATTGGCACTTTTACAGGCTACTCGGCAATATGCATTGCCTCTGCTCTTGCTAGTAACGCAATGCTAGATACCATTGAGGTGAACGATGAGCTAGAGGATGCCGCCCTTTGCTTCTTCCAAGAATCGGGTTTAGCCAATAAAATAAACCTACACATTGGCAGCGCACTAGAAATTATACCCAACCTACCCCACTCATACCAGCTTGCATACATTGACGGCGACAAACGTGAATACCCCAATTACTACAACCTAGTACTCCCCAAAGTAGAGCCAGGAGGGTTTATTATTGCCGACAATGTGCTGTGGAGCGGCAAGGTAACCAACAAAAGCTGCAATGACCTGCATACCAAAGCAATTATTGAGTTCAACCAAATGGTAACAGCCGACAAAAGGGTTGATAACGTGCTACTCCCCATACGCGATGGGCTAATGCTGATTAGAAAACTTTAACCAGAAATGAACCATAGCAACAATACTTTGTTGTAATTCTCAAAGCAACAGCAACATGGGAAAGTATAGCATAAAAGATGTTGAAACACTTACAGGAATTAAGGCTCATACCATTAGGATATGGGAAAAACGTTTCAACCTTTTTAATCCTTCACGAACCGACACCAACATCAGAAAGTATTCCGATGAGGATATACGGCTTGCCCTTAACATATCGTTACTCCAGCAAAAGGGATTCAAAATTAGCCAGATTGCCCGCATGAATACCCAGCAAGTTGACGCTGAGGTTAAACGAATACTATCCGATAAAAGGAATGGGAATATAGGCGTTGAGGCCATGCTAATTGCCACTAGCAACTTTAACGAATCCGATCTAAAGCAGTACATAGAACGCGCCGTTAACGCAAAAGGCGTTAAAGCAATATTCACCGAACTTATCTCCCCGTTCCTAACAAGAATTGGCGCGCTTTGGCAGGCAGGGGTACTCAATCCCGCTCAGGAGCACTTTGCGTCAAACATTATTAAGGAGTACCTATTTAGCCAGCTAAACCGAATTGAAGAAAGCACAACAACAAGTCCGCTTATAATATTTTACCTACCCGAGGGCGAGTTTCACGAAATAACCCTGCTATACAGCGCCTTACTGTCAAAAATGGCAAAGTACAGAGTCATTTACCTTGGACAAACCGTACCATTGGAGAACCTTATTGCCACATCAAAAAACCTTAAACCGTGGGCGCTCTTCACCTCAATAAGCAAACGAATGCCAAGCGAAGAGGTCACCTCTCACTTTACACATCTAAAAAGGGCGCTACCCTCAACGCAGCTACTTGCCACAGGATATCAGGTAAACGTTGAACAAACTGCACTACCGTCCTATGTTACAGTAATTTCGTCGCAAGACGACCTAGATAGAGCTATACCCTCGCTATAATTTTTTTTGCCTTAGACGAAATTTAGAATCACCCACCAGAACCTGCAGGAGACCTAGCCTAGAAGGCTCTTCTTATTTAGAATGATTTTAGAAATAGGGGTTTCGCGGAATTTAAAAAGAACAACTTGTTGAATACCGCCGTATATTTGTTAAACATTTATTTAGATTGTTTAAAAATAAAAACCCCAAATATTATGACAACTACCCAGTTTCATAACGCACTGATAGAGCTTGAACCAAACTTAGAGCGGTTCGCTTACAGTTTAACATCAAACCCTGATGATGCTCTCGATTTACTACAGGAAACTTACCTTAAGGCCTTAACCTATAGGGATAAGTTTGAAGATGATACCAACATAAAGGCTTGGACCTTTACCATAATGAAAAACACGTTCATAAACAACTACCGCAAGGCCATAAAGCAGAACACCACTTTTGACTCAAGCGATAACCAGTACCTTATGAACAGCCGCCCAGAGAACAATGGGCCAGAGAGCATGTATTCCCACTCTGAAATAAGTAAAAAAGTTGATGAGCTGGACGACGACTTCCGCATCCCATTTCAAATGCATACATCGGGATACAAGTATAAGGAAATTGCCGATAAGCTAAACCTTAAAATTGGAACCGTAAAAAGCCGAATTTTCTTCTCCCGCCAAAAGCTAATGCAGGCGCTAGAAGACTATCAGGACTAACATCACAATACCAAAAGAGTTTACAGTGAAAACCATGGACTAGCAAAACAAGTCAATTCACTAAAGCCCCAAGCTGCGCTTGGGGCTTTTCTTTTTACCATACAGCAGCACCGCAGCGCCCAATATGGCAAGAAAATATCAGCATAAAAGAAAAGGCTAGGCTACAATTAATATATTTGTCGGGTAAATGGGTTACTCTTTCATATCCACAAAATGGCACGGAATGGGAATTGGGTGAGAATCCCAAGTAGCCCCTCAGCAGTGAGCCTCAGTACGTTTAAAGGCAGCAGCACAGCCACTAGCTCTATGCTGGGAAGGCCTTTGGAATGGGAGCAAGCAAGAAAATCAGCCCGCTTATTAGTGCATTGTCGCCTCTAAGGTTAGACCGCAAGGAGAATCTAAGCGCAAGCATCAACAAGCAAGAGGAGAAAGAAGACACAGCTGTGCCTAACGGCAACCATACCATAAACGCCCTGCTCTAATCGCTACAACGAAATGCGCATTGCACGTAAACAGCTGAGAATATAGCCTATTAGCCTTTAATGGCTACATGGCGCTACTTATTAAGTAATGCTACAAATACTTTTAATTACCTTATATACAACAACATCACAAACCATGCTACAGCTAAACTTACAAGAGATTCTTACCTCGTTCCTTGTCCTATTCGCGGTAATAGACATTACAGGCTCCATCCCCATTATCATGAGCCTTAACAACTCAGGGACAAAGGTTAAAGCGGGAAAAGCCGCAGTAATATCGCTAATACTCATAGTGGGTTTTCTTTTTGCAGGAGAATGGATACTTAGGCTATTTAGCACCGATATAGAGTCGTTTGCCATAGCCGGAGCTTTAATCCTGTTTGCGTTAGCCATAGAGATGACATTTAGCATTGAGATATTCCGCAACGATGGCCCTCCTGGCTACTCAACCATTGTACCCGTAGTGTTCCCTCTTATAGCGGGAGCCGGCACGCTAACTACAGCACTATCGTTACGAGCAGAGTGTAGCACAATAAACATTATTATAGCAATAGCGGTTAACATGATAATTGTTTACGTTGTAATCCGCAATGTAAGCTTAGCTGAACGCCTAATTGGCAAAGGGGGGATATATATACTGCGCAAATTCTTTGGGGTTATTCTTATAGCAATGGCCGTAAAGCTTTTTGCATCCAACATAACCTTGCTACTTAACTAGCAGCAGCCCTAATAAAAAAGCGCCAAAAGATTTTATTCTTTGGCGCTTTAACTTGTACCCGGAGCCGGGATCGAACCGGCACAGCCGCTATGGCCACAGGATTTTAAGTCCTGCGTGTCTACCAATTCCACCATCCGGGCCCGAAATTGGGTTGTTTCAATACGATAAAAACAAAAAGGGTATCTAACAAATGAAGGTTAGAAAATTGAGCAGAAGACGAGACTCGAACTCGCGACCCTAACCTTGGCAAGGTTATGCTCTACCAACTGAGCTACTTCTGCAACAAAAAGAGTAGAACTTGATATAAAAACAGCGGAATAATGAATCCGCTGGTATTCTTTAGAGCAGAAGACGAGACTCGAACTCGCGACCCTAACCTTGGCAAGGTTATGCTCTACCAACTGAGCTACTTCTGCATGGGCAGTGATGTGTTTCACTTGCGTGTGCAAAAGTATATATAAACCGCCAATCACCAAAAAAATATCCACTTTTTTTAGCCTGTTTTGTAAGTTTTTTTGTTCTCAGTTGATTCTCAACGCCCTTTAAACAGGAGCTCTGCAAACATTTAATGCCAAAAAGATTAATAAAGTGCAATTTTAGCGCACAAACACCATAAGCGCGGCTTATAGTCCAGTAATTCGCTTTATCTCATTAAGCTTATTAAGTGCCTCTACTGGTGTTAGGTTGTTTATGTCAAGTTTTGCTATTTGGTCGCGCACTTGCTTTAAAACGGGATCGTCAAGTTGGAAAAAGCTCAGCTGCATACCCTCTCTATGAGAACCAATCTCTTTTACAGGTTTGTGCAGCTCATGTTTTTGCTGTGCCGTTTCAAGCTGAGACAGGATCTCCCCTGCACGCTTAACCACGCTTGGCGGCATACCCGCCATACGCGCTACATGAATACCAAAGCTATGCTCACTCCCTCCGCGGACTAATTTTCTAAGGAAAATAACCCTATTCTCAAGCTCCCTAATCGATACATTATAGTTCTTTATGCGCCCAAAACTAGACTCCATCTCGTTGAGCTCATGGTAATGCGTGGCGAAAAGAGTTTTGGCTTTTCCTTGCGGATTCTCATGAATATACTCGGCCATTGCCCAAGCAATGGAAATACCATCGTAGGTGGAAGTTCCGCGTCCAATCTCATCAAGTAGAATTAAGCTGCGCTGCGATATGTTGTTAAGAATACTTGCAGCCTCATGCATCTCAACCATAAAGGTAGATTCGCCTTGCGATATGTTATCGGAGGCGCCCACTCTGGTAAAAATCTTGTCAACATAGCCTATTTGCGCCCTTTTTGCGGGCACAAAAGAGCCCATTTGGGCCAGTAGTACTATTAGCGCCGTTTGCCTTAGCAAAGCCGATTTACCCGACATGTTTGGCCCCGTAATAACAATAATTTGCTGCTCCTTTGTATCAAGAAACACATCGTTATCTACATATACCTCACCAAGTGGAAGCATTTGTTCAATAACAGGATGGCGACCGCCACTAATAATCAGCTCATCGGTGGTGTTAACCTCAGGCTTAGTGTAGCTGTACTCAATGGCACACCGAGCAAACGATAGCAAGCAGTCTAGCTGAGCCACAAGTGCCGCGTTTAGCTGGATTGGGGCTATGTACTCGGCCAAGCTGTGCACCAGCTCCTGATAAATTTGAAATTCGATGGAGGCGATTTTCTCCTCAGCGCCCAGTATTTTTGCTTCGTACTCCTTTAGCTCCTCAGTAATGTAACGCTCGGCCGAAACTAGGGTTTGCTTTCGTATCCAATCACCAGGAACCTTGTCCTTGTGGGTGTTTCTAACCTCAATATAGTAGCCAAACACATTGTTGAAACTAACCTTAAGGGATGGAATACCCGTACGCTCTGATTCCCTTTGCTGCAACTTTACTAGGTAATCTTTGCCCGAGTAAAGAATCTCCCTAAGGTCATCCAAATCTGGATTAACCCCGCTAGCAATAACCTGCCCTTTGTTTAGCTGAGCAGGAGGATCCGGTACCACCTCACGACTTATTCTATCGCAGATACGAGAACAAGGGTTTACTTGTTCGGCAATACGCTGTAGTGTAGGCTCCATGGAGCTATCGCACACCTCCTTTATGGGCACCAAGGCCAGAAGGGCCTGCTTAAGCTGCACTATTTCGCGTGGGCCAATTCTCCCTACTGCCGCTTTGGAAATTACCCGCTCCAAATCGCCAATGTCCCTAATTTTCTCAAGTAAAAGATCCCTTACGTCTGGATCATTTATGAAAAAGGCAACAACGTTAAGGCGCTCATTAATGGCAGTAACATCCTTAAGGGGAAGTGCCACCCATCGCTTAAGCAGCCTCCCCCCCATGGGAGAAACGGTTTTATCAATAACATCGATAAGCGTTTTAGCGCCCTCGTTAACCGAACCAAAAAGTTCGAGGTTCCGCATGGTAAACTTGTCGAGCCAAACATACTTATCCTCATCAATTCTAGCAATGCTTGAGATATGCGAAACCTGATGATGCTGTGTCATCTCTAAATAGTAGAGAATAGCCCCAGCAGATACCAGCCCTAAGTGGTAATCCTGAACACCGAACCCCTTAAGAGAAGCAGTTTGAAAGTGCTTAAGCAGCTTTTCCTCGGCAGCATCGGGGTTAAAAACCCACTCGTCAAGCTTATAAACGTATAATTTGGTTCCAAAAGCCTCCGAAAAGAGCTGACCATGCGAGCGCTCAACAAGAACCTCCTTAGGCACAAAGTTTGTGAGCAGCTTATCAACATACTCTAGCGAACCCTCTGAAACGTAGAACTCACCAGTGCTAATATCAAGAAAAGCAACGCCTGCATGCTTCTTCTCGAAATGAACGCAAGCAAGGAAGTTGTTCTCCTTCCTATCCAGCACATTGTCGTTCATTGAAACACCAGGGGTAACAAGTTCTGTAATTCCCCTTTTTACTATGGATTTGGTAAGCTTAGGATCCTCAAGTTGCTCGCAAATAGCAACCCGCTGCCCAGCCCTTACCAGCTTAGGCAAATATGTATCCAGAGCATGGTGTGGGAATCCCGCCAACTCAACAGAGCTCGCCGATCCGTTTGCCCGTTTGGTAAGCGTAATGCCTAGTATCTCGGATGCACTTATTGCATCCTCACCAAAAGTCTCATAAAAATCACCAACCCTAAAAAGCAGAATAGCATCAGGATGCTTACGCTTAATGCTCAGGTACTGCTTCATTAAAGGGGTTTCAACAATATCGGCTTTTGACACAGAAGTAGTATTGTTAGAAAAAAGATTAGTCAACGTTAAACCTTCGCAAAGGTAGAAAATCCTATATAGGCATGGCAAAAACTACCCCCACAAATTGTTAACATATTTTAACGGCTAGGTGTTGCTAAAATGCTGTTAAACTCGTTTTTGCATTAGGACAGAAGTATTCTGTAGTCTATTTTTGCATAAAATAGAATCCCCGGTCGGGCAAGACCAGGGATTCTGCAGATGGGGTTAAGGTATTAGTTTGGGTTGGGAAAAAAGACATCGGTAAATTTATGTTTTTTTCAACAATCAACACAAATTTTAGGTTTATAATTGGGTACCCCGATAACCTTTTTCCCAAATAACAATACTGCTCTTCTGCAAAAAGCCCCCTTATTCAGGGGGCTTTTGATTACTAGGGAATTAGCCATTAAATTCACCCATTTAGGTGTGCATGTTATAGATTACATCTATAACATGCAGAGCAACACTTGGGATTGAAAATAGCTGATTACTTCCCTGTTGTCATAGAGTGAGTTTTAAAAGAGTATTCAACCGCTTACCCGCCCACTTATAGTTACAGACTATGTCTCCTTTCTTAGATTATGGGCTGTACTCAAGAGACTAAATTCTACAATTGCCTCTGAAGCATTACATCTAAATAGGTTAAAATTCTGATTCCGCTCCTACGGCAAAAACTTATTCACTAGCATAAAAAGGACGGCCAAATAACCCTAGAGTAAAACGGAATCAAGGAAAGAGCAAAAAAGGGGGTGCCTGATTGGCACCCCCCTTAAGTTCAGTCATCAACCGAGGTTACTTGTAATGATCTTCGGGAAATCCTGTATAACGGTGACCAGCAATCACATATGACTCATCTAAGGTGTTATCATAAGTTACTGATTCTAATTCCCATCCAAACTCCTCAACTTCTGGATCAGCCCACAAACTTTGTGGCAGCTTATAGCTAGCAAAAGTAACAGAGCCACAATAAAGCCTAACTTTCATGTAAAGGCTATCTGCAACATTTCCTCCAACCGTAGTCGCAGCACCTTTAAGAATTTTAGCCTCCTCAATAGCAACACGAATATAATCTCTATCTACAATTACCGTTTCGCCTAAACCAAGCGGTTTTGAGGTTGTAGGAGGCTCTATTGCTAGCAAGTTATTTTCCAGATTATTGAAATCTAAACTAGCAGAAGCAAAAGAATTCGCATTACCAGTTAACCGTTGCTTGCACTTAAAAGGGAAAAGATGGTCAACATCCTCAATCCATACCTCATTAGCAACATTGCTAGCGGTACTGTAAATATAAATCTGCTGAGCATCATCAAATCCAACTAACGTTGCCGTACCTGTTTCATCCTGAAGTTCAAACAAGAACCTTCCAGAATAATCAAGAACAGCGCTATCCCAAATCTCTAACTCTTCCTGACAAGAGATTAGCGAAGTAGCACCTATAGCCAGTGCAATATATAAAAGGATTTTCTTCATTATATTATCTCCTTAACATTATTATTGTTACTCTAATTCCTTAGTAAGGGTTACCCCAAATGAAAAAGTACCTTGTTTTACAGTATGGGTAATTACATTCGTTGTTGGGTTATATACTCCGTTAAGAACTTCCCATGGTCCCCAAGGAGAATCACTCCACAACGCAATAATAGTGTTATCACTATTTAAAACAAAGTAAGTTTTCAGGCGGTAAGCCAGCCCATATCCTGCCACTTTATTGTAGTATCCTCCAAATAAATCATCGGCAAAGAATACACCATCGGCTAGTTTATTAATATTACATGCACTAGGAACTGCAGCGGCTCCTGTACGCTGACCTGTAAACGTACCTGTCAAATCGGCACTACTTAAGTTCGCAGGAACAACTAGTACCAAACGAGAAGCTGTTTTAGGAAATCCATCAGCATTAAGTACAGTGTAAGTTAGCTCATAAGCACCAACCTCTGAGGTATTAAGACCACCTGTAACCTGAACATTAGCAGAAACATCAACTTCATTCTCAATTGCAACATACCCTGGCTCAACATACGTTGAATTAACAGGCATAACAACAACTCCAGGACCAGTGAGGGTCAACTCGGCAAAAAAAGTAGTTCTAGAAACACCCTCAGTCTCTTTCTCACAAGAGAATAAGAAGGGAAGAACTAATAGTGAAAGAAAAAATATTTTTTTCATCGTAATTTAGTGTTAGGGGTTATAAACCTGCTTTCTTATTCCACCAAACTTTCTCGCCAACATTTATCTTTTGGCCAGGTGCATTCTCATTACGAGTAAGCACAGCCTCTGGGTAAATAGGGGAAGCAGGAAGATTTCCATTTAACTTGGCACGGCCGTTAACTGAAACAGTAAGCTGACCTATAGGGAAGTTACGGAATGCATTTTCACGATCCAACTTAATATCCATTGGGTTTACAGATGGATATTTTGTCCTGTTGCGCTCAAGAAACGATTCAATATGCTGATAGTAAGCATTGGCAACCCATTTCTGCATTGCAATCTGCTTTATATTTCCCTCAACTGTTAAGTTTTGCCATTCAGCCTTACCTCCTGCATTAATAATGGAGAAATCGGAAATCCCATTCTGAACCAAAGAAGCCTGAACCCCTAAATCATAATAGGTTTTAGCTTCAGGATCAGATGCACGAGCATAAACCTCTGCAATATAGAAATTTACCTCCCAATCAGACATAATCATAATATCCTGATCACCAGCAAAAGCTGCCTTGCTGTAACTTTCTTTATCATCAGTAGCTCCTGCTCCATCAGAATTCTCCTTAGAGTCAAAATCACCAAAGAATGCACCTTGGAACTCACCTGAAGTGTTCTGAGTGAAATATACCGATAAGCGAGGGTCGACATTAGTGGCAAGGTAATCTACAAAACTTTTACATGCAATAACATTAGTTGACAAGTAGTTTGCTCCACCCTCTTGGAACTCACGCATTGGATGGCGCTTGCCTTCCTGAGTGTCACTCCAAACAGAACCATCAATCTTAGCACTAGAAACTAAAAGATCGGCGCTCTGAATAAAAGCGAGTGCTGCTGCATTGCTATAATTTGAAGTTTCCGATTGACGAATCATTAGCTTTAACTTTAGCGAATTAGCAAAACGAATCCAGTTCGCAATGTTTCCAGCATAAATAAAATCAAACTTGCTGTCCAAGGTTGCACCCGACATATCCAAAGCAAGAAGCGCATCTATTCTGTCTTGTAGATCAGCATAAATAACATCACCTGTATCAAACTTTGGAGAAGAGATGTTCTCATCACCGCGTAACGCCTCAAAATAAGGAACATTACCCCAAACATCGGTAATAACCTGCCAAGTATAAATAGAAAGAGCCTCAGCAACAAAATAAATTCCTCTTGCTTCCTCCTTATCGGCGGTTAACTTCTTGATCTTGTTTAAATCAGCAAGAACGCCTGCAGTTAATTCACCGTAAGCAGAACCAAAACTAGCATCCTGATACTCACATAAAGCCTTAAACTGAGAAGCGGTATAACTTTGAGTCCAATACTGTACCCAGTATGCTCCACCAAAACCAAAATCCCATCCCATCAGTTGATTAGCCAACCCTATTTCAGCAGAAGGTAGAAGTACCTTTGCATCAGGAATTGCCTCCAACACATTTGGATCGTGGTTCACATCCAAATAATCTTCGCATCCCCAGTTAAAAACGAGTAGAAGCGATGCCAATGCGGCTATAAATATTTTTCGTTTCATAGTTGTCGTAGATTACGGTTTAAAAATTCAAAGTTAAACCAAGTGTGTAATATTCGTTGGAAGGGTTAGCGCCAAATTCGCCAAACTTTGCTCCAAGGTCATTTCCAAAAGTAGTGGTTTCTGGGTCGATGTATGGATTCTCGGCAGGTGTCCACAAAAGAATGTTATTTGCACTTGCAGAAACACGAATGCCACCAACACCAAGCCTTGTGCAGAAACTCTTAGGAAGCTCGTATGATAAACCGATGTTTCTTAACTTAAAGTAAGATCTATCAATTACAGCATACTCTTCTCCTATCATACCTCCCGTACTATAGAAAGTATGTAACGCAGTTGGATCTACAGGAATATTATTCTCGCTATAAGTTCCATCGGCCTCTTGAATAACAGAATTCGGAATAATAAATGGATTTCTATCGTTCAAAACAGACTCGGGAGAACTACCTGTCCAATGCATATAATCCTTTGTATTTGAATAGATGTAACCTCCATAACGGAAATCAAGAGTTCCAAATAAAGAGATCCCCTTATAGGTAAAGGTATTAGTTAAACCCATGCGGTATTTCTCATTAGCATCTTTTCCTATAAACTCAGGATCAGCAGTGGGTTGAGGGTTACCCTTTGAGTCAACAACAACAAAGGTCTCTCCGTTCATTTCAATCTCTTTCACACGTTGAAACTTAAACTGACCAAGTGCCTTACCTTCGATAGCATAGATACCTCCGCCACCAAAACCACCAAGGAATACTTCGCCAACATCAAGACGCTCCACTTTATTTATGTTCTTAGAATAGTTCCAAGAAATATTCCAAGTGAAATCGTTAGATCGGATAGGAGTAAAATCAACCACTAACTCAAAACCTTTATTACGAACATCACCTAAATTGCTAATTTGTGAGGTGTAACCAGTTGAAGGATCTTTTGGAAGAACTTCAATAAGACCTTTTGTAAGCCTGTTATAGTATGAGAAATCAAATCCGAAACGATTATTAAAGAACTTCATCTCAGCACCAAATTCAAGCTCAGTAGTTAACTCTGGTTCTAGGTTTGAGTTTCCAAGACGATTAGAAACCGAGAATGAGTTGATACTTGCTAGAGGGAAGGTCAAGTTATCTACGCTAGGAAAACCTGGATTAGAAGACGCAGCCGCAACATAACGGTCATATATATAGTAAGCATCAGCATCATTTCCAGTCATACCATAAGCAGCTCTTACCTTTGCAAAACTTACAGGCCCCATATCAATACCTCTCTTATCCAACAACTCATCAATCAGCAAGCTAAATGTAGCACCTGGATAGAAAAATGAGTTCTTGTCTTGAGGTAGAGTAGAAGACCAGTCGTTCCTAGCAGTTAGGGTTAAGAATGCAAAGTTACTATAACTAAAGTCTAAGTTTGCAAATGCACCGATAAGGCGACGCTTGCTGCGGCTCTGATTCGATACAGATGGAGATAAACTATTGGATAAGTTATAGTATCCTGGCACATCAATAGATGTAATGTAACCATGCAAATAAGAAGCCTGTCTTTCATTCACGTTAGCACCAACAACTGCATTTAAAGATATGTCATCAGTAAACTTTGCGTTGTAATTAATTAAGAAATCGTGGTTTAACTGAATGCGTTCTGTTCTTTCCTCGTCATATGAGCCAGGATTCTCAGTAGAAGAACCTGCATTAATAGCACCTTGAGAGAAAGCAATAACCGCTTGATGTGTTTCTGCAATAGAAGTTTCAAAGTCACCACCAAAACGATAGGTTAACTTCAGGTTATCTAACACATCATAGTCAAACTGCATCTTTCCAAAGAACTTATTCTTATTTTGCTCTGCACCATTCTCGTTAAGAATATAGTATGGGTTAACACCATAAGGAGTAAAATAGTTGTCCAAGTTGTTAAACTTGTTCTTGTAGTCCTTTAGGTCAACAATAGAAATATCATTTGCAATTTCGTAAAGAGAACGGAACATAGAAGTCCCTTGACCAGATGCAACTGCCTTATTCTTCTCAGTACTAAAGTTCAAAGAAGAGCTAACTGTTAATCGTTTAGCCTTGTGCGAACCTCTAGTAGAGATAGTGTAGCGCTTGTAAGAATCATTATCGGTTGGAATAACACCATCTACACTATTTTGAGAAAACGAAGCAAAATAGTTTGTCTTTTCGGTACCGCCGCTCAAAGAGATTGCATTTTTAAAACTTTGACCATAATCAAAGAAATCTCTAATGCGATTGTCAAGGTAAACGTAAGGCTTAATTTGCTGGCTATTATCAACAATACTACCCCATAAACGATCTTTAGCATCATAGGCTGGACCCCAGTTTCCATTTTCATTTAAGGCACGATCTCCGCTCCAACCTTGTCCAAACTGAGTTTGCTCTTCAGCAAGGCGTCCAACTTTAGTTAGAGTAAAACCACCATCGTAAGACACCTGAATCTTGCCATCAGTATTCTGTCCTGATTTGGTTGTAATCATAATTACACCATTAGCAGCACGAGAACCATACAATGCAGTCGCAGCAGCACCTTTCAATACGGTCATATCCTTAATGTCATCAGGGTTAAGGGCGTTAATACCGCTACCAAAGTCAACCTGATTATTTAAGTTATCACCAGCCCTATTCTGGCTATTAGTGATAGGCACTCCGTCGATAATATACAACGGCTGGTTATTACCAAACGAAGATGCTCCACGAATGATAACGTTTTGGGTGGCACCAGGGCCAGGAGCAGTAGAAATATCAACCCCTGCAACTTTACCTTGAAGTGCACTCATTGGGTTAACAGCCTTAGACGCAACGATATCGTCGCCACCTACTGATGTTGCTGCATATCCAATTGCCTTCTTTTCTCGGCTAATACCCAAAGCAGTCACAACAACCTCTTCCAGTTGCTGACTGTCAGATTCCATAACCACATTGATTACAGATTGTGTAGTGGGCATTTCAACGGTCTTAAGACCAACAAAGGTAAAAACAATAGAAGCCCCATCTTGAGGTACGTTCAATGCGTACTTACCATCAATGTCGGTAGTTGTACCAATAGTGGTTCCTTTTACAACCACTGATACACCAGGGATCCCCATCCCGTCTTCGGCTGAGGTTACTGTACCTGTGATTTGCTTGGTTTGTGCGAACACAACCTGCAAACCTAGAAGTACTAGGAACCCAAGTAAGACTGTGATTCTTTTCATTAGATCTAGTTTTAGAGTTAGTAATTGAGGTTTAGGTGAAACACTTATGGCTTTCACACCATACTTTTTGTTAAAAAAAACTAAAAACAACTGCTAATGGCAAAAATAGCAACCCTTTTTTGATTTTTGCAACTTTTCGAGAACTAAAAGGTGATATTTAACATATCTCATCCTACCAACAATATGTTTACAACTCTGTTATAACCACTTAGGTGGTATAATAAAATTATCGAAATCGTTTTAGATGGGGAGGTTCGTAGTTTTAACGCCAAGGATACGAGCAAAGTTTCTGGCTGGCAGAGGCTATAAAATTGCTGCAACACACACCTATGTACCTCACAGGTAGCATGCACGCATTATTAGAGGACTGCGGAGGTACTAAGTGACAAGAAAGTAGTGGGGTGAAGCGACGAGTTAAAAATCTTTAAAATGCGAGGTAAAAATCTTTGGTTAGCGCTCTATAGGCGTCGGTATATGCGCCTTCTTTTGTATGGATATACATATCGTGCTCCTCAACCAACCCGCGGGTAAAGGAGAACTGTAATAGCACCCGAATAACTGGTTTACCAGGAACGCTATACACATTTAGCCTGCGATTGCAGAAAAGCCCAAACGTGGCGGCAAGTGCTACAAATACATTTCCCTCGGTATAGGGGAATACGGCACAAAAGCATCCGTGAGGCGATAGGACAGAGGCCACGCCCTCAAGAAGCTGGTTGTGAGGAAGCATGTCGGTATGACGAACAAGGGTTCGAGCCAGCTCTGGCGATTTTAGGGATCGAGAGAAGTATGGTGGATTGGAAACAACCAAATCGTACTTAGCAGAACATGCTTTACCATAGGCCTGAAAATCGGACTTGTGTACCGCAAGTCTATTGCTCCAAGGAGAGCGCTTAAAATTCTCATCGGCTTGCTGCACCGATGCCTCATCAATATCCACGGCATCTATTTGTGCTACCGATCGTTGGGCTAGCATAAGGGCTATTATGCCAGTTCCTGTACCAATGTCGAGGATCTGCCTAACATTATCACCTACAGGAGCCCAAGCTCCAAGCAGAACGCCATCGGTACCAACTTTCATGGTTGCCAACTCTTGGTTTACCGTAAACTGCTTGAACTTAAAGTAACTATTGGGCATTACTTAGGTGTTTTGTGTTAAACGTTAACTATACTATTAATAAAAGGTGTTGCTTTTGTTGTTCTTTTGTGCGATACCTATTCCAAAAAGAGCGTAGTCAAACCTAACTGGATCATCGGGGTCAAACTCCCGAAGGGTTTGCGTAAGCTGTTCAACGGCAGACCAATCGTTTTGGGCTCTGCTTAGCAACCCTAATTCACGAGCAACTCTCCCGCTATGAGTATCTAAGGGTATCATTAGGGCCGATGTGGGGATTTGAGTCCAAAGGCCAAAATCAACGCCTTCCCTATCTGTTCTAACCATCCAGCGTAAAAACATGTTAAGCCGCTTCCCTGCCGATCCTCTGCTTACATCTGCTACATGCTTATGCGAACGGGGCGCAAAATTACCCTGCGTAAAAACATGCCGAAAATATTCTAGTGCTCCTTTTATGCTTTGGGATTGCTGATAACCTTTAACAAAAACGCCCTGCAAGCCCTCTTCAACCCTGTAAATGCGCTGCAAAGATAATAGAAAAGAGAGTAAATCGTCTGTGTTAAACGTTCTATGGACAAACCCTGATAGTTGCTGGTAATCGCGTATGGAAAAGTTGCTCACAAAGTCGAACGGGGCGTAATCCATTCGCTCCATAAGCATATTGGCATTCTTCACTATTGATTTGCGCTGCCCCCAAGCTATAGTTGCAGATAAAAAAGCTGCAACCTCTATATCCTTATCCGCAAGGAATTTATGTGGCACCTGAACAGGATCATTGTCAATAAACTCACTGTTTGCATACTGATTATAGGCCGTATTAAGTAGTTGCGGAAGCTGTTCCTGGGAGCGCATTTGGTTGGTATTTAGGTGAAATGCGGGAGACTCATGTTTTGCGGACGGGTTACGAGGGAATGTGTATTCCGCTGCGTTACTATTTACACTTAGCTCCGCTGGGTTAGTCAGAAACGGGGTATGCCTTACTCCTCCATTCGGCCATCGTTCATGCCCAGCTGAATATCGGCCATGGTGGCCAAATCCTTATCGTGGGTAACTACAACAAAGGTTTGCCCAAGCTGATTCCTAAGCGTAAAGAACAGCTTGTGCAGCTCCTCCCTGTTCTTAGAGTCGAGGTTTCCTGAGGGCTCATCGGCAAGAATAACAAACGGATCGTTTATTAAAGCGCGCGCCACGGCTACCCGTTGCTGCTCTCCCCCCGATAGTTCCGATGGTTTATGCTCAAACCTGTGGCTAAGCCCTAAAAAATCGAGCAGTTCCTTTGCTTTGCGCTCAACGGCATCCTTGTTTTTTCGGGCAATAAGGCCTGGGATACACACATTTTCCAGCGCGCTAAACTCAGGCAAAAGATGGTGGAACTGAAAAACAAAGCCGATGTTCTCATTCCTAAACCTTGCCAACGATTTCTCTTTAAGCGAGAATACATCCTCGCCACCAATAAAAACCTTGCCAGAGTCGGGCGAGCTAAGCGTTCCAATAATTTGTAACAGCGTGGTTTTTCCTGCACCACTTGGCCCAACTATGGCTACCACTTTTTTTTGTGGTATCGCTACGCTAACCCCTTTTAGTACGGTTAAGGCCCCGTATGTTTTTACTATTCCTGTTGCAGTTATCATTGTGCTAGGTATTTTCTCTATCAGGTTCAAAAATAGAAATAAATTTTGGAGGACAAGGATGATGAAGAGCAAGAGAACAGAATGAGACACCTAGAGACTTAAATCCGGTACATTTTTTAGCGTTAATACTGTTAAAAAAGGCCGTTACAAATGGTTACTACTTAATTATATCTAGTGCTACTCTATTTCCATTTAAATCGGCAAAGCTTTTTCGGTAGCCACGTTTTAGTATTCCCTTTTTTTTATGACCTTTGCTTCAATAAACTATTAGTAACGATGACACTAATCAAATCAATATCAGGGATTAGGGGCACTATAGGAGGTGTTCCAGGCGATTCACTATCCCCTTTAGACATAAATAGGTTTACATCTGCGTATGCAAAATGGGTAAATACCCGAAACCCTAAGCAAAAGTGCAAAGTGGTTGTTGGTCGCGATGCCAGAATATCTGGCGAAATGGTTGAGAATATTGTTGTTGGAACCCTTATGGGATGTGGTGTTGATGTTATTTCCTTAGGATTAGCAACTACGCCAACGGTTGAAATTGCCGTAACCCAGGAGCAAGCCCAAGGCGGTATAATTATTACCGCAAGTCATAACCCAAGGCAGTGGAATGCGCTTAAGCTTCTTAACGAAAGGGGTGAATTCCTATCGGATGCCGATGGCAAAGCAATTCTAGAGTTTGCCAGCAAGGAACACTTCGACTTTGCAGCGGTTGACAACCTTGGTGAAATTGTTGCTGAGTACTCGTACCTTGATGAGCACATTAAACAGATCCTGGATCTACCCCTAGTAAACAGAGCCGCTATAGCAAAAGCTAACTTTAGAGTTGCCATTGATTGTGTTAACTCCGTTGGAGGTATAGCATTACCAAGGCTTCTTGATGCGCTTGGCGTAAAGGAGGTTATTGAGCTATACACCGACCCCACAGGTGAGTTTCCCCATAATCCAGAGCCGCTACCCGAGCATCTTACAGAGATATCGAGCGTTGTTATAGCAAAAAATGCGCATGTAGGCTTTGTGGTGGATCCCGATGTTGACCGTCTTGCCATTGTAAATGAGGATGGAACCATGTTTGGCGAAGAGTACACACTTGTTGCCGTTGCAGACTACGTTCTGTCGCACACAAAGGGCAATACCGTATCTAACCTTTCCAGCACAGCAGCGCTTAGGGATGTAACCCAGATGCGTGGTGGCGAATACTTTGCCGCAGCAGTTGGTGAGGTTAACGTTGTTAAAAAAATGAAGGATTGCAGTGCTGTTATTGGAGGCGAAGGTAACGGAGGCGTTATTTACCCTGAGCTGCACTACGGGCGCGATGCTCTAGTGGGTATTGCCCTTTTCCTAAGCCAATTAGCACTAAAAGGAGGTTCGTGTTCCGAACTCAGAAAATCGTACCCGAACTACTTTATCAGCAAGAATAAAATTGAGCTAGGAGCTGGCCTTAACCCCGACTCAGTACTAAGAAAGCTAGAGGAAGAGCACAAGGATTTCCAGTGCAACACAGAGGATGGCTTACGTATTGACTTCCCAGGAGAGTGGGTTCACATGCGCAAATCGAACACAGAGCCTATAATCCGCATTTACGCCGAAGCCAAAAGCGCCGATAAAGCGAACGCCCTTGCAGAAAGGATGATGGCAAAAATTAAAGGTTTAGCCTAACTGCTGCATAGCATTAAAGCCAAAATAATATGGGCTTTCGGTTTACGTTGGTTAAACTGAAAGCCCATTCTGCCATCAAAAGGGGAGTTTTAACACTTTTTCCACATCTTGCGTTAGGTTGTTGTAAAATGTAACGCTAATTTCACACTAATGTAACGCTACCTATAAACTAACCCCAAATAAACCAATGAAAAAGAAGATACTTATTGGGTCCGCTATTGCAATTGTGGTAATTATACTAATAGTAATTTTTGGCTCAAAGGGAAGTAAAGTTGCACGCCCACAAATTACATCGGTGCTTAAAGGCGACTTTGAAATACTAGTTCCCGTAACAGGTGAGCTACAAGCACAAAGCTCCGAAATGATAACAGGCCCCGATGGGCTAAGAGGGCGAAGCATGCGCTTTAGCGAAATAAAAATTCAAGATCTTATTCCAGAAGGAACGGTTGTTGACTCAGGCGAATACGTAGCAACCCTTGACCGATCTGCCCTAAGCAACAGGGTGAAGGAAATTGACGATGAGCTGGAAAAAAGCCAGCAGCAGTACATTAAAACCCAACTCGACACAACGTTACAGCTCCGCAGCCTCCGCGACAACCTTATCAACCTAAAGTTTGATATGGAAGAGAAGAAAATTGTACTTGAGCAGTCCATATACGAACCACCAGCCACGCAGCGCCAAGCACAAATCAACCTAGAAAAAGCCGAGCGAGCCTTTAAGCAGGAGCAGCATAACTACAAAATAAAAAGGGAACAGGCAGAGGCCTCAATGAGAGAGGTTGCCATTAACCTAGCCCGACAGGAAAGAGAAAAGCAGGATATGCTAAACGTGCTAAGCCAGTTTGAGGTGCGCGCGCCAAAATCGGGGATGGTTATTTACTACCGCGAATGGGGCGGACAAAAGCGTAAGGTTGGCTCGTCGATATCGCCTTGGGATCTAAACGTGGCCACCCTCCCCGACCTATCGGTTATGATGAGCAAAACCTACGTTAACGAGATTGATATTAGCAAGGTAAAGAAAGGCCAAGAGGTTAGGATTGGCGTTGATGCGTTCCCTGAGAAGAAGTACACCGGGAAGGTTACTGATGTGGCCAATATAGGGGAACAGCTCCCCAACACCGACGCTAAGGTTTTTGAGGTTCTGATAAAGGTTAACGAGTTTGACGATATTCTGCGCCCATCGATGACCACCAGCAACCAAATCCTGATTAACAAATACAGCAACGTACTTTACATTCCGTTAGAATCGTTGCATACAGCCGACTCTATTACGTTTGTTTACACAGAGAAGGGCAACAAACGCGTGGTTCTGTCGGGTGATATGAACGAGAATTTTATTATCGTAGAGAAAGGGCTTGACGAGGGCGATAAAATTTACCTATCGATACCCGACGATGCCAACTCCTTTAAGCTCTCGGGCGAGGTTCTTGTACAAGAGGTAAAGCAGCGAGCCAAGGATAAGCTACTAAAGGACTCAACACACGTTGCAGCTAAGCAAGAGGATGTAGCCGACAAGGGGAAAGGAAAGCGCAGGGAGCAAAAGTAAAAAGTTACATTTAACCGCGTTTACTAATTACCATTTACACGCTACAGCAATGATAAAAAGATACCTACACGATATAACCATCGCAACGGAGGCCATCCTATCCAATAAGCTAAAATCCATACTAACAGCACTGGGTATTATTTTTGGCGTTGCGGCAGTAATAAGCATGCTGGCCATTGGGAATGGAGCCAAGCAGGAAATACTTGAGCAGATGAAGATGGTAGGCGTTAATAACATAATTATTAACCCCATTTTCGAGGAACAGGACTCACAGCAGTCCGAGGGAGACAACGGCAAAAAGCAGAACCAGAAGTTTTCACCAGGGCTCACCGTTCTGGATGTTAAGTCTATAAAAGATATTATCCCCTCCGTTAAGAGCATTAGCTCAGAAATAAGCCTTAATTCCTTTGTACAGTACGAAGGGCTGAGGATGCCAGCCAAAATAATGGGCGTTTCTACCGACTACTTCGACCTTTACAACATGCCCCTAGACTATGGCTCCTACTTTTCCAAACAACAGGAAGAGCATGGGATTCCGGTATGCGTAATTGGCTCAAACATCAAAACCAAATTCTTTGGCAAAGTTAACCCAATAGGCCAGTACGTTAAGTTTGGCAGCGTTTGGCTACAGGTAATTGGAGTGATAAAAAAGAACGACGTTAAGGTTACTGGCTTTGAGAGCGCAGGGGTAAGCGTGTACAACGATAACGTTTACATACCCGTTAACACCATGCTCCTGAGGTATAAGAATAGAGCCGTAATAAATTCGCAAAAGCTACAATCATCATTCGGTGGCGACGGCTTTTTCATATTCTCCTTTGGTGGCAATACAAAGTCCCAATCGCCATCCAACTATCACCAGCTGGATAGGATAATTGTTCAAGTTGCAGAAACGGAAGATATCAACACAACAACTGAAACTATTAGCCGAATGCTGCTACGCCGCCATGCTGGGGTTAAGGATTTTGAAATTACCGTTCCCGAACTGTTGCTAAAGCAGCAGCAACGTACCAAGGACATATTTAACATTGTACTTGGAGCCATTGCCAGCATCTCGCTTGTAGTTGGAGGGATAGGCATTATGAACATCATGTTTGCATCGGTAATGGAGCGCATTAAGGAAATAGGAACCCGCTTGGCCATTGGGGCAAAAAAGGCCGATATTATTGCCCAATTCCTATCCGAGGCCGTACTAATAAGCGTATCGGGCGGATTTATTGGGGTGATACTGGGAATCGTTCTCTCCAAGCTAATCACCCATTTTGCCGATATAAAAACGGTTGTCTCCCTTGTGTCGGTACTCATTGCCTTTGGCGTTTCGGCAGCAGTAGGCGTAATATTTGGGCTATCGCCCGCAAAACGTGCCGCAGAGAAAGACCCTATAGAATCACTTAGATACGAATAGTAAAAACGCAACCAGTCATGTTAAAAAGTATAGCAACTCCCCTTCTACTTATACTCTCCTTAGCGTTAAGCGCCCAATCTACAGTAAACAGGCTAACTCTGCAGGAGGTTTTAGAACTAGCCAAGGAGCAATCCCCACAAGCCATTCAAGCAAAGCACCAGTTTAGATCGGCATACTGGCAGTACCGGTCGTACAAAGCCGAATACCTACCAGGAGTTACCTTTAGAGGTACACTTCCCGCATTTAGCCGCCAAATAGTAAAGCACCAAAACAACGAGGGTGTTTACTCCTACGTAGAAGAGAACACAAACAGCATCTCGGGAGGGCTAAGCATTACACAAAACATAGGCATAACGGGCGGACAAGTATTTGTTGAAAGCAACCTGGAACGAACCGATATTCTTGGCGACAACAAAACAACCAGCTACCTCTCTGTTCCCGTTAGAATAGGTTTTCGTCAAGAGCTCTTTGGCTTTAATGAGCTAAAGTGGAAAAAGAAAATTGAGCCCCTAAAATACCTCGAAGCAAAAAGATTATACATCGACGCCTTAGAGGGTATATCGTACAAGGCCACAGAAGTTTTCTTTGATTTGATTCTTGCCCAACAGAATCTTGCTACAGCAAAGCTCAACTACGCCAACTCCGATACTCTGTACAAAATAGCCAAAGGACGCTACAATATAGGCACAATAGCAGAGAACGACCTACTCCAAATGGAGCTTAAATTCCTTAACGCAGGAAACGATGTTAACGATGCCGAAGTGGAGCTACAGCTCATGAAGTTCAAAATTAAATCGTTTCTGGGACTCAACGATCAGTTCGATGTTGAGCTCGTTATTCCTAGTGATTTCCCAAAACTAAAGCTTAACCACGAGCAGGTACTGGCCCAAGCAAAGCAGAACAACCCAAAAATAGTCTCGTACGAAACAAGTTTTATTGAAGCACAAAAAAGGGTAGCCCAAGCTAAGGCACAAAGAGGCTTTAGGGCCGAGCTAAACGCAAACTATGGCCTAACCAAAAGCGCCGAAACTTTTGATGACGCTTACATTAACCCCATAGATCAGCAGCGCGTTAACATTGGCGTTACCATCCCCATTCTTGACTGGGGCCTAGGAAAGGGGCGCGTAAAAATGGCACAATCCAACATGGAGGTTACAAGAACCACCGTACAGCAGCAAATTATTGATTTTGAGCAGAATGTTTTTCTTGAGGTAATGCAGTTTAACCAACAGGACAACCAGCTAATAATTGCCTCTAAAGCCGATACCATTTCCCAGCTACGGTACAATGTAACCAAAGAGCGCTTCCTTATAGGTAAAATTGATGTTTTAGACCTAAACGTAGCCCAAGCAGAGAGGGATCAGGCTAAGCAAAAACTGATACAGTACATGCGAGAATACTGGCAAAACTATTTTAATATGAGGCGACTAACCCTTTATGATTTTGAGAACAACAAACCTCTAAGTTTCGATTTTGAGGAGCTAATAAAATAAGCTGTGCGAGTAAAAATCCCCTTTGAGCTAATAGAAATAGAAAAGCATAGCTTTCATCCAGTTATTGAGGTAACAATAAAGGATGAAAGCTACCTTTTTGTTATCGATACCGGTGCATCGCGTACCGTTATCCACAGCAACCTTGCAGCACAATTCCCCCCCGTTGATATGGGTGCAGTGGAGCCATATGCTGCAAGCATAACCGCAGAGTCGCTACCAGTTACAATGGTTTGCATAAATTTGCTACACATTGGCAGCTACCCATTTGTCAACACACAGGCATTTAGCGCCGACCTAACAAGTATTGCATCGTACTATGAATCCATGACAGGAAGAAAGCTCTATGGCCTGCTAGGATGCGATTTTATGCTAAAGACCAAAGCGGTAATGAACTTCCCTAAAAAGATATTAACATTATCGGTTTAGGCTAATTAAACGTGTATGAGAAGGTTGAGGAAACCTACCCCCACATATTTTGGGTAATACAGCGCAATTAGTTAGCAATAACAGCCCACATCAATAAATATCGGGTATCTATTCTGAAAAAAAAGTATATATTTGCCCGATAATTTTCGGAATAAAGTAAAAATATCCAACCAATTAACACCAAAACCAATGCAGAATAAAGGTGCGATTAGGTTTATAGCCATTGCATTAGCGCTGGTTTGCTTGTACCAGCTATCGTTTACTTGGGTAACAAAAAGGGTAGAAAAACAAGCTCGCGAATATGCTAACGGAGATCCAGCAAAGGAGTTCTACTACTTAGACTCTATTGCGTCGGAACCTGTTTACAACTTCATATGGGTAAGAGATTTTACCTTTAGGGAGTGTAAGGAACGTGAAATCAACCTAGGTCTTGACCTAAAGGGTGGAATGAACGTAACCCTACAGGTTTCTGTTGAGGACATCGTTAAGTCGTTATCGAATAACAACACCGATAGCACTTTCCTTAAAGCATTTGAACTTGCCAAAACCCTTCCTGGCAATCAGGAATTCATTACCCGTTTTGGAACAGCCTTTGAAACGGTTGCTCCAAATGCAAGGCTTGCCCCATTCTTCCAAACCAGAGAGCTAAGCGACAGAATAACCTTTAACTCAACCAACCAAGAGGTAATTGAAGTTATTCGTGCTGAAGCAGAGGGCGCTATTTCAAACTCGTTCAACATTATCCGTAACCGTATCGACCGCTTTGGCGTTTCACAGCCAAACATTCAGCGCCTCGAGAACTCCGGACGTATTCTTGTTGAGCTACCAGGTGTAAAAGAGCCTGAGCGTGTTCGTAAACTTCTACAAGGAACTGCTAGCCTAGAGTTCTGGGAGACCTACGACAATCAGGATGTTTACCCAATTCTTGAGTCTGCCAACAGAAAGATTAAAGAAATTCGCGATGCCCAAGAGGTTGCAGAGGTTACTGAGGTTCAGGAAACCCGTGAAACTGCCCCTGCTGATTCTACTGGCAACGAACTAGTTGATCTTTTAAAGCAAGAGGGTGCTGCCGATACATCTGCATTGGCTAGTAACGCCCAAATAGAGAAAGAATTCCCTCTATTTGCAAAGCTAAAGCCTTCTGCTGGGCCCAACAACCAGCTAATGCCAGGTCCCGCTGTGGGTCTAGCGCATTACAGGGATACCGCCGCAGTTAATGCGTTGCTTAAGATGCCTCAGGTTAAGACCCTTTTCCCAAGGGATATCAGATTCCTGTGGACTATAAAGCCTGTTAAATGGGACAAAACAGAAAGCCTTTACGAGCTTATTGCCATTAAAGTATCTAGCCGCGATGGCAAAGCGCCGCTTGATGGTAGCGCAGTTACCGAAGCTCGCGAGGAGTTTGGCAATAACGGCGGAAGCACAGCCGAGGTATCAATGGTTATGAACGCCGAAGGTTCTAAAACTTGGGCTAGATTAACTGCTGATAACATTGGAAGCAGCATTGCTATTGTACTTGATGATTACGTTTACTCATATCCTAGGGTTAACGACGAAATTAAAGGTGGACGCTCATCTATTACTGGTGACTTTACCGTTAACGAAGCAAAAGACCTTGCAAACGTGCTAAAATCAGGTAAACTACCTGCACCAGCACGCATTATACAAGAAGAAATTGTTGGCCCATCGCTTGGTAAGGCAGCCATTAACTCTGGCTTTACCTCATTCCTCCTAGCGTTTGTTGTAGTGCTTATCTTTATGCTATTCTACTACAGCGTTAGCGCGGGGCTAATTGCCGACATTGCTCTTATTGCCAACCTATTCTTCCTAATTGGAATACTTGCCTCGTTTGGAGCAACCCTAACCTTACCTGGTATTGCCGGTATTGTGCTTACCCTAGGTATGGCGGTTGACGCAAACGTGCTTGTTTTTGAGCGTATCCGCGAGGAGCTTAGAAGCGGAAAAGGCGATTCCCTATCCATCTCGGAGGGGTATAAAAATGCATACTCGGCTATTATTGATGGTAACGTTACCACGCTACTAACGGGTATCATTCTTTACATTTTTGGTTCAGGTCCTATTCGTGGTTTTGCTACCACCCTTGTAATTGGTATCCTAACCTCACTGTTCAGCGCCCTGTTCCTTACCCGCCTAATTGTTGAGATGATGGCTAAACGCAAAGGTGGCCTACGCTTCTCAACCCGTTTCTCCGAAGGCGCATTCAAAAATGCCAAGTTCGATTTTATTGGAAGCCGCAAAATTGCTTACATAATCTCATCTGGTTTAATGATTATCTTTATTGCTTCTCTTGCAATTAGAGGGCTTAACCCAGGTATCGACTTTGCCGGTGGACGTACCTACGTTGTTAAATTTGACCAAAGCGTTTCAACTGTAGATATTGCAGCCGATTTAAAAGACGTATTTGGCAATGCTCCTGAGGTAAAAACCTTTGGTGACGACAATCAGGTTAAGATTACTACCAAGTACAAGATTGACGCTGAAGGAGAAAACGTTGACAATGAGGTTGACTCACTTCTATACATTGGCGTAAAAAATCTACTTCCCGAGAATACGGATCTAAGCGCCTTTAGAACTGACTACAAGCAAAGCTCCATGAAAGTTGGGCCAACTATTGCTCACGACATTAAGCGCGATGCAGTAATTGCAGTATTCCTTGCCCTTATCGCTATCTTCCTTTACATCTTGATTCGATTCAAAAACTGGAGGTTTAGTACAGGTGCTGTTGCTTCTCTAGCTCACGATACCATTGTTGTTATTGGAGTATTCTCAATCCTTTACAACAGGGTTCCATTTAGCATGGAGATTGACCAAGCGTTTATTGCGGCAATTCTAACCATTATTGGTTACTCTATTAACGACACGGTAATTATCTTTGACCGTATTCGTGAGTACCTTGGGTTACACCCAAAGCGCGATAGGGTTACCAATATAAACAGTGCGCTAAACGATACCCTAAGCCGTACATTTGCCACCTCATTCTCTACCCTAGTGGTTCTTATTCCAATATTCTTCTTTGGTGGAGAGGTAATTCGTGGTTTCATCTTCGGTCTTATTATTGGTATTCTAATTGGTACCTACTCTTCACTATTCGTTGCATCACCAATTGCATACGATTTAGAGAAAAAAGCAAGCAAGAAGAACTTAAAATAATCTCTTCTGAGACTTCTAAAAAGCCCATTCCTTACTAGGGATGGGCTTTTTTATACCACATTGATACAAAAAAAAAGCAGCACAAATAAACCCTATAACGCTTATCTAAATCAAAGGGAACAAAGTACCTTTGCAAAAACAGCCAGCATGCACACCCTTGCATTTATAGGACTATCGGAACTAGTGTTCATCTTCCTTGCCATACTGCTACTCTTTGGGTCGAAAAGAATACCCGAAGTAGCCCGAGGATTAGGCAAAGGCGTTAGGGAGTTCCAGAAAGCCACCAACGAGATTAGGCAGGAAATAGCCAATGCAACTAACGATAGCACAACCAGCAACGCTACACCCAAATCAGCAGAAAAGGAAAACCCCAAACCCCATTCCGATGCCATTTAGTTAGGTTTGCCCCAAAAGCCAACCCTAAGCCCAATTAGAAAAGAGCTGCCACCAAACAACACTAAGCCCCATTCCCTAAACCAAGCAGGATGGCTTTAATTAAGCCGTTTAACAATTATTATATCAGAAAAATAGGATTATTCCTTTTTTAGCTGCTATCTTTGCATCCCAAAATACACACTTGAACTAGCACAAAAAGAGCTCTTTACATATTGGACAGTTTAGACACATACCGGAAAGCCGGGATTTTTAATTACCAGTACACTCATGAAAAAGTTTGAAAAGGATGCTTTCGGAGAGAAACCCGTGAGGAGGAGTAAATCCGAGGAAGAAAATGCACCAACTTATCGCCCACGGTCATACAGACCAAGGATAACCGAAGAGGAGACTCCTGCTAGTGAACCAATGGAGAGAAAAGTTAGAGAAGAACGCCCAAAACCGCAAGTAACCTCAACAGAGAGCACAGATTCTGAACGTCCTCGCGCAGATCGAAAATCGTACTTTACCAAAAGGCACGAAAGCCAAGCTGGCTCCGCAGAGGAAAACACTTCATACGAGCGTAAACCCAGATCGTTTGACAAGGACAAAAGTTCTTTTAGTAGCAACGACAGCTCTAACGATGGGGAACGCAGATCATTTAACAGAGACCGCAAACCTTTCGACGGCGAAAGACGCGAGCGCAGATCATTTGATGGTGAGCGTAAGCCTTTTGACCGTGAGGGTGGCGAGCGCCGTTCATTTGACCGCGACCGCAAACCCTTTGATGGGGAACGCCGTGAGCGCAAGCCTTTTGATGGCGAGCGTAAACCCTTTAACCGCGAGGGTGGCGAGCGCCGCTCATTTGACCGCGACCGCAAACCCTTTGATGGGGAACGCCGTGAGCGCAAGCCTTTTGATGGCGAGCGTAAACCCTTTAACCGTGAGGGTGGCGAGCGCCGCTCATTTGACCGTGACCGCAAACCCTTTGACGGGGAACGCCGTGAGCACAAACCCTTTGATGGAGAGCGCAAACCCTTTAACCGTGAGGGTGGCGAGCGCCGCTCATTCGACCGTGACCGCAAACCTTTTGATGGGGAACGCCGCGAGCGCCGCTCCTTTGATGGAGAGCGCAAACCCTTTAACCTTGAGGGTGGCGAGCGCCGCTCATTCGACCGCGACCGCAAACCCTTTGATGGGGAACGCCGCGAGCGCCGCTCCTTTGATGGAGAGCG
>JAFGDZ010000029.1 GCA_016931855.1 Bacteroidales bacterium
CTGTGAAAGCGGTTGCAAAAGTAGGGCTTTTTTTATCCCCTGCAAGAGGCTATGCAAACTTTTTTTGAAAGAGAGGGAACAGTAAAGTTACAAAATATTGATTAGGTGAATGTTGATTATCAGAAAAAAAATCAAAAAAGTCAAAATTACACTTGGCATAAGGGTTAGGATATACATGGGGCATGCCCTAAAAGGGAAGTGAGAGCCAATATCAACTAAACAATATCTATAAGCCGTGCTGTTACATGCAAAGGTTCTATATATAAATGGTACATCTATAAGAATACTTATCTGTAGGTACATAATATTACCATGAATAGCGCAAGGCTTATAATACGCACTATTGCTTAGTGACCTAATGGCACGGCTGCCCTCTATTGTTACAGAACGTGATTAGATTCCTTTGCCTATTATTCTTTCTTGAGCCAATAAAACAAACTGCATATGTAGTTGCACCCATATATTCCAGATTACAAAGCAATAGGGACAGAGTTTATGATAGAGCTTAGCTTACTCTTAATGTAGTTTCTTTTAAAGGACAGGGTAAGTTTTTAATCAATGAAGGGTAAAGTGGTTGTTCAATGTCAGCAATGGGCGTTGCTACTATTATCTATAGCTGCTGTTTTTTGATTCCCTTAGCCGCTGGGCAAACTTACAGGTTTTTAGGAGAAGGGGGGAAGCATTTGCTACGCATGGAACAAGAAGTTGCTCAGACTGTTGTGAGATAAAAAAGGGAACAACGTCATTGGGCAATTCTTTTTGTGCCCGTGCAAGGGGGGGTAATTGATCCTGTAGTTTTTTAATTTAGAGGCAGCAAAAGCGGTAGTCTAGTTCTCAAGAGAGAAACTCGTTTAAACGCAGCTTTGACTTTACTTTTATAGAACTTAAACAGTTTCTTAATATCTTCGCAAGAAAAATAAAGACATTAAACTCTAACGAAATCGTTATGACAAAAGTTGTAATAAAAAGTTTTGCCGAACTAGAGAAGTTAATTGGATCGGAATTGGGCGTGTCTGATTACCATCAGTTTACTCAAGATCAAATAAATCTTTTTGCAGACGCTACCATTGACCACCAATGGATTCACGTTGATGAGGAAAAGGCAAAAGCAGAATCGCCATTTGGCAATACCATTGCTCATGGCTATTTAACCTTATCCATACTCCCCCACTTATGGAATCAGATTGTGGATGTACAAAACCTTAAACTTCAGGTTAATTATGGTATAGAGAAGCTACGGTTTAATCAGGCGGTTATTGTAAATAACAGGGTTCGCCTTAGAGCCAAGGTTATTAATGCGGTAAACCTTAGAGGCGTTTGCCGTGCAAATATTGGGGTGACACTTGAAATTGAAGGAGGGAAAAAACCCGCCTATGATGGTGAGATCGTATTCTTGTACCATTTCAACTCATAAGATGGCGTTATATTGCAGCACAAAGAGATTTGTATAAATAGTAAAGGCTGCCAGTGGCAGCCTTTACTATTATAATAGGTAACGGGGATTACTTTACAGGAACTTCTTTAAGAACGGCCTTAATGTAATCGTAGAATAGCTCAACGGTTTTAATGTTTACCTTTTCATCGGGAGAGTGAGGAAAACGAATGGTTGGTCCAAAGGAAATCATATCCCAGTTAGGATAAACGCCCCCTAGCAAACCACACTCCAATCCAGCATGAATAGCTTTTATTTCTGGAATTTTACCAAATTTCTTTTGGTAAACATCTTGCATCACCTTAAGAATTGGCGAGCGAGGATTTGGCTTCCAGCCTGGGTACCCTCCTGTAAGCTGAACGTCGGCACCAGCCATTTCGAATATTGCTGAAATTTTGTCGGCTAATGCATCTTTTGCGGAATCAACCGAACTGCGAAGCAGGCACTGAGCGTACATAGCCTTGCCATCGGTATAAACGCGAGCAAGGTTGGTTGATGTTTCAACTAAGCCTAGCATAGAGTCGCTCATGCGAATTACCCCATTTGGGCAGCCAAATACGGCGCGTACGGCTTTTTTCTGATCAACTAGAACCATTACAGAGGTAGGCATATCGGCCTTCTCTGCAATAAAGTTTAGAGATGGCTCAGTAGCAGAGAACTCTGCTTTGAATACATTTAGCATCTCTTTTACCTCGGCCTCAAGCTTTGCGGTATTAGCCGAAGGTACAGCTACAATTGCAAAGGCTTCGCGAGGGATTGCATTGCGAAGGCTACCTCCGTCAATAGAAGCTAATCTAACACCCAGTTTCTCGGCGGCATAAAGGAAGCGAAAAAGCAGCTTTATTGAGTTTGAGCGACCAAGAACGATATCCATTCCAGAGTGCCCACCCTTTAGTCCTGTAACCGACAGCTTATAGGGAACCATACCAGCTGGAGTAGGCTCCACTTGGTATGAAAGTTTAATGTTAGCATCAAGGCCACCAGCACAACCAACATAAAGTTCGCCTTCGTCCTCGGAGTCGAGGTTCATTAGGATATCACCTTTAATAATGTTTGGCTCAAGGTTAAATGCGCCTGTCATGCCTGTTTCCTCATCAATGGTAAACAGCGCCTCAACTGGACCGTGCTCAATATCTTTAGACTCAAGAACAGCCATTGCTGCAGCAACGCCAATTCCATTATCGGCACCAAGGGTAGTTCCATTAGCCGTTACCCAATCGCCATCAACATAGGCCTCAATTGGATCCTTCTCGAAATCGTGAACCTTATCGCTGTTCTTTTGTGGTACCATATCAAGGTGCCCCTGAAAGATAACGCCCATACGGTTCTCCATACCTGGAGTGGCAGGCTTACGAATAATTACGTTACCCACCTTATCTTCAATAACCTCAAGACCAAGGTCTTTACCAAACTTGATTACAAAATCTACAGCCCCCCTCTCCTTTTTTGAAGGACGAGGAATTTGTGTTAGGCTGTAAAAGTGCTTCCATACAGCCTTTGGTTCTAGGTTTAATATTTCTTTACTCATAACTTATGTATTGATTTGTTGTTTATACCAATAAAGCCCTAAATATACCCTATTTAGTTTATTAAGCCAACATAATGGAGCGATGTTTTGACTGTGTTTTACAACAATGGTTTGTTTCTACTTAGGTGTAAAACACAAAAGGTTACACATGCGTAAAATCTAATTTACTCGTATTCTGAACATCAGTAAGCTTAAAATGTTTTAAATACACCAAAAAAAGAGCAATCATTGTAAACCTTTTTTTTGTTTGGAGGTTTAAATACGCATGAATACATTTGCATACTTGCATAACAAATACATAAACATGAAAAAACTAGTTCAACTCTTTTTGTTTTTAGGGATTTTGGGGTCGGTAGCAGCTGCTCAGGACAACAAAGCCGCAGTAAAATGGTACACCTTTGAGGAGGCAGTAGCGCTTAACCAAAAAAATCCGAAGAAAATTTTAATTGATGTTTACACCGATTGGTGCGGATGGTGCAAAACGATGGATAAGAACACCTTTAGTAATCCGTCCATTGCAAAGTATTTGAATGATAATTTTTATCCCGTTAAATTCAACGCAGAATCAACCGCTTCGGTTATTTTTAAGGGGCAAGAGTTTAAGAATAGGAACCAGGGGAACAGATCCCCACACGATTTGGCCATTGCGTTGCTTTCTGGAAAGATGTCGTACCCATCCATTGCATACATGGACGGGCAGAATAACCTAATAACAGCAGTAGCCGGTTACTCTACGCCAAGCCAGATTGAGCCAATTCTTGTGTACATTGTAGAGGAGCATTACACCAAAACCCCTTGGGATACCTTTATGAAAAATTTTAAGGGTACAATAAAGGACTAAATAGAGGGCGCGTTGCAGTATCTGGATTACAAAGACATTTTTCGGATAACATAGCATTTGGGGTTAACTGCTAAAGCTGCGACGCGCCCCTTTTTTACTTTGTACCAGCACCGTGCGAAACAAACCGGATCAACTTATTTGCCTGATACACTTTGAACCGGCCAATGAACATATCGGTACGGCCATCGCCGATAGTAACAGAGGCATAGTTTGGAATCCGATAGTACAGGGACTGAGCCTCGTTCGCCTTCTGTTTTTTTGATACAGCAGGTATTTCAACCCTCAAATCTGAAGGGAAAGGTTTAATTTCTACAACAAAAGGAGAGCCGCTAAGATCCGAAGCCGCAACAACACCCTTTTGCTGAGAAAGGCGGAAAAGAATTGCAGATTCCTCCGCGCCGTTAGGAACATATTCAAACGTAGATACCTGCTCCTTGTAATGCTCTACTCCCAAAAAAAGATTAAGATAAGCCTGCTCTAAACGGGCAATTTCATCAAGTGTAGCTTTAAAGCCATCACCATCTAGGGTGAGCTCGAAGTCGCCAGAGAGCAGCTCAACCCTCTTTTTACGCAAAGAGAAGATGAAATCGGCCGCTTGCCTAGCCTTTTCCTCAAGCCCTTTCTCTACAATAATATCCTTATGAACGGGTACGCGAACAAACCCGCTATCCTTGGCCACCTTTGAGTAGTAGGTAGTTTTTTCAGAGGCTATAAATGGCTCAACAGACATGTCGGCAAAAGGATTACCCTCATTCCTAAATATGTTCTGCCCCTTTGAAATATGCTTGGCATTATCGGCATAAGGAAAGAGAACAAGCCCACTGGACATGAGCTTACCAAAATTAGCCGAAGTAATACTTCCATTTTCAACCACAAAATACATTTGAGGATCGGGCTCAACGGATGAACTTACAGCTATCCGCTCTATTTGCCAAGTTGCAGAGCTTTGCTGGGGCACACCTGCTATACCCAGATACTTTTGAGCATAAGCCGCATAAGGGCCTGCGGTAACCTGCTTTTGGAGAGACAAAACCTCGATGTTTAATACAGTTCGGGGCAAAGTGTAAACAAATCCACTTTCGCCTAAGGTAGTTACATTGCTTGCCGGAGTAACAGTTATTGGCTTTTGGCTACATGACACAAGCACAACCGCAGGTATTACTAGAAAAAACAATTGCCTCATATTTAGATTTTTTTTGTTACTGATTTTAAAGCAGCTCGAAATTACGCTATTTGAAAATTGAACGAATTAAATGCACGTTAAATTGTGCAAACCTGCTTAAATGCACCAGAGATAAACTCAACAATATGAGATGCCGATAAAGAGCGCATCCCCTGCTGCATGGCAGCAATATCGCCAGCCACGCCATGTATATATGCACCAGCAATTGCGGCATTAGCGGGACTAAGCCCCTGCCCCATGAATGCTGTAATGATACCGGAAAGCACATCGCCGCTACCTCCTGTTGCCATTCCTGCATTACCTACTGGAATAAAGTAAACCTCGCCGTTAGGGGTTACCACTTGGGTGTTGGCGCCCTTTATTACGATTACAACGCCCAATTCTTTGGCCCAGCACATTCCTTTTTTTAAGCGCTCCTCGCCACAGGTTGAACTACCAAAAAGCCTATCGAACTCCCCTGGATGAGGCGTTAGAACAACATTCCCTGCAAGATAGAGAAAAAGGCTCTTGTGTGAAGCAAGTATATTAAGTGCATCGGCATCTATTAATAAAGGTGTACTACCAATACTTTCCAGAAGACTATGCAACATCTGCATAGCATGCTCACTAGTGCCAATCCCTGGCCCAACGCAAATAGCAGAGTAACGGCTTAAATCTGGCAAGGAACCAATTTCGAGTTCCCTATTTGACACGCTAACGATAGCCTCAGGAATTGTTGTCTGTATAATAGCCTCGCCAACCCTAGGTATATGCGCAGTAACCAATCCAGCACCCGCGTTTAAACAGCCCCTAACAGCAAAAGACGCTGCCCCCATCATCCCTCTCTTACCAGCTAAAACTAGGCAATGGCCAAAGGTTCCCTTGTGCGAAAACTTTTGCCTTGGAACCAATAGTGAAGCAACGTCGGGTTGCTCAACCAAAAAGAAGGATGACTCACACTTAGCCAGCGCATTGGGATGCAAACCAATGGGAACAACCTCTACAGAACCTGTGTACTGATGATTCTCTGCAAAAAAGAATGCCCTCTTGGGAAACTGAAGCGTTAGCGTAATTGCAGCGTTTACAACACAATTAGTGTTGGGGTATGGGTTTTCATCGCCAAATAACCCAGATGGGATATCTATTGCTACAACCCTTTTTTTCTGACTGTTTATATGATTTACAACATGTTTTGCCAGCCCATTTAAAGGCCTATTTAGGCCAGAGCCAAACAACGCATCAATAATCCAAGTACCATCAGGAAGCGTAAGTAATTGACATTCTGAACGAATAGCCACAGGAGAGCATACACCCAAACGCCTTAACCTATTTAAGTTTACACTAAAATCTGCAGTATAGGTTTGACTCTCTAAATAAAAAACCGTTACATTAAACCCTGATTCTAAAAGCATTCTAGCAACCGCTAGCCCATCGCCACCATTATTCCCAGCCCCACAATAAACAACAACAGGCAATGTTGGACAAATTATTTTTGCACACCGAAGAAATAGCTCCTCGGCAGCCCGCTCCATTAAGTTAACAGAACTAATAGGCTCATGCTTAATAGTATAATCATCTATTTGCTTAACCTGATGGGTGGAATAAATTTTCATCATTATCAACCATTCGTGGAAAAAACATCAACAAAGATAATGCAATTAAGCCTTTTTCGTTTTGGAGTATCGAATATCAAGTTTGAAGGTCATCTTGTTACCTACAAAAAATTTCTATATTTGTCGCCGTTGCGAATTGAAAGAAAATATTTCTAACTCTAACAATAACAAGCTATGTTCAAGAATCAACCAAAAGGTCTGATCCCTGCAGCACTCGCCAACATGGGTGAGCGCTTTGGTTTTTACACCATGATGGCCATTCTGACCCTCTTCCTTATGTCTAAGTTTAACTTAAACGGAGAAGAAGCAGGCCAGATGTACAGCATTTTTTATGGAGCAATCTATATTCTTGCTGTATTTGGAGGTATTATTGCCGACAAGTTAAGAAACTACAAAGGAACCATTATTGCTGGTATCCTAATTATGACAATGGGATATGTTTTTTTAGCAATCCCCGCCCTTATTACCACTAAGTACATAGCATTAGCAGCGCTACTTGTTATTGCCTTTGGTAACGGTTTATTTAAAGGAAACCTACAGGCATTGGTTGGGCAGCTTTACGACAATGATTCGTACAGATCTCTTCGCGACTCTGGGTTCCAGATTTTCTACATGTTTATTAATGTGGGAGGTATGTTTGCCCCATTTGCAGCAACCTATGTAAGAAACAAGTTTGTTGAGTCACAAGGATTTGCATACAACGCAGATCTTCCAGGTCTTTGCCACCAGTACCTTGATGGTTCAATGTCAGAATCAATTGCATCTGGACGTTTTGCAAACCTAGCAACAACCGTTTCAAACGGTGTAGCTCCTAGCAACATGACAGAGTTTGCTCAAAACTACCTACTTGCATTCAACACTGGATTCCACTACGCATTCTCAGTGGCTATTTTAGCAATGCTTATTTCACTTGTAGTTTTCATTGTTTACAAGAAAGTTCTTCCTAATCCAGCTGCAAAAGTTCCTGCAAAAACTGAATCGTCAACTCTATCTAGAGAAGAGATTATGCAAGATGCAAAAGAGATTAAGCAACGTCTTCTTGCTCTTTTTGCTGTGTTTGCAATTGTAATCTTCTTCTGGTTCTCATTCCACCAAAATGGCTTAACCCTTACAATGTTTGCTAAGGACTACACCCAACTTGAGGTATTTGGATTGAGCATTTCTGCTGAGATATTCCAGTCGGTTAACCCATTTATAGTAGTGTTCCTAACCCCTGTAATTATAGCGCTATTTGGTTTTCTTGCTAGAAGAGGTAAAGAGCCTTCAACTCCTAAGAAAATTGCGATAGGTATGGGTATTGCCGCATCGGCGTTCGTTTTAATGGCGATTGGCTCTCTTGGTCTTCCTAATCTAAATGAAGTACAAGCACAGGGTGGTCTCGCTTTTGATGCAAGGGTTACCCCATGGTTACTATTTGCCACATACTTTATTCTTACTGTAGCAGAGCTGTTTATATCGCCACTAGGGCTTTCATTTGTATCGAAAGTTGCCCCTGCTCACCTTCAAGGATTAATGCAAGGATGCTGGTTAGGTGCAACAGCAATAGGTAACTTCTCTCTAGTACTTGGAGCTATGATGTATGAGAGAATCTCCATATCTACTACGTGGACAGTATTTGTTGTAGTTTGTGCCGTTTCAATGATTGTGATGTTCTCAATGGTTAAGTGGCTAGAAAGAGTAGCAAAGTAAAGCACTTAGCACAATATTTTATTAAAAGAAAGCCATCCGTTGACACGGATGGCTTTTTTGTACACCTTTACAGAAAAAATACAATGATCACATTTAACTTAACAGGAGAGTACATAGAGCTTATAAAACTACTAAAGGCAGTAAGCGTAGCCGAAAGTGGGGCTCACGCCAAATTCTTAGTGGAAAATAGCGATGTAAAGCTTAACGGCGTAGTAGAGTACCGTAAACGTGCTAAAGTTAGAGTTGGCGACAAGGTTGAAGCTCTTGGTAAAACCATTGAGGTTATATAGCTGTTGCTATCCACGCAGCCGCACAAAAGAGCCAAACGCATATTCCTTCTACAAAAAAACTAATTTCCCAATACCATGAGAAAAAGAATTGCATTGCTAACCCTAATTGGCTTGGCAACCTTTTCGTGCACAGGACGCTACGAGGACAAAGGGATTCCTGTTACCAAACAAGAGGAAATGACCTTAAGCGAAGTGGCCGACTACAGCCCCGAAATACGAACTGTAGCATCGCCAGATGCAAGCACTGAGCTAGCGCACGCTCGAAAAATTATTAAAAACGTTAGGTTAGGAATTGAAACCGCCTCCTTTGCCGAAACCCGAAAGAAGCTAGACTCAATAGTAGCGGCTTACGGAGGAAATCTAATGCGAGACAATGAGTACAACGACAACTACAGAATTAGCTGCGATGTAGAGATTAAGGTTGATGCGCAAAAATTGGAGCCGCTAACCGCAGCACTAGTTAACCTAGGAAAACGCCTAGAATATAAAAATATTGAGGCAACCGATGTAACCGAGGAGTTTATAGACCTTGAAGCAAGGCTAAAAAACAAGAGAAAGGTTGAAACCACCCTGCTTAATCTTCTAAAGAAAGCAACAACCGTAGAGGATGTTATACGTGTTGAAGAAAAACTAGGCCAAATTAGAGCCGAAATTGACGCTCACACTGGTAGGTTAAAGTATTTGAATAGCATGGTAGAGCAGAGCACATTATACGTTAACCTTTACCAAAATGTGGAGTACAAATTTGAGCCAACCGAAACCCCAAAGTTTATTGAACGATTCCTAACTGCGCTAGATAAGGGATGGAAAGGCTTTGTTGCCGCAATACTCTTTATTATAAGGCTTTGGCCTCTATTTATTATTACCACACTGTCATGGTTAACCTTTAAGTGGATTAAAGCCTACCGAATACACCGCAAAGAGGAACGCAAAGCAGAGCGTAAAGCAGAAAAAAAGAGAGAGAAAAAAAACAAAAAGGATAAACCCGAAGAGACCAGTACATACTAAAAAAGAAGCGCTCCCAAAGGAGCGCTTCTTTTTTTCCCAAACTAATTAACTAATAACCAAAGTAAACCCTGTTTATTTGCCCTACAGGATTGTAGCGAGAGGCGGGATTGAACCGCCGACCTCATGATTATGAATCATGCGCTCTAACCAGCTGAGCTACCTCGCCATTGCAGTATTTCAACTGTAAAGGACAACCGTTGTTGTCAATCGCGGTGCAAAAGTAGGAATTATTTCTTTCCACGCAAGAGCCAAAATCATATTTTTTGCAATGTTTTTATACCGAGAAATCACAAAAAGAACCGATGCATTGTAATTCAAATTGTTACCAAACCTCATTTTTTTAAAAAAAAAGCGTCTTCCATTGCATTCCCCATCGTGGAACAAACAAGAGCTAAAGAGAAATGCTACAACAAGTAAGTTCTGAGTAAAAACGGCATACATAGTTTTTTTTGAAGGGCTGCAGAGCAACACAATGCCTTCATAAAAAAGCTTACGCCCATTTGTTATAAACAGGCAACCCGCCAGCTGTTAATAAGTTATAACCATACAAACAGCTTAATAGTGAATTAATTTAATATATTGCGATAAGGGCAGAAAAACCCAAGAACAGTGTTGGGTTGATGTAGAACTAACAAGGCCATGAAAGAAGACAATATTACAGCAAACATGCTTGAACTGGAGTTTGGCATGAACACCTCAGCAGGCCTGCTTTTTAATAGGCTAAGCACACCATCGGGGCTATCGGAATGGTTTGCTGACGATGTGAACCTATCGGGAAACATTTTCACCTTTATCTGGGACAAAATGGAACACCTAGCCGAAGTTATTGAGAAAAAGGAAAACAAGCATATTCGCTTTAGGTGGATAGACCACCCTGACTATGGCGACAATCACACATTTGAGTTTAAGCTAAGCGTAAGGGACATTACTGGCGAGCTATCCCTTCAGGTAACCGAAACAATTTCTGAAGACGACGAGGTAGAAGATGTTATATCGTTATGGAACTACCAAATTAGCGAGCTAAAAAGAGTACTGGGCATATAATACGGCGTGTAATAAGCAATATCACACAAAAAAGTTACCCCACATTGCAATTATCCGTTTAACAATAATGTTTATTAGCTATAATGAACGTAATGCAAAGAAAAAATCGTTAACAGAAATTAGAAAAATACCTTACTTTTGCGCTTATTACAAATGGTTTTAAAAATTAGCAATAGGTGAAAACGCTTCATAGATTTATACTCAAAAGTTACTTAGGGCCACTCCTAATGACTTTCTTTATTGTGATGTTTGTGCTTCTAATGCAATTTTTATGGAAGTACATTGACGATTTAGTTGGCAAAGGATTGGACTGGACCATTATATCTGAACTTCTGCTGTACGCATCGGCAGGGTTAGTTCCCATGGCTCTACCCCTATCCACCCTATTGGCATCGCTAATGATGCTTGGAAACCTTGGCGAGAATAACGAGTTACTGGCAATGAAATCGGCAGGGATATCGTTACCCAGAATTATGCTGCCTCTAATTGTAATAACGGTAGCCATTAGTGGCGGGGCATTCTTCTTCTCTAACAACGTACTGCCCTACACCAACCTTAAAATTGCCTCGCTGCTATACGATGTTAAGCAGCAACGACCAGAACTTCAGCTAAAAGAGGGCGTTTTTTATAATGGGATAGATGGGCTAAGCGTTAAAATTGGGGAAAAGAACCACAACACCAATCTCTTAAAGCGTATTATGATTTACGACCACCGGGCCAACGATGGAAACATTGCTGTTACCCTTGCCGACTCTGGATATATGCGCGTAACAACCGACGAACGCCACATGGTTGTTACCCTGTACGATGGGTACACATACGAGGAGATAAAGGAGGGACGTGAACCAGCTCGTACAAAGGACAAAAAGCTACCTGCACGCCAAACGCACTTTAAGGAGCAAACGTTCATTCATGAGCTTAAGGGATTTGGGCTTCAGAGAACCGACGAGGATCTTTTCAAAAATAACTTTCAGGTTATGAATCTTGCCCAGCTAGAAGTGGCGCAGGACTCATTATCAAATGAGCTGCTAACTAGGAACGAAGCATTTAAAAACAACCTAGTTGGGAACATTCTATTACGAAACACCTACAGGTTACCTCAGGATACGGTTGCAAAAACAGCAACGTACCAACTCCCTGCTGATTCGTTATACAGCCAGCTTAGCAACGAACAAAAGCTAAGAGCAATAGAGCGTGCACTAGTGAACGCCCGTTCGGCTAAGAGCTACATTTCCACAACTAGCGACGAAATAAACTACAAAGCGAAATACATTGCACGCCATAACATTGAGTGGCATAGGAAATTTGCATTGTCGTTTGCCTGCTTCGTATTCTTCTTTATAGGCGCACCACTTGGAGCTATTATACGCAAGGGAGGACTTGGGATGCCAGTAGTTATCTCGGTGCTATTCTTTATTCTGTACTATGTAATAGCTATTACGGGAGAAAAATTTGTTAGAGAACTTGTTTGGCACCCATCGTTTGGGATGTGGATTTCATCGGTAATACTACTTCCACTTGGAGCATTCCTATCGTACAAGGCAACAACCGATTCTGTTATTCTAAATGCCGACTGGTACTTTAATACCTTCAAAAAAATATTCTCATTCAAGGCAAAACGTAAGCAGAAAGAGATATTATCATAACCTTTTGGTGCTACCAAAACATTGTGGCCAAATGCGCTACAATGTTTTGGTAATTATATCGTTAAGTAATGCTTAGAATAGCTTAACGCACAACACACCAACACCTCATGCGCATTTTAATTGTAGCCAACAAAGTTCCCTATCCACCAAAAGATGGAGGAGCCATTGCAACCCTCTCCCTTGCTACAGCGCTGGCAAAAGCAGGTACACACATTAAGCTGCTGTCCATAAATACCCCAAAGCACTACTGCGCTGACCAGCAAATACCTCACGCCCTAAAATTGGAGCTAAATATTGAAACCGTTTTTGTTGATACAACCATTAAGCTCCATAAAGCCCTTAGCAACCTTCTGTTCTCTAATCTGCCTTACAATGCAGAACGCTTTATTAACGAGGCATTCCGCAATAGGCTAACCAAAATACTTAGAGAAAAGGAGTTTGATGTGGTTCAGCTAGAAGGGCTATACCTAACCCCATACATTGAAACCATTAAGCAGCACTCCACTGCAAAAGTTGCGCTAAGAGCCCACAATGTAGAGCATGAGATTTGGGAAAGAACCTTAGTGTCCCAGAAAAATCCGCTTAAAAAGCTATACATCAAACTCATTACAAAACGCCTAAAAAGGATGGAGCAAGAAGCGGTAATGCAAATAGACCTGCTTGTTCCAATATCAAACCGAGATAAAGCAAAGCTTATAGAAATAGGATGTAGCGCCCCTAGCCTAACCATTCCATTTGGGATTGAGGCCAGCAATTTCTACCAAACCCAAGCACCAAACCACAATAGCCGCTTACAGGTGTTCCACCTAGGAGGGCTCGATTGGCAACCTAATCAGGATGGACTTCTATGGTTTATTAACCATTGCTGGCCATTGGTTTTACAAGCTATTCCTAACGCACGGTTCACCATTGCGGGAAGAAACGCACCTAAAAATCTAATTAGCCAACTAAGAGGGCCAGGAATTGAATACATAGGAGAAATTGAAAACGCTAAGCAGTTTATTGCAAACTCAGGGGTAATGGTTGTACCTCTAAGAATTGGCTCTGGTATGCGCATTAAGATTATTGAGGGCATGGCACTAGGCAAAGCCATTGTTTCCACCGCAGTTGGCGCCGAGGGCATTGACTATACCAATGGCCAAAATATTATGATTGGCAATAGCCCAAAAGAACTTGCCGAGGCAATAGTTCTATTACTAACTAACAGCACGTTGAAACAGGAAATAGGATTAGCAGCAAAGACTTTTGCAACACAAACGTATTGTATCCACACACAAGCAGAGCAGCTGCTCAATTTCTACAAGAAAAGCATGATACAAATTAAAGATTAGCCTAAACCATCAATATTATTCTACCTTTGCAAAACTAACTGGAGAACCCAATAAAACGTGGAAATAGCATTTTGGATATTAGCTTTAGCCATACTTCACTCGTACGTTTTTTACCCCCTAATTTTAAGAGTGCTAGTAAAGTTGCGTGCAAACCAAAATGAACCACATTTCGCCCCCCAGGAGTACCCAAAAATCAGCATAATTATGGCTGCTCACAACGAAGAAAACGTTATTGGGCAGAAAATAGATTCCATATACACCACCACCTACCCTACTAGCGAAATAGAGGTTTTTATTGGCAGCGATTGCTCTATAGATAAAACCAATGAGATACTAGAGACAAAAGCACAACAGTACCCATCGTTTAGCTATACCACGTTTACCCAACGACAGGGAAAAGCTAACATAATGAACCAGCTGCTCGATAGTACCACTGGAGACATCATTATTTCCACCGATGCCAACGTAATGCTGTGCCCCTCCACCCTTGAGGAAATGGTAAAGCCCTTTAAAGATCCCCAAATTGGTCTTGTGGACTCGCAGATGACCAACACAGGGATAAAAAAAGAGGGCATATCAGCACAGGAGAGCCAGTACATTACACGCGAGGTAGGCATAAAGCACCGCGAAGGCAAGCTCTGGGGTACCATGATGGGCCCTTTTGGCGGATGCTTTGCCATTAGAAAAAAGTGCTACGCAAAGGTACCCACCAACTACTTTATGGACGATTTCTACATCAACATGAAAGTACTTGAACAGGGCTACAAATCCATTAACGCGCTGGATGCCATTGTTAAAGAAGATGTATCAAACCAAATAGAGGAGGAGTTTAAGCGTAAAACCAGAATCTCCATAGGAAACTTCCAGAACCTTTTTACGTTTACCCATTTGCTGTGGCCACCATTTACAGGCCTAGCATTTAGCTTTGCATCGCACAAAATAATAAGGTGGTTTGGCCCATTTATAATAGTTGCCTGCTGGATACTCTCCCTTTTGCTACTAACAGCACAGCCAATTTACGCAGCAATATTCTGGGCGCTAAGCGGCAGCTTCCTAATACCACTTTTCGACTTTTTACTTAAGAAATGTAACATTCATATTATCTTTGTTCGTTTTGTAACCCACTTTTATGGCATGAACCTAGCACTGATGGTGGGATTTTTCAAATACTTAAAAGGAGTAAATTCCAATGTGTGGCAACCAACAAAAAGGAACCAGTAGCCAGCTCAATACTATTGAGGAGGCTATTGAGGATATTAAAAAGGGGAAAGTAATTATCGTTGTTGACGATGAAGACCGTGAGAACGAAGGCGATTTCGTTGTTGCTGCCGAGCTCATAACCCCAGAAATTGTGAACTTTATGGCTCGATATGGCCGCGGGTTAATATGCACACCACTTCCCGAGGAGCGGTGTAAAGAGCTTGACCTTGAGCTAATGGTGGGCACCAACACGGCGCTTCACCAAACGCCCTTCACTGTTTCCGTTGACCTAATTGGACAAGGATGCACTACGGGCATATCGGCATCGGATAGGGCTAAAACCATTAAGGCTCTTGTTGATCCTAGCACAAAGCCCGAAGATCTTGCCCGCCCGGGACACATTTTCCCACTTAAGGCGAGGGAAAAGGGCGTACTTAGGCGTGCTGGACACACCGAAGCCGTTGTTGACCTTACCAAGCTTGCAGGCCTAAACGCTGGTGGTGCGCTAGTTGAGATTATGAACGAGGATGGCACCATGGCTCGCCTACCAGAGCTACTGGAAATAGCAAAGAAGTTTGACCTTAAAATTATCTCCATTCAGGATCTTATAGCCTTCCGCCTTAAATGCGAAAGCCTTGTTGAGAGAGGCCAGCGGGTTAAGATGCCAACCGACCACGGCACCTTTGAGCTTATCCCCTTCCGCCAAAAATCTAACGGGCTTGAGCACGTTGCCCTAATTAAAGGCGAGTGGACCGACGACGAGCCAATACTTGTTAGGGTACACTCATCATGTGCAACGGGCGATATATTTGGATCGCACCGCTGCGACTGCGGGCCTCAGCTCCATAAAGCTATGGAGATGGTTGACAAGGAGGGCAAAGGTGTTATTGTGTACCTTAATCAGGAAGGACGTGGCATTGGTCTATTTAACAAGATGCACGCCTACAAGCTTCAGGAGGAAGGGTTAGATACCGTTGAGGCCAACGTTGAGCTGGGTTTCGATCCCGATGAGCGCGACTACGGCGTAGGCGCAAACATACTTAGGGAGATTGGCGTGCGCAAAATGCGCCTAATAACCAACAACCCCGTTAAAAGGAAAGGGCTTGAAGGGTACGGACTTGAGATAACAGAGAACGTTCCCCTTGAGATTGCACCAACCCCTTTTAACGAGTTCTACCTTAAAACGAAACGCGATAAAATGGGCCACCTTATACTGATGAAACCAAAGTAAGGCGTGTTTGGTTTTTAGTGTTTAGTCGGGAATACAATACGCTAACGTCTAAAATCTACAATCTGTATTTTCAATGCAAAGTTCACCTCGAATAATATACATGGGAACTCCCGACTTTGCTGTGGAGCCATTGAAAGCCATCGTTAACGATGGCTTCAATGTTGTTGGGGTAGTTACTGTTCCCGACAAGCCAGCCGGACGGGGGTTAAAGCTACAGGAATCGCCCGTAAAACGGTATGCAATAAAGCAGGGCATTAAGGTGCTTCAGCCCGAAAAGCTAAGAGACCCAGCATTTACGGAGGAGCTAAAGAGCCTTTCGCCCGATATTGCTGTGGTTGTAGCATTCAGAATGCTGCCAAAGGAGGTTTGGAGCCTCCCCACGCTGGGCACATTTAACCTACACGCCTCGCTCCTGCCCCAATACCGCGGTGCAGCGCCCATTAACTGGGCTGTAATTAACGGCGAAAAGGTTTCGGGCGTAACAACCTTCCTTATTGATGAGCAGATTGACACTGGTAACATCCTGCTTAGCGAAAAGGTTGATATTGACATTAACGATACTGCCGGACAGCTACATGATAAGCTAATGGTTGTTGGTGCATCGCTCACGGTTAAAACCATTAAGGCGCTAGCCAGTAAATCTATAACACCAACACCGCAGCCCTCTAGCATAGAGCTAAAGTCTGCTCCTAAAATCTTTAGGGAGACCTGTAAAATAGCATGGGCTAACAGCGCGCTTAGCGTGCACAACCACATAAGAGGGCTTAGCCCATATCCCGGCGCATGGAGCGATTTAGAGCTTAGCGATGGAACCATTGTTTCTGCCAAAATCCAGCTAACCGCACTTGCTGAATTGTATAAGCATAGCGATATTGGCAGCATTCTTATTGATAAGGATAGGATTATAGTATCGTGCAACGACTCGTGTGTTGAGATTCTGCAGCTGCAGCTTCCCGGTAAAAAATCTATGGCTACCCCCGATTTGCTTAGGGGAATGCAAAGCAACCTTCCAAAAAGATTTTTATAGAACACCAAAAAGAAAACGGGACAACATCAATTGTCCCGTTTTCTTTTTGGGTTACGACTTATCCTTAGGCTTGCGCTTACGCAAGTTAATTACCTGTCCTACTTCAGGCTCTTCGCCCTTATTCATGCGGTTTTTGCTATACAGCGACGACATTTTAACGCCATACTGCTGGCTTATACGCCACATGGTTTCCCCCTCCTCTACCACATGCACAGAGTTGTTACGCTCTGCCTTGCGACGCTTGGGTTGAATGTATAGTTCCAAGCCCTCGTGCAATTTAGCGGTTTTCTCTATATCGTTGTAGGTTGCCAGCTGCCAAGGCATAAGCTCCAGCTCTTTGGTTAACGATGCATAGGTATCGCCAGACTTCACCTTTATGTACTTAATTCTATTGCGCACGTACACAGGGCGCTGCTTGTAAATGTCTATGGTAAAACCATCGTCGGCAAGTCTGCCAATCTCCCTATCGGGAGGAGCAATTTTAATATCCACACCACGATCGAACAGGTACAGCTTATTATCCTCGATAATCTTAATAAGCAGCTCGGCGTATTTAGAGTTGGTGGCATAGCCAGCCTTTTTTAGCCCCTTTGCCCAGCCCTTATAGTCGGTTGGCTCCAACTCAAACAGGAAAGCGTACCGCTTACTCCCCCTAAGGAACTCGGAGTGGTCGTGAAACGATTTCTCGGGCGACTTGTACTTACGGAAGCACTCGCCCCGCTTATCGTCGTCGTGGTAAATTTTGGGGCCGCTCCAGCTCTTATGGCACTTTATACCAAAATGATTGTTGGCCTTAACGGCAAGCGTGCTATTGCCGTTGTCGCTCTCCAGCATACCCTGAGCAAGGATAATGCTTGCAGGCACACCATACTCTTTCATCTGTTTAATTGCCAACCCCTTGTACTGTTCAATGTACTGGGAACGCGACAGCTTTCCCGATTGCGCTACCGATACATAATGCACTGATACTATAAGTAATATCGAAATAAACTTCCTAATCATGCTAAAATACTGTTTGCTACAAAAATAGACATATTAGCGACAAATGGTAATAAACAGAACAAAGCCTTAGCTGAGGATGTTCCTAAAATCAAAGCAAATTTGTACTTTTGGCACCCGTACTTACTATATTGCGGGTATTAGCCTTTTTAAAAATCAATAAAAGCACCATGAGGGGTGATTGTTACAACTAAAATGGCATACAATGAAAAACCACAAAGAGTATAACTTTAAGTACACCGAAATATCTACTATTACCGAGTTAAGCACCGAAGAGCAAAACCTTGTAAACCAATCGCTTGAGGCGTTAAAAACCAGCTACTCACCATACTCCAAGTTTAAGGTTGGCGCAGCTGCGCTACTAGAAAACGGCGAGGTTATACTTGGCAGCAATCAGGAGAATGGCGCCTACCCATCTGGCTTATGCGCCGAGCGCGTTGCGCTGTTCTACGCAGGAGCAAAGTACCCTGGAGTACCAGTAAAGTGCCTAGCGGTAAGCGCCTGCTTTGAAGGGGAGCAAACCAAATCGCCAGTATCGCCCTGTGGTGCCTGCCGACAGGTGATGATAGAGACTCAGCACATTGGCAAAAAGCCCATGAGGATTATACTTACCGGCTCCGAGAAATCCATTGTAATAGAGAACTCCGCATTCTTACTACCCTTTAACTTTGTGAATACCGATAAGATTTTTGAGTAGGTTGTTTGTGCCAAACAACAACGCAAGCTATCCCCCACCCCTCACAAAATAAAAAGAGACTGACATTTCTGCCAGCCTCTTTTTATTTTCTCAAGCCAAATACTTAGTGCGTAGAACCCAATATCAAGCCAAATGTATAGTTGTCCTGATAATCGTAGCAGGGAATATGCTGTAACTGCCCTGTTGTAAAGCGAGAATACCCATTAACGGTAACTATTGCAACAAAAGATCTGCTGGCAAAAGGTAGCATCCCCGATTTAATTTCCGATACCGAAATTCGTCCCTGAGAATCGGCAGAAACAGGTATGTCAATAAACAAGTAACCGCCAACGTAAAGTTTAAAATGCACATCAAAGAATGTAGGATCCAAATCGCCATTGTATAGCAATACAATATCGCCCTTGATTTCTGTTGATTCAATATCCTTAAAATCTAATTTCTTAGATGTTTGAGCATAACTTGTGCCCATTAATACAATTGCCATAATGGCTAGAATCAGCTTTTTCATAATTAATTGGTTAAGGTTAGAAGAAACAAGTAAACGAAAAAGGTAATGCAGTTCAAGTTTTTTTTCCTCTCAACAGAACTTTTTCAAAACAAAATCCCCACACCCCTTCTTTTTATAATCATTTTAAATTAACGCCCCCCTAACCAGCAAACAGCAAAGCGTTATACTTTTGCCATCCAATTTAATAACAGCACTTTTTAATGGCCGATTATACAAAAATGTGGACCGACCTGGGGTTGAACCACGAGAATCACAATGCGCTGCTAGAGTATCTAGGCGGTGCGTACCAATCAATATTCATGTCGCAAGAGAAGCGTCCAGAGGGCATGTCGTACTTCGACTTTGTAATAAGCGAGGCGCACGGCCTACGCATTAAGGAGCTATGCGATGAGCGCGAGGCTGGTCGCAAGGTAATTGGCTCGTTCTGCGTGTTTGTACCCGAGGAGATGGTGCTAGCTGCTGGCTGCACATCGGTAGGGCTTTGCTCTGGTGCCGACTTTGCTCAGGAAGAGGTAGAGAAGGTTATTCCACGCAACACCTGCTCGCTAATAAAATCGTTCTTTGGCTTTAGCCTAGGAAAGGTTTGCCCCTACATGGAGGTATCGGATCTTATTGTTGGCGAGAACACCTGCGATGGCAAGAAAAAGGCATTTGAAACCTTTAAGGATATGGTGCCCAACTTCTACCAAATGGATTTGCCTCAAACCAAAACCCCAGCTGGCCGCCAAACGCTTAAGCTGGAGTTTATGCGTTTCCTTAACCAGCTAGAGGAGATGACTGGTAAAAAGGTTACACTTGAGGGCTTAAAGGAAGGTATTGCCATTACCAATGCAAAGCGCAAGGCGTTACAGCGCTTGGCTACCCTTCGTGCTGCCGATCCTGCTCCTATCTCGGGTCTAGATGCGCTGCTAATTAATCAGGTATCGTTTTTAGATAACCCTGTGCGCTTTACCGAGAACGTGAACAAGATTTGCGATCAGATTGAGGTTGAGATTGCCGCTAACCAAGGCGTTAAGAAGGCCAAAGCACCTCGCATTCTGCTATCGGGCTGCCCAATGGCCATTCCAAACTGGAAGTTGCCAACCATTATTGAGTCAACAGGAGCAGTAATAGTGGGCGAAGAGTCGTGCATTGGCGAGCGCGGGCTACGCAACCTAACCGATGACTCGGCCAACACCATTGAAGGGCTAATTGATGCCATTGTTGACCGCTACTTTAAAATTGACTGCGCGGTGTTCACCCCTAATCAGGAGCGCGTGGAGCATATTAAGGAGATGAAGGCAAAGTACAATGCCGATGGCGTTATCCACTACGGGCTTCAGTTCTGCCAGCCATACATCATGGAATCGTTCACCGTTGAAAAGCAATTGGAGAAGGAGAACATCCCAGTGCTACGCATAGAGACCGATTACAGCCAGGAGGATATTGGACAGCTATCAACCCGCGTAGAGGCGTTTGTTGAGATCCTTAAGTAAACATCAAATACTAAAAGAGGGAAAATGCAGAGCGCATAATACTTGCTACTGCATTTCCCTTTTTCTTTAACCCGCAGCAAATAGTAAGGAGCAGATGAGACAGGCAGGGATTGACATAGGTTCACGCAGCATTGAGGTGGTTGTGCTAGAGAATGGCAGGGTGGTAACATCGCGACAGGCCATATCTGGTCATAATCCTGTTGAGCGGGTAAAGGAGCTGCTAACCGATATCACCTTCGATAGCATGATGGCCACAGGCTACGGCCGCGGCATTGTTGAGGTTGCCTTTGATTTTCCCACCATTACCGAGATTAAAGCCTACGGAACGGGCGCTGCAGCACTGTATCCCGGCATTAGGGGTGTGCTCGATATTGGAGGTCAGGACACCAAGGTTATTACGCTTGATGGCAAGGGAAAGGTGCTTAAGTTTGAGATGAACGACAAGTGCGCCGCCGGAACCGGCAAGTTTCTTGAGATGATGGAATCCACCCTTGGGTATGAGAAAAACACCATGGGCGCAATGGCCATGAGCGGAAAGAAAGGGGTTGAGATAAACAGCATGTGCGCCGTATTTGCCGAATCGGAAGTAACCTCACTAATGGCCAAGGGTTGCGACAGAGCCGATATTGCACTGGCCATTCACCAATCCATTTGCCGACGAGCCATTGGAATGATACGCCGTCAGAATATCGGTTTCCCGTTGATGTTTGCAGGGGGCGTAGCCAACAACCCCTGTATGGTACACCTACTCCGCGAAGCCCTAGGCGAAGAGGTTATAGTTCCCGAAACGCCTCACTTTGTTGGCGCATACGGAGCGGCGTTGCTGGCGGAGTAAAACGCTGTGCGCCGAACGATTACACCGCGTGGCTCAACCCAAAAAACGAGTAAATAAAAACGAAAGCTAACTGCAAAACAACCATGCTAATAGGTATATTTTGTTACAGCACATGATAAGATAGAGCAAATGAGTTGGGGAGCCTAGCATTCCCCTTTTGCTTATACCAATGGCCAGTTGCCCCTCAAAAACACAATTAGATTTTCTGGAAAATAACCATTCACTTCAACGTTTACGTTGCGTCCCTCTCGGATACAAGGAAATTTATGTTAAATTTGATATACATTAATTTAATTCATAAAACTTATTAACCTCATGAAAAAGTTATTATTCTCAGCGCTCTTTGCGTTTGTTTTGTCCTACTAAACTCCAATGTCGCTGAAGCACAACTTAATCGCAAACTTGAAAAGATTGCTACAGGAAAGAAAGGCACAAAATCTACAATCAATGAGCTTTCTGCTGAATGCAAACACCTTGACAAAAGTTTTCACAACTCCGTAAAAAAAGCCTACGAATACATAGACGGGGGAAATTACGGCGCGGCAGAAACAATGACCAGATCTGCTGGTAGAGATCTGGAAAAATGGAAAAAAGAGCCCTGTCCGTTTCAGGATAAATATCAGAAGGAATACGATGAGTTAGTCGCAAGTTTAGAGTCGAAAACTCTTGCAGCAAATGCTGATCCGCTATTAGTTAAAGCAGCAGAAGAAAATGACAAAGCATTAGCAGAAAAAGCATTAAATGCAGGTGCAAAGATTAATGCTTTTACCAACCAAACAACGCCACTCATTGCCGCTGTAAAGAAGAACAACCTAGATATGGTAAAATTCCTAATTGAAAAAGGAGCCGACCCAAACATCGTAAAACCATATATGAATGAATACGCCTTATATTATGCCGTAAAAAATGGTAATAAAGATATTTGCGAATATTTAGTTAACAATGGTGCAAATAACGATAAGGGAATAAATATTCTACTAGTAGCAGCAGCTAATGGTCAGTTAGAAATCTTTAAAATGCTGGTAGATAGATTTAGTTTATATGCAGGAATGATTGAGGAGGATAATGAGCGACAGGTTAACAATGAGGCCTCAGCTCTTTGCTTAGCCCAAAAAAACGGTCATGAAGAGTTGGCACAATACATTATAACAAAAATTGAAGAGCATAATGTGAATAACATTACCGATCCTACACACAAAAAGCATATAAATAAAGCGGTGTACTCAACCGCAGGAATACCTGAAACGGGAGCATCAGAGAACGCGTTTCAAACAACTTTTAAAGCAGCCGAGCCAATTTACGGAAGAGTATTTCTTGATACTAAGCTAAAGTATCTGATGTATGGAAAAAACGGAACATGTAATTACAATGCGGAATTTGACCAGTACACATTGTCTGCTAAAATAAAAAACAAGAATAAAGAGGTCCAAATGGGCACGTATAATATTAAAGAAACAAATGAAGCAAACTCCATAGCAATTACCATAAATACCACCCAAATGGCAAGGGAGAGCTATAAACAAGTTTATGAATATTTACAGCCAGGAAAAAATGATGTTACCTTTATTGTTACTCTTAGAAATGGGGCTTTTATTTTTGAAAAAGATGTTGTTCTAGAAAAGGATCCAAAAGCAACCTTTAAGGTTGGTAAAACTTTTGATCAAATAGAGGCTGGAATGAACGACCCAGAACTAGTTAAAAAAGCAACAAAGTGGGCAAAAGAGAACTTCCTAAAACATGACTCTACGGAAGACATTGACGGTGCTGGAGTTGTTAAAGGGGTTAAAATTCTCAGCAAGGATTGGAATATAAATCGTCATGAGATATCTGGACAGCCCGAGTATAGATCAATTGTAATTTATGTTAATGCATCCTATGAATCAGGCAGGTGCATCTACCAAAAAATAGGTTTAAAACAAAATTATGATGGGAACTCATACAGTAGTGTGTTACAATTCGATTATTCCCGCGGAATATCTGATATTGATTGCAACTAAGGATTAATAGGTTTCAAAATCGAGTAGGAGGAAAATAAATAGTTTTCCTCCTATTTTATTTTCGGGAGTGTAAGGCAACAGTAACGTGGTGTCCATATTGTCAACCCCACCTCTCCCACCATTCCGCTTTACTTGTTTGTAAACCTTGTTCAAGTTCGGTGGTGAGAGAACGTACTCTAGTAGCATTGGCGTATAATCCGCTGTGTTGGTGTGTTCTTTTTTTGGTCATCCATAGGAATGTATGCCCTCCTCGTATCCTTCGGGTTCCGCCAATCTTTTAGTTGGCAGGTGTCTTGCTCCGTTTTCTGCTTTTTTACAATTCCTACAGTAGCTTTCATTTGATGCTCACCTCTTAGAATTCGACCCTTCCCTCACCAGCCCGTGGTGCGGCACTTTGGTCTCTGCTAACTCCTGACGGTAATTGTTAGCCATGTTTTTCACTTCGTTTCCGCACGTCTGTCAGGGCTCCCGTGGTAAATTCATCCCCTTTCATCCCATGTAACCGCTGCATTTACACCTCAACATCTGGGTAGTTATTGGATTTTGGCTTGTATGGCAACCTCGTCCTGTCTATTATGCCTGGTGCAGTTCGTGTTCCTCAGTTCAGGGGGTTGCCTCGTGCTTCCTTCAGATTCCGCTTCGCAGCGGGCACCCTTGCTTTTGGCTAATAGTTGGTAACTACCGCCCCCGTAACGGACTTCCACCTTCTAGTTAACAAACATGCACGGCACACCACCAAAAAGCCGCTGCAAACTAAGCGTTTGCAGCGGCTTTGGAATAAAAATAGCGTTATACTTTTCGAGATTACTTCACCTCTTCAAAATCAACATCAGTTACTTCCTGATTTTGTGAACCAGAAGCGTTACTAGATTGCTCTTGTCCCGGTTGTGCCGATTGACCAGCATCCTGACCTCCTTTGTACATCTCCTCCGATGCAGCTTGCCATACCTTGTTTAGCTCCTCGGTAGCAGCATCAATTGCGGCAAGATCCTGGCTCTTGTGGGCATCCTTTAGCTTACCTAAAGCCTGCTCAATTGGGCCTTTTTTGTCGGCTGGCAACTTGTCGCCAAACTCCTTAAGCTGCTTCTCAGTTTGGAAAATAAGGCTGTCGGCACCATTAAGCTTATCTATACGCTCCTTTTCTTGGCGATCGCTCTCCTCATTGGCCTTAGCCTCATCGCGCATACGCTTAATCTCATCGTCGGTAAGACCCGATGATGCCTCAATACGGATCTTCTGCTCCTTGCCTGTACCCTTATCGCGAGCCGATACGTGTAGAATACCGTTTGCATCAATATCAAAGGTAACCTCAATTTGTGGTACACCGCGTGGGGCTGGTGGAATTCCATCTAGGTGGAAACGGCCAAGCGACTTGTTATGAACCGCAGTAGGACGCTCTCCCTGTAGTATGTGAATCTCTACCGATGGCTGATTATCGACAGCTGTGGTAAAGGTTTCCGATTTTTTTGTTGGGATGGTTGTGTTAGATTCAATTAGCTTGGTCATAACGCCACCCATGGTTTCAATACCAAGCGATAGTGGGGTAACATCTAGCAAAAGCACATCTTTAACCTCGCCAGTTAGTACACCACCCTGAATAGATGCTCCAACGGCAACAACCTCGTCGGGGTTTACACCCTTACTTGGGGCTTTACCAAAGAACTTCTCTACAACTTGCTGTATTGCAGGGATACGGGTAGATCCACCCACCAGTATAACCTCATTAACATCCGATGCGGTAAGCCCAGCATCCTTAAGCGCCTTGCGGCAAGGCTCAAGGGTTGCTTGGATAAGGCTATCGGCAAGTTTCTCAAACTGAGCGCGGGTTAGCGAACGTACCAAGTGCTTTGGAATTCCGTTAACTGGCATAATGTAAGGCAGATTAATCTCGGTGTTGGTTGAGCTAGACAGCTCTACCTTAGCCTTCTCTGCAGCCTCCTTTAAGCGCTGTAATGCCATTGGGTCTTGCCTTAAATCAATGCCCTCATCGTTTTTGAACTCGCTGGCAAGCCAATCAATAATAACTTGGTCAAAGTCGTCGCCACCAAGGTGAGTATCGCCATTGGTTGATTTTACTTCAAACACGCCATCGCCAAGTTCTAGGATAGAGATATCAAAGGTACCTCCACCAAGGTCGAAAACGGCAATTTTCATGTCGCTCGACTTTTTATCAAGACCATAAGCAAGCGCAGCAGCAGTAGGCTCGTTAATAATACGACGAACCTTTAACCCTGCAATTTCGCCAGCCTCTTTGGTTGCTTGGCGCTGCGAATCGCTAAAGTAAGCTGGCACGGTAATAACCGCCTCAGTAACCTCTTGCCCAAGGTAATCCTCAGCCGTTTTCTTCATCTTCTGAAGAACCATTGCCGATATCTCTTGTGGAGTGAACTTTCTGTCGTCAATTACCACGCGGGGCGTGTTGTTATCGCCCTTAACAACCTCGTAAGGTACACGGCCAACCTCTTTGGTAACCTTATCAAAGGTTTCGCCCATAAAACGCTTAATAGACGATATGGTTTTACGTGGATTGGTAATTGCCTGACGCTTAGCTGGATCTCCAACCTTGCGCTCTCCATTCTCTACAAATGCAACTACCGATGGAGTTGTACGTTTTCCTTCGCTGTTTGGAATTACAACAGGCTCGTTGCCTTCCATTACTGCAACGCACGAGTTGGTTGTTCCTAAGTCTATACCAATAATTTTACCCATTGTGTATTATTGTTAATTGAGTTAATCAATGTTGTTTGGCTTCCAGTTAATCAATCACCATGCCAAGGGGGTTATGCATCATACTTGTCAGGATTTTGGAATGGGACGTGTCAGTACCACTTCGCTTAATATCAATATAAGCATCAGTAATACAAGCCCTAATACGTTTTACACTTTTTAAAATGATACTGGCGCACAGGGTGTGACATACGGTCATGTTGTCAGTCATACATGGCAAAGCAGTATTGCTATGGCATTTTTGGCTTGCATTGCTGCTCTTTCCACTATTTGCGAACCTCATTTCCGTTAATCTCATAAAAAGACTATACCTTTGCTAGGTTAAATTTTTAATCCGAACCAATTATGTCAACGGAAAGTAAGGTAAGGGTGATTACCACTCACGTGCTGAGTGAGATGAAGTTTAGAGGCGAAAAAATCTCTATGCTTACTGGGTACGACTACTCTATGGCTCGTATTCTTGACGCTGCAGGTATTGATGTTATTCTGGTTGGCGACTCTGCTTCTAACGTTATGGCAGGGTACGAGTCAACCCTCCCTATAACTCTTGACCAAATGATATACCATGCAACCTCGGTAGTTAGGGCAGTAAAGCGCGCGCTTGTGGTTGTTGATATGCCATTTGGCACCTACCAGGGAAACTCCAAGCTGGCGCTTAACTGTGCCATTAGGATTATGAAGGAGAGCGGTGCCGATGCGCTTAAGCTTGAAGGTGGACGTGAGATTATCGATTCCGTTCAGCGCATCCTATCAGCGGGAATTCCTGTTATGGGACACCTAGGGTTAACGCCCCAGTCAATTCATAAGTTTGGCACCTATGTAGTTAGGGCAAAAGATGAGGAAGAGGCCGATAAACTTGTTGAGGACGCTCACATACTTCAGGATGCAGGCTGCTTTGCCCTTGTACTAGAGAAGATTCCCGCAAAGCTAGGCGCCAAGGTTGCCCGCGACCTTAAAATCCCAGTAATTGGTATTGGTGCAGGTGGCGGTGTTGACGGGCAGGTGCTGGTAGTACACGATATGCTTGGCATAACACAGGAGTTCTCTCCTAGGTTCCTTCGCAGGTACCATAACCTATACGCCGAGATGCTGGGCGCTTTCCAATCGTTTATTGGCGATGTTAAAAGCGGCGACTTCCCCAACGACAGGGAGCAGTACTAGCAGAACCCTTTTATCCTTTTACATTAAGCAAACAGTAATTAATATTGATGCCCAAAAAGTTCCGGCCTGAGTTATAATCAGGCTACTTGTAGGCCAAACACTAAATATCAACAATGAGTTTTACTGCCGATAGGATACTCTACGAAGACAACCACTACATAGCTGTAAATAAACTGTGTAGCGATATTGTGCAACCCGATAAAACTGGCGACGAAGCGTTGCTTGATCAGGTTAGAGCCTTTATTAAGAAGCGCGACGCCAAACCAGGTAACGTGTTCCTTGAAGTTACGCACCGCATTGACCGCCCAGTGAGTGGTGTAGTGCTGTTTGCTAAAACCAGCAAAGGGGTAGCCCGTATGAATCAGCTCTTTCAGGAAGGCGCCGTTCATAAAATTTACTGGACAATAGTAAAAAGTTGCCCTGTTCCCGAGTCGCGCACGTTGGAGCATTACATTACTAAGGACTCGCAAAAGAACAAAAGCTTTTGCTACGACTCCCCTAAAAAGGATGCTAAGCTGGCCAAACTTAAGTACCGCTTAGTGGGTAGCACTGCCAACTACTATTTCCTTGAAATTGATTTGCTAACAGGGCGTCATCACCAAATTCGCTGTCAGCTAGCTAAAATTGGCAGTCCAATTAGGGGCGACTTAAAGTATGGCTATCCTAGATCCAATCCCGGTGGAGGAATTAACCTGCATTCGCGGTTAATGTCGTTCATTCATCCCATATCGCAAACCCAGGTTACTATTGTTGCCCCCACCCCTAACGAAACCCTTTGGGCAGAGTTTAATATGGTAGCGGAAGGGTAATTAAAAGGTTTTAGGTTGTTAGGTTGGGCTTTATTTTTATTTGTACTATATTCGACATGTAAAAAGCCTTTCCTAAGTGAATTATATTGTTCTCATTGCATCAAATTCTTCGGAAGCCATTACTCAACTGGAGCACCTACTTAGCTCAGTTGACGATGGCTTTTCCGTTAGTTATGCAAACACCCCTAATTCACTATTTACCTACCTAGAACAGGTTATTCCCGATGTAGTATTCTTTGATGCCACCTTCTCAGCTAATAGTAGCGCCGAGATTATTGCCGCTGTAAAAGGAAACCCATTGGCAGAGGATGTACCCATTATTGCCTTTGCCCAAGCCAATACCAACAGCTCCATTAAGCTCCTTTTTCAGGCTGGGATTGATGATTTTATCACCATTCCCGTTTCGGTAAACGAGCTGCTACAGCGCATAGAGCTCAACTTCCAGAAGGGACGGCTTATGCAAAAGCTCCGCAAGCAGTCGCACCAATTTAAAGAGATATCGTTAGCTGCTAGTAGCGCTGGAACCTCCGTGCTAATAATCGACTCCACAGGAGAAATAACCTGGGTTAACGATGGGTTTGAGCGGCTTTACGAGTGCAACCTTGCTACCTTTAGTAGCATTTTTGGCACCAACCTTTTTGATGAAAGCCTGCCCGAGAACACAGTGCGTGCCATGAAAACCTGCCGCATTGATGGCGAGTATATAGTTTACGATAGCCTTTGGACAACCCCTAGTGGAAAGGTTAAATACATACAAACCTCGCTAACACCGGTATTTGACTCCAACAAACAGATTAGCAAGATAGTTGCCATTGAATCCGACATTACGGGCATTAAAGAGGCCGAAAGGGAGCTGAGCGATAAGCACGACCACCTGCTCTCCATTATGGAGCACCTTGAGCAGGCCAATACGATGCTAGACGAACAACGAACCGAAATAGAGAAGCAAAAATCGTCCATTGAGGAGGAACAGGCAAAATCGGAGGAGCTGCTGCGCAACATCCTACCCTGGGAGGTGGCTCGCCAGCTGCGCAAGAAGGGCACCGCACCTCCAAAAAAGTTCAAGGAGGTATCGGTTATGTTTGCCGATTTTGTGGGCTTCTCAAAGGTTTCCGTCTCGTTCGATACCATCGAGGACTTTATTAAGGAGCTTAGCTTCTACTTCGAGAACTTTGAGGAAATTACCTCGGCCCGCTTTATTGAGAAAATAAAAACCATTGGCGACTGCTACATGTGCGTTGGCGGTATTCCGCGCCAAAACCATAGCCACGCCTTCGACACCGTACTTGCCGCCCTAGAGATTCAGCGCTTTGTTGAGGAGATAGCCCAGAAGAACGCCATAAAGAAAAAACCTGTTTGGCGCCTACGCATTGGCATTCACACAGGTAGCGTAGTAGCAGGCGTAATAGGCAAAAAGAAGTTTGCCTACGATGTTTGGGGCGATACCGTGAATGTGGCCAGCCGCATGGAATCATCGGGCGAAGCAGGAAAAGTGAACGTTTCCGAAACAACCTACCAGTACATAAAGGACTTTTTCCTTTGCACCTACCGCGGTAAGGTTCCTGCTAAAAACATTGGCGACATTAACATGTACTTTGTTGAGCGCATCCTCCCCGATTACGCCGAAGATGCCGAGGGCTTTGTTCCCAACGCCGCTTTTAGGAAAATTTTGGCATCGTACTAATAAAACTAGCCGAACGGCGCTCAAGGAGCACTGCCAGCAACGCAGTGATTAAAAATGGATTAAAACAAAAAAACTCTTACCAAACCTAAGAAACAAAGCCTAAAGCCCCAAAGCACACATACACTTCAGCATCGTATAACACCAAATGGGCGCACCTAATAAACGGAACACCCCTTTTTCTTTTATCCACAGCCATAAACTTAGGAACGCGTTTTGCTGATTCTGTTTTTTACCGTTATTTTACCGTTGTAAAATTTGCATGTATGCGTAAACTATCTCTCCTACTAGGAATTATTATTACTTCGATTTTTGGAAGCACCACAGTTAGTGCATCCAGCTTTGTGCAGGACACCATTTTTAACCAGCGCGACAACAGCTACCGCAAACAGGGATTCTGGCGCAAGAACTATCCTAACGGAAAACTAGCTTACAAAGGCTACTTTAAAGACGATAAACCCCGCGGTATCGTTACCCGCTATCATGAGGATGGAACCCTCCTTGCCGAGATGGCATTCAACAGCACAGGCAATAAGGCACAGGTAAAACTCTACTACTCTGGAGGCTACAAAGTAGCAGCCGAGGGAACCTACCTTAACGAAAAAAAGGATAGCGTGTGGAAATACTTTGCCCCCGATAAACGCTTGGTTTTTCAAGAAACATACCAACGTGGCGTTAAGCATGGCAATTACATTACCTACTACCGCAGCGGCGCCGTTTACGAGGTTATTCCCTACGTTAACGGCGAAATTGAAGGCGACATGCGCCAGTACTACCCCAATGGACAAATAAAAACGGAATGGACACTAGTAAACGGAAAGCAAAGCGGCAAAATTTGCTCCTACTTTTCCGATGGCACCGTTCGCATTGAAGGACAGTATAAAGAAGGCATTAAGCATGGCATTTGGAGCATATACAACATGGATAGGAAATTGGTAAGGCAAACTCAGTACGTTAATGGCTTCCCTAAGAACCGAGAGGAAGAGATGGAACGTGAAACCAGAGAAATTGAGGAGATGCTAAAAAATGCGGGACAAATTTTGGAGCCAGACGTACAAAGCTTTTTTGAACGCACTGGAGGATTCTAGCATAAGTAATACCCCAAAACATACGTAGCAAAATCATTGTAGTATGAAAAGAATACTCCTTGCCACTCTTCTAACCCTATCGCTAAATGGGTTCTCGCAAAGCAAATACTTTATTGCCTTTACCAATAAGAGCAACAGCACCTATTCAACCGAGAACCCCAGCGATTTTCTTAGCCCCACCGCCATCTCCCGGAGGGAAAGGCAAGGAATATCCGTTACTACCCAGGACTTGCCCGTTAACCAGCAGTACATTGATGCCGTTATTAAACAGGGCGCAATGGTAAAATATCCGCTTAAATGGTTTAACGGCGTTGTAGCCGAAATTCCCAGTTCCGCCGTTACCACAGCCATTCTTGGGCTTGACTTTGTTGCAAGCGTCAGCCAAATTTTCGACCCCGCTAAGCAGGGAACCCCTCTAAGCGAATTTGACTTTGGCGCTGCCTACCAATCTAAAAGCACCGATACCGATAGGTTTAGCTACGGATCGGCCGCCCAACAAATTAAGATGCTAAATGGGCACATACTCCACAACCAAGGCTTTACCGGAAAAGGAATGACCATTGCCGTTTTAGATGCCGGATTCAGAAACGTGAATACCCTAACCGCATTCGACAGCTTACGCAACAGCCAACGACTGCTTGGCACTAAGGATTTTGTAAATCCCGCAGCCAATATCTACCTACAACACTCGCATGGTACAGTTGTACTCTCCACCATGGCAGGGCTAATACCCAACACACTAGTGGGCACCGCACCACATGCAAGTTACTGGCTGATACGAACCGAAGATACCAACAGCGAGCAGCTTATTGAGGAGTACAACTGGGCTGCAGGCGCCGAATTTGCCGATAGCGTTGGTGCCGATGTTATTAACTCCTCGTTAGGCTACACCACTTTTGATGTAACCTCCCAAAACCATACCTACGCGGAACTTGATGGGAATACAGCCCCATCAACCAAAGCCGCCAACATAGCAGCTCAAAAAGGGATGGTGGTAGTAATTAGCGCTGGCAACGATGGCGATTCGCCATGGCGCTACATATCGGCTCCCGCCGATGCCACAGGGGTACTTACCGTTGGAGCAACCACTTCAACTGGTCAACCAGCCAGTTTCTCGTCCGTAGGGCCATCGGCCGATGGCCGAATAAAGCCCGACATTGCCGCAATGGGCGTTAACACTGCCGTACAAAACATTGATGGCTCAATAGGCACAACTAATGGGACATCGCTATCGGCGCCAGTAATATCGGGGTTAGTGGCCTGCTTATGGCAAGCCCATAACAGCTATACCGCCACCGAAATTGTGGAGCAAATAAAAGCTAACGCATCGCAAAGCCAGCTGCCAAACAACACCCTAGGCTACGGGCTACCCAACTTTGGAACCGCCCTAAGCACCAACAATATGGAGAACAGCAGCGCCGCTGGGCTAAGAATATACCCAAATCCGTTCGATACCACAATAACCCTTACTCTTCCCAACGCAACAAACAAATTGGTTAGCGTAACAGTTGTTTCAGTTAACGGACAACGCTTGGTTAGCCAAGTTAAAAATGCCAGTAACGGCCTAGTAGAGTTAATCTTGCCAAAGGAGCTAAGCAGCGGACTATACCTAATTAACGTAACATACGACACCGTTAAGCTATCAACCAAAGCGCTAAAGCTGTAATAAGCCAGCCAAACGGAAACACAGAAAAGAGATAAAATGGGGACAACCGAAAAATTATCGTTACTTGAGCTTAACCAGCGCATTAAAGCATATTTACAGGGCTCGTTCCCCGATTACTACTGGATTACCGCGGAGATTAGCGAGATAAAAGAGAGTAGCACTGGGCACTGCTATCTTGAGCTGGTGCAAAAAGATGAGTTTGCCTCTCGAATTGTAGCCAAAAACAGAGCCACAATATGGAGCGATACCTACCGAATGCTTAAGCCATACTTCCAAACAGCCACACAACGACAGCTAAGCGCAGGGCTAAAAGTGCTTGTTATGGTTGATCTAGCCTTTCACGAGGTGTACGGTCTATCCCTCAGAATTGTTGATATTGAACCCAGCTACACAATTGGCGAAATAGAGCTTAAGCGCCGAGAAACCATACAACGGCTAGAGAACGAGGGGGTAATAAACATGAACAAAGAGCTATCCATGCCGTTACTGCCCAAGCGGGTTGCAGTAATATCATCGGATAAGGCTGCTGGATATCAGGATTTTGTTAATCAAATTACAGACAACCCTTATGGTTACAGCATAGAGCTAACACTTTTCCCAGCAGTAATGCAGGGCACACAGGCCGAAGCATCTATTGTGAACGCCCTTAATCAGGTTTACGAGCAACAGGAAAATTTTGACACCGTAGCTATTATAAGGGGCGGTGGGTCACAATCGGACCTAGCTTGCTTTGACGAATACTGGGTAGCAGCAAACATTGCACAGTTCCCCTTACCCGTAATAACAGGCATAGGACATGAGAAGGACACATCGGTTGCCGACATGGTAGCCCATCAACGGCTAAAAACGCCAACCGCTGCAGCAGAATTTATTATCACTAAATTTAACGAGGCCGAGGCAACTGCCATTAACCTTAAAGAACTTTTTGTTGATATTGTTGAAAGCGCAATTGCCAGTAACAAACAGAAGCTACAAGAGATAAAGATTGTATTACCCGCACATGTTTACGACAAAACACGCCTATCGGCTATCCAGTTTGAAAAACTCAAAGCCAAGGCAATAAGCCTTACCACGCTAGCTGTGCAACGCGAGAAATTTGGGCTACAAAAGAAGAGCAAATCACTATCGCAACAAGTAACAAATCAAATAAATAAAGAAAAAGAACGAGTAAGAAACCATTCCTTCGCACTAAAAAAGGAGAGCATAAAATCAGTTAACACCGCCATTCGTAAAATTGATGCGCACGAACGTAACCTTGAAGCACTAAATCCCGAAAACGTTCTTAAACGAGGTTATTCTATTACATATTCCGGCAAAACGCTTATTAAAAGTAAAGATCAGGTAGAAACAGGAACGGAAGTAACTACCATTCTTTATAATGGGGAGATAAGCAGTAGGGTTATTTAACACCAAGATAATTCTACCGTTACAAAAAACTTGAGAAAAAGCAATGCCGTTAGGATATGTTTTCCTTAATTTGCCATAATAAACTTTTACGAATTGAAACTCTTCATATTACGTTCTATTATTCCTCTTTGCGCATTAGTTTCGCTAGGGACAGGTGTCTTCTCTCAGGATAAAAATCCACGATTAGACAGTCTATTCAATAGGCTCTCCACCGCATCAAGTTTAGAACAACAAATAGATATCTACACCAACATATCGTACCAATACGGGAACACCAACGTAGATTCTTTCTACTTCTATGCCAAAAAAAGTATTGCCCTTGCCATCAATAGCAACTACGATACGCTTCTTGCAAACTCCTACAATGCACTGGGCAATGTATTTACAGCCCTTAATCTTAGCGACTCAGCATTACACTACTATACTCTTGCAAAAAACATTAGAGAAAAGCACGGCCTTACCCTAAGGGTGTCGCACAGCCTGTTCAACATTGGAATGAGCTATTATAGGCAAAATAGAATTCACGAAAGTTTAGAAGCCCTTAAACAATCTCTAAAAATAGCCATTGATTACAACGACATTGAAAACCAAAAAAATACACTTTACTACATAACCTCGGTTTATATACACATTCACAATTATGATAAGGCTTTAGAGTACGCCCTACGCTTAGCTAACGTATCAATTAGCCATCAGGATAAAGAAGCACTTGCCATTACCTACGCAATAATAGGAGAGATACATTCCAAAATCAAAAATATCGACATGGCAAAGGAGTATATGCAAAAGTCTTTAGACTTACACTACTCCATTGGAACAACAGGATCTATAGCAAGCCTTTTAAACAACCTAGCCATTATTTACGACTCAGAACACAACTACACCAAAGCTCTTGAATACTACACTAATGCGTTAGGGCATTACGAAAAACATAACGATAAGGAGGGCATTTCTGCCGTTCTAAACAATATTGGCTACGTTCATGCAACGCTAAAAAACTACGATAAGGCAATTCAAACCTACAAAAACTCACTGGCCATAAGCCAAGAGATAAATGACATAGGAAGCATTGCCAACACAAACAACAACTTAGCACAGGTTGCACTTACCATAGGCGATAATAACCTAGCGTTTAAATATGTAAATAATGCGCTTCCTCTTGCAAGGCAATATGGCGACAAGTCATTTTTAGCCGAAAGCTATGAGGTTTTAGCCAAAATACACATAAACAGAGGCGATTACAAAAAGGCTGTTGAATACCAATCGTTACTCCTCTCCTACAAAGACTCATTGCATAACAGAGAACGTAACGACAAGGTTATAGAGATGCAAACCCGTTTTGAAACGGAAGCAAAGGAAAAGGAGATTCAGCTGCTAAAAAAAGATAACGAGATAAGACAACTTGACGCAACTAGGCAAAAGAACTTTCAGAAATACCTAATAATTCTAGCGCTGCTGCTTCTAGGGCTTCTATTCCTTATTTACTATGGGCTTCATCTAAAAAAGAAGAGCAACGAATTGCTTTCCAAAAAGAACGAGGAGCTAAAATTGGCAAATGAGAAGCTCCGCGAATCGGAAAAAAACCTTAAAGCACTCAATAGCACAAAGGATAAATTCTTCTCCATAATTGCCCACGACCTAAAAAACCCATTCAATGCCCTTTTAGGCTTTAGCGAGCTGCTTCACCACAACTTCGACAACTTTACTACAAAGGAAACCAAGGAGTACATTGGCGTCATTAATGAATCGGCGCAATCGCTATTTAGGCTGCTCGAGAACCTTTTACAATGGTCCAGAACCCAAACAGGAAAACTATCATACAATCCCGAAAAAATAAAGCTATACTCTATTATTAATCAGGAGACAGAGCTACTCCGGATTAATGCCGATAAAAAAGGAATTAACATTTCCATTGATGTTGATAACGAGCTGGAGGCATTCGCCGATAAAAACATTGTATCAACAGTGCTTAGAAACTTTATTAATAATGCCATAAAGTTTACACATGCAGGGGGAAGCGTACGGGTTAAAGCCTACGTTGATGATACCCAAAAAGTAAGAATAGATACCATTGACGACGGCATTGGCATTAACCCCAACGATATAAACAAGCTCTTTAGAACCGATTTATCATTCTCGTCAAAAGGAACGGCCAACGAGGAAGGAACTGGTTTAGGGTTAATTATCTGCAAAGAGTTTATTGAACGTGCTGGCGGGGAAATAATTGTAAAAAGCAATGTTGGAAAGGGGAGCACATTCTCTTTTACGCTCCCAAAGTAATACTAAGCGGACAATACTTCCCATCCAATTTACAATAAGCATCGGCATAAATAGAGCTGCATGCTATTTAAAGCCTATTTCCTATAAGATGGCAACAGGAGCACACTGCAACAATCGCCCCATCAGTATCTTACGTAAGTTTTTTATCTATCCTAAAAAATGTTTTGCATAAAATCTTATCTTAGTAACTTTATGGTTAATACCCTGTCCCTTCAAAACAATTACAATGCTAAAACAAAGAATATACATAACGCTACTAATCCTTTGCATTACAAGCACAACAGCATTTTCACAAAATGTGGCAAAGGATTATCAAAACAGAATAGATAGCTTAGAAAGTGCTCTAAAAAAAGCGAAAAAGGAAGAGACCGCAAGAATTCTTTTACAAATAGCCAAGAACTACTTATCCCTTGCCGACTACAACGAGGAAACACCCCTTGACACATACAACAAAGCCATTGTATATACCGATAATGGTTTTAACGCAGCATCGGGAGCCGAGAGTAACTTTTACAAAGGGTATGCGCTATACTTAAAGGGGCAAGCGCTTGGAATTATCTCCGAGATTGCCGAAAGTCCAGAGTCGCTCGACGAATCAATAGAGGTACTCAACCAGTCTATCAACTTTTTATCAAAAACCGACAGCATTGCCGAACTAGTAGAGAGCTACAACAAGCTAATTGTTGCGCATCAGTATAAAAATGAATACGACAAGGCCATTGAAATAGCCAACAAAGCGCTCTCCTTGGATATCGAGTTGTCCAAAAGACCTAGCGTTATTTGCGACATTTACTATTTAAAGGGGATGACCTACGTTTACCAGAACGACTACACCAAATCCATTGAGTCGCTCCTAAAACTTAAGGAATACGCTGCTGCGCATAAAGACACTACCTATATATCGCGAGGCCTTAATACACTAGGCTACATTGAGTTCTACAGAGGAAACTACTCCCAATCGCTAGAGTACTTTGTTGAAGCGCTAAAAATTAGCGAGAGACTAAAGCACTCGCCCATTGAGTCGGTGCGCAACACAGCCGCAAACGAAGCCGCCATACGCAAAGTAAACATTGGCGGTATTTTAAAGGAGCTAAAGCAGCTTGACGAGGCGCTACGGTACTACAACGAGGCACTAGCGTACCACCAGCAAACACCCGACAGGCATGAATCCAAGGAAGCATCGGCACAAATATTCAACAACATCGGCGTGCTGTTTGAGGAGAAGAAGGATTTTGAGAAGGCCGAATCGTACTACAAGCAATCGCTTAAGCTAAAGCAGGAGCTTAACGATACAACAGGAATTGTATCCAATCTAATAAACTTGGGTAGCGTTTACACGGCCAACAAAGAGCTATCGGCTGCACTGCGCTCGTACCACGAAGCGCTACGCATTTGCCGCCGACTGGACGACAAGCGCCGAATTGCCCTTATCACCAACAACATTGGCGATGTTTACTCCCTACAGAACAGGAACGAGGAGGCCTTGGGGTATTACTACTCAAGCCTAGAGCAGTCGCAAAGCATTGGCTTAAAAGAGATAATTAAGCTCAACTACGAGGGCATATCAAAATCGTATGAAAAACTGGGTAAATTCGATAAAGCGCTATCCTACTACAAAGAGTTTGGCAACGTTAAGGACTCCCTACTTAACGAAGGGAACCTAGAGGCCATTGCCGAAATTCAAACCAAGTACGAAACGGAGAAAAAAGAGCAGCAGCTACAAATACTAACTAAGGATCAGGCGCTTAAAGATGAAACAATAAAGCGCAACAGGGTTGAGAAGCTGGCAATGGGAATTGGAATTACCCTTGTGCTCTTCTTTGCAGCCTTTGTTGTGATTCAGCTGCAGGAGAAGAAACGCAAAAACACACTTCTTGCCGAGCAAAACGCTGAGATACAAATGCAAAAGGAGGAGATTGAAACTCAACGCGATGAGATTCTGGGTCAGCGCGACCTTCTTGCTAAGCAGAAACAGGAAATTACCGATAGCATTTACTACGCACGACGAATACAAACGGCCATTTTGCCTTCGGATTTGCTTGTGCAGGATATCCTTCCAAACAGCTTTATACTGTTTAAACCACGCGATATTGTAAGTGGCGACTTTTACTGGATGACAAAACGCGACAATAAGGCCATTGTAGTTTGTGCCGATTGTACCGGACACGGCGTACCCGGCGCATTTATGAGTATGCTTGGCGTTGCCTTCCTTAACGAAATTGTTGCAAACATACAGGATCTAAAGGCCAATATCATACTAAACAACCTTAGAGAGTTTGTTAAAACAACGCTGGACCAAACGGGTAAAAAGGATGAGGCTAAGGATGGCATGGATATCGCCCTTTGCATTATAGAAAAGGGTACACAAACCATACAATACGCAGGAGCTTACAATCCGCTGTTATACTTCCGCAACGGGGAGCTAATAGAGCTAAAAGCCGATAAAATGCCTATTGGAATCCACATTAAGGATCAGGAACCCTTCACAAACAATGTTATTGAGTACCAACGTGGCGACACCTTCTACATCTTTTCCGATGGTTATGTGAGCCAGTTTGGTGGAGGCGATGGCAAAAAGTTCATGTCGAAACCATTCAAAAACTTACTGGCAACCATTCAAGACAAGCAAATGGACGAACAGCTGCAGGTTCTTGACCAAGCCCTTGTTGAATGGCAAGGCGAGTTTGAGCAGGTTGACGACATTAGCATTATTGGTTTCCGACTATAAACAAGCAAAAACTATGAGCAGACTCACGCTGCTTGCATCGCTTTTTGTGCTGACAACATTTTTTACTGCCCCTGCACAAAACGGGACAAGCGAACTATTATTAGCAAAGGAACTAATATCCGAAGATCCTCCAAGAGCCATTGCTATTGCCCAAAAGGCGTTATCCAGCGCAGCAACCTCCCCTACCTCCAGAATAACGGCATTTACCATAATTGCCGAAGCAGCCTTTATAACAAATCAAAAGCAAATAGCATTAGCCGCCATTGACTCTGCAAACCACCGGGCAAAACACATGCAACACACAGGCTTACCCGCTATTATTGAACGGGTTAACATACGAAGCCTACTAATTTACAATAAGCCCAACGAGGCTTTTAAGCTGATAGATAAAAGGGTAACCGATTACAAGAAATCGAAAAACACTACCCCCGAAAGCATACAGTTCTTACTCTTTGCAGGTGATGTTTACCGACAAGCAGGAATAGCCAACCAGTCCATAGAGCTAAAAAGAGCAGCGCTTGAGATGGCTTTAAAAGCCAATAACGACACTCTAAGAACTGAGGCTCTACTAAGCCTTGGAAGCACCTACTGGACCTTTAGCCTACTTAAGGATGCTCTAGCCCAATACAGTAAGGGATACAATCAGGCAAAAGCCAGCAACGACACCCTGCGCCTGCTAGTATCACTAAGAAATATTGGACTTACCTACAGGGATATTGGAAACTTTGACTCATCGAGCTACGCATTACAAACCGCTCTGGCTTTGGCTCAAAAAACAAAATCGGAGAGAATTGAAGCTGAAATTCGCAACATACTTGGAGGACTCTACCTGAAATTTAACCGTTACAACCAGGCAATTGCTGAGTTTGAATCATCGCTTAGAATAAGAGAGAAGCTTAAGCACCTTGACTCCCAAGCCGACCTACTCGATAATTTAGGAAGAGCGTACAAACACCAAGGGAACTACAACCAAGCTCTTGAGAATCTTGAAAAAGCCCTACGCCTACGCGAAGAAATTCTTGACGAACAGGCAAAGGCATCAACCCTTAACGAAGCAGGTAATATATATGCCGAAAAAGGAGAACTAGCCGAAGCGCTCCGCCGATACCTTATGGCTCTTAAAATTAGGCAGGAACTAGAGCTGAAGCCCGATATAGCCAAGTCGCTAATAAACATAGGCATTACATACCGCAAGTTAGGCGCAAGCGATAGGGCAATTGACTATTTTGCTAATGCGCACAAAATTCTGTTGCAAAGTAACGACCCTATTGAAATTGCCTACGTGCTGCTAAACCTAGGCAATAGCTACTTAGACACCAAGAGCTACGGCAAGGCTATTGAAGCCTACCAAAAAGCAGCCACTGAGCGACAAAAAGCTGGCGACCTGCCCGGCTTAGCCAAAGTGCTGGTAAACCAAGCCCAAGCGTACAGGCTACAAAACAACCAACAAGCAGGAATTGAGGTTCTAAAAAAAGCCCAATCCATTGCTATACAAATAAAAAGCGAAGCAATACTTGCGGAGGTTCTTAACGAGACAGGAAACATTTACCAATCGCAAGGGAATGTAAACAATGCACTAAAATCGTTTGCAGAATCGGAAAAGCACTACGCCAATGCCGGAATGCAAAGCGGCGTGGCCTTATGCCTAAGAAAACAAGGGGAAATACTAGCGCAAACAGGCTCAAAGCACGATGCCGAAAACATGCTTAAGCGCTCCTTGCAAATTGGGGAACAAATAAAAAGCGCCCCTGTTAGGCAGTACGCGTTATATGCACTTTACACATTCTATAACAACATTGCCAATGCAGACCAAGCACTTAAGTATTTCAGAAACTACTCTGCACTAAAGGATAGCCTAAGCAGCATTGAACAACTTGAGAAAACATTTGAGGCTAGATATGTTGCAGAGCTAGACACTAAACGCACTGAGATTAAAATAATTGAGGATGAGGTTGAGTCGCTCCAAAAAGAATCTGAGCTAAAGGAGCTTCAGCTTGAAAGACAACGCATTTTCCGACTACTACTTATTATTATCATCGTTCTTGGTGCAGCAATGCTAACAACACTGCTTTTTGCCTACAGGCAGAAACGTAAAAACAATAATGCTCTTAGCGAGAAGCTCACAATAATTAACGAAACTAACGACAGGTTAAGAGAATCGGAGCAGCAGCTAAGACTTATGGTTCAAACACGCGACAAGCTATTCTCCATTATTGCGCACGATTTAAAGAATCCGTTTAATGCTCTTGTGGGGCTAACCGAGCTGCTTTCTATACAGTCGGCAGAACTAGAACGGGAGGAAATTAAGGAGTATAGCAACCTAATACACCACTCTGCAAATAAAGTGCTAACACTTCTTGAGAACCTACTTCAATGGGCACGGAGCCAAACAGGAAAGCTAAACGTTAATCCCACGCTGCTCAATCTAAAAGAGATAACAAATGAGTGCATAGAGTTTGCCGCACTTAATGCAAATAGCAAAGAGGTAACTCTTTCTCAAAGCATAAATAACAATACTTTTGTTTATGCCGATAAAGATACGCTAGCCACTGTTATTCGGAATTTACTTTCCAATGCCATAAAGTTTACTCCAAAAGGAGGGCTTGTTAGCCTACAAGCCATTAGCACAGCCAATGCTGTAACAATAAACATAACCGACACAGGAGTTGGCATTGCGCAAGAGAACCTGGATAAGCTATTCAGAATAGACAAGAGCTACACTACCGAAGGAACAGAGAAAGAATCGGGAACAGGGTTAGGGTTGATTATTTGCAAGGAGTTTATTGAGCGTAACGCAGGAACAATAAGCGTTAGCAGCAAGTTAGAACAAGGAACAACATTTACCATAACATTACCAAGCAAAGAGCAATGAGTAAAAAAGCGTTAACCTACAACGAGGCGTTGGCCGAGATAGAGGCCATTATAGAAAGAATTGAAGGCGATGAGCTTGACGTAGATGAGCTAACAAAAGATGTTAAGCGCGTGGCAGAGCTCCTTAAAATATGCAAGCTAAAATTGCGTAACACCGAGGAGGAAGTACAAAAAATACTAAAGGAATTTGATGAGGAATAAAAAAGGGGCTCGCTAAGCGAGCCCCTTCCTTTTACTAGAACTTCATTTTTCTAGGTTTAATCATATTCTCGGGAGCAAGAATTAAATCAAGCTGCTCCTTGGTAAGTAACTTCTTCTCAAGAACTAAGTCGTAAACGCTTCTGTTGTTAATCAGAGCATCCTTAGCTAGTTCGGTAGAAGTTTCGTATCCTAAAACTGGGTTAAGCGCAGTAACCAAACCAATGCTGTTGTGAACAAGGTCAAGGCAGTGCTGCTCATTAGCAGTAATACCATCAATACAACGATACTTAAGGGTGTTCATACCATTCTTAAGCATCTCTATTGACTCAAATATACTGTGTACAATAACTGGCTCAAACACGTTAAGCTCAAGCTGTCCGCCTTCAGCAGCCATGGTTACGGTTAAATCGTTACCAATAACCTTAAATGCAATTTGGTTAACCACCTCAGGAATAACAGGGTTTACCTTACCTGGCATAATTGAAGAGCCTGGCTGCATTGGAGGCAGATTAATCTCGTTAAGACCAGTACGAGGACCAGAAGAAAGCAAACGAAGGTCGTTACAAATTTTAGAAAGCTTAACGGCCAAACGCTTAACTGCCGACGAGTATATTACAAAAGCACCAGTATCTTGAGTTGCCTCAACAAGGTTTGATGCTAGAACAATATCCATACCGGTTATACGGCGCAAGTGGTTTACAACCTTTGCAGAGTATTCTGGCTCAGAGTTAATACCAGTACCAATGGCCGTTGCACCCATGTTAACCTCTAGGAACAGGCGGGCATTCTGGTTAAGGCGCTCAATCTCCTCCCTAAGAGTAACCGCATACGCTTCAAACGCTTGGCCTAAGGTCATAGGCACGGCATCCTGAAGCTGGGTGCGCCCCATTTTAATAACGTGAGAGAACTCTTTAGCCTTTTTATCGAACGATACAATTAGGCTTTCCAAAACCTCTACCAGCTTCTTATTGCTGTTTATAAGAGCTATCTTAACCGCAGTTGGGTAAGCATCGTTTGTTGATTGAGAAAGGTTTACATGGTTATTGGGATGGCAATACTGGTACTCCCCTTTCTCATGTCCCAAAATTTCAAGAGCACGGTTAGCAATAACCTCATTGGCATTCATGTTAGTTGATGTACCCGCACCACCCTGAATTGTATCAACAATAAAATGGTTATGAAACTTACCGTTCTTAATTTCATTACAAGCAGCAACAATAGCATCGCGAATTGGCTTCTCAAAAAGATCTAGCTCAAAGTTAGCCTCAGCAGCAGCTTCCTTAACCATTGCCAACCCGTCTATAAGCGAAGGAAAGAAGTTAAGGGTTACACCAGAGATGTTAAAGTTTTCGATACCACGAAGGGTTTGAACCCCGTAGTAACTCTCAAAAGGAACATCCCTATCGCCTAAAAGGTCGTGCTCCCGGCGTGTGCGGCCAGATTCGTACTGGGCAGCAGGGTTAATCATCCTAGAGTTAGCATGGCGCATACGGCGCGAGATAACCCTAGCAATGTTTGAGAATATTTTAAGCGTAGTTGCTGCATTAACAGCAAAGAACTCTTTGCTAACAGAGTAAACAGTTGTAGCCACAAGCGCCCTAGCTGAAGTTGAGTGGGGCGAATCATTAGCCCACGATCCCTCTCCCAAGAAATCGCCCTTACCAAAATGGGTAAGCTTTAATTCTACGCCATATGCACTACTCTTGAATAGCTCCACTTCTCCATCATAAATAATGAAGATATCCTCGCGGGGACCATTCTCTCTGAATAGTAACTCGTTTGGCTTGTATGTTTTTTCCTTAACACTCTTTACAAGGAGCTGAAACTCATCTGCATTTAATCCTCTAAAAAGTTCAATCTTCTCAAGGAATGCTAAAACATTTTCATTAACCATTTCTTTCCTCCTAATTATTTTAAGTAGGCGCTTAGCCTGAATAACATTATACCAAATTAACTTTTGATAGTTATGCAAAAGTATGTAAGCAAAGTTACTTTAATGTGGCTAAATAGCATGGCAAAAGATATTATAAAGCATAAAAGAAAGGCTAACCAGTTACTGGTCAGCCTTTACTAGCAAAATAAACAACAAACCCTACGAAAGCGTTACATCAACCTCCTTCACCAGTGAAGATTGATATATATATGCAGATTCAGTGGATTTCTCATTGAAATAGGTCAAAATATGATCGAGCATAACCGCTTGCGAGTTAGACGAAACGGTGTAACGGTAAATATTTGAAGCCAAATGCTTAAGCTGATTTTGGTTAGCCACAAGAACTTGTATTGGATCAATATCGCCAAAGCGAACCACGCCCTCAACCCTTTTAAGCTCGTCAAGATTAGTGTTAACAATATCCATTAGCTGGTTGAAAGCCTTGGATACATTATTTGTACGACGCGAAACAATGCCAATTACCTCCATGGTTAATGGGTTAATAATCGGAGAACCGCTATTTCCAAAGCTGGTTTGCCCATCGAACTCAAGGAAACGGATACCTTCGGAATTGGTATGATACGATGAAATAATGGCCGATTTTAGCGAAAGATTACGCGTACCGTAACCAAACGACAGGAATGCTACACTAGACCCAATGGGAAAGTTACGCTGCGAGCTAAGTCTTAGCGAAGGAATGCTTTCAAAATCGGGAAAATCGATATTAAAAACGGCATAATCGGCGTTGTTGTTGGAAATTCCTATTTTTAGATCCTTCACAAACTCGGCGTAAGGAATACGCATTGAGGCTACTACCGTATTAGCATCGTCGCCAACAAAAGTAATATCAACTTTCTTAGCCTTGGTTACATAAAAGGCCTGCTCACTTGTAATTAAGCAACCATTTACCTTAAATCCAGTTAAGCTATCAATTGAAACGCCGCGCTCATTCAAAAAGTTGAGAGAGCAAACCGATGCGTGGCAAAACTTCCAAACTTGGCTTAGCATATGCGGTAGATTTTGGGGTTAGCAAAGAGGTTAGTTAAAAGTTTTTAAGAACAGTAAAAAGAAAGATTACCGTGATAATAAAAAAGACTACAAACACACCGTAATCAGCACTCGCACGAGTAATAAGGCTTTCCTTAAAAATTGCTACAAACTTTTTCATAACCGATAATTTTCTGCATTTATACTTTATTTCACCGCAAACTCGGGGGTCATTTGCTTGGGTCAAAAATAGAGCGACTCTAACACACAACAAGGGGTCAAATCAGTCAATATTTTTTCGTAGTGTTATGAATTCGGTTTTTTCTTAATACATTTGCCCAACAACCAGTAAACAAGCCACTTTCAAATTAAAAAGACCTAGCTGTGCTCGACGAATCGTTAAATAATCTTAAACGCCGCATTGAAGAACAATTTGGCCGAAAAATAACCTACCAAAAAGACTGCAATGCACTATCGTCCAACATATTTAGCCATACAGGAGAGCAAATAAGCCCAGCCACATTAAGGCGTGTGTTTGGTTTCCTTGCAACGAATTCTCAACCGTCTCGTGTCACGCTTGACATACTTGCACAATATATTGGCGCAACAGGGTGGGATAATTTTCTCCAGTTAGAGAACCACAAGCCTACACTAATTTTTCCGGTTAAAGAGATCTGGGAAAAAGCACGGTTACAGGCCCAAATCATCAGTTTACAAACATTTGAGCAGCAACGCTACATAAATGGGCTGTCGCTAAGCTCATCGGTGCTTAGAAACGGGCTAAACGACAAGCTAAGCCTATTCTTAAAATCGGACTATGCCTCCACTGCCATAGTTGGCCCTGGAGGCTACGGGAAGTCGTACTTAATGGCAAGCTGGTTCTCCTACTTGCACAACAAACGGAACTGTAATAACGATATTGTACTGTACGTACCAGTAAAAACACTGCTTCATAATGCCAACGCCGAAACATCCTTTTCGCAGTGGGTACAGAGCTTACTGGGAGTACCAGAAGCAACAAACCTGCTTGACTACCTTGCGCAAAATCCTGACGAAGCGCTTGGCAACCTAATACTACTTGTTGACGGGCTAGAGGAAGCCACCTCGAACTCCACCAAACAGGAGAAGATTTTTGAGGGGCTACACCACTTTGCTTCAAAAGGTAAGGCTTTGGCAAAGTTTAAGCTAATTGTTGCCTCTAGGCTATCGACTTGGCTCGATTTTATTGGGACAATTGAGGCCGAAAAGCGAACATGGCTTGGCGTTGAAGATATTGATTTTGATGCGTATGGCAGCAATATACCACCGCTTACAAGTAACGAGATACAGCATATTCTTGATAATACCATAAACCAAACCTACGAGCAACGAGTGCTTATTGACGAGCTAACGCCTGAAATACAGGCAACTATTGCTCATCCGTACCTATTACAGCTCTTTATTAGCGACTTCCAGCCAGCTACTTCAACCAACGACCAGCTAGAACTATTTAAGGAGTATCTTAAAAAGCAGATCTACTTTGCATCGAACTCCGATGAGAAGGCTGACATTGTTAACACCATTGTTGAGAGTACTAGCTATGGAAAAAAAGGACTTGGCATACCAAAAAATGAGCTTAGAAAGCATTTCCCTATCCATTTAAAAAATGCAGGCAATTACTTTGCTGCATACGAAGAGCTCCTATCGTTTGGTTTTTTAATTGAGGAGTCGAAAGAGGGAACCTTTGGCTCTTTTTACAAGGAAGTAAAAATATCGCCCAAAAAGCTATTTGAGGTACTTATAGCGCAGCGCCTAGTTGAAAACAACGGTGGCTTTAGTAACGATCTGCTTACAAAAGTAGAAGAGCTTTACAAAAACCATCCGCTACAAAAATCCATTATAGCACTTATTTACGAACTTGCATACAAGGAGCAGGAAAGCGATACGCTAAAAAGCCTTTTCTCCCTTAACAGCAGCACAATAGACCAACTATTTGAACAACCAAACATTGTTGTACTGCTAAGAAAGCAGGAGAGCTTAAGAAATGTGCTTGTACCCTCCTACGCAAGAAACAAGCAAGCCAGAAAAGTTTTTGAGCGCTACCCCGACATGAACAGCTTAACCACTATACTTCCCGAAATGATACAAACCTACTTAAGGTATAGTGAAAGTGATGCAGACAAACTGTATGCTCATTCCCTACTTGCCATGAGCAGCGGTTTCTCCCTTAACCAAAAGGAACTAGATGAGCATTGCCAACAAATTGCCAAGTTGCAACCCACTCAAAACAGCAACATTGGAACAACCATATCGGCACTATTGCTACACCAATTCTTAGATGGAAGTAAGTACAACTCCCTAATAGACAGCCTGTGGAACGACCTAGTAAATTGCTCAAGCGCATCAGCTATTCTTGATGCCTCAAAGTTTATTTTACCAACATTGGTGCTAACCAATGATTTGCAACGGATTGATAGCACAGAGCATATCTGCAATAAGCTACTAAAGAACCCCGATGCGCACAGGTTAAACAAAGAGCTAAGCGTTTACTTTATGTATAGAAAAGCGTTAAACTGCAATAGCTGTACTTTAAAGGATATTCGCGATATTGAAGATTCTTTTGCAATGCTCTCTCCGTGGAATAGCTATTTACCCAAAATTACAGGTCACATGTCGCTAGCCACAATCTACTTACAGAACAATATGGTTGAACAGGCATACAACTGCTATAGATCGGCAGCAGAGCTTAGCCACCTTGCAGAGTACACCGGAATGGAGCTAAAGCTTCTAAAAGCCATAACCCAATTCCTTTGCGCCATTGGAGAAGAACGGCGCACCAACGACTTTACCGAGCTAATAAACGAGATATCTGCAAAAACGGGAGTACCCAACAATATTTTTAAATAGATGTTTGACGTTAGGGGACTAGTTACGATACCGCTAATACGAACTAAAAAACTAACCCGTGAAACTACTTACCGCTATGGTATGCTAGCAGATTGTTTATTGGGTACCTAACAATGGGGCCAACGGCAAAGCCCTTTTCTGTTGCAAGAGACATAAACTCCTGTGCAAATAGGCAGCCCACGCTTCCTACAATGCCATACGGCAAACCCATACTTGCATAATGAGCAAGATGCGCATAGTAAAGTGCGCTAAATGCCGTTGCCACAAGCTGCTGAACGTATTCACTCTCCCTATTCTCCACTAAAAAAGGGACAAACGATGCCAAAAACTGATTGGGAAGAGGCTCAGAGTATATCCGCTTTAAAACAGAGGTAAGCGTAATACCATACCCATTCTCCAGAGCTACGCTCAACGATTCGGGCATCCTTTTATAAAAGTAATCGGTTAAAACAACCCGCCCCATCGACGCCCCACTAGCCTCATCGCCAAGGACATAACCCAAAGAAGGGCTATAGCTAACCACGCTCTTCCCATTATAATAAGCAACGTTAGTTCCCGTACCCAAAATTATGGAAATACCTTCACTATCGGCAAACAGAGAGCGGGCTGCACCAATAGAATCGGATAGCACCAAAACCTCGGCACAACAAAAGAATAGAGAAAGACCTTGGCGTGCAACAGCTCCAAGCTCCTCTGCAGCACATCCTGCACCGTAAAAAAACACATGAGTAACATGGCTTGGATTTACCGCTTGCGGGAAATTGCTACTAAGCGCCTTAACATACTCATGCGACGGATTAAAGTATGGGTTAAGCCCTTTGGACTCAAAGCAGAGCACTTCTCCAGAAGGGAAAAGCACTCGCCAGTCGGTTTTGGTTGAGCCACTATCGGCAACTACAATCATGGAATTGATTTTCTACTGGTGATTTAATCTCGCTAGCTAATTTGTTGTACCGCAAATTTAGCTGCCCTTTTGCTTCCTCACCCTTTTTAGCGAAAGCAAATTCATGGGATTAGCCTTTAATCCTTTTACATTGGCTCTAGTAAAGCGCACCACCTTATCGTAGTACAAAGGGATAACCACAGCATTGCCAATTACCATTGAGTCCATTTGTTGATATATAGGGTAGCGCTTTTGGGCACGGGCCTCCAGCGATGCGCTGCGGTATAAGCTATCGAACACCTTACTAGAGAAATGCGTATAGTTTGGCCCATTGGGACTAAAGTTATGAGAGGCAAACAGCGCAAGGTAGTTTTCGGCATCGGCATAGTCGGCAACCCACGATCCACGGAAGAATGTGAGCTTTGCATTGGCCATCATATCGCGATAGGTGGCACCTGGCATAACCTCCACCCTAATTGGGATACCAATTTGCCCCAGCTGGTGCTGTATAAACTCACAAATATCTACATAATCGTCGGTGGTGGAAATGGTTATGGGCAGCAAGCCTTTCCCCTGTGGATAGCCGGCCTCGGCCAAAAGCTGCCTAGCAAGCGTTGGATTATAGGTAAAGCCCTTTAGTTCAGGGTTAAAACCAGGCATTCCTAGGGGAATAAAACCGCTCTCGGCAGGATAGCCCATATTGCTACGCAGGTAGGTCATCATCTTGCGCCTATCAAAACCATAGGCTATTGCTTTACGAAGTTTAGGGTTAAGAAGCTGCCCCTGCTGCGCGGCACAGACCAGAGAATCAACAAGAAAACCAAGATACTCTGTATTTAGGTATGGCCCTGTAACTAGCGTTACCTCTCCCTTATACTTTGGATTCAGATTGCCAGAGCGGGTAAGCAGCTCATCTTTTGATGAGGCGTGAACACCCGATAAAAAGTCCAAGTTACCCACCATAAACTCTAGAAACTCCGATTGCTTATCGGCAGTAAAGGTAATGCTTACCGCTTCAAGGTAAGGCAGCGCCTCACCGCTCTCATCAATCTCAAAGTACAATGGATTACGGCGCATAACCAGCTTCTCGCCCTCCTTCCAGTACTTCACATAAAAGGGGCCAGTCCCAATGGGGTTGCGCCCAAAATCGCGCCCGTAATACTCCACAACCTCTTTAGGCACAACGTAAGCGTAAGGCATGCTTAGCTGTCCCAGAAATGCGGGGAACGGATTTTTGAGATATAACCTGAGGGTGGAATCATTAAGCGCTAGGCATCCTCCTGTAGTTCCTGTTTTATCGGTATAGAGAGAAGCAAACACCCATGCTCCTGGCGAAGCAACACTGGGGTTTACAATACGACAGAAGCTGTAAACAAAATCGGTGGCAACAACCCTTCGTTGCTGATTGTCACCAAAAAGTGGCGACCGATGAAAGAACACATCGGTACGTAAGTGAAATGTGTACTCCAATCCATTGGCAGAAACGTCCCAGCTCTTTGCAATGCAGGGCTCAACAGTAAGCGAATCGGACAGCTGAACCAATCCGTTAAAAAGTTGATGAGCCGGCCATATTACGGGTAAGCTACGGGCAAAGGCAGGATCGAGGTTAGGAATCCCCTTGCTCTCGTTGTACCTAAAAACTTGCTGATTACTATCCCGTTGCTCCTGTGCACCACAACCCAAAAGGAGTAACGCAAATGCAGCGAGGAAAAGATTTTGCTTCATTACGACACAAAGATTTATGCACCAAAGATATAAATAAGGTATGGCACTTGGGAATAATAAAGAGAAGTTGAAACCCCACGTACAGCATTCTAATCTACAAGAAAATCTCCACAAAGCTTCTTATCGCATTAAAAACCATTTGCACGCCTATTGTTGCTACAATAAGTCCAAAAATACGAACAAGCGGATTCATCAAGTTAAAGCGTGATAGAACCTTACTTATAGCTCCAGCATAAAGCATAAAGATAAGGTTTACGGAAAGCGCTGCTACTATTGCTATTACGGTTTCAACTTGCCCATACTCGGCAGGAAAGGTTACTGCGGAGGTAATGGTTGCGGGCCCTGCAATCATAGGCATCGCAATGGGAACTGCGGTTATATCTCTTACGGACATTGATTGATCCAACTTAAAGAACACCCCTTTCTGCAAGCCTGTTATCCCGTTATAGAACAAAACGGCTCCGCAGGTTATTTGAAAAGCATATAGCTCAATATGAAAAACATAGCTAAACACAATCCGCCCCACAAACAAAAACAAAAGCAGTATAACAAGCGCCGTAAGACTAGCCCGTACGGATATTGACCTAGCCATTTTATGGTCAAACTGCTGGTGCAATGAGCTTACCACAAAAACCTTTTGTATAGGATTTACCAGTGCCACAAAGGCAACAAAGCATCCTAAAAGTAATTTAAAATCCATAGGGAGGGTTAAAGGTTAAAGATTTAAGGTTTAAGGTTTAGGAACTGGCAGGTTGCCTTTAGGCTAGGTTAACGGATTAAGGGCTAGCGTTAAGGGCTAATGCCTGTCAACTGGGATTAGACCAGCTTAACCGCCTTACGTTTAACGCTTAGAGCCAAACTAATGTGCACAAAATAAGGATTGACACTCTAGGAGTGATTTGACATAAGGTTGCATAGCCAACAAAACAGTGCTAGCAAAATAGGGAGAAACGGGTTGCCCTAACCTGCAACAATAGTATAGAAATACGAATATAAGGGGTACAACAAAAATTACCCATTGAAAAAGTTAGCACACACTAAGAAACCGTACACAATGGAATAAAAATAAAGACGGGGCTCCGCAGAACCCCGTCTTTTCACCCTAAATTAACCTAAAAGCAATATACCTGAAACCAACTATAAAACCCTAAAAGTTAAACATATCAGGTTGCTTATGCTTGTATAAACGCAAAACCCTTTGGGAGGTTACACAAGTTTGACCAACCAAATGGTGATATAAAACACCATTACTAAAACACCGTGAAATAGAGCACATTAATAAATCACACAAAGAAAACACCTTAAGTTGAGTTGCAAAAAAACAAAATCACTTTAGAATACTATATACCAATCCATTAATCGCAATAGAGAATTGACATAGGTTAATCCAAAAAACAAAGCAACCCAGTAAGATTATTACAAGTAGTGTAACCTTTTAATCAATCCCTAATTGCATAATAGCAGCAGGAGTAAAAAGGAACATCAAGTAGTAAAAAGCAATAAGAAATCTATTGTTAAAATAGGAGAAATAAGGCACAGAAAAATTTCCCTTTTGTATAACTTAGCCCTATCAAAAAAAACACGACAATAATGTTCCAACTACTCACCCACTCTCCCTTTTTTAGAGGGCTTGCACCCAATGAGCTCGAGGATCTCTTTGCCAAAATAACATACTCCGTTAAAAGTTTCTCTAAAGGACAACTTATTGCCCAGCGCGAAGATGAGGTAAAAAACCTTTGCATAGTAGTTGAAGGCAGCATTAAGGGCGAAATGGTTGATTTCTCTGGTAAAATTCTAAAAATAGAGGAGATGCAAGCACCGCAGCCTATTGCCCATGCCTTTTTGTTTGGCGAAAAGAATAGATACCCAGTTGATGTTATTGCCATAGAGGATTGTAAAATCCTTTTTATACCCAAAGCCGAAGTGGTTAGACTACTACAGCGTAACGTAACCATACTTAGCAACTACCTAAACGCCATCTCTAACAGGGCACAGTTCCTATCGTCTAAGCTATGGTTCTTGTCCTTTAGAACCATTAAAGAAAAGGTTGCCCACTATCTTTTAACCATTGCCCGTAGCGAGAGTAAAACAACCATAACCCTACCCAAGTCGCACCAAGAGCTATCGGAGTTTTTTGGGGTAACCCGCCCCTCGCTAGCACGCGTATTTGCCGAGATGCAGGATGAGGGGATTATTACCGTTAACAGGCGAGAGATATCAATTGTTGACAGGCAAAAACTGATAGAGATGATTAAGTAGCTCACAAAAATGAGCTAAATTTGAGAACAACCCAAACATCAACATATGGCTAACTACATTGCATTCCTAAGGGGAATAAATGTTGGTGGACAGAAGATTATTACCATGGAACGATTACGGCAGATATTCGTTTCATTGGGATTCACCAACGTATTGAGCTACATACAGAGTGGCAATATTTTATTTAACAGCCCGGAAACCAATAGGCTAATCCTAACCCAAACCATTGAGCAAACGCTTAGCAACACCTTTGGCTTTTACATCTCAACTATTATTAGAACAGAGGATGAGATAAAAGCCATACTTAACAACAGCATATTTAATAGTTACAGCAACGAGAACATTAAGCAGTACATCACCTTTTTTCAGGAAAAGCCTCAGAAGGACGTTCCCATTCCCTATACATCTCCAATAAGGAATTTAGAGGTGATTAAGCAAACCGATACAGAGGCTTACATAGTTAGCTTTTTAGTAAAAGGTAAGTACGGATTTCCCAATAATTTTATTGAGAAAGAGCTTAATATTGTGGCTACCACAAGGAACTGGAGAACGCTTGATAAAATTGTTAAACGTTAAAGAGACTTGAATGAAAGCGCTTCTAATTATAGACATGCAACAAGGTATTTTTGGGCCAAACGATATAAGTATTCCAAACGCCCCCACAATAGTACACAACACCAACATCCTTATAGAAAAGGCAATACGCATAAACACGCCAATAATTGTGGTACAGCACCACACCAGTAAAGGAGGCTTACTTGAGTTTGGTTCCGAAAATTGGAAAACGCACCCCCAGCTAAATCTAAATAATCCCGAACTAATTATACATAAGGATAAAGGAAGCGCTTTTCATGGCACAACCCTACAGCAAGAGCTTACCGAAAGGGGAATTACCGAACTTATAATTTGCGGATTACAAACAGAGTACTGCATTGACTCAACCTGCCGAAATGCATACACGCTTGGATATAGCGTCACTCTGGTAAAGGATGGGCATGGCACGCTTAACAACAATCATTTACCCGCAACCAAGATTATTGAGCACCATAACATTGTGCTAAGCGACTATTTTCCGGTTGTTAACGCCAACAAAATAGCCATGTAACTACACAAAAAAGGAAACCTACTCCGTTATTATAAAAACCTCTTCGTTAGGTTTTTTCATAAGGTACTGCTCACGGGCAAATTTTTCAAGGTTCTCATCGTTAGTTCTAAGCTCGTAGAGCTTTTTCCTGTCGGACTCAATCTTCTCCATGTAGTACTCCTTCTCTTTCTCCATGTTACGTATTTGGTAAATTCTGGACACAAGGTCAATCCAGTTGCTGCGGTCAAAAATTAGCATCCACACGCCAAATACAACCGCAGTAAGTATAAACTTATTCCTAATCCACGGCAAAACTACTCGCCAAATTGCAGAACCTTTCATTATTGGTATCGGGTAACAAATTGTAAAAAAGAATAGAACTCACACAAAAAAATAGGGTATCAACCTCCAGTCATTAGGTGAATCACCTCTACGTTATCGCCCTCGGCAACGTTAGTAACAGGGTAATCCTCCGTTTTAATAACCACACCATTATGCTTAACAAAAAGCATTTTGTAGGTGAAGCTCTTTAGTGCCAACAACTCCTCAATAGATATTGTGGGCTGATTTACATCAAGCTCGTCGACTCTATTGTTAAGGGTTATTTTCATTTCCAAAATATTTTGAGAGTAACAAACTAACCACAACATTTGCCTGCTGCGAGGCGCAAATGCCCACGCGTGGGGCAATTGGGGGCAAATTAACAGAAACCTCCGAAACGCCATCGCCGCAAAGATACAAATTTCCCATTTCCCGAACAGCCATAGAGTTGGAGTTCCCCCAACCAGCCATTCCATTTCCTACTACAAGCGGAATGGCAGGAAAAGTAGAAGCAAACAGTTCAATTAACACCCTCTTCATCTCGGCAACATCAAACGCCTCAACCATAACATCAACGGTGGGGAAAATAAGCGGGATATTCTGCTCGGTAAGGCAAATGTTATGTATATCAATAGCGGCGCTAGGTCTTATTCTAAGCAGATTTTCCTTAAGCGCCTCAACTTTATAGCGCCCCAGCTGGTCGGCAAAGTAGAACTGGCGGTTAAGATTCGACTCGGACACCACATCAAAATCGGCAATAATAAGTCGGCCAACACCAGACCTAACTAGAGCTTGAGCCACATTGCTACCTAACCCGCCAGCACCAGCAATTCCCACAGTGTAGTGAGACAGGATAGATTTTATATCATCAAAAGTTGGCATCGCTATGCTTTACTAATCAAATGGTTGCACAAATACTACTCAACGTAAACCTTATCCATAAACCCAAGAAACGAGCGGGTTCCCCCTCCTATGGCAATCTGGGTTAGCACACGCTCATCTAACGGCTTAAACCGCGAGCCAAACAGCGCCTTCACGTTTGGAATGCCCAGCATTGCTGTGCAAAGCGGTGTTGAAGGGCCCAGCATGTAAACCGCACACACAGGTCTTACCATTGCCAGCAATGCCCCAAGAGTACCATTAAAAATTGTGGTTGATGTAACTATTAACGCATCGGCTGCAGCAAGATACTCCTGTTGCTTGGCCAGGGGAAGCACCGGTTTTTCGGATTCGTCCAAATCAAAAACATCAACAGCAAGGCCAGCATCCGTAAACTTTTTAACCAACGAGCCAAAATACCCCACCATGGCAATCCTGCTGAAGCGGGCAAAGGCGATGGCATCAAAAATATCGCCACTGCTAGCTGGTAGCGTGTAGTTTGCACAAGCATTAATCCATGCACACACCAAAATGCGATGGGAGATACTCCCGAAATTGGGTGCGCTAAGCATAGATTTATCGGGTACAACCTCGGTACCAAGAGTAGCACACACACCTATATTCCCATTGGTTAGCACAACGGCCACATACTTATTGCCGCAAACCAGCCGTTGTAGCAGGTACTCCGAGAAAGGGTATTCCTGCCAAAGCTGCTGTAGTATATCGGTTGACTCTAAATTCATTTGCTACGCTTTAGGCTCAAATATAGCATGGAAAGGTGGTTGTACAGTAAAAAGAGGGGAACAGAAACTGTCGCTAGAACTTACGGATAAGAGTGATATTATCTTGCGACTTAAATTAACAGTCCATAATCCAAACATTCAAATCTAAAAAGGCTCAGAATAATTTAGGCCAACTGGGCTTTTAAATATTAATTCATTGCTATAAACAACGTTTTCGGAGGTTTTTGTAAATGCCCTAACAGAGTACTTCATTCCCTTTACCAAGCCTGATTTAATGGTATAATGAAATTGTTTAATATCCCGATTACAAGCACCCATCGACCCTACTACAAACAACTCATAATCAGGATTTAGAGCAACGTCCCGTATTGCAAATCCATGATCGATTATCTCCAAATCCCCAGAATAAAAAACCTGAGCATTAAACGTCACATAGTTATCAGCCTGCATATCTATTCCCTCAATAATAACATAAGGGTAATCCTTAGGCTTCACTTCTGCATCCTTCTCGCAACCAGAGTAAAAAACAGCCATTACAAATATTGCAATTACACAAAAATACCTCATAATTAAAAACTTAAACCAGTCACAAATCTAAAAGATGAAATATTAATCGGATTCAACTCCGAATTGCTATACAGATTCTCAATGCTAAATGCAAAAAACACTGTATTCCTATAATTTAGTTTATACTCAACACCTCCACCAAATCCAAATCCAAATTGACCCTTACTAATAGATACGGATTCGTCAGTTTCATTAATTATAATATTATTATCCACAGAAGACGTCTCAAACATCAACAACTCATTATTAAAATTAGCAACCCCAATTAACCCTGCTTCTACAAAAGGACTATATTTTCGAGAAAGGTAAGAATATCTAATAAAAATAGGAACTTTTAGTGATGACAGATTTACTACAAAATCTACCCCCCTATTGCTAACGATGCCATTATAAGAAAACCCGTGTTTTGAATAAGAAACATCTGAGTACAATGAGAAATTACTTATCAAAATTGGACAATTAATAAATCCCCCCACCGTATAGCCTCCATCATAATTAAAATCAAAATACTCCATGTATTCATGAGTGATTTTACTAGGAACCAGTTTTGTAAACTCATATCCAACAAACACCCCATATTTAAAATGAGGAAAAACTATTGGCTCACAACTGTTATAATTTTCAATAAGCTTAGACATTGAACGCTTACGATACTGAACCGACCTACATGCATCTGCAACATCCTGACAACCTTTAGTTAAACCTATAAGTTGCTCAGAGTAATGCTCTTTTGCTGAATTTCTCCTTGGCAATTCAACAAACAAAGAACTATCTTTCTCAATGAAAAACGTTTTTATTCCCTTTGCCCTATAATAATACAAAGTTATTTCGCCTTTGACCAAGCGACTTAAAAAAACTCTTCTAGATGAATCGGCAAAATGAACTTCTCTAGACACATAAACACTCCCATCTTTAAAGCCGAACTCCTTAACCTCATATGGAGAGTATTTTATTACCTTATTCCCTTGTAACACTTGACATACTCGAGAATTCACAAAATCACTACCATATATCAACTTTACGCCCATACTTACCGAACTATCTGTCATAAAATAGTCATTTTGACCAAATGACTGTTCAGAAAAAAATAGTAGCATCAAAACAATTATCTGTAAATATTTCATTTATCTAAATTAAGTGCCGATTAACTTTTAATTTAAAACTACAATTATACAGTAAAAAACAGTAGCGATACACAATGACAAATATCATAGGCGTTCTCGCCAAACGGGGCAACACGAAGATACCATAATTTATGCAAGTTTCTAATGGCTATTATTTTTTTAATGATTACTCAATATTGTACCTAAATTCATTTTTATAACTAGCAGCAGCCACCATAAGCCTGTCAAATTTCATTTCCCCA
>JAFGDZ010000030.1 GCA_016931855.1 Bacteroidales bacterium
AGTCCCATAATTTTAAAGTTTTTTGTCGAACTCAAAAATAAGGGATTCTGAGGGCATTTTTAAATTTCGTACTTTCGGATGCTAGTGACTTCCCCTAATAATAAGGCGATTATTTGGGGTACTTTCTATGCTCATCTCAACCAGCTCTTGCTTACAGGTTTCGTTTATCGTTAGCGATATCTCAATGGTTACATTCCTTTTACCCAATACACCTGGCAACGACTTAACTAGAAACGCTCTTTGCAGCTCAACTCTAATAAACGGATTATGTTCGGCATTCATGGCATTGTAAAAATCCCTATTCATTAGCGGATTTCTGCAATCGAATGATTTTATTTTGATATCGAGCGCCGATTTAGAGAACTCAATCTCCCTGTCCTGTGCACCATCCTTAATAAGTGTAACGTAACCCGCCGGAAGCCCTTCGGAGTATAAGCACTCAAAGGGGCTTACATTGCTTTCCCCTACAATAGAAATGCTACTAGTAGCATCAATAGAGTACTTAACCTCCATTGCAACAGGCCGTGGCAATGGGGAGTACAGCAACATAACAAGAACAAGCGGGGTGAGCATTTGTAGCTTAATTATTTTTTATTGATAAAAAGAGCTGTCCAAAACCTAAAGCAGTAGGCATTTATAAGAGTATTACGTATTAGCCTCTCTCTTTACTAAACCAACCCAAACCGCATAAATGCGCTATTGCCTTGTGTCTTGGACAGCCATATTTTTGTTATTAGAAGCCTACTATTGCCTCTACAACAAATCCGTTAAATTTACCCTCGTGCAAAATGCTGGTGTTTGGGTAATCAAGGTACTTTTGGTTAACGTACTCGCCCTTTAGCAGGAGGTTTTTGGTTATAAACCAGCCAGCGCCAAGCTGCATTCTGTTAATGCTAACCTCGTTGGCAATGCCAGCAACCTCGGCGTTTACATTGTTGTAACGACCGCCAACAAACACGTTTTCCTTAGCTCCAAACCGATAAACCAGCTCCGCGGCAATTTGGTCAACGGTACGCTCGGTGGTTTCATTTTGCGCACGCCCTTTGGCGTTCTCGTACGTACCAAAGAACTCTAGGCCACGGTACTTCATGAATAGGTTACCCGTTAATGCAGTTACCTTATCCCTAAAACCGGGTTGCAAGCGGCCCGAGTAGAACTGGCTTGTAGTTGATTGGTTCTCCATAACAAAGTAGTAGTGCGAACCAGCCCTATCGCCACCATAAAGCACATTGTTAACGGAACTTGCTGTATGGTATGCAGAGCCTGTTACCCTTAGTCGGAAATCCTCCGTTAGCTGCTTGTCGTAGCCTAGTTTACCGTAGAACGATGGGCTTTTCTTGGCCTTATCGTCATTAACAACCACGGCAGGTTCAAGCACATCGCCCTTAATCTCGCCACCAGCAACAGCTAGCATAGCAAGCATGCCATTGTTTTGGAAGTAAATCTCACCCCCAATTTCGGTAGTGAAAGCATCAAGAATGTAGTTCTCTATAAAGGGGTTATACAGCGCATTACCATTGTCGGAGCGACGGAAATGCCCATCGCCATAGTTAATTTCCATATGTCCAACCTTAATGGTGGTGTACTCCATTAACCGGTCAAGAGCATCGCTATTAAGGAAAGGCAATCTGTCAATTTGAATGTATCCACCCTTTACCCAAGTTTCCTGATGGTGACGCGATGACAGGTACGTTACTAGGTTCATTCTAACCCCATCGGCCAGCTGAACATCGATGTTTAAGTTTGCAACAGCGGTGTTAAAACCAGGGGTAAGTGATAGTAACTTATTTCTATCAGCACCGCTTATTGGGTCGATGTTGGGCAGCGCTTTGTTGCTATGGTCTAAGCTTTGGAACGATTGTGTAAAGTTACCGCCAATCCTAACCTTTAGCCCAGTGAATGGGATTGTGTCGGTTTTGGGCGTTTCAAACACGTTTATTCCTCGCTGATCGTAGCTACGGAAGTACGATATGCCCTTTTGCTGAGCCATTGCGGTACCACCCACTAAAAGGGGTAGTATAAATAGCGAGAGTTTTAAAAGTCCTCTTTTCATACGTTAATTGTTTTGTTTTTGGTGTTTGTGTTTTACTACTGCTTAATAACCACCTTAAAGTCAATTGTAACTTCATCACCTGTCTTCATTGCTCCAAACATGGCTGTAGGAGGCTCAACTTTAAAAGAGGTCATTTTTAGCGCCTTTTCCCCTGTAAACTCAATAGAGCCATTGGGGAGCAATTTCCCTGTAGCGTTGATGGTAACACTTTGCGATACCCCCGAAATTGATAGTGTTCCGGTTGTGGAAACCTTGTAGCCCTTACTGTCTGAGGTTAATGAGTTAACTTTTATAAGGGTGTAGGTTATCTTGGGATGCTTTTTTGAACTTAGTGCATCGGCAATTTTGCTGTCCATTACGCTTCCCTTGGATCCTTTAAGCGATGTGGCATCAACAACTACTTGTAAAGACTTAATATCCTTTAGCTCGTTGCCTTCCTGCACTATAAGGAAGCTCCCCGTTGCTTTCTTAGCATCGGCTGTCCAATCGTGTAGGTTGGATGTTCCTTTAATTTGTACAGCAAAATCGTGAACAGAATAACTGGTTTGAGCTAGCGTTAGGTTAACAAACGCAATGGATAATGTTAACAGAACCAACTTAATAGGCCAACTTCTCATATGGTAACATTTTAGGTTTGTTTTCGGCTTATTTGCGTTTTAGGCGTGAAACCGTTTTAACTTTTGTCACCTTAATCAACAGCTAGTTGGTAATTATATTTTATTTAGATTGAATAAAAATAAAAATATTTTTATAGTGTTATGGAAATAACATGAAAGGGTGGGGGTGAAGCGGATTTATACTAACTCAATTGTAAGAGTGAAGTAAACAACGCATATAGTAAGGTCCTCCCTGTTGAATGATTGGAATATAGTTTTAACCTCGTATGGCCAGTTTGCTAGAACTTACGGATCAACCACCTAATATTTGGGATGCTAACGCAGAATGCATCTCATACTAGGGTTTTGTCTAACGCGCGGAATATACTGCTGCGTAAACTTCTAATTGGCAGTTAGCACAACAAATAGGTATAAAATAGTAGGCCAGTAGGTTTAATTCTACTGGCCTATTCCTTAGCGTGTAGGGATTCCTGCTCTTCTCATCTCATCCTTAACGACCTGTATGGTTACATTGCCAAAGTGGAAAATCCCTGCAGCAAGGGCTGCATCGGCTTTTGCAAGGTTAAATACATCTACAAAGTGTTGCGGTGTGCCCGCTCCACCCGATGCAACTACCGGAATTCCTACATTTCTTGCTACATCTCCAACCAAATCTAGCGCAAAGCCACTTCGTGTTCCATCGGAGGTGAGTGAGGTTAAAAGTATCTCGCCAGCACCACGTTCCTCGCATTGCTTTGCCCAATCTACTGCTTGCAATGTGGTGGTTGCAGTCCCTGCATGGCTAACCACAATCCAGCCTTTGCTAGTTCGCTTGGCATCTATTGCCACAACAACGCACTGATTGCCAAACTGACGGGCTAGTTGTGCGATTAGGTCTGGGTTTGATATGGCTGCAGAGTTTACCGATACTTTATCGGCACCAGCTGCTAGCAGCTGCTCTACCTGAGCAATGCTGCTAATGCCGCCTCCAACGGTAAACGGAATGCTGATGCTACGGGCCACATCGCGAACAACATCAACAAACGTGCTGCGATTATCGAGCGTTGCGGTAATATCAAGCAGCGTTAGCTCATCGGCACCCTTTGCGGAGTATGCTGATGCTAACTCTACAGGGTCGCCAGCATCCTGCAGATTCTTAAACTGAACGCCCTTTACTGTTCTGCCATTCTTAATATCTAAGCAGGGGATTATTCTTTTTGTTAGCATTGCTATCCAATTATAGGTGGTACATTATAGGTATCCCTCGTACAAAGCCTTGCCAACAATGGCACCCTCACATCCCAACTCCTCTAGCTGTTTTAGGTGCTCCGCACTGGCTACACCACCACTTGCACGGAGCTTAATTGAGGGGAATTGGGCCAAAATTGTACCATATAAACCCAACGAGGGTTGGGTTAGCATACCATCGCGCTCAATATCGGTTATGGTAAAGTAAATCAAGCCCTTGTTGGATAGCGAAGATACCGTCTGGTAAATCGAAACACCAGTATTCTTAAGCCATCCAGCGATTTTTACCTGCTCCTTTTCAACATCTATTGCGGCTACAATTTTTGATGCGCCAAGCAGCTCCAAAAGTTGGGTTACCATATCCATATTATCAATTAGGGCGGTTCCAATATTCACTTGCGATGCGCCTTGGTTAATGGCTGCCGTGGCAGAGTCAACGGTTCTTATGCCTCCGCCAAAATCAACCTTAAGGGATGTTTTGCTTGCTATTTGCTCCAGCACATTTAAATGAACTGGCTTTCCCTGCTTTGCTCCGGTAAGGTCAACAAGATGAAGATTTGTGTAGCCTTTACCCTCAAAAATCTTAGCCTGTTCCAGTGGGTTGGCATTGTAGGTTTTGGTAGTGGCATAATCGCCTTTGGTTAGGCGTACGCACTTTCCGTCTATAAGGTCTATTGCTGGTATGGTTATCATTGTTAGAGGGTTAAAAAGTTTTGTAAAAGCTGTGCGCCAGCATCTCCGCTCTTTTCGGGGTGAAACTGAACGCCGTAGTAGTTTCCCTCAGCAACGGCTGCTGTAAAGGGAATCTGGTAATTGCAAATTGCAATAGATGCATTGCTCTGAGGGACATAGTAGCTGTGCACAAAGTAGAAATGGCTGCTGCTGGGAATTTGCTTAAATATTCCTGTTGATGTGTGCTCTACCGCATTCCATCCCATGTGCGGAACCTTTAGCTGTACGCTAAAGTGCTTAACATCAAAGGGTATAATTCCTAGCGTGGTGGTGCTACCTTCGGCTGAGTAGCGCCCAAGCAGCTGCATTCCAAGGCAAATGCCAAGCACAGGGCGGCTATAGGAGCGTAGCAAAATATCCAGCTGTTGGCTCTTAATGCTGGCCATTGCTTGGGCTGCATGACCTACACCTGGGAATATTAGCTTGTCGGTTTTCTCCAGCTCAGCCACTTGCGAAGATATTATGGCGTTGTATCCTAGCCGTTTAATCGCATTCAATACCGATGCGGTGTTTCCTGCTCCGTATGATAGTATTCCGATGGTCATTGCTAGTGTTTTTTTAGTGCGTTAAGTTGATTGACTGGTAGTTATATGGTTCCTTTGGTACTGGGGATTTCGGTTCCAACAAGCCGTACGGCATTGCCTAAGGCGCGGGCAAAGGCCTTAAAAATGGCTTCGGCCTTGTGATGCTCGTTTTTCCCCTTTGCCTTTATGTGGATATTCGCTGCTAACCCCTCGGCCAGCGAGCGGAAAAAGTGGGGAAGGAGCTCGGTGCTTAGCTCGCCTATCCGTTCCCGCTTAAACTTGGCTTTCCAAATAAAGTAGTTTCTGCCTCCAAGGTCAATGAGTGCCTGTGCGTTACAATCGTCCATAGGGAGGGCAAAACCATAGCGCCCAATACCAGCTTTGTTCCCAAGGGCTTGCTTAATGGCCAGCCCGAGTGCTATGGCAATATCCTCGGTGGTATGGTGCTCATCAACCCACAAATCGCCTTTGCAAACAACTGATAACCCAATGTTTGCGTGCCTTGCAATTTGCTCAAGCATGTGATTTAGAAAGCCGATGCCCGTATCAATATCGCCCTTGGCAGAATCATCAAGGTTAACCGTTATGGTAATATCGGTCTCACTGGTTTTCCTGTTGATTGTTGCATGGCGCTTAGGCTTTAGTATTTCGTAAACTCCCTTCCAATCCTTTGCGCAGTAATCGGCTTGTGAACATTCGGCGGTGTTAATCCGTATCGACTTGGTTCCAAGGTTTTTGGCTAGCAGCACATCGGTGAGCCTATCGCCAATAACAAAGGACTCACTAAGGTTGTACTCTCCGTTGATATATTGAGCAAACAAGCCTATTTCAGGCTTTCGGTTGGGGCTATTCTCATGCTCAAAGGAGCGGTCAATTAGGATATCATCAAACGTAATACCTTCGCTCTCTAGCGCTTTTAGCATAAGTTGATGCGGTCCCGAAAAATCAGCAACAGGAAATGATTCTGTTCCAAGGCCATCCTGATTGGTGGCCATAACCAGTTCATAGTCAAATTCACTCGCTATGCGACCAAGCCAAGAGAATACTCCCGGCATAAAGGTGAGTTTCTCAAAGGAGTCAATTTGAAAATCGGCTGGTTCGGTAATCAACGTTCCGTCTCTATCAATTATCAGTAGTCTTTTCATTGCTGTAAAGTTGAGTGTTTAGCACCCTAAATGCGGTAAGCAGCTGCTCATTCTCTGTGCTGCTTCCAACGGTAATCCTAATGCAACCATTGCATAAGGGTTGCGAACTCCTATCGCGTACAACTATTCCCTTGCTAAGCAGGTATTTATACACGATATGGCTGTTTGTGAAATTCACTAGTAGAAAGTTGGCCAACGATGGGTAAACCCGTTCCACAATGGGCAGCAAGGCCAACTCCGATGCAAGGTTTTGTCGCTGGGCAACCGTACTCTTTACAAACTCAGCAAAAGCATCGGTTTGGGAAATGGCTTGTAGGGCAAGCTCTGTAGATGGTTTACCTACGTTGTACGGAAACTTAACGTTGTTTAGAACGTTGATAATCTCCTTTGATGCAAACGCAAGCCCAATGCGGGCTCCCGCCATTCCCCAAGCCTTGGAGAGCGTTTGCAGAACCACCAAATTCTTGTACCTATATATTAAAGGTAGTACGGAGTGCTGCGGACAAAAATCGATATAGGCCTCATCAACAACAACTATCCCTTTTGATTTTGCAATGATGTCCTCAATAACCTCTGGCGCTTGCACGTTGCCTGTGGGATTATTGGGGTTACATATAAAGGTAAGCTTTGGATTTTGGGCCAACTTCTCTAGCGCATCACTTTGCGAAATTTCAAATTGCTCATTTAATGGCGATTCCAATAGTGCCACATCGTTTATGCTAGCGCACACGCCGTACATCCCATAGGTAGGGGGAAATACTAATGCACTATCTTTTTGTGGATTGCAGAAACATCTGTAGAGTAGGTCAACCGCTTCGTCGCTGCCATTACCAACAAAGATGTTCGCTGCATCCACATTTTTGAGATTGGCTATCGCTTGCCTTAGCTCCTCATTCCTTGGGTTGGGGTATCTGTTAATCCCATTGGGTAAGGAGGGCAGGGGCGAGTGTGACTCATTTGCATCGAGAAGTACACTTGCGCTTCCGCTAAACTCATCGCGTGCCGATGAGTAGGGAGTTAATCGTAATATGTTGGGACGTAAAAGTTCCGATATCATTTTAGTGTGTGTTGTTTTGTTATACACCCATTTCCTTTAACCTTACTGCTACAGCACGCGCGTGAGCTTCAAGTCCCTCGGCGCGGGCAAGCGTAATAGTTGCCTCGGCCAGATTTTGCAATCCGGTTGGTGTTAGCTGCTGGTAGGTGGTGGTTTTTAAAAAGCTAAGAGTGCTAACCCCGCTCCAGCTGCGTGCAAATCCCGATGTGGGCAATGTGTGGTTTGTGCCGCTGGAGTAATCGCCAACGCTCTCTGGTGTTAGGTAACCAAGGAACACCGAACCGGCATTGGTAACCTCTGCTGCAAGTTCGTTGGGATTTTCAACGGCAAGAATTAGGTGCTCTGGTGCATAGCTGTTGCTAATTGCCATTGCCTCCTTTAAGTTGGACACTAAAATGAGTGACGAGCTAGCAAGGCATTTTTCGGCAATAGCTTTTCGGGGTAGCGAACTTAGCTGCCTACGAATTTCATCTTGGGTTTCACTTAATATCCGCTCGCAATTAGTTAACATAATTATCTGGCTATCCTCGCCGTGTTCGGCCTGAGATAGTACGTCGGCCGAAATAAAGGCTGTATTTGCACCCTCGTCGGCAATCACCAAAACCTCCGATGGCCCAGCTGGCATATCGATAGTTACACCTTGCGATGCCACCTGAATTTTTGCTTCGGTAACGTAACTGTTACCCGGACCAAAAATTTTATCGACACGTGGAATCGTTTCCGTTCCATATGCCATGGCTGCAATTGCCTGTGCGCCGCCAACCAAAAAAATATCCGCATCAAAAAGTCCAAGTGCGTATAGCAGCTCAGGGGTAGGGTTGGGCGGTGTGCAAAAAATTAGCTCCTTGCATCCAGTTACCTTTGCCGGAATGGCAAGCATGAGCACAGTGCTGATTAAAGGTGCTGTGCCCCCAGGAATGTAGAGGCCAACCCGTTGAAGCGCTCTGTACCTAATGCTACAGATAACCCCAGCCATGGTTTCAATGGTTTTATCGGAAGGCAGTTGTGCTGCGTGAAACTTCTCAATATTGCTGTATGCCAAGTCAATAGCCTGCTTTATTTTGGTGTTTACGCTGGATGCTGCCTGTGTAATAGCCTCTTTGCTTACCCGCAATTCTGGGTTTGTGTACCCATCAAACTCCGCATTTAGCTCACGTATAGCATTATCTCCTCCTATTTTTACCCTATTGATAATGCTCGCAACACTTTCATTTAGGTTGCTATTCTTGCTAACTGGACGCCTTAGCGCTTCTGCAAGCTGGTTGGTATCAGGATATTTTAAGATATTCATGTGTGTGATTATTTATAAAAGGTCTAACCACTAAAGCATTTTTTCACCTAAGCATTAGTAGTTAGCCTTTCCGTAATTATGCTACTTGCCCCACTGCTTTTCGCCACGCTTAAAGGCCTCTTCCTGCTGATTAGGCTTTTGTGCTTCTTGGTGACGCTGCTTGAGCGTTTCGGCAACATCTGCAAGAGAAAGTTCGCGAGAGGCCAGAAGAACCTGGATGTGAAAAATAAGGTCGGCGGCCTCACTTAGAAAACGCTTACTGTCAGGGTTCTCTGCTTCAAGAGCCAACTCAACAGCCTCTTCTCCAACCTTTTTGGCAACTCGCTTAGGCCCAGCTGCAAGCAGCTTTGCAGTGTAACTCTGTTCGGCAGTCTCGTTGCGCCTTTCCTCAATAATATCGGTAAGCGTGTTTAAAAAGCCAATGCCATTTCTGTTCTCGCTGCTAAAGCAAGTGGCGTTACCTGTGTGGCAAACGGGACCATCGGGAAGGGCGGTAATAAGGAGCGTGTCACCATCACAATCGGGAGTTATTGACTTTAGCCTTAGGTAGTTACCCGATGTTTCGCCTTTAGTCCATATTTGACGGCGGGTGCGGCTGTAAAAGGTTACAAAGCCCGTTTTGCGGCTAATTTCAAGCGCTTCACGATTCATAAAGCCCAGCATTAGCACTTGGCTTGTGGCTGCATCCTGCACTATTGCAGGTATTAGCCCATTTTGCTTATCGAAATTTAGGTTTACCATGATTATCTGTTTTTGTAGGTTTATATTACCATTTTCTCAATTGGGACAACTAGAATACCCTCTGCACCAGCATCTTTCAGCTTGTCGATAACATTCCAAAAATCAACCTCACTTATAACGGAGTGCAGGGAGCACCATCCCTCCATTGCAAGGGGGAGAATAGTAGGGCTTTTCATGCCAGGGATAAGGTTTACAATGTCGGTTAGCCTGTTTTCGGGGGCGTTTAGCAGTATGTACTTGTTGGATTTAGCCCGTTGAACCGACTCAATTCTAAAAATCAACTTATTGATTAGGTTGATTTTATCCTGACTAAGGTTGCTATTTGCCACAAGCACGGCCTCGCTGCGCATAATAATATCAACCTCGGTTAAGCCATTGCTTAGCAGGGTGCCGCCGCTGCTCACTATCTCGAAAATGGCATCGGCAAGACCAATTCCCGGGGTAATCTCAACAGAGCCGCTAATGCAGTGTATCTCAGCATCAATGTTATTGTCGGCTAGAAAATCCTTAAGAATCTCGGGGTATGATGTTGCTATGCGCTTCCCATTAAGAAATTCACGGCCAGTATAGGTAACATCCTTAGGCACAGCTACAGAAAGGCGGCATTTGGAGAATCCTAGTTGCTTAACAACGCTAATGGGCTTTTTCTTTTCAAGCACCTCGTTCATGCCCAGTATCCCAATGTCGGCAACGCCATCGGCCACATACTGAGGGATATCGTCGTCCCTAAGCAGCAAAACCTCAAGCGGAAACCCCTCGGCAACAGCTTTTAGATGATTAGTGCCATTGCTAACTTTTATACCACAAAGCTTTAGCATCTCTATAGAGCCCTCGCTTAGCCTGCCACTCTTTTGAATGGCAAGCGTTAATTTACTTTCCATAAGATTGTAATGAATTGGATTAAACAAAAAAAGCCCGGGGAACTACCTTCGAATGGCAGTTCCCCGGGCTTAATATGGGTTGACTAGTTAGTCCTTACTTAGATTCAACCTATACCAATAGAGCTTTCCACCATTCGCAGCGATGTGAATGATGGTGATGATGTAGCATGGTATTGATTGATAGAGTCATCTTTTCTGTGTGGATTGAGAATGCAAATGAAAATCTTTTTTTTGAATCTACCAAATCCGATATTACAACAAAAAGAAAATGGTAAAGAAATGGCATGTTGTTCCGCCAATAATGAACAGGTGGAAAATACCGTGTCCAAAGGGAATTCCTCGCTTCAGGTAAAAAAGTATTCCGGTTGAGTAGGTTACACATCCAGCAATAAGCAGTATAAATGATGTGGTTGGAAGGTTTTGGGCTAAAGGGTATATGGCTACTAAAAAGAACCAACCCATAGCAAAGTATAGCCATGCCGAAAGTTTTCGGTACTTTGATGAGTAGAAAAAGATTTTAAACGTTAGGCCAAGAAGAGCGAATAGCCAAATCATTCCAAAAATAATCCAACCTACAGTCCCATTGAGCGTTACCAAGGCCAAGGGGGTGTATGTTGCTGCTATTAGAACGTATATTGATGAGTGGTCGAACTTGTTGAGTATCGATTTTTTGCGTAGATCTTGTGCTCCATGAAAAAGGGCTGAGGCGAGGTATAGGTTAATCATTCCCGCACCAAAAATGCTAAAGCTAACTATGTGCCAAGCATTTCCATGTATTGCCGAGCGTATAATGAGGATAACAGTTCCAACAATGGCAACTAAAAAACCCACAGCGTGTGAAAGGCTATTGAAAATTTCTTCGTGTTTTCGGGTTATTGGCATTTGAAAAGGGTAATAGTATAATTTTTTAAAGATAACCAATTAGTAAGGAATAAGTTGTAATAGATATGTTAATTTTCCTTGGTTTTACGGGGTGTTTGGCATGGATTATTCAACTCTTTCGCTATATTTGCACTGCATTTACACACGGGTGTAGCTCAGTTGGTAGAGCATCGGTCTCCAAAACCGAGTGTCGGGCGTTCGAGTCGCTCCTCCCGTGCAAAAAAAGCTGCCCAAGAGGCAGCTTTTTTTGTTTTATTGGAGGGGGGCTTACATATCTCGTTCCACATCCTTGTCGCCTCGTCCCGAGAGGTTTACAATGGCTAGTTCCCCTTTGTCTCTTAGCATCTTAATGGCCAAGGCTACTGCGTGACTCGATTCAATAGCCGGTGTTATACCCTCCAATCGCGATAGCAGTTTATAAGCATCAATCGCTTCACTATCGGAAACAGGAAAGTAGTTAGCCCTTCTAGTATCTCGTAGCTGGGCGTGCTGTGGGCTTACGCCAGGATAGTCGAGCCCCGCAGCAACGGAGTGTGACTCCATTGGATTATTATCCTTATCAACCAAGCAGTACGAGTACGTTCCCTGGAATACAGCTGGTTTGCCAAACGATAGTGTAGCAGCAGTATTACCCTCAATGGCCAATCCACCACCTTCGGCACCGTTGATAGTTACCTCTACATCGTCCAAAAAGCCAGAGAATAGTCCAATAGCATTGGAACCACCGCCAACACAGGCAAATATGGATTGGGGTAATCGACCTTCTGCTTTTAGTATTTGGCTACGAGCCTCTGTCCCAATAACACTTTGGAAGTAACCAACCATTCGTGGGTATGGGTGAGGTCCAACATGAGAGCCTAGCAGATAGTAGGATTCAGGATTCTCGATGTAGTAGCCAAGAGCCGCATCAACGGCATCCTTTAGCGTGGCGGTTCCCATGGTGGTTGTAATAACCTCGGCGCCTAACAGCCTCATGCGCCTAACGTTAAGCGCTTGGCGTTCAGCATCAATTTTGCCCATAAAAACTTTACAGGGTATGCCAAGTAATGCAGCAGCTGTAGCTGTAGCCACACCGTGCTGTCCTGCACCCGTTTCGGCAATAACCTCCTTGGCACCCATGCGCTTAGCAAGTAGTATTTGCCCAATGGTGTTGTTAATTTTATGAGAACCAGTATGGTTAAGGTCTTCGCGCTTAAGATAAATGGTTGAGCCAACATAGTTGCTTAGCCTTTGTGCCAAGAATAGGGGCGAGGGGCGCCCCACAAAGGTTTTTAGGTAGTTAATGAACTCTTTCTGAAAGGCCTCCTTGCGAACCTCAGAATCGAAGAAATTGGCAAGCTTATCTAGCGATTTCTGTAATACTGGCGGAACGTATGCTCCACCAAATTCGCCGTAATGGCCATTGTACTTTAACATTTCAGCGTTAGCTGCAACTTCAACGGGGGTTGTATTTGTAAGAATTTCCATTTTTTCTGATTTTTAGAATGTGCACAATGCGTTATATCTGTTGCTTTTCTGCGGGCTACTGCCCGCAATTGCCCACGTAGGGCAATACTAATATGTGGCGGGGAGCCCCCGCCAACGCCATGCACATGCTAATATCAGAAAATGGGTATTCACGTTTTTGTTAAAGGTTATATAAAACAAAAGCCGTAGGGGGTTCCTACGGCTTTATTTGGTACAATGGTGTACAAATAAGGTTAATGCCCCCGGGTTTGAGAGATTACACTTTGCCACCACCAAAATATGTTAAGTCTGTTTGTCATTTCTGTTTGTTGAGACCACAAATATAAACAGAATTCCTTTCCGACCAAATAACCAATCCCCATTTTGCATATTACCAATTACCTACCCACAATGCAGCAGCAGGCAATCCCCTATAGCTTAATGATTAATTTTTACAAGCTAAAAACTCTAAAAACAAACTGCTATTAAGCAGTCAAAATGCTAGTGAAACGTGCTATTTAACAGACCTTGAACGCAGACTTAACCCCTTTGCTGTTTGTAATTTCGCGCTGAAAATTAAACCGAAAATAAATCATGGGATTCGTAACAAAAGAAAAATTCTTATCAAAAGATTTCTTTATCACCTATGCTTGGCTAATTGGTGGTTGCTTTGTGTTTTCAGCTGGTGCAGTTCTTTTTGCAGAGCCATACGGTTTTGCTCCAGGAGGAACCTACGGCTTATCTATGGTATTCCACAACCTATGGGGCTGGAGAACCGAGGTGGCTGCGCTATTCATGGATATTCCGCTGTTAATTCTGGGAATCTACTTTCTTGGGGCAAAATTTGGTGTTAAAACCGTTATTTGCACCTTTGCTATTCCAAGTTTTATGTGGCTTATCCACCACACCTATGGATACTTTCCGCTACTAGAGTCAGCAGAGGTAATAGCACAACTTGAGGCTCTTGCTGCTAGCCTCGACATTTCCACAGCAGTAGGGATGGAGCAGTTTACCGTTGCTATGCGTCCTTTGCTTCAGGAGCAGCTGCTTTCTTCAATATTTGGGGGTATTGTTTATGGTATTGGTATTGGTATGATTTTTAAATCGCGCGCTACCTCTGGTGGTTCCGATATCATTGCAATGATTCTTAACAAGTACACCCGTATATCGTTAGGTCAGCTGGTTATTATTGTTGACTGTACCATAACCCTAACAACGGTTATTGCCTTTGGCGACTGGCGCTTACCAATGTACTCATGGATTATTGTGTTTATTGAGGGTAAGGTAATCGACCTTGTAATTGAGGGTGCTAAAGTTCATAAAACGCTTATGATTATATCTGATAAGCATGAGGAAATTAGCGAAATCATCCTTAAAGATCTTAATCGTGGCGGCACCATTTTTACGGGCAAGGGTATGTATAATGGGGTTGAGAGACCTGTAATTTACACCATTCTTACCCGTAGGGAGTACTCTATTCTTTTAAGCAGGATAGCACAACTAGACCCACAGGCATTTATCAATACGCTGGATAGTAACGAGATTATGGGCAAAGGCTTTAAAGACCTTTCCATAGAAGCATAGAACAAGTACACGCTATATACTATTAAAGGGCTGTTCGGTTTTGCCGAACAGCCCTTTAGCATTTCTGCCCATAAGGCTATTAGCTAATCTCCTCCATTAAACTGCTAAAGAGATGGTACATTCTACTAACAGAGATCTCAATGCTAAAAATATTGGCAATTCGCTTCTTTGCTTCGTAGCCCATCAACCCTCTTAGCTCAGGGTTGTTTTGCAGCTCACTTATTGCTTGCGCTATAGCCTTGGGCTTTTTTTTAGGAACAACTATGCCACTTTTGCCGTTGCTAACAAGCTCTACGCAGCCTCCAGCATTAGTTACAATTTGCGGAATACCAAGGCACATCGCTTCCTGAATGGCTCTGCCTAGCCCCTCCTTTATTGATGGTTGCACATATACGCTTGCCGCAGCAACTAGCTGTACCGCATTATCAACGTGACCTATCAAATGGATATTTTCTTTGAGTTTGCTGCTGTCCCTAAGCTTTTTATACCTCTTTTTATCGGTTCCTGAGCCTGCAATAATAAAGTGCACGTTCTGCTCCTTTTTTATGTGCGATGCAGCTTTTATTAAATACTTTAGCCCCTTTATGCGCCTAACATTTGCTAGGCAAACAACAACAAACGCGTTCAGCGGAATCCCCATCTCGACTGGAGGTATGGGTTTTATCTCAGCAAACCAATCGGCTTTATACCCTTTGTAAATAGTAATGGTTTTATTCTTAGGAGCAAGGTGCTGCGCTCTAATGTGTCGCTCAATATCCTTACTGTTGCAAATAATTTTATCAACGCGTTTATTTAAGTGCGTTAGGAGAGATGTTGGGTCAAACCAGTGTAAACTATTGGAGCCCATGTAAGTTACCACTTTAACATTTAGTCCATGGGCTGCTGCTATGCCGTTGGTAATGGCTTTTCCTCTGGTTAAATAGAGTATGCTTGCCTTGCTCCCCAGTACTCGGCTTCTGATAAAGCTAATTGCGGTTGAATCAACCTTACTTTCTGGATAGCGCTCATGAACTGCAATGCCTGCTTCTGTAAAAAAATCAATAAAGCTCGATTTTTTACTCAGAATAATTTCTATTTCAACTCCTTGTTGGGCTAGCCCTTTTAAAATTTCCGCTTCGGCTATTCCGCTACTATAGGTAGAGTTAAACGGGCTAACTACAACTACTCTTATGGTCATGTGCTTCGCGTTTTATTTACACAAGAGTATCCTAATAGTATTAACTAGCAGTTAATTGCAGCTTAATAAATTGGTTTGCAAGGAATGTGTAACCTAGTATTTACATGGCTTGTATTTACTAATTAAAGCAACGTAACTACTACGTTAACAGCAGTGTAGTTCCAAATTGCAATATTGTTTTTGACTTGCAATTTTAACAGGAGCGCTTTAAGTATGTTCTCAAATATCCTTTTTTAAGGATAAAGGCATACCATTATTTATATTTTTGTAGAAAATGATTTTGTATGGAACTGAAAACTGGATTAACCTATACTGCAACTACCGTTGTATCCGATGATAATATAGCCTCGCGCTACGGCTCTGGACTAGTTGCTGTATTTGCTACGCCAGCAATGGTAGCACTTATGGAAAATGCGGCTATGAATGCCGTACTACCACATTTGCCAGAGGGTAGCAACACCGTAGGGGTTGATATTAGCGTTAACCATGTTAAAGCAACCCCAATGGGAGTCGCCGTAAAAGCAACGGCTGTTCTTAAGGAGGTTGATGGGAAAAAACTGGTTTTTGATGTGGTTGCATCGGACGAGGATGGCGAAATTGGTCGTGGCACTCACACTCGTTTTGTTATTGATGTTGAGCGATTTATGAGTAAACTCATAAAAAAAAGCGGTATCTAACCCTTGGTTATTCCAATGCTTATACGTGATTGTTAGCACGTACTTCAAATATTTAAAATACAATATGCGCGATAAATTAACTGGAAAATCCTTTTTAAAACACGACCTTGTGGTTCATTCCTACGAGGTGGGCTTTAACCGCAGCTTATCGCTTCCGGCTCTGTTCGGATACTTTCAGGAAATTGCATGGGAGCATGCAACCCAGAACGATTTTGGATGGGAAAATTTGCTGGAGAAAAACGCCTTTTGGGCTTTGTCTAGGGTTAAGGTTGAAATAGCCCATTTACCAAAATGGACCGAAAAGCTAGAACTTTACACCTGGCCTAGCGGCGTTGATGGTCTTTTTGCCCTTAGAGATTTTTTACTTTACAACGAAAGGGGGGAACTGCTTGTTTCCGCATCGAGCAGCTGGCTTATTGTTGACATTAAGAGCCGGCGGCCACATAGGCTAGATTCGTTTAAGCGCAACTTCCCTATTAACGATCAAATTAGAGCGTTAAAGGAGAATGCGGGAAAGGTAGCAGCTCCATCGGGTAGCTCCTTTAGCGAGATACAGGTTAAGGTTTGCCAAGGCGATATCGACGTAAATGGCCATACCAATAACATGCGCTACGTAGAATGGGTAATGAATGCATTCCCACTCGAGTTTCAAAAGGAGTTTGAGCCCAAAACGTTTGAAATAAACTTTTTGCACGAGGGGATGGAAGGCGATAGCTGTCTTATTCAATCATTTAAAGAGTCTTCAAATAGCTTTATTGGAGCAATTTGCAACACCAATACGCAGAAGGAACTAGCAAGAACCCATGTAATTTGGCAACCTATTAATAATTGCTAATTTGATACTTTTTGAAACACCTCCCCTAGGAGAATCTTCTTTGCAATTAGGTCGAATTAGTATATAGGCTTCCATATTCCCATTTACCTTTACACATAAACCCTCACCCTAAACCAACCAATATGTTTAACCTCGAAGATCAAATTCAACTTGAAGAGCACGGCGTATCCGTAGATATGGCCTCTGCTCAAATACACACTTTTAAAAGGGGCTTCCCTTATCTTGAGGTAACTGAGCCCGCAATTGTAAGCAATGGGATAATGCGTTTAGAGTGCGATGAGGTTGACGACCTAATAGATATCTACAGATCCTTTGAAGGTGATACGTACAAATTTGTTCCTGCATCGGGAGCTGCCACGCGTATGTTTAAGGATTTGTACGAGGCATTAGACCTTAAAGCGTCAACCCTATCGGAGGTTAAGAGCCTCCATATAGTTCGGTTTTTCGAAACATTGCAGAAGTACCCTTTCTATAGCAGCCTAGAGAAAGAGCTTTGGGATAACGGTTACAGAATAGAGCAGCTACAGAGCAAAGGCGACTATAAAACAATTCTCCAGTTTTTGCTCTCCGATAAGGGATTAGCCTATGGCTCTAGCCCAAAGGGAATACTCCTTTTCCATAAATACACCAATGAGCTTATACGTACCGCTTTTGAGGAGCATCTGGCCGAAGGGGCTCAGTATTGCAAGGGCAATAACGGCAAGGTAAACATTCATTTTACCATCTCGCCCGAGCACGAGCAGCGCTTTAAGCAGCTGTTTGAGCGCGTAAAAAATCAGTATAAAACCGAGTTTGATGTGGATTTTAGCATATCATTCTCCTTTCAGCATAAAAACACCGACACTATTGCCGTTGATTTGGATAATGCCCCATTCCGTAACCCCGATGGAACCTTACTCTTTAGGCCAGGCGGACACGGTGCACTAATTCAAAACCTTAACGATATTGATACCGATATCATCTTTATAAAAAATATCGACAACGTTGTTCCCGATAGGCTAAAGCCCACCACCGTTCGCTATAAAAAAGCGCTAGCGGGGCTACTCTTAAGCTATCAGCACATTATATTCGATTACATACGTAAGCTAACCCAATCCGAAAGCGTAGAAAATGATTTTCTACTTGAGGTTCTTGATTTTTTGGTTGATGAGCTTTGCGTTATCCCTCCATCAACGGTTAATTTGGCAAACCCACAGCAGCTTAAGGCGTATCTTGTGGAAAAGCTAAACCGCCCAATTCGTGTTTGTGGAATGGTTAAGAATGAGGGGGAGCCAGGAGGCGGCCCATTTTGGGCAGTGAGTAGTGATGGCTCGGTATCGTTACAAATTGTTGAGTCGTCGCAAATAGACCTAAGCAATGAGGCTAAAAAGGCAGTCTTTGACGCTGCTACGCATTTTAATCCTGTTGATTTGGTATGCGCCGTAAAAGACTACAATGGCAATAAGTTCGACCTAACCCGCTATACCGACCCCAACACCGGGTTTATATCTACAAAAAGCAAGGATGGGAAAAGCCTTAAGGCCTTGGAATTGCCTGGATTGTGGAATGGAGCCATGTCCAATTGGATAACCGTATTTGCCGAGGTTCCGCTCACCACTTTTAACCCCGTTAAAACGGTTTACGACCTTTTGCGCGACGAGCATATGGCCTAACTTAACGTAAAGTTAACATAAAGGTTAATTCGTATTAAAGCTGAGGTAACTTAAGGCCTGTACTTTTGTGTCAAACAAATGAGGATAGAAATCATGAAAACTCTTAGCACAATAGTACTTGCAACTTTACTTCTTGTATCAGTATCCGTTAAGGCCGAATCTGATAAAGCAGAAGCAAAAAGCACCACTAAATCATCAGCTGCCGCACCAGCGGCAACAGTATCCCTAGAAGGGCGTATCCTTGATGAGGTAACCGGTGAAGCCCTTGCAGGTGTTGCCGTTAAGCTGGAAGGAACCAACAAGGTGGCCTATACCGACTTTGATGGAAACTACTCTCTAGGCAAGGTTGTTCCTGGTGCTTACAGCATTTCGGCATCGTTTATCTCATACCAAAAGGTTACCCTGCAGGTTGACGCTAACAGCACGGCAAGCCTAAACCTTAACATGAAAACTATAAGCGAGTAGCTTGTTCCTATAATAAAAAAACGGACAGATGCGCAAACCGCAAGCTGTCCGTTTTTTATTTTACTATGGGATAATGCCTATCGCTTGTTAAGGTATAAATCCACAGGGTATTCCACCCCGTTTAGGTAAAGCCCTTCGGCTGGTGCCGATGATCCTGCCAACGATCGATCCTTTGCATCAATTATCCTAATAAACTCATCAGGCGATACCTTGTTTCGCCCAACGTCCACAAGGGTTCCAACAATGGCACGTACCATATTCCGAAGGAACCTATCGGCTCTAATATTAAAAATTAGCTTCCCATCCTTTTCCTCCCAATTTGCGGTGTAAACCTTGCATATTGCTGTTTTATTATCGCTGCCAACTTTACTAAAGCTGGTAAAATCGGAGTGCAAAAGGAGGCTGTCTGCTGCTAGGCGCATCAAATCCACGTTTAGTGGACCGTAAAACTGCCACGAAAGCCCTAGTGAGAATGGATCCTTGTTACGAGATATTACATAGTTGTAGGAGCGGGATAGCGCGCTAAACCTAGCATGCGCCTCTGCTTTTACTGGCACAATATCCCTTACGCTTATATCGGTAGGTAAAACGCTGTTTAGATGGTATATAAACTTGGTTTTTTGTCCAATTTTATCATGTTCGGAATCAAAGTGCGCCACATAAAAACTGGCATGCACACCTGCGTCTGTTCTTCCTGCTCCAGTTGTGGTTATATCCTCCTTTAGTAATGTTGATAGGGCCTTCTCCAGTTCTGCCTGAATGCTATTCCCATTGGGCTGAATTTGCCACCCATGGTAGTTTGTCCCTTTGTAGGATAGTTCTATAAAGTATCGTTGAGCCACCTATGTAAATCGTTTTAGTTATAACAAATATAATATGAATATCTCACTTGAAGCATACCTTTCCCTAAAAGCACAAATTTTACTAACAATATTGGCCATGCTATTTGTTTGTTTAATGTGCGCAACTATTTTTGGCTGCTCTTTTGCATAGTTTACCCCATTTTAACCTTTTTTAACTTGGTTAGGGGGTATTAATCACCAAATTTGCAAACGGCTTAACTAGCGTAATAATTACATGTTTTATTGTAAAAATATTTCACAATGAGCGACACTTCAACTGTAAACATTAAGGAGCTTAACGAGCGAATTCAACTTGAAAGTTCGTTTGTTGATATTATCAACATGGAGATGAACAAGGTGATTGTTGGACAAAAGCACCTTGTGGAATCCCTTCTTATTGGCCTTTTAGCCGATGGTCACATTCTACTGGAGGGTGTGCCAGGCTTAGCTAAAACATTAGCTATTAATACTCTATCTAGTATTATTGATGCTAAATTTAGCCGTATTCAGTTCACTCCAGACCTACTTCCCGCCGACCTTATTGGTACAATGATTTATAGCCAGAAGAACGAGGAATTCATTGTAAAAAAGGGGCCTATTTTTACAAACTTTGTACTTGCCGATGAGATTAACCGTGCCCCAGCAAAGGTGCAGAGCGCGCTGCTTGAGGCAATGCAGGAGCGCCAGGTTACCATAGGTGAAGTAACCTATAAGCTGGCGGAGCCTTTCCTTGTAATGGCAACCCAAAACCCAATAGAGCAGGAGGGTACATACCCGCTGCCCGAGGCACAGGTTGACCGTTTTATGCTAAAGGTTAAAATATCGTACCCAAAACAGGAGGAGGAGCGGTTAATTATTCGCCAGAATGTTACTGGCACATTCCCTGTAGCCTCAAAGGCTTTAAAGCCTGAGGATATTGTTAAGGCTCGTCAGGCCGTAAGGGATGTGTACATGGACGAGAAAATTGAGAAGTATATTGTTGATATAGTATTTGCCACCCGTTTTCCAGAAAAGTACGGATTGGGCAAGTTCAAAAACATGATTAGCTACGGAGGTTCCCCTCGTGCAAGTATCAACTTAGCTCTTGCCTCAAAGGCTTTTGCCTTTATTAAGCGTAGGGGCTACGTTATTCCTGAGGATGTTCGCTCTGTTTGCTACGATGTGCTTCGCCACAGAATTGGCTTAACCTACGAGGCCGAGGCCGAAAATATTACTACAGAAGATATCATTACAGAAATTCTGAACGCTGTGGAGGTTCCTTAACATAAATAGTATGTCCCGTTTGCGGCAGTTTGTACTATGTTTTATTGTTGCAGCTAGTGCCTATAGCGCTACTGCTCAGCACTACATTGGGTTACACAAAAATGACATTCGCACACGGGTAAAAAAGGAACTACCTGGGTTTTACTTCGCTAAAGAGGTTGAAAGCGGCGATAGGAGCTTTATTAAGTTCGAAAACTCCTTCGAGGAGCAAACACTAATCTTTAGGCTAAACGAATTGGGCGTGTGTACATCGGTATCAAGAATGTACAACACGTGGCTCGAGGATAAGGTGAGGGCTCAACTCGATGCCTCATACGGAAAGGGTGCTGGAAACCGATGGTACTTTACATCCTCCAACAAAAAGTTTGAAGTAATTCTCAAGCAAAGCGATTGGTACATAACCGTAATCACTAAATCGGTAACCAACTAAAGTTTACTACAGTGGATGCATCAGAGCTTCTAAAACGTGTTCGTAAAATAGAGATTAAATCCCGTGGCTTATCCCGCAACATTTTTGCAGGGCAGTACCATACAGCATTTAAGGGGCGTGGTATGGCCTTTAGCGAGGTTAGGGAGTATAGGTATGGCGACGATATCCGGAATATAGACTGGAACGTTACCGCCCGTTTTAACGAGCCTTACATAAAAATATTTGAGGAGGAGCGCGAGCTAACCGTTATGCTGTTAGTTGATGTTAGCGGCTCGCGCATTTTTGGAACGGCTAACCAGCTAAAAAAGAACGTGGCAACTGAGATTGCCGCCGTTTTGGCCTTCTCGGCCATACAGAACAACGATAAAATTGGCGTAATTCTTTTTAGCGATAGGGTGGAGAAGTTTATCCCCCCGCAAAAGGGAAGAACTCATATTCTTAGGATTATTCGCGAGCTAATCGATTTTACCCCACAAAGTAGCCAAACCGATATCTCCGAGGCGTTAAGGTACTTTACCAATGCCATAAAAAAGCGCTGTACCGCTTTTGTTATCAGCGATTTTATGGATTCCGACACAAACAGCCATGAGCCCCGATTCACCAACGCGCTGTCCATAGCATCTAATAAGCACGATGTGGTTGGTATCCGCGTTTACGATAAGCGGGAAATGGAAATTCCCTCCATTGGGCTTGTTAAGGTAAAGGATGCCGAGAATGGAACCTTTAGATGGATTGATACCGCTCAACCCGAGGTTAGAGCGGCCTATTCTAAATGGTGGAAACAGTCGTCGGCGCTGCTTAAGCAAACGTTCTCAAGGAGTAAGGTCGATTGGGTTTCCATTAGTACCGATGAGGACTATGTAAAGCCGCTAATTCTACTTTTTCAAAAACGAGCTTAGTTTGATATGTTTGCTAAAAAATATATAGCTTCACTAGTTGCATTACTCCTGTGTTCGGGAGTTATGGCTCAAAACGGTAATCCTAGCCTCTCGTTTAGGGCTTGGTTCGATAAGGATACCATTCTTGTTGGCGACCAGATAATGCTAAACATCTCGGCAAAGGTTCCCAACGGAGTTTCTGTAGCCTTCCCTAAACTTGGCGACACCCTGGTTGTTGGCATTGAAACTGTTGACGTTCCCTTTTTTGATTCCCTTGCCATTGATGCCGCCACAAGTGAGCTGCTGTACCGCATTAAGGTAACATCGTTCGATAGCGGGTACTATTACGTTCCCGGATTGCCCCTAATTATACAGGGAAACGGCTTTAACGATACCATTAAAACCACCGCCCTATACCTTGATGTACACAGCGTTCCACTTGATACGCTGATTGCCGACATTCACGACATTAAGGCTCCAATTTCGCAGCCTATAACCTTTAAGGAAGCACTCCCTTGGATTGTTGGCGTGCTGCTTTTTATTGGGTTGGCTGCTCTAATTGTTCTGGTGGCCATGCGCAAAAAAAGGAATTTGCCCATTCTGCCAAAGCTGCAACCCCAAGAGCCTGCCCATATTATCGCCTTGCGAGAGCTTAAGCAGATACGCGAGCAAAAGCTCTTTGCCACCAATGAGCATAAGCTCTACCACACCAAGCTTACCGATGTGGTTAGGCAGTACCTTGAGCGTAGGTTTGGCGTTAACGCCATAGAGCAAACCACCTCGGAAACAATGGTTGCGCTTACCGGAACCGACCTAAAGAACAAGGAGCTGGAGCAAAAGCTTCAACAAACGCTTACTTTGGCCGATTTAGTAAAGTTTGCCAAGTACGTTCCCTCTGTTAGCGAGAATGAGCAAAGCCTGCTACTCTCCGAGGAGTTTGTAGAGCAAACCGCACCAGTAACTGAAGTGCAACCAGAGGTAGAACAGTATAAGCAGCCTGTAAAAGAGGATGTTGTAAATCAAAACTTAAAAGAAAAGGAGTAGTGGTATGTTTGCAGTATCGTTTGCACACCCAAAATTTTTATACCTATTGCTGCTACTGCCACTTGTTGTTGCGTGGTACATCTGGCGGCAAAAAGATTCACGGGGTAGCCTACAGCTATCGTCGTTAGCAGGGTTTAAGCCTGTAGGAAAATCGTTTCGTGTAGTGTTTAGGCACACCCCTTTTGCGCTTCGGGTTTTAGCGCTAGGAGTAGCCATATTGGTGCTAGCAAGGCCCCAATCGTCATCAACCCTTCAAAACGTAACGTCAGAAGGGATTGATATTGTTCTTGCGCTCGATATTTCGGGAAGTATGCTTGCTCGCGATTTTGAACCCGACAGGCTTGAAGCGGCTAAGGATATTGGAATTAAGTTTGTTAGCGGTCGCCGTACCGATAGAATGGGCCTTGTCGTTTTTTCTGGCGAGAGCTTTACCCTTTGCCCCTTAACAACCGACCATGTAGCCCTAATCAACATGTTCAAGGATGTAAAAATGGGGCTGCTCGAGGATGGTACCGCCATTGGCTCAGGGTTGGCCACTGCTGTATCGCGCCTAAAGGACAGCGATGCCATAAGTAAGGTAATAATCCTGCTTACCGATGGGGTTAACAACATGGGCGAAATTGCGCCAATTACTGCTGCCGAAATAGCTAAAACCTTTGGTATTAGGGTATATACAGTTGGAGTAGGCTCGCGCGGCATGGCTCCATACCCATACCAAACACCATTTGGCGTTCGCTACCAAAATGTAGAGGTGCAAATAGATGAGGATGTGCTCAAGCAAATAGCCGAATCTACAGGAGGACAGTATTTTAGAGCAACAAACAACAAAACACTCGAAGAGGTTTATCTACAAATAGACCAGCTGGAGCGTTCAAAAGTAGAGGTTACAGAGTATAGCCGCAGGCAAGAGGAGTACCGTAGGTACGCTCTTATTGTACTAGGCTTACTGCTAATGGAGATTCTTTTACGAACAACCATTTTTAGAACCATACCTTAATTACCTATTATGTTTAGATTTTCAAATCCAGAATATCTCTATTTGCTACTGGCAATTCCAGCATTAGTGGCGTTATATTTTGGCGTTCACTATAGTCGTAAAAGGGCTTTGCAGCGCTTTGGCAATATCAACTTGCTTAAGCAGCTAATGCCCGAATCATCGCCTAAAAGGGGATGGATTAAGCTCTCCTTTTTTCTGCTGGCTCTTGCCTTTGTTGTAATTGGAGTTGCAGGGCCTCAGTTTGGCTCTAAGCTAACCGAGGTTAAGCGCAAGGGAATTGAGCTAATTATTGCCCTTGATGTTTCTAACAGCATGATGGCCGAGGATATTAAACCCAACAGGCTAGAGCGTGCAAAGCTGGCCATTTCGCAGCTGGTAGATAGGCTCTCCAGCGACCGCATTGGGCTAGTTGTTTTTGCTGGCGATGCCTACGTGCAGCTTCCCGTTACTGGCGATTACATGTCGGCAAAAATGTTCCTGTCATCAATAAACCCAGGCATTGTTCCCAAGCAGGGAACAGCCATAGGCTCTGCCATTAACCTAGCTGTGAGCTCATTTAGCCCACAGCCCGAAACAAAAAAGGTTATTATCGTGATATCCGATGGTGAGAACCACGAGGACGACCCAATTGGTGCAGCAACAAAAGCAGCCGAGCAGGGAGTTATAGTTCACACAATTGGTATCGGTTCCCCCCAAGGGGCACCAATACCCGTTAAGGGTAGCGGTGGCCAGCAAGCGCTTTGGAAAGATGAAAAGGGTGGGGTTGTGGTTACCCGTCTCGATGAGGAAACGCTATCAAAAGTAGCCGTTTCAGGTAAAGGGAAGTACATTCGCGCATCGAATGTGCAAATTGGATTACTGCCGCTGTTTGATGATATAAGCAAAATGGAGAAGGTTGATATGAAGGAGAAGGTTTACTCCGAATTCGACGACCAGTTCCAGTACCCTTTTGCAATTGCTTTACTACTGCTACTAATTGAGTTCTCCATTCTCGACAGAAGGAATAAGTGGCTGCAGAAGTTGAACCTTTTTAAGGAGGATATTTAGATGAGTACTAAGTTTAAATACGCTACTTTCGTTCTCGTTTTGCTGTTTGGCATTACCGCTACAGCACTGGCTCAAAGTGAGAAAAAATCTATTCGACAAGGAAACAGAGCATTCAAATCCGAAGAGTATAACGATTCCGAAATTGACTACCGCCGTGCGTTGGAGGTAAACCCTGCATCGTTTAAAGCATCCTTTAATCTTGGCGATGCCCTTTACAAGCAGGAAAAATACGACGAGGCGGTTCGTACCTTTGATGAGATAAAAGCCTCGAATGTGGACAATGCGCAAAAAGCCAATGTGTACTACAACTTAGGCAATACCCTTTATAAGCAGGAAAAGTACAAGGAGAGCGTTGAGGCTTACAAGGATGCGCTTCGCCTTAACCCTAGTGACACCCAAACAAAGTATAACCTATCCCAAGCACAGCGTAAGCTTAAAGACCAACAGAATAACGAGCAGAATAAGGACAATAAGGATAATAAGGACAACAAAGACAATAAAGATAACAACGAGCAAAATAACGACGATAAGGATAAGAATAGCGAGAACAAGGACAACAATAAGGATAATAAGCCAAATAACGAGAACAATAATCAGCAACAAAAACCCCAGCCGCAAAATATCTCTCCCGAAGACGCACAGCGAATTCTGGAGGCCATGCAGAATAACGAGAAGGATGTTCAGAAGCGAGTAAAGGAGCAACAGGCCAAGGCGGCAAAGGTTAAGGTAAAAAAAGATTGGTAAGATATTGATAACAAGTAAGGTTATAGTCATATAGCACTTTAAGAACCGTACGTATGAAACGATTTAGCATATTTCTGGGTTTTATTGCATTACAGTGGGTTAGCGCATTGGCTCAAAATGTTGAGTTCACGGCCACAGCACCCAATGTAGTTGCAAAAGGGGAGCAGTTTAGGTTAACCTTTTCGCTAAATGCCGAGCCCAAAGAGTTTAATCCACCAGGTATTCAGAATTTTGATGTGCTTGCTGGGCCCAGCTTATCAACAAGTACTAGTGTTCAGGTTATTAATGGATCGGTAACACGAGCGGTAAACTATTCCTATACCTTTATACTTGAAGCCGCTAAAGAGGGCAAATTTACCATTGGTTCTGCCACTGCTACTGTTAACAAAAAGGAGTACACCACAAGCCCAATAACCATTGAGGTTGTTAAGGGCGATGAACCTGCGCGTACCAATACCAATCAGAATGCGGCAGGGGCAAGGGGAACCGAGGTTTCTAAGTCAGACTTATTCCTTGTTGTTCAGCTAAATAAAAGCAAGGTGTATAGAGGCGAACCTGTACTGGCAACAGTTAGGCTATATAGCCGTTTTCAGCTAGTCGATTTGGCCGACCCCAAGCTCCCAACCTTAAATGGATTCTGGAATCAAACCATTGAACTACCTGATGGCATTAAGGTTGAAGGTGTAAACCTAAACGGGAAAATTTACCAGTCGGCAGTGCTTAAGCAGTACCTGCTTTTTCCCCAAAAATCAGGAAAACTGGTTATCGACCCATTTGAGATTGTTGTTGTGTACCAGCAACGTTCAAATGCCCAGCGTTCTGTTTTCGACGATTTTTTTGGAATGACCGAAACCTACCGTAAGCGCGTTGCCAGCGAACCCGTAACCGTAAACGTAAAGGATTTACCCGATGGTGCACCCGCTTCATTCTCTGGTGCTGTTGGATCATTTAAGATTGAAGCCAAAACCGATAAATCAAGCGTAAAATCAAATGAGGCAATAACCTACAGGGTTAAAATTTCGGGGAAGGGCAACTTACAGCTAATTGAAACGCCCAAAGTGTCATTCCCTGCTGGCTTTGAGGTGTTCGACCCCAAGGTGGCCGATAGCTACCGCTCAACCCTCAATGGTGTTTCTGGTTCAAAAACGTACGAGTTTGTTTCCATTCCTAGAACATCAGGAGATTATTCCCTTGAGCCTTTTGAGTTTACCTATTTCGACCCCTCGGCACAAGCATACAAAACCCTAACAGCTAGCGCTATGCCAATATCCGTTATCTCCGATGGTAACGATACCGGTCTAGTTCAGATCTCTGGATTAGGGAAAGAGGATATCAAGTTTATAGGAAAAGACATTCGCTTTATAAAATCAGACTTTGCAGTTAAACGCAGAGGACAACTTTTATTTGGATCACCCCTGTATTGGCTCTTTTTCCCAATCTCAATTATGGTATTTATTCTGGTTGCCTACTATATTTCTCGCCACCGTGAGCTAATTAGCAATGTAGCCTTAATTAAGAACAAGAGGGCAACCAAGGAAGCAAAGCGAAGGCTAAAAGAGGCACAAAAGCATCTAATTGCCGACAATAAGGATAAATTCTACGAGGAACTGCTTAGGGCTTTGTGGGGTTTTATTTCCGATAAGCTAATGATTCCCGTATCTGTTCTTAATAAGGATAATGTACATCAGCATTTAATTGATTTAAAGGTTGATGAAGATATTCTGGTTGAACTGGAACTAGCGCTATCGGAGTGCGAGATGGCGCAGTACTCGCCAATAAAGGGGCATTCGCACATGGACGAGCTCTATAATAAGGTTCATGCAGCCATTAGTAAGCTTGAAAGCGCTATTGGAAAATAAGGTTGTACTATTGTAAGAACAAAAGACGTTAATCAATGAAAAGGATTATTTTTCTGCTGCTAGTTACTCTTAGCACAACAACATATTCTTTTGGACAAAGCCATTTAGACTCCCTTTCTATGGCAAATAGATTATACTCCGAGGGAAAGTTTGATAAAGCAGCACAGCTGTACGAGTCGGTAATTAAAATGGGGCACGAATCCCCAGAGCTGTACTATAATTTAGGCAATTCGTACTTTAAACAGCAAAGAATTGCCTCGGCCATTCTAAACTACGAGCGTGCAGCGCTTCGTAATCCTTCCGATGAGGATATACTCTTTAACCTTGAGCTGGCTCGCTCTTTTACCGTTGATAGGATTGAACCAATTCCTACCTTTTTCTTAGTATCTTGGATTAGCTCTATTAGCTCGTGGCTCTCATCAAATGCATGGGCGTATCTGTCTATTTGCTTTTTTACTATAGCGCTTGCATTTACTGGCTTTTTTATGCTATCGAACCGTATAAACCGCAAAAAGCTAGCGTTTACAATGAGTGTTGTTGCAGTTGTTTTTACTGTACTTACCGCAACATTTAGCGCAAAGCAGCGCAATTTGCTAATCAAGCATAACTATGCTATTGTTTTTAAATCCGTTGTACCCGCTAAGAGTTCTCCCGATACTAGTGGCAAGGATCTCTTTATTCTCCATGCTGGCACTAAGGTTAAAATAACCAATACGCTAGGACAGTGGTATGAGATTCGGCTTGCCGATGGTAACAAAGGGTGGATTTCGCATACCGATATTGTTAGGATATAAGGGGCTGGTATTTGGTTCTAGTTTCTCCCTATAACTAGTAACTAGCGCATTATATTCCTCTTCTATCTATTATTTAACATCTAACGTCTAACCCCCCAAACATTTCAACCAGCACTTGAACAAATGCACCATTTAGTCGTTATACGTAATGTATAATTAATCTAAATAAACATAAAGGTGTAATGTCAAAGTTCGAGATAAAAATGCCCAAAATGGGTGAGAGTGTTGAACATGCAACAATCACCAACTGGTTTGTAACCGAAGGCTCTAAAGTTGAGGAGGATGATGTTCTGCTAGAGATAGCCACCGATAAAGTTGATTCGGAAATACCGTCACCCGTATCGGGAGTAGTGGAAAAGGTTCTGTTTAAGCTAAATGATGTTGTTCCTGTAGGGGAGGTGATTGCCATAATAGAAACCGAACCAGGATCTGAATCAGAAAGCAAGGTGGAGCAAACCATCATCGGTGGTTCTACTGGTGAGCCTCAAGAAGCTAGGTCCAATGCAGAGAACGAACAATCAGCTTCAAATGCTATAAAATCGGAGTCAGGCCGGTTCTACTCGCCATTAGTTAAAAGCATTGCTGCAGGGGAGGGCGTTTCTGTTAAGGAACTTGATTCCATTGGCGGCACTGGTGTAGGTGGCAGGGTAAAAAAGGATGACCTGCTAAAGTACATCGAAAGCAAAGGCTCAAAACCAATAGCTGCTACAAGTGAAAAAACACAAACAGAGGTAAAGGCAGCTCCAACACAGGAAGAGCCTAAGCCAAAGGTAAGCGCATCGGTATCGTCTGGCGACGAAATTATTCAAATGGACAGAATGCGTAAGCTCATTGCCGAGCATATGGTTCGGTCTAAGCAAGTATCTCCACATGTTACCAATATGGTGGAAGCCGATGTTACCTCAATGGTTGAGTGGCGCAAAAGGGTAAAGGATACTTGGGAGCGTAAGTACAAAACCAAGCTAACCTACATGCCAATATTCATTGAGGCTGCGGCAAGAGCTCTTCGCGATTTCCCTATGGTAAACGCCTCGGTTGATGGCGATAATATCATTATAAAAGCTAACGTTAACATAGGAATCGCCGTAGCAAAACCCGATGGGAACCTAATTGTTCCCGTTATTAAAGGTGCCGATAAGCTAAACCTAGCTGGTTTAGCATCCCAGATGAACTCACTTGCCGATGCTGCCCGCTCAAACAAGCTCTCGCCCGATGATATACAGGGAGGTACATTCTCCATTACCAACTTTGGCACGTTCCGTAACGTAATGGGAACCCCAATAATTTCTCAGCCCCAAATAGCCATTCTGGCTACAGGAACAATAGAGAAGAAGCCTGCTGTAGTTGAAACCCAGTATGGCGATATTATTGTCCCAAGGCATAAGATGTTCCTGAGCCTATCGTACGATCATCGTGTAGTTGATGGAGTGCTAGGCGGGTCATTCTTAAGGCGTGTGGCCGATTACCTAGAGCAATTTGATGGTTCAAGAGAGGTTTAGGTTCCCCCATTTGTGTAAAATAAACTCATTGTATAATGGCATATATTCGTAGAAACGATAAACCCTTTGGTATTAAGCAAACACCAAAGGAAACCCTAGAAAAGTGGTACTACCTAATGGCACTTGGCCGCACTCTCGATGAGCGCGCTCCAAACTACCTAAAGCAAGCCATAGGATGGAGCTACCATGCACCTTACGCGGGGCACGATGGCATTCAGCTGGCCATAGGCCAAGTATTCGAAAAAAATGTCGATCATCTTTTCCCATACTACCGCGATATGCTTACCGCTATCTCGGCAGGCATGACTGGCGAGGAGATTATCCTAAACGGAATATCCAAGGCTACCGATCCCTCTAGCGGCGGCAGGCACATGTCTAACCACTTTGCAAAGCCAGAGTGGAATGTACATAATGTATCTAGCTGCACTGGCAATCATACCCAGCAAGCATCGGGTGTTGGCCGAGCATTCAAGCGCTACAACCATAAAGGGGTTGTGATTAGCTCGCAGGGCGAGTCCTCTGTGTCCGAAGGATATGTTTACGAGGCCATTAATGGAGCCTCAAACGAGGAGCTACCTGTAATATTCGTATTGCAGGACAATGGCTATGGTATTAGCGTTCCCAAGAAGGATCAAACGGCCAATAGAAAAGCCGCCAATAACTTTCTTGGCTTTAAAAACCTTCAGGTTTTTCATTGCAATGGAAAGGATGTGTTCGATTCTATGAACACCATGAACGAGGCTAAAAAGTGGGTTATTGAGAACCAAAAGCCAGCCATTGTTCACGCTAGCTGCGTTCGTATCCACTCTCACTCCAACTCCGATAGGCATGAGCTATACCGCGATAAAGGAGAGCTAGAGTACGTTCAGGCTGCCGATCCCTTGGCTAAGTACAGGCGTATGCTAATTAGCTATGGCCGCTTTACAGAGGATGAGCTAAATGCCATAGACGAAAAGGTGAAGCAAGAGGTAAAAGCAGCCCACAAAGCCGCCATGGCTGCTCCCGATCCCGATCCAAAATCGATATACGATTTCCTTTTCCCCGAAGCATACGCTGCTACCAAGTTTGGCAACGGCTCTCATAACGAAACAGGAACACCTGTAAAGCTTATTGAGGCTCTAAACACTACCCTTAAGGAGGAGTTTAGGAATAATCCCGATACCTTTATTTGGGGACAGGATATGGCCAATAAGGATAAAGGTGGTATATTCAACGTATCTAAAGGGTTGCAGCAGGAGTTTGGCCCAGAACGCGTTTTTAATGGCCCCATTGCCGAGGATTATATTCTTGGTACAGCCAATGGAATGAGCCGGTACTCCGATAAGCTTAGGCTAGTTGTAGAGGGAGCCGAATTTGCCGATTACTTTTGGCCTGCCATGGAGCAATTCGTAGATTCTGCTCACGACTACTGGCGCTCAAACGGTAAATTCTCCCCCAATATTACCATTCGATTGGCGTCTGGCGGCTACATTGGTGGAGGATTGTACCATTCCCAAAACATCGAGTCGGCACTGGCCTCTATACCAGGAGTAAGAATTGTTTATCCATCCTTTGCCGACGATGCCGCTGGACTACTTCGCACATCGATACGCTCCAAAGGCATAACCGTTTTTATGGAGCCCAAAGCGCTATACAACAGCTCTAAAGCGGCAACAGCCGTTCCCGATGGCTTCGAGGTTCCCTTTGGTAAAGCTCGCATTAGAAGGGAAGGTACCGATCTTTCCATTATAACCTACGGAAACACTACTCATATGAGTATTGATGCGGCAGAAAGGCTAGAAAAAGAGTTTGGTTACAAGGCGGAAGTTGTTGATATTCGTTCACTTGTACCCTTGGATAAAGAAACCATCATTGCATCAATTAAAAAAACATCAAAGGCGCTCATTGTTCACGAGGATAAGGTGTTTGCCGGTTTTGGCGGCGAACTTGCCGCAATAATTGCCGAAGACGCATTTTCTTTTCTCGATGGGCCAGTTAAACGGATTGGGGCAACAAATACTCCCGTTGGTTTCAACAGAATACTTGAGGCGGCAATTCTGCCTAACGAGCAAAAAATCTTTGATGCGGCATTATCACTTATCAAATACTAACCATTAGCACTATGGCAAAAAAAGAGATAAAGGCGGCGCTTATATACAGCTTTGCCACAAAAAAAACGTCAACAGCAGCTAAGCTAATTAAGGAGAACCTTAACGAGCTTAACCTTACCGAGATTGATGCAGAAGGCTTAAACGCTGGTGAACTGGAACAGTACGATATACTAATTGCTGGCGCTGCCACCTGGTTTGATGGCGAGCTACCCACCTTCTGGGATGAGCAAATACCTGCACTTGAGGATTTAAACCTAAAGGGAAAGCACGTTGCTCTATTTGGCATAGGGAACCAAGTTGAATACCCAGAGCACTTTGGCGATTCCATTGGCCTTTTGGCCGACGTTTTTGCATCAACAAGTGCCAAAATAATTGGGGCTACAAGTACAGAGGGCTACACCTTTGAGGACTCAAAATCGGTACGCAACAACCAGTTTGTGGGCCTTATGCTAGATTTTGAAAATCAGCATAATCTTAACGAATCGCGTATCGAAAACTGGTGTAAACAACTCAAAAAGCAGTTAACCTAGCTATTCATACTATTTTTAGCTCGATATTTCCGTAAACTCCCTCCAAAATTTGGTGAGAACATTTGATTTTCATGTTTATGTTTTTAAATTTGTTTGCTTTTGAAAGAGAAATGAAATAATTCAAAAATATACTATGATGGATGTTCTAAGCATTAAGGGAACACGGGAAACTCCAGAAATTCTGTTAAACAAGGATAAGGGAATATTTGAAATCAAAGGGAAGTCATTACCCGAGGATGTTAAAGAGTTTTATAATCCTGTTTTGCGGTGGTTTGAGAATTACTTGCTTAATCCAAATCAGCAAACCGTGCTTAAAGTTAAAATGGATTATTTTAACACCGCCTCTTCTAAGATGATCCTAGAGATTTTTGAGCTGCTGCAGGAACTTTTTGATAAAGGGAATGAAGTTGCTATCGAATGGTACTATATGGCCGACGATGAGGACATGGAAGATGCTGGTCAGGACTATTCTGACCTAGTCAAAATTCCGTTTAAGTTCATTAGCTCGCAAACCGTTACCGATTAGTTTTAGAAGCCTCTATTTGAGGCTTCTTTTTTACTATCAGCCATTTTGCAAATTTGGCTCCCGCTGTATTTTTTTATCTTTTTTACATAGATTTGTCTTTTACCTTGTGTGTTGTAACGTAACAGAATGCAAATGAAGCCTTTCCTTGTTGAGCAGACCGAGATTACCCCTAAGGTGGTTTTTGATCCAGCACAGAACACTTTTTTAGTACAGGGGAAATCATTGCCCGAAGATGTTAAGGATTTTTATGCCCCTCTTTTAAAATGGGTTGATGATTATATCTTGCAACCAAACGAGGCAACTCATATCGTATTCGATTTTGAGTATTTCAACACAGCCTCATCAAAAATGATACTTATTCTTCTAAGCAAATTCCGCGAAATGCATAGAAATGGGTTCCCTGTTTCAGTTACATGGAAATACCCCCAGCTCGATGCCGAAATGGAGGAAGCAGGTGAGGAATTTGCCGATTTACTGGCCATCCCCTTCGAAATGATTTCCAAACCAGCACTATAACGCTTGCTTTTCTTTTTAGAATAGGTTAACTTTCATTCTGTTTTTAACTACGAAAAAATGAAGCCACTTAATATTAACGCAACAAAGGATACCCCTGATGTTACTTTTAACCCCAAAACCAATGTATTTACCTTAGGTGGTGTATGCCATCCTGAGAATGTAACCTATTTCTTTGAGCCAATAATAAAGTGGCTCGACCAGTATAAAGAGGAATTGGCTAAAGTGAATATTAGCAAAGAAATTAGGGTTGAACTTTTTTTTAGGTATATAAACTCGGCATCCTACAAGTACCTAATAACGCTTCTTTTTAAGCTGCAAGAGTTTATTGAAATAGGGGTTCCCGTTTCCATTGACTGGCTATATGAACCAGACGACTACGATATGCGCGATGCAGGAGTGGAGCTAATTGAGTACTCTGGCGTTAAAATACCCTTTACATGTAAGGCATCTATATAAAAAAAGGCAACCAATGGTTGCCTTTTTTGTGATCCAGCTGGGGCTCGAACCCAGGACCCCATCCTTAAAAGGGATGTGCTCTACCAGCTGAGCTACTGAATCTGGTACTTTTCAAACTTTGTGATCCAGCTGGGGCTCGAACCCAGGACCCCATCCTTAAAAGGGATGTGCTCTACCAGCTGAGCTACTGAATCTGGTACTTCTCAAACTTGTGATCCAGCTGGGGCTCGAACCCAGGACCCCATCCTTAAAAGGGATGTGCTCTACCAGCTGAGCTACTGAATCTAGTGCCGCAAAAAAAAAGGACAATCGTAATGTCCCTCACCAATTAAGGTGTTGCCCGTTTTTCTTTGGCATTGCAAAAGTACTACTTTTTTCTTTGCTTGCAAATATTTTTGCGGCTTTTTAACGCGTTTTTTATAGGGATTTCCTCTGTTTATCTAGGTTTCAAAATATACCTTTGTGTTATTGCATTAGTTTTTAATTACGTACGATATGTTTAAATCTAATTTTACATTTCAAGAAAAAGTAGTTGTTATTACTGGTGCATCTTCTGGAATTGGTTTGGCTTGCGTGCAAGTTCTTGCTAACAAAGGTGCAAAAGTTGTAATGGGAGCTCGCTCCTTCGATAAATTAAAGGAAATAGAGCGCTCGTTAACTGCTAGTGGGCATAGTGTTATCGCCGTTAAAACAGACGTTACACAGGAGTCTGATTGTGTAAATCTGATAAACTCTGCTCTTAATGCTTTTGGGCGAGTTGATGTGCTAATAAATAATGCGGGTATATCAATGCGAGCGCTATTTGTTGATACCAACATTAAAGTGATTAGACAGCTAATGGAGGTAAATTTCTTTGGCACAGTGTATTGTACAAAGCATGCCTTGCCCTATTTGCTTGAGAGCAAGGGCTCTATTGTTGGTGTTTCATCAATAGCCGGGTTCCATGGGTTACCCGGACGAACAGGCTATTCTGCCTCCAAATTTGCCATGCATGGTTTTTTAGAAACGCTTCGTATCGAGAATTTGCGTAACGGGCTTCACGTTATGATTGCTGCTCCAGGCTTTACCTCTACCAACGTGCGCCGAGCAGCACTAACAGCCGATGGTACTCCCCAAGGATATTCCCCACGTGAGGAAAAAAAAATGATGACCGCCACCCAGGTTGCAGAGCGAATTGCAAAGGGAATTATGTACCGGAGGCGTAATGTAATCATGACCTTCGAAGGGAAATTCTCCGTGCTCCTACAAAGGGTTGTTCCTCATTTACTGGACTATATCTTTTACAGAATTATGTCAAAGGAGCCAAAATCGCCTTTTAAGTAAATAATATCCAATAGCGGTTTAAAATCTGTTACAATAAACAAAACGCTCCGTCATAGTAGCAAACACCATTTTAAACATTCACTAACACTTAAATTCAACTACTATGAAACAGCTAATTCTTCTATTCACTTTTTCTGTATCAACTTTTTGTGGATTTGGACAAGATTTTTTTGATACAATCTTTGCCAAGTATTCTGGCGAGAATGCTATTGTAAGCATTTCTATTGGAAAGGAGCTGCTTTCGCTGGCTACTAGCACAGATAATTCAAACAGCTCTAAGGAAATAATGGATAAATTTAACGAGCTAAAAATACTTGTCCAATCAAAGAGCACAACCAATAAAAACGCCCATCAAACGTTTGTTAACGATGTTCTATCCTACGTAGAAAAGAGCGACTATCACAAGCTTATGGAAGTTACTGATAGCGATACTAAGCTAAATTTCTACGCTAGGAAAAGCGGGAAAACAATAACCCACCTTGTTATGATTGGGGGCGAATGCGATGAGGAAATTTTTCTTTCGCTAAAAGGGGAATTCACTACAAAGGGAATTGTTACCTTAGGTGAGAGTGGGGGGACCGATGGATTGTCTCATCTGTTGAAACTTAAATCCCTTGAAAACAACTAATAACCCAACGATACTAATTCTATAGGTTTAAACCAGTAGGCTTAATGACTGAGTACGAGTTTGACCTGTTTGTAACGACGCAAAGCGATAGATTATTTGGCTTCTGCTACAAGATAATGGGAAACGCCGATGATGCAAAGGATGCCCTTCAGGACGTTTTTTCAATCTTATGGCAAAAGCGCGATACGCTACATGAAATACATAATCTTGCGGCATTTGTTACCACAATGGCAAGGAATAAGTGTATTGACCAATTGCGGAGTAGGCAAACAAAGCTAAAGCAACAAGGCCTAATGGATGAAATAAGTGAGGCCGATAGCTCTTTTGATGAAAGCACCGAAGAACGCATGGGCCTAATTCAGCTAGCACTAAAAACCTTGCCAGCACAACAGCAGCAAGTGTTACTAATGAGAGATTTTCAGGGGATGGAATACGCTGCAATTGCCCAGGAGCTGCAAATGTCTCAGGATAATGTACGAATGACCTTATCGCGGGTGCGAAAGCGGATAAAGGAAATAATTGTTGCAACCAATAACTTAAAAACGCAGATATGAACGTGCTTAGTTACAATGAGGTTAAGCAGTATTTAGCATGTTTTTACGAGGGGGAATCTTCTCTTGCTCAGGAGGAGGCGCTTAAGCAGTACTTTAGGTCTGCCAGCATTCATCCAGATTTTACTCAGGATGCCATGCTTTTTAAAGAGCTCTTTGCCGAGGCGCCAAGTATATCTCGTCAAGACATTGGTATAAAGATGCTTGCCAATATAAAGCAACAGCGAAAACCCAAAACCCTAATCAGGCTGTATGCTACAATAGGCGGTGTAGCAGCAGCACTTGCTATCCTGTTTGGGGGGTACTCTATTTACCTTGCTACTGAAACCGAGGTAAAAAATACAGCTCTATTGGCCGACACGTATAGCAATCCACACGAGGCCTACGAAGCAACAAGAGATGTGCTAGCACTCTTTTCTGCGGGGCTTTCTAGTGGAAGCAAAGAGCTATCCAGGCTAGAAAAAGTATCGATACCCTCAAATGCAGCTGTAAGTGTTAGCTCCATTAACGAGGAGATTTCATATCTTTCGAACCTTTCCGCTTTGAGCAACTCGGTAAGTAGCCTAAATAGGTACACTGCTTACTTTAAGTACTTTTCTCATGAGGAACCCGAGAAAGTGAGTGAAAAATAACGATGTAATAATTAGACATATGAGAACGAGTATTTTGTCCATCACTTTAGCTCTGTTGATTTTTCCCTGCACCATAAAGGCTCAAAATTCAACTGTAGATAAACTGTTTACTAAATATTCTGGTAAAGAGGGATTTACATCGGTTTACATCTCTAAGTACATGTTTAGCCTGTTTTCGGAGGTTGACGATAGTAACAAAGAGATGAACGATGTTGTTTCAAACCTGAATAGCATTAGAATTCTGGCTCTTGATCAAGAAAACCCAATAAAGGGGCTCAATTTTTATAAGGAGATAATGAAAGAACTACCCCAATCCGAGTATAAGGAGCTAATGGTGGTTAAGGAGAAGGGGCAAGACTTAAAGTTCCTAGTTAAGGAGTCGAATGGACGAATCATGGAGCTGCTGCTTATTATTGGAGGGGAGAAAGATAACGCCCTAATTTGTATTCAAGGGGACAATATTGATTTAAAGAAAATAAATGGGCTCTCCAAATCAATGAATATTCAGGGGCTTGAAAAACTTGATAAGATTGAGGAAAAGAATAAGTAGGCCAACGCATTATTGAACAGTTCCCTTTCCATAATTGTTGTTTATTGATAACAATCATCATGAGAGAGGGAACTGTTTTTTTGAGTATTCGTTAAATACATTATGCCTAAACTATTCTGGTTGGTTCTGAGTTTGCTATATTTGCCAAAACATCAATATGCTATTTATGCCATATAATCGAATTAGAGCTATTGGAATTGTACTCGCAGCATTTGCGATTACGGCTTGTGGCGAGAAGGAACCTATGTACAAGTCATCCAGTGAGCTGTACCACAATATCTCTAAGCAAACTAATTCGGCATACTTTAGCGTACCCCCTGGATTAGTATCGGTATTTCTGGACGAAACCCAAAAGGGCAATCCCGAAATAATAGACATACTCTCAGATGTTAAGCACCTTAGCTTTCTTATTGTAAGTAACGATAGCTCTCTTGTTAAGGAACAGGCTGCTTACTATGAGATAAGTGCACGACTTGATAGTATCAGCTTTAAGGATCTTGCCCAAATTAATAATGGCAAAGAGCTTGTAAAAATAAAGGTTAGCTCTCAGGATACCATTTTTAATGAGCTGGTAGTTCTTGTTGCAAACTACGATGCAGTTTACTGTATTAGCTTTAAGGGTAAAATTGCCCCCTATAAAGTAATAAAGCTGGCCAATCCCGATAATATGGCTGCCCTTTCTAACCTTGAGCGTTTTAAAAGGTAACTCGCACCCAATTGTTTTTATCATTCTAATTAAAAACAACTTGTCATGAAAAAACTTCTAATTATTGGAACAGTAGGCCTTGCAATACTCTTTGCAACCTCCTGCTCAGATGATGAGCAAAAAGAGCTTACAAAACAAGAGGCAGAGAATGTTTTAACCAACGTAAACTCCGAAATATCCCAAACAATGGGGCAGATGATGGAGACAGAGGGGATGACTGCCATTAACTCGTTTATGAACCTTACAACCTACTTTGGCACAACTAAAAGTAGCTACTTCCAGTTTTTTAATCCAATTAGCCTTACTAATAGGGTGTTAAACGTAAAACTTAATACCAATAGCATTGTAAAGGCACCTGCCTTAGAGTATCAGGGGTTAGTTTTTGAGGAATGGATTGGAACATGGGAGTGGGTTGGCTCAACACAGGAATGGAAACATACTGCTAATGAAACCAATAGGGTTGTTTTTAAGTACCCATCATCTATTGGAGCAACAACCAACGATGCCACGCTGATAATATCCAACTACTCATCAGTAACAGTTAGTGCAGAGGTTATTCCAACCTCGGTAAACGTAATACTGAGCGTTGCCTCAATCCTAGAACCAGTGTTTACACTCAATTACAATGCTGAGTTTACTTCCGAGGGTTTACCCCAAATGCTATCGCTAAACGTGTTGCTGTCAACGTTTAACCTAACAGCACTTGCCAGTGTAGAGTCTAGGACTAACGATGTTTTGGTAAGCTTTTCGCACCAGCTAAAAAACCAAAATGTAGTAGCAATGTCATCAAATTTGGAGGCTGTTATTCCAAACGTAACTCAGTTTAATCCTAATGAGGATTACTTCCCTAGTTCTGTAAAGGGCTTCTTGCAAATTGGGTCGTTAAAGGTTACAGCAGACCTTAAAGTGCTCGATTTCTTTACTAGCACAATAAATGGCACCCCAAGTTCAATTACCACTGCTGCAAACAGTAACCTTAAGGTTGGATTATACACTTATCCTCAGAACGATGTAATTGCTCACATAAAATGGGCTTATAACAATGAGTATAGTCCTGACTATAGCGATGATTTACCAGTTATCCCGTACGTAGTTTTTAATGATGGTTCCGAAGATCTTTTGGCAAAATATTTGAGTAGCCTTGGCATGCTTCCTTTAAAATAGCTTAAGCCTATTTAGGTGTCAGCCTAGAAAGTCAATCATCTAATTGGTTGAGTATTTAAATATAAGCTGTACAATATACTAGAAGAGAAGCGGGGGTCCATTATTTGGCTCCCGCTTCTCTTCTAGTTGGAGCAGACCAAATGCTAAGGGGCAACGTTAATACTGGCAAATCTGTATATATTTAGAACAGTTTTTAGTGTATCTGTTAAAAAATAACCCGAAATGTTTTATATTTAATACTGCTGTATTCTAAAAATACAAACTAGAAGTAGTTATGATTCAGAATGTTGATTTGCACTACAATAGTAAATAAGTTGTGTTATGCTGATTGTTGCCCTTCTTTCTGCTCTATTACTTGTAGCCCTAATGGGCTGTTTGTACTTTTATACCCTTAACAAAAGGATAAGTAAAGCGTGCAATGTACATGAGCATCAAACCGCAAAGCTCTCTATTGAGAATAAGGGATTACATTCCGAGATTGAAGGGCTGCATAGCTTTATTAATAGGCTGCAAAACGAGCTAACACATAGCAATAGCCTTTTAACCCAAGAAATTCGGGAGCAAGTTAAAACGCAGGAGGAGCTTATCGCTTCAACTCGCAGAGCCGACGAGGCTGATTTGCTTAAATCTAACTTCCTGGCCAATATGAGCCATGAGATTCGTACCCCAATGAATGGAATTCTAGGATTTGCCCAGCTGCTAAGAGAGGAGGATATTGATGATGAGAAAAGGGATAGGTACATTGATATAATTTACCACAATGGAACTATGCTAGTTAACCTTATTGACGATATAATGGATATATCGAAAATTGAAGCAGGACAGCTGGCTATTAACAAAGCAAACTGTAATCTTGACGATTTAATGTTTGAGCTCTACACCTTTTTTAATGAGGTTAAGTTTAAACAGGAAAAAGAGCATATCAGCATACGGCTTGTTGACTTTAACGAGGATGAGGTTAACATTGTGCAAACCGATGGCCATAGATTACGCCAAATTATGTCCAACTTGCTTAGCAATGCGCTTAAGTTCACAGAAAAAGGCACAGTGGAGTTTGGTTATCAGAATAATCTGGATCAAAATCAAATTAAGTTCTACGTTAGAGACTCTGGTATTGGGATTCCAAAGGATAAGCGGGATATTATTTTTGACCAGTTTAGACAGGTTCACGAAGGATCTACCCGGAAATATGGAGGAACAGGAATTGGACTGTTTATTAGCAAGCACATTGTAGGTCTTTTGGGGGGGAGCATTTGGGTGGAATCTGAAATAAATGTGGGCTCTACATTCTACTTTACAATCCCTTATCAACATAAGGGGTTGTTAGCCAATAACGTAACGCTTTACCAAAGTTCATCTAAAAAGTACGATTGGAGCAATAAAGTTATTCTTGTTGCCGAAGATGTTGAGCTAAACTACAAGCTAATAAGCTCCGCTCTGATTGGTACAAATGCTAGCATTATGTGGGCTAGAAATGGGGAAGAGGCTGTGGAAATGTGCGAAAAGAACCCCAGCATTAACCTTGTTCTAATGGACATCCAAATGCCCAAAATGGACGGTTACGATGCCACTAAAGCGATTAAAAGAAGTAAGCCGTCTATGCCAATTATTGCACAAACGGCCTACGCAATGCCCAATGATAATATTAAGTGTATGGAGGTTGGCTGTTCCGATTACATTGCAAAGCCTCTTAACACAAACATACTGTTAGAAAAAATAGAGAAGCATATGCTTTAGAACGATCTAATAACGGAGTGCAGTTTAAGTAGTCTCTCAAGTAGTTCTGGTAATAACTTTAAATTTAACATGTTAGCCCCATCAGATAAAGCCTTAGCTGGATTTGGATGTGTTTCGATAAATAGCCCCGAAGCGCCAGTGGCTATAGCTGCTCTAGATATAGTTTCAATAAGGTCTGGGCGGCCACCAGTTACTCCAGTTGTTTGGTTTGGCTGCTGCAACGAGTGGGTTACATCCATAACCACAGGAAAACCAAAGCTCCGCATTTCTGGAATTCCCCTAAAATCAACAACCAAATCCTGGTAGCCAAAGGTTGTTCCACGCTCGGTTAGCATTACATTGCTATTTCCTGCATCAATAACCTTTTGTGCGGCAAATTGCATGGCCGATGGTGCTACAAACTGACCTTTCTTTATGTTTACAACCTTTCCCGTTTTTGCTGCTGCCACAAGTAAATCGGTTTGGCGGCACAAAAATGCTGGAATTTGCAAAATATCAACGTATTGAGCCGCAAGCGCAGCTTCTTCGGGGTTGTGAATATCGGTAACCACAGGCACATCAAATTTCTCCGATACTCTTCTCAGGATATCAAGTGCCTTCTCGTCTCCAATGCCCGAGAAAGAATCAATACGTGAGCGATTAGCCTTTCTGTACGATGCCTTAAATACATAGGGAATTTGCAGCTTGTTGGTAATCTCAACAATACGCTCGGCAATACCAAAGGTCATCTCCTCGCTCTCTACAACACAAGGCCCTGCAAGCAAAAAGAAATTTCCTGTTTCTAAATGCTTTATTTTACTAATTGATGCTAATGGGTTCATTTATATGTAGTTTTATGTGTTACTTATTGTACTTATCTTTCCACAGAATGGATAGCCTTTGGGCAATCTCCTTCTCCTTGCTATTCTGCTGTGGGGTGTAGAGCTGTGTTCCCGATATCTCCTTAGGCAAAAACTCCTGATCAACAAAATTTCCTTGGTAGCTATGTGCGTACTTGTAGCTTGCGCCGTAACCTAGCTCCTTCATTAGCTTTGATGGGGCATTACGCAGGTGCAGCGGAACGCTTAAGCTTCCTTTTTCCTTAACCAAGGCAATTGCGTTACCTATAGCCTCGTAGGCCGAGTTACTTTTGGGGCTTGTTGCAAGGTAAATGGCAACTTGCGATAGAACTATTCTTCCTTCGGGCATTCCAATCATGGCAACGGACTGAAAAGCGCTTGTGGCAAGAAGCAATGCGTTGGGATTAGCAAGACCAATATCCTCGGCAGCAAGTATCACCATGCGGCGCGCAATAAACTTAGGATCTTCTCCTCCCTCTAGCATACGGGCTAGCCAGTAAACAGCAGCATTGGGGTCGCTACCCCTTATTGATTTGATAAATGCCGAAATTACATCATAGTGCTGCTCGCCACCCTTATCGTAAATAGCTAAATTTTCCTGTAACCGCTCGGTTACTAGAGTGTTGTTAATTTTAATGTCTGCTTCTGGTTGTGAAGCAATTACAATCTCAAGAATATTTAGGAGTTTGCGGGCATCACCACCAGAAAAGCGGAATAGCGCCTCCGTTTCTTCAATCTCTACATTCAGCTTTTTTAAATCAACATCCTTTGTTATCGCTCTGTTTAGTAGTTGATTAAGGTCGCTTACTTCAAGAGATTTTAGTACGTACACCTGACATCGGGAAAGGAGAGGTGTAATAACCTCAAAAGAGGGATTCTCGGTTGTTGCACCAATTAGCGTTACTATACCTTGCTCCACTGCACCCAAAAGGGAATCCTGCTGGCTTTTGCTAAAGCGGTGAATCTCGTCAATAAAAAGGATGGGCGATGGGCTGTTGAAGAATTGCTGCGACTTGGATTTCTCTATAACCTCACGAACATCTTTTACTCCTGAGTTTATGGCGCTTAGTATATGAAAAGGACGATTAAGCGTTTTGGCAACAATTTTTGCAAGGGTTGTTTTACCAACTCCTGGAGGCCCCCAAAGAATAAACGAGGAGAGATTCCCTGTGTCAATCATGCGCCGTATTACGCCTTTTGCGCCAACAAGGTGCTGCTGACCAATATACTCGTCAAGATTTTGCGGACGTAATCGTTCAGCCAAAGGAATGCTTGCCATCTATTGTTCTATTTTGGACAAAAATAGACACTTTTTGTGTAAGAAGCGTATAAAAAATGGATATTGAAATAACTGCATTTAAACAATTGTTTATATTGCACTAGAAATCATAAAAACACATGCTATGAAAGCGTTTAAGATGCTAATACTTCCGCTAGCCTTTGCTGTTAGCATTGGTGGAGTTAGAGCGCAGGAAGACATTGCTACTATGCTAAAAGCGGATATTACTGATGCTAAAATACTGGCAAGGCAATACGCAAATCCTTTTGGCGAAATGTTTGGCAATAGCCTAAATGCTGGCTGGTATAATTCGGCCAAGCCCCATGGGCTTCTTGGCTTCGATATCACGTTTAATGCATCCATAGTAACAGCTCCAGCTAGCGCAAAAAGGTTCGATGTTAGTAAGCTTAATCTTAACAGCTTATCGCTAAAGCCTGGGGAGCCTAACTTAGCCCCAACCATTGCTGGTTCCAAGGGCGATGGGCCAACTATGGTTTACTCAAAAACAGTGGGAGGAACAGAGCAAACAATGGAATTTGCGCTTCCTCCAGGAGCAGGAATTTCCGTTACTCCAATGCCTATGATTCAGGCTGCAATTGGGCTTCCCTTTAATACAGAAATTATTGGTAGATTTTTTCCAAAGGTTAATATTCCCGATGTTGGCCGCTTCTCCATGTGGGGAATAGGCGCAAAGAATGAGTTTAAGGAGTTTATTCCTGGTTTTAAGCTATTGCCAGTAAACGTATCATTAATGGTTGGTTACACCCAAATGAATTCGGAGTTTGATGTTTCCTATAAACCTGAGACTTACGCTGACGGAGGCAGCCCTGAGTCAGATTACGACAACCAAAAAATGGCTCTAAAAGCAAGGGGCTACACCGCTCGGCTACTTGTTGGAAAGTCAATTCCGGTACTAACCGTTTATGCAGGAGTTGGGTACAGTAAATCGGTAACCGATATCGACTTGAAGGGACGTTATCCTGGCGTAGGTTTTGAAAATGGCAGTTTAAGCGTAACAAATAACGCCGATTTGCCTATAAACCCTCTTTCGTTAGGTTTTGATGACTCAGGTGTTAGCTTTAATGCCGGCTTACGCATTAAGCTTGCCATTATTGCTTTCCATTTCGATTATACTCTTGGAAAATATCCCATGTACAACGCAGGTGTTGGTGTAAGCTTTAGGTAAAGGCTATTAGCATTATAAAAATAGGGGCACTTATTTGCCCCTATTTTTATTGTCACCTTTTCCTCTAACGGGTTTCTTTGCGCTATGCTTACTAGCATTCTCTTTCCTAAAGCTATCGTCTTTCTTATACCAAAAAAAGTGGCTCCGCTGCTTTAGCTTATCATCCTTACTTTTTGCCACAAAAACAGGCTCTCCAGTATAAGGATCAGTACCTGTATAAAAAATAGTTGATGCTAAAGTCATTGGTGTTGGGGTAAAATCCTGAACCTGCTCTAGCTTAAAGTTTAAAGCCTTAGTTCGTTCGGCCAAACCCTTCATGCTTTTCTCTGTACTTCCTGGATGACTAGATATAAAGTAGGGTATAAGTTGCTGATTTAATGAGTACTTATGATTTAGGTCATCAAATGCAACTTTAAGCTTAGCAAACAGGCTGAACGATGGTTTTCGCATCAACCTAAGCACCTCATCCTCGGTGTGCTCTGGTGCTACCTTTAATCGTCCTGAAACATGGTTCTTAAACACCTCGTCAAGGTATTTCCTGTTGGCGGGTAAATCGCTGTCAATAAACATATCGTAGCGAATGCCACTGCCTATAAATGCTTTCTTTATAAATTTTAGCGAACGTACTTTTTGGTATAGATCTAGCAAATGCCCATGATCGTTATCTAAATTCTTACAAATAGCAGGATGAATGCAAGAGTAACGTTTACACTTTTTGCATATACTTAAATCCTTTCCCTGCATCCGGTACATATTTGCCGATGGGCCTCCTATATCGGATAGATAACCCTTAAAATCGGGCATAGAACCAATTTGTTCGGCTTCTTTAAGTATTGATTTCTCTGACCGGCTCGATATAAATTTTCCCTGATGAGCCGAGATAGTACAAAAGCTGCACCCCCCAAAGCATCCCCGGTGTATGTTAATGGAGTGCTTAATCATTTCCCATGCAGGAATAGCTCCCTTTCCGTTGTACCTGGGGTGCGGTGCGCGCATATAGGGTAAATCCCACCAGCTGTCCATTTCATCTACTGTGGGCGGAAGGTATGCTGTGTTTACTACTACTGCACCAGACTCAATAGGCTCAATCATCCTTTTGGGAATCATAGAGTTACTCTCAATCTCAATTTTTACAAAATTATCTCCAAAGGCTTTTTTGCTTTTCTTGCACTCCTCATAGCTGTTTAGTGTAATTGTATCATCACTATTAACATAACGACTATAATCATTTGTTATAAAGGCAGTTTGAGGGATATTAGTTAAACTTTTGATTGAAGCACCTTTGTCCATCAACGCAGCAATTTCTACTATAGCCTTTTCACCCATTCCGTAAACCAGAATATCGGCCTTTGAATCGGCCAGAATGCTTGGGAAAATCTTATCGCTCCAGTAATCGTAATGGGTAAGTCGCCTTAACGAGGCCTCAATTCCGCCAAGTACAACAGGAGTATCTGGGTAAAGCTTCTTAAGTATATTGGAGTAAACCATTGTAGCATAATCGGGTCTATATCCCGCTTTGCCGTCGGGAGTGTAAGCATCGTCGCTTCGCAGCCGCTTATTTGCAGTGTAGTGGTTAACCATTGAATCCATGCTACCCGATGTAATAGCAAAGAACAGTCGGGGTTCTCCTAACTTTTTGAAGTCGCGAAGGTCATCACGCCAATTTGGCTGAGGAATAACCGCAACTCTATAGCCTGCACGCTCAAGTACACGTCCAATTACTGCAGCACCAAACGATGGGTGATCAATGTAGGCATCTCCCGTAAAAAGAATAATATCTGCCTGATCCCATTCTAGCTTCTCCATCTCCTTCTTTGAGGTGGGAAGGAAAAGACCTGTGCCTGAACTTTTTATAGACATTTGCTTGTTATCTCCTTTATATCCAATTACTTTAATGCATTACACTTTTCAAGAAAAGAGCTGTCCCCATAGCTAAGGAATCTAAAGCCATTCCAAAGGGCGTAATCATAAATCGTTTTCCAATCATCGCCAATAAAGGCAGACACCAGAAGAAGCAGCGTGCTTTTTGGTTGATGAAAGTTTGTAACTATCTTGCCAACAAACTTAAACTGGTATCCGGGTACTATAATTATTCTGGTTGATGCTGATAAGAATTCAAGACCATTCGCTTCAAGATAGCTTAATAGGGCCAAAAGAGCCTCCTGGGGCTCAATACTTACGTTAAGCGTATATGGATCCCATTGTTCAACGAAGGGTTCAAAAACACCTTCCGCATTGCTTAGTAGCTTTGCTGCCAACCAGTAAAGGCTCTCCAGCGTTCTAACCGACGTTGTGCCAACAGCAACACACTTACCCTGTGCAGCAATAAGCTGTTCCAGTAATTTTTTCGACACATAGATATGCTCTGTGTGCATGTCATGATCCGCAATAGTCTCTGTTTTAACTGGTTTAAATGTACCGGCACCAACATGTAGGGTTAGCTCACCAATAGTAACCCCTTTTGCCTGTAAGCGTGTAATTACATTGCTAGTAAAGTGAAGTCCAGCAGTAGGTGCAGCCACAGATCCTTCAGGACGGGCGTAAACCGTTTGGTACCGCAACCGGTCATCCCGTTCGGGCTCCCTGTTCAGGTAAGGTGGAATGGGAACTTCGCCAAATAGCTCAATAATCTGGGCAAAGGTGTAGGATTGGTTATCCCACGAGAACTTAACGTAAGCCCCATCGGGGGTTCGCTCCACCAGATGCGCGGTAAGGGTTAAATTGCATTGTGCATTGTATGCCTGTAGGTCTTCTGATTTCCATCGCTTTATGTTGCCAACAATACACTTCCATGTTACTTCGCTTGTACTGGTAAACGCAACCTGATAATCCTTTGGTTTCTCAGGATCAAGAATAAATATCTCTATAGTGGCTCCCGTCGATTTGGCAAAGAAGAGTCTGGCCTGTACAACCTTTGTATTATTAAACACAAGCAAATCGCCAGGGCTAATTAGCTCTGTGATACTGGAGAATACAGCCTCCCGAATAGTGCTATCCTTATAAATCAGCAGCTTCGATGCGTCGCGCTGAGCTAACGGGTGCTTTGCTATTCTTTCATCGGGCAACGGATAATCAAAATCGCTTATCGAAATGTTCTTTACTGAGGTTTTCAAGGTAATTCCGCCTAAATAAGTTAAATTTGCCCCGCAAAAGTACAATTTTTATTATCAATTAGGATTAACAATACTTGATTCAATGAGGTGCAGTGTAGGCGATAAGGTTCGTTTTTTGAATGATGTAGGCGGAGGTAAGGTTGTCCGTCTTATCGACAAAAGAATGGTGCTGGTTGAAACCGAGGATGGCTTTGAAATGCCCGTTTTAGATAGCGAACTTATTGTTATTGATTCGGTTAGCGAGCAAGTGCTAGTTAAATCGGATAATCGCCATAATGTGCCTACTCCACAAAAAGGTAACCGGAATAAAACGGCAGCTTATGCTACTGAAGAGGACATTGATGATGATTTTTCTTTTCCCCAGCAGCTATCTCGCCATCAACCTCTTTCTCAGGAAAAAGATCCCGATGGCGATTCTGTTGCGCTGTTACTTGCTTTTGTTCCTACAAACCAGCAAAAGAAAACAGACTCCGATCAGAATTTATACATTGTTAACGATAGCTCATACAGGGTTGCTTACTCTGTAGCCCTTTGGGCAGTTGATGAGGTAAAGCCAATTGCCTCTGGAGTCTTAATGCCTGATACAAAAGAGCTTTTACATAACTTCTCAAGGGAGGAATTAACGAATCAGTTGGTTATTAACGTTCAGTCCCTATTCTTTAAGAATAGAAACTTTGTGGTTCAACAACCAGAGTTTTACGACTTAAACATTAACCCTGCTAAATTCTATAAGGAAGGGGCTTATACCGACAATGATTTCTTCGAAGAAAAGGCCATTGTTTACTCCGTTGCCGATACGCGTAAAGAGGAGATACTAAAGTCGTTATCAGCAAAAGCTATTCATGAGGCCATAAAGGAAAAGGAGAAGCCCCTAGGCAATAAAACGGTAAAGCCAAAGTTAGAGAATGCCGATACCGAAGAAATTGATCTTCATATTCATGAGCTAATAGAAAACCCAAAAGGACTTGAACCAGTTGAGATTCTTGATATTCAGATGGCCAGATTTACCACCGCACTTGAGGGAGGAATTAAAGCAAGCACCAAAAAAATGGTTTTTATACACGGCGTGGGTAACGGTAAGCTAAAACACGAAATTCGTAAAGTTTTAGATAAGCAGTATGGCAAATACCGATACCAAGATGCTTCATTTAAGGAGTACGGCTTTGGTGCAACCATTGTATTTTTACGTTAATCGTTGTTAAACATAATTAAAAGAAGAGTAGTTCGTTCTATCGCCGCAGGTTTACCTGAGGAGGAAAGTCCGGGCAACATAGGGCACCATGCTTCCTAACGGGAAGATGTTCGCGAGGGCATAGTAGCGTAACAGAAAATAACCGTCTTGTTGGTTTCCAACGAGATAAGGGTGAAAAGGTGGGGTAAGAGCCCACCGGTTTTCGTGGCAACACGGAAAGCCGTACGCCTCATGGGTTGAAAGACCATGTATATCATGAACCCAAAAGGTACAGTGCTGCTCGCGCTGGTTCTGCTTGCAGAAGTCATGAGGGGTAGGTCGCTCGAACTAATTGGTGACAATTAGGCTAGATAGATGATAGAGGCTCTATTTCGAAAGGAATAGGGTACAGAACCCGGCTTACAGAACTACTCTTTCTTTTTTCTTAAAATACCTCTCTTTAGGTGATATATTATGTGAAGTAATTATCACGTTCCATTTTCTTTCGTGTTCAACCACTCTTTGAATCGTATTTCCTTTAAGTTACAATTGTAACATCCTCGTGTTTCGTTTGAAATTGGTTACGCATGAATACCCCAACTAATTTAAACAGCAATTAGTAGTGGTAGCTGGTTTCATAGTGGGCAATTTCAGGGTAGGGGGGCGGAAGGATGCTGTTTACATATGTACTGCATTCAGAGCGACCGACAACTGCGTTTTAGAGGTACGCCCTTCATTAAGTTATTAAATTCAGTTGATACATCAATTACTTCGTATTTATATTTATAACATACTCTATATCAATATATTAAAGCATTTATATACGATTATACTTTAACTTTACTTAGAGACACTTCCCGCAAATCACCTAAAATAGGCTTTTATTAACGCTCACATCATTATTAACCAGTGTTTTATTTAACTTACTTAAGTTGTAACTTCAATTAATTATGGCTCATTCTGCACAGATTATAGCTCATGTAAACAACAAAAGATGCCTACGTACTGGCGCTCCATTTTGCATATGACTAAAAGGTAGTTATATTTGTGAACAGGTTACGCACTCATAAATGTTTACACATATAATTGTATGGAACAAGGTATTTCAACTCGGCTGCAGGTAATATTTGAAATGGAAGGGATTACCGCCTCTATTTTTGCCGACAAAATAGGTGTGCAGCGTAGCGCAATATCTCACATTCTATCGGGGAGAAATAAGCCAGGATTTGACTTACTCCAAAAAATTATAGCAAACTACCCAAACATCAGCACAGAATGGCTCATTTCAGGCAATGGAGAACCGTATAAACAGCCTGCACCACCCAAGCAGCCTAGTCTTTTCGATAAGCCCATGGCAACCGAGCCTTTGAGTAAGATTACAAATGTAACCCAAGGGGCTTTTGGTGGTTTACAAGGCCGTACTATAGAGCGCATAGTTATTTTCTATAGCGACAAAACCTTTGAAACCTACAATCCGCAGTAAAGGGAAACGTTTTTTGGCAGTAACCTATCGATTGTGTAGTTTTGCGAAAAATTTCCTATGTACAAATCCATTATCAGACCAATCCTTTTTCTACTTAGCCCAGAAAAGGTTCATCACCTAGTTGTTTTAGCTGTAAAAGTAGGGTTTAAAATACCTGGCGTAAAGGCGCTAATTCGCAAGCTGTTTAGAGTAAGCTCACCCAATCTTGAAACCACTGTTGCTGGCTTAACCTTTCCAAATCCCGTTGGCTTGGCTGCGGGCTTTGATAAGGATGCTACTTTTTTCGGCGAATTCGCCTCGTTTGGATTTGGATTTATTGAGATAGGAACTGTAACCCCAAAGGCTCAACCAGGTAACCCCAGGCCCCGATCCTTTAGGCTCCTTAAGGATGGCGCGCTTATTAACCGAATGGGTTTCAACAACCTTGGGGTGGATAATGCGGTTGAAAACCTAAAAAAAGCCCGTAGGAATGGCATAGTAATAGGGGGAAACATAGGGAAGAATACGCTAACTCCCAACGAGCAGGCTGTATCCGATTACCAGTACACTTTCAAAGCTCTTTACCCTTACGTAGATTATCTAGTTATAAATATAAGCTGCCCTAATGTAGCCAACCTACGAAATTTACAGGATAAGGATTCGTTAGGGAATATTCTTGAGGCGCTGGGCGATATTAGGCGCCAACAAGCTGCTTACAAACCCATATTCCTTAAGGTTTCGCCCGATTTAACCACAGAACACCTCGACGAAACGCTGGAAACAGCCATTAAGCTTGGCGTTGATGGTTTTATTGCCACTAACACAACTACTTCAAGGGATAACTTGAGCTCACCCGCAGAGCTTGTTACGTCCATTGGCAACGGAGGATTAAGCGGAAGACCCATTGCGCAGCGCTCTACTGAGGTTATAAGGCATATCCGCAAAAAACTACCAACAATTCCTATTATTGGTGTTGGGGGAATATTCTCAGCTCACGATGCCTTGGAAAAGATTGATGCAGGTGCAAACCTTGTACAAATCTATACAGGCTTTATATACTCAGGGCCATCTCTGGTAAAAAGAATTAACAACGAATTGCTAAAAAGGGGGAAATAATGAAGGTAATAGACTGCAAAGGACTACTTTGTCCTAAACCACTTATTGAGACCAGAAAAGCCATTAAAAACGCTAGTGCAGGCGATAGTATTCGCGTAGAGCTAGACAACGATACATCCTGCAAAAACGTTTTACAGTTTCTAAAGGATAATGGCATTGATGCTAAGCAAATGGATGAGAGGGGACTTCTTATTGTGGATTTCACAGTCCCAAGCAACTTTACATCTGTAACAAAGGCCGAGGACTACTGCGAAATACCTACGCAAGTGCAAGCTAATTCTGGGTATATTATTATCCTTGATTCCAATGTAATGGGCGATGGCGACGATGCCCTTGGCGAAATTCTCATGAAAGGTTTTCTCAACACTATACCAGAGCTAGATATGCTGCCATCGGAGATTATCTGTTACAACGGAGGCGTGAAGCTTGCCCAAATAGGAGCCGATACGGCGCAAGCTCTGCTAAAAATCAACTCGCTAGGAGTAAAGATTTCTGTGTGTGGAACTTGTGTCGATTTTTTTGGCATTAAGAACATGCTTGCCGTTGGCGAAATATCTAATATGCTATACATAGCAGGTAAGTTAGCATCGGGTACTAAAACAGTTAGACCATAAACGTTATTTAGGCTGATATTTAAGGCGAATGAACCGTTACTTCGACAACGCAAGCACAAGTTTTCCTAAACCCGAGGGCGTACAAAAACGAATCCTGGAGTACCTTACGCATGGAGGCTCATATGGCCGTAGCGCCTACCAAAGGGTTTTTGAAACCTCATTCGTTGTGGAGCAAACCCGCAATGCCATAGCTCAAGCAATTGGGACTACGCTCTCCGAGAATATCATCTTTGCTGCAAACTCAACTACTGCTCTCAACACCCTTTTACTTGGGTTTAAGTATAAGCACTACAGGGTATTCGTATCCCCGCTAGAGCATAACGCCGTAATCCGCCCCTTAGAGCATCTAAAGCAAAAGCATGGGTTAAGCATTGATGTGCTGCCGCATTTAAGCGATGGGTCTATTGATATTGCGCAGCTAGAGCTCGCTAATTTCAGTAACGTGGATCTTGTTGTAGTAAATCATGCCAGTAATGTAAACGGCCTAATTCAACCATTAAAAGAGGTAAAAGAGCGTATTGGTGACGTCCCCCTTCTTGTTGATGCCAGTCAGTCGCTAGGCAAAGTTCCCTTTAATGCCGATACGCTAAACATCGACTTTGTAGCCTTTACTGGGCATAAAGGACTTCTAGGCCCTACGGGCACAGGTGGCTTTTTCATGAGGCAACCAGAGCTAATTAGTAAAACGCTATTTGGTGGTACAGGAACCAACTCTGATAGCTACCAAATGCCCAACTCCTTACCCGATGGATTTGAGCCAGGAACGCCCAACGTAATGGGAATTTACGGGCTGCTTGGCGCTATTGAAGATAAACCCAAACAGCAGTATGCCCATTCAGTATATATTGAAGAGCTTGAGGCACTAAAACAGTGTAGTGGGATAAGGGTTCTTTGCGCTAACAATAGTGACATGCAATCCGATGTTTTTTCCATTGTGCCCCAGAATGGTAGGGTGTCCGACTTTGCGCAAGCAATTAATAGCAATTTTGGCATTGAGGTTCGCAGCGGACTACACTGCGCCCCATTAGCTCACAGTACTTTAGGCACACTTCCAAGAGGTGCCATTCGGTTTTCGCTTTCCCCATACCATACCAATGGGGATATAGCTTACCTCTTTAATGCAATACGATGCACAAATGACCAATTTAAGTAATAATGGAGAAAAGTACCTGCTGCTCTTTCAAAATATCCATAAGGTAATGAAAGCAGAGCAAATACTAAAGGTGAATAACGTTGAATACCAAGTTGTTCCCGTTCCATCGGCATTTAGTAGTGAGTGTGGTATGTGTATTCAGGTTTATGGCTCATTGGTCGATTTTTCACTTGAACTCTTACATAAGAATAGCATAGATTTTAGACTAGTAATCAATGGATAACGAGAATAAGTACTTCGATTTAATGACAACCGTAGAGTATGGCGGTTGCTCAGCTAAAATACCTGCAGCAGTACTAGAGAAAGTGCTGCTAAACCTGCCTCGTGCAACCGATAGTAATGTGCTTGTTGATATTGACACGCATGACGATGCTGGGGTGTACAAAATAAACGATGATTTAGCCCTAATATTCACAACCGACTTTTTCCCTCCAATTTGCTCCAATCCCTTTGAGTTTGGCGAAATTGCAGCAGCAAACTCCATAAGCGATGTTTACGCAATGGGAGGAGAACCCTTTATGGCGCTTAACATTGCCATGTTTCCATCCAAGGGAATTCCCATAGAGGCGTATGCGCAAATACTAGAGGGCGCAGCAAGTACCGCAAAAAAAGCGAATACCATTATACTAGGTGGCCATACTATTGACGATAATCCGCCAAAATTTGGACTAGCCGTTATTGGCAGGGTTAAACCCTCTGAGGTGATTACCAATGCAGGTCTTAAGCCCAACCAGCTCCTTATCCTTACCAAACCAATTGGTTCGGGCATTATTACTGCGGCTAAGCGAATGGGGCTTGCCAGCAATAAGGCATATACCGAAACCTTAGAATGGATGAAAACCCTTAATGATAAAGGGGCAGAGGTAATGCGGAAATTTAGAGTTACTGGCGGCACGGATATTACTGGCTTTGGCCTTTTTGGCCACGCACATAAAATGGCTAAGGCTAGTAATGTTGATATAGATATCTACTCTGCCCGTGTTCCCTTTTTACCCGAAGCATACAAACTTGCCGAAGAGGGCTGTATTCCTGGTGCTGGATTCCGAAACGAGGAGTATATTGGCGATAATTTACACTTGTATTCTAATGATTACAATTGTAAAATGATATGTTTCGATGCTCAAACATCGGGGGGATTACTATTTGGGATTGATGCCGAGCATGTAGATTCAGCCATAAATATGCTAAAAAGTTTTGGGCTTAGCTACTCAGCAGTTATAGGGAAGGTTAGCCCAAATGGCACAGGGCAAATCAACTTCTACTAGAAAATGAAATTAGAAGAGGGGAATGAGTATACTTTTTATGTAGAGGGTATTATTACCATACCTAATGAAGGTGATTTTTACAAGCTAAGGTATGGTAACAATAAAAAAATCCTTCTTAAAGCAGAGTATTATGTTAAATACAATATATCTATTGATAATCAACTAGTTTGCACCGTAGATAAAATTAATTGTACAGGAAAGATCTTTCTTGAGCCTAAGCATCCATTTTATTCTATAGGTAAAGCGTATCCTTTTAAGGTAAGCAGTAGTGAGCCAGAACTGGTTATGGGAAAAGTACCAAACTCACTTTACGTTGTTGATATCTTTAACAATAAAATTCTAATAAGTGCGCCAATGCCTTTAGCAAATAAAAAGGAAATTCAACTAAAAGTAATAGGCATAAAAAAGGGTAAACCCATACTAGAACATCCTGGTTCCTCTATACTCGAAACCTCAAAGCAGAGCCAATCAGATCGCTATAGAATTACAGGGAACAGCCTATATATATATGAAGACGAGCTTATAGAAATGCAATCGGCCACTGGCGTATCCGGTTATATTGTAAAGAAACACTACATACACTATAGCAACCTTCTTACAGAGGATTGGGTGAAGTGCAATGCGCTAGGGCATAAAAATGGATTACTGCTACTAGAACCACAAAACCCTTGGTATAAGGTAGGGTTAACATATTGGTTCTATTTAAAGAACATCTACTTTTCCGATTCTACCGAAGCCTTTAATGTTGAACTGGAAGATGAGGGTGGTAAAAAATGTGGGCTACAGGTTAGTAGTAACGAGTTAGGTGAAAAAATAAAAGCCCATAAAGGGCTTTATTGTAGAGTTTTAGGGTTCAGAAAAGGGCGACCTCAGCTCGAGGTCGGAGAAGGAAACGACTAAGCTATTACTCGTCGTCAAAATCATCTTCATTACTCTCTTCTTCTATCGGCTCTTCGCTTTCCTCGGGGAAGGAATCATCACTTGTGCCAATATCATCAGAATCGCCACCAAAGAAGTCCTTTTCATCATCCTCGTCCTTAGGCTTTGTATCAATCTTAACGTTTACCTTTATCAGGTAACTTGCATCAGGAGTATCCATAGTTATGGCATAAAAGTAATCGCCATTAGGCTTAGTTATCTTTATCACATGATTCTGATAACCGTGTGGGTACTTCTGTTTTACAAGTTCAAGAAGCTCAGGCGTAAGGTTTTTGTAGCTGACAACCAGTCTTTTCTTTTCCATATAAAATCCAACGATTTTTTTTGCAATAATATGCATTAATATACAAACTACACATCCTATGCTTATTTTTTTACCATAAAATTGATAAGATTTTCTAGTATTTTTAGGGCTTTAAAGTTTGTGTGAGAAGTATATTTTTGTATAACTAAATTTACAGTATGAAGAGGATTTTAATCGTTTTTAGCGTACTATTTTTCTCATTAGCAGGAGTTGCTCAGGAAAAGTTGTACAATCCAAATGCCGACCCCCAAAAAGATGTTACAAAGGCCCTAGTAGAGGCTAAGCAACAAGGAAAGCACGTGCTACTTCAAATAGGCGGAAATTGGTGTCCTTGGTGCATAAAACTGCATAATTATATGCATGAGACTGCACAGGTTAAGCAGCTCCTTGACGATGCGTATATTGTTGTAAAGGTAAACTATAGCAAGGAGAACAAGAACCTAAGCTATTTGGAGTATCTTGAGTACCCACAGCGCTTTGGATTTCCGGTACTTGTAATCCTTAACTCGAATGGAAAGCGGCTTCACACTCAGGATTCTGGGTTATTAGAATCGGGAAATGGTTATGATTCCAAGAAAATTGAGACTTTTCTGAAAAATTGGAGTCCCCAAAGCTTTAAGGCTGAAAACTACAAGTAATAAAAGTCGTATAATTAATATTATGTTTAATTGATTAATGACGTACAAAAAAAGACCCTACTCGGGTCTTTTTTTTGTATTGGAAAATCTATTGATTAATCTTCTCCATAATCGCATCATATTTTGCTTTCATCTCAGGGCTTTCGTTTCTGAAACGGAAGTAAATATTCTTAAGGGTTTCAAGGGTATTTGTATCATCTGGCTTCACTTCAAGAGCCTTTTCCATAAATGGAATACATGCCTTAAACTCAGCGCTTGCCTGTGCCATTAAGTTATCATACTTTTCAACTTCCCTTGCAGGAACTTTGTTGGCATCCTCAATATACTTAACTCCACGGTTAAAGTATAAAGCGCCCATATTAAAGTAAGCATCAAAATAGTCTGGTTGCACCTCTGATGCCTTTTTGTATGAAGCAAAAGCCTCATCAAAATTGCCTAACCTATCATAAAGCGTTCCTTCAGCAAAGTATAAAACAGCATTATCAGGTTGCTGATCAATTGCTTTTTTTAGGTACTCAAGAATTTTGGCAGGATCTTCACCCCTATCCATATAGTCTTGAATTAAGGCGAAAAGCAAATTCTGGTTGCTAGGATACTTAACAAAACCCTCTTCTAGGAATTTTACAGCGCCTTCCTTTTCTCCTTTAGAACCATATGCTTCGTATATATTATAGTAAACGGTACCATCTGAGGTATAACCTAAATCTAAGCACTTGTTGTACATTTCAATTGCTTCGTTATAAAGTCCTCCTAGCTGTGCAGCAAGTGCACTATAGTACACTACAGCAGTGTCAAGTTTACCAACTTGTGGCATCTCTGCTATTTCAACTGCCGATTTAAAGTAGGCATACGCACCTTTATAGTCCTTGCTGTCATACACATTGGATCCCTCGGTAATGTGCTGATTTTTTAGGCGAACAAGATCGTTGCTGATATCCTTTGTTTTCTTTCCCTTAACATCAAGTTCGATTGCCTTTTTTAGGCTTTCCAGGGCGATGCTTAAAGGCTTCTCAACAATTGGATTGGTAACTTCCCAGCGCTGAATAGTTCCTTCGTTAAAGTAGAAGTTTACGCGTTCCATTATAAACTTCTCTAGTACAACGCCATCAACTTCAACCTGTTCCTTTGATTTTGGTGCTCCTACAATAAGGTTAAACTCACTAAGAGTCATCCCAGCACGAGCGTTCATAATATTAGCATCGTAAACATCCATTAGCAGTTCTGCCCTGCTTATCCAAGTTTTTTCCGATGCGCTTTTCTTAGGGTTCTCTATTTCCTCATTGCTTTTCGCAAGCTTTTTTTCAAACTGAGCATAGTTAATTTGTGTGCCTGTTTGAGCAAAGGCTAAATTAACACCCAGCATTACGCTTAATAAGAGTGTAAGTTTTTTCATTGCCAAAGATTTAGTTTTCGTAGTTAAACATTAGTTAGTTATCGTTGTCGTTAAATTGCTAATCCAAATCATTTTCAGAAATGGCTTGGTCAATAATTTCCCCATCTTGTGGTTCATCCTCCCCTTTTTCAACATTTGCAACAGCAGCAATTGAATCGCCTTTTCTTAGGTTAATTAGCTTTACTCCTTGTGTTGCACGACCAGTTACTCGCATTTCGCTAACGGAGAGCCTAATTGTAATACCACTTTTGTTGATAATCATTAGGTCATCATTATCGGTAACGGACTTAATTGCAATAAGTTTCCCCGTTTTTTCGGTAATGTTTAGGGTTTTTACCCCTTTGCCTCCACGATTGGTTATTCTGTAATCATCAAGACTTGACCGTTTGCCGTAACCATGCTCTGAAACCACTAGTATTTCCGACTCATTTTCTTCATTTACACAAACCATGCCAATGACTTCGTCGCTTTGGGCAATGCTTATTCCCCTAACACCGCTACCTGTTCTTCCTATAGCGCGTACTATACTTTCGGGGAATCGTATGGCCTTTCCGTCTTTCGATGCAAGTATAACATGCTCTGATCCGCTTGTTAAGCAAGCCTCAAGTAGCTGGTCGCCTTCTCTAACCGTAATTGCTAGAACGCCATTCTGCCTTGGCCTGCTGTAAGCTTCCAATGAGGTTTTCTTTATTATACCTTTTTTGGTACAGAGGATGATGTAGTTATTTTGGATGTACTCCAAATCGGTAAGTTTCTTGACGTTTATTATCGCCTTAACATTGTCGTCGTTCTCAATGTTAATAAGGTTTTGCATCGCTCTACCTTTTGAAGACTTACTTCCCTCTGGTATATCATAAACCTTAAGCCAGAAGCACTTACCCTTCTCCGTAAAGAATAGCATGGTATTGTGCATACTTGCAATGTAAAGGTGCTCAATAAAGTCCTCATCGCGAGTATTACTTCCCTTTGCTCCAACGCCACCTCTTGCCTGTAATCTGTATTCGGTTAACGGAGTACGCTTAATGTAGCCAAGTCTCGATATTGTAATAACAACATCCTCATCAGCATAAAAATCTTCAGGATTAAACTCCTCTGCATTTGGTACAATTTGGGTACGGCGTGCATCACCATACTTTTCCTTTACCTCCAACAGTTCGTCTTTAATAATCTTATTCTGAAGTACTTCGTCTTGAAGTATTTGTTTAAAGAGTTCAATTTGCTTTTGCAACTCATTGTACTCATCTTTAACCTTGTCGCGCTCGAGTCCAGTTAGGCTGCGTAAGCGCATATCAATAATGGAACGCGCCTGAACATCGCTTAGGTTAAAGCGTGTCATCAGGTTTTCGCGAGCCTCATCGGGAGTTTGTGCGGAACGGATAATGCTAATAACCTCATCGATATGATCGATGGCAATTAGCAATCCCTCAAGAATATGCGCGCGCTTTTCAGCCTGATCTAGCTCAAACCGGGTTCTACGCAGAATCACTTCGTGCCTATGCTTAACAAACAGCTCTATAAGGTCTTTTAGGTTAAGCATTTTAGGCCTACCATCAACTAGAGCAATGTTATTAATAGAGAACGTTGATTGCAGCTGAGAGTACTTATACAGGTTGTTTAGAACAACGTTGGCAACAGCCTCTTTTTTAAGGATAATAACAACGCGAGTTCCTTGCCTGTCCGACTCGTCGTTAATGTAGCTTATTCCTTCAAGTTTTTTATCGTTAATAAGGTCAGCGATTTTTTTAATCATCTCAGCCTTGTTAACCATGTAGGGAATTTCGCTAATAACAATGCGTGTACGCCCCGATGATGTTTGCTCTACCTCTGTTTTTGAGCGAATTACAACACGGCCACGCCCCGTGTGATAGGCCTCTTTCACGCCTTGTATGCCATAAATAATAGCACCAGTTGGGAAGTCGGGCCCCTTAACGTACCGCAGAAGCTCATCAATAGTAATTTCTCTATTGTCGATATACGCGCAGGTAGCATCAATAACTTCGGAAATGTTATGAGGAGCCATGTTGGTGGCCATACCCACGGCAATACCGGATGCTCCATTTACAAGAAGCGTTGGTATTCGAGATGGAAGCACGGTGGGCTCTTCCAACGAATCGTCGAAGTTTAGTCGGAAATCAACAGTGTTTTTCTCAAGATCAGCAAGGGTCTCCTCTGCTATTTTGGTTAACCTTGCCTCAGTATAACGCATAGCCGCAGGGCTATCGCCATCAACTGAACCAAAGTTACCCTGCCCATCAACAAATGGGTAGCGCATAGACCAGTGTTGAGCCATACGTACCATGGCCTCATAAACAGAGCTGTCTCCGTGTGGGTGATACTTACCAAGAACTTCCCCTACAATACGAGCAGATTTCTTATAGGGTTTACCAGGATTTAATCCTAGTTCCGACATTCCAAATAGCACACGGCGGTGTACTGGTTTTAGACCATCGCGAACATCGGGTAGAGCCCTTGAAACAATAACCGACATTGAATAATCAATGTAGGCCGATTTCATCTCCTCCTCAATATTGATTTGAATAATCCTTTCTCCTTCAGCCATAATTAACTTTATTTTAAAGAAAACAGGGAAAAAATGCTCCTTTTACCCTGCCGAAATTGAACCCACTAAAATACTTAAAATATCCTAATAATTAAGCGCTAAATAACCCTAGTTATTAACAAATAAACGCTTTTTCATGTATGGAGAAACATTTCTGCCTTTCCGTTTGTTTTTCTATCCAACTATACTATTTTAGTGTCAGAAAAATGAATATTCTTAACCACTATGGATTCCAAGTTTTCAAACAAAATCAAAGAGGTTATCACGTATAGCAGAGAGGAAGCGATACGCCTTGGTAGCACGTCGATCGGAACTGAGCACCTATTTTTAGGTATTCTTAGAGATGGGGAGAGCCTTGCTGTTGATATACTTAATTCGCTTGGAGTTGACCTTTCCGAACTTAAAAAATCGCTAGAGCAACGTCTCACCGCGGAAAAACCGGCTCAGGTTGTATCTGAAAAGGATGATATTACGCTATACAAATCGGCAGAAAGGGTGCTGAAATTGGTTTACCTTGAGGCTCGAGCTCTTAAAAATGAAACGGTTAACACCGCTCATCTCCTTCTAGCCATTCTTAAAGACGAGAATAGCATTGTGACTCAGGTTTTGAGCGAAAATAATGTTGATTATATGTCGATACGCGCAAATCTAAAACAGGATGAGATTGAGGCCAAAGCCGATTTCTCCGATGAAGATGATGAAAGATCACAGTTCGGGAATACCCCTAAAGGAAATCCGGCAAACCAAGGCAAACCCGCATCGGATACGCCTGTGCTCGACAATTTTGGTATAGATTTGACCAAAGCAGCCGAAGATAATAAGTTAGACCCAATTGTAGGAAGAGAAAAGGAAATAGAGCGTATTGCCCAAATACTTAGCCGACGTAAAAAAAACAACCCAATCCTGATTGGGGAGCCAGGCGTTGGTAAATCGGCCATTGCCGAAGGTTTGGCCATGAGAATTGTTAAAAGAAAGGTATCCAGAGTTCTGTTTAACAAGCGGGTGGTTACGCTGGATTTAGCATCAATAGTTGCGGGAACAAAGTATAGAGGACAGTTTGAGGAGCGTATGAAAGCCATTCTGAATGAGCTGGCTAAAACCAATGATGTGATTCTTTTTATTGATGAGATCCATACCATTGTTGGTGCTGGTGGTGCCACAGGCTCTCTTGATGCGGCCAACATGCTTAAACCGGCCCTTGCCCGTGGTGAGGTTCAATGCATTGGGGCTACCACCCTTGACGAGTACCGCGAGCACATTGAAAAGGATGGAGCTCTAGAAAGACGATTCCAAAAGGTTATGGTAGAGCCCACATCTCCCGACGAAACGGTTGAGATTCTTAATAACATTAAGGAGCGATACGAAGAGCATCACAACGTAACATACACACCAGAGGCCATTGAAGCCTGCGTTAAGCTTACCCTACGCTATGTTACAGATAGGCATTTGCCCGACAAGGCAATTGATGCTCTTGACGAGTCTGGATCAAGGGTTCATATATCAAACATAAGAGTTCCTGAGCGCATTATTGTTCTGGAGAAACAAATTGAGGAAGCAAAGCGCGAAAAGTTTAAGTCAGTTAAAAATCAGGACTTTGAATCAGCAGCCAGCTTTAGGGATAGGGAAAAGCAGCTTATTGACCAGCTTGAACAGGAGCAGCAGCGCTGGGAAAAGGAGCTTATAAAGCACCGCGAAACGGTTGACGAGGAGAAAGTAGCCGAGGTGGTTGCCATGATGACAGGTGTTCCAGTTCAGCGAATTGCTCAGGCAGAGGGCGCTAGGCTTCTTAAAATGGCTGATGAGCTAAAAGGATCTGTTATTGGACAGGATGATGCGATTCTGAAAATAGTAAAATCGATTCAGCGCAACAGAGCCGGCCTTAAGGATCCAATGAAGCCCATTGGTACGTTTATATTCCTTGGGCCTACTGGTGTAGGGAAAACACAGCTTGCAAAGGTTCTCGCAAAATACCTGTTTGATACTACCGATAACCTTATCCGTATCGACATGAGCGAGTACATGGAGAAATTCTCTGTTTCTCGGTTGGTTGGAGCGCCTCCAGGTTACATTGGTTACGAGGAGGGCGGACAGCTTACAGAGAAAGTTCGTCGTAAACCCTACTCCGTGGTACTACTTGATGAGATTGAGAAGGCACACCCCGATGTGTTCCACATCCTCCTTCAAGTGCTTGATGAGGGAATGCTAACCGATAGCCTTGGACGCAAGATTGACTTTAAGAATACCATTGTAATTATGACCTCTAACATTGGGACCAGAGAACTTAAGGATTTTGGCCAAGGGGTTGGTTTTACCACATCAACAAAGCAGGCCTCATCTAACGAATACGCAAAGAGCGTAATTCAGAAGGCTCTGCGAAAAAGTTTTGCTCCAGAGTTTCTTAATCGTATCGACGACATAATTATGTTTAACTCCCTAACCCGTGAGGATATTCATAAAATTATCGACATCGAACTTAAGGGTCTATATGAAAGGATTATTGGCTTAGGCTATGGCATTAAGCTATCTAATGCTGCCAAAGACTTTATTGCAGAAAAAGGATTTGATGCTCAGTATGGCGCAAGACCGCTAAAAAGAGCCATACAGAAGTACCTTGAAGATCCTATGGCTGAGGTGATTATAAAGAGCTCAATATCAATGGGCGATATTATATCGGTTGGCTACAGCAAGAAGAAAGACGACATCACTATAAAAATAATTAAGACACAAGAGGTTCAGAGCATTGAGTAGCGAATAAGTTTTTTTGTAAGTGTAAAGGGGCTGCTTTTATGTAGCCCCTTTTGCTTACGGACACTAAAAGCAATGCTTTTTTACTAACTTTAATGATGCAAAGGCTGAACAAACCAAATAGCATGCTGTTTAATAGTAAACTAACTACAATCATGGAAAGCATAAAAGTAACCTTTGGTGGTAACCCAGTAACCCTAATGGGAACCCAAATTAAACTTGGCGACAAAGCGCCAAATTTTACCGCAACCGATACTAGTCTTAAAGATGTTAACCTTTCTGATTTTGATGGAAAGGTTAAGCTAATATCCGTATTCCCATCGGTTGACACTAGCGTATGCTCTATTCAGAACCATAAGTTTAACTCGCAGGCAGCGGAGTTTGGGGACAAAGTAGCATTTATAGCAGTTTCTAACGATTTACCTTTTGCTTTAAAGCGATTTTGTGGAGCCGAGGGTATCAATAACCTTACCACACTATCGGATCATAAGAATGTGGAATTTGGCTTAAAATATGGTTTCTTAATTAGCGAGCTAAGGCTTTTGGCTCGTGGCGTTGTGGTTTTGGATAAGAACAATGTGGTTCAACACGTTGAGTTTGTTCCTGAAATAGCAACAGAACCCAATTATGATAAAGCTATTGAAGCGCTAAAAAAGGTTTTGTAAGCCTAATTTCTTACCTAACAAAAAAAGGGAAGCCAGAAAACATTGGCTTCCCTTTTTATATATAATAAAGATGCAATGCTGCTACTCTTTGGCTACAATGCACCACTTGTACGGGGATACTAGCTTATCCTCTACTATTGCGGTTCCCGCAATTCCCCCTACACCAATTACCAATGCTGCACCTCCTGTGTTTGCTACAAGTACTACGGTAGCTGCGGTAGCCATACCTCCCACTACTGCTGTTGTTGCAGAGGCTATAGCGCTTCCGCTACCCACCTTAACTATATGCTGCAAAGGGATTGTATCGTTTTTAAAGCCACATGGAAGCCAACTACGCCTATGGCGTATAACCAGAGTGCTATCGGCATAGCCAACAAGTCTTCCTCTTAAGTAGCGCTGACCTTTCAACCCATATGCTACATAACCGTAGATACCCTGAAAGCCGGTTCTTTGTACCAAGTAAACTAGTTTTACCCTATCGGCGGAGTCAAGCGGAACGACTTCCCCCGTGGTCTTATTGGAGAGTAGCGCCATTTGAGCCTGCGTTACTGTAAATACTAGAAACAAAAAAACGGTTAAGGTGATACTCTTTTTTAATAGCATGGTTCAATCTATTGGTGTTCAGATACATCAAACTTAGCAGTATAATTTTAAAAGCGAGCTATATCCACATTAAAAACACGTTAAATAGTTCCATAAAGATCGTACTCCTCTGCCCTATTAATGGTTACGCTAACAAAATTACCAACTTGAATATTAGCTTTTTCTGAGGCAACAAACAGCACCTCTTGGTCAACTTCGGGAGAGTCAAACTCAGTACGGCCAACCCAGTATTCTCCCTCTTGCCTATCTACAATAACCTTAAAGGTTTTCCCAACTTTATCCTCATTCTTCTGAGCAGAAATAATGCTCTGTAGTGTCATAATTTCCTCCATTCGTTGCTCCTTAACCTCGGCAGGAATCTCGTCGGCAAAGTAATTTGCAGCATAGGTGCCCTCCTCCTCTGAGTAGGTAAAAACGCCAAGCCTATCAAACTTAACAGCACGAACAAACTCTACTAGCTCACTAAAATCTACATCTGTTTCGCCAGGGTGCCCAACCAGAAGGGTGGTGCGAATGGCAATATCGGGAACAATGGCTCTCATGCTATTTATTAGAGTCATTGTTTCCTCTTTACTTATACCACGCCTCATCTTTGAAAGCACGTTGTTGCTGATGTGCTGAAAAGGGATATCAATATAATGGCATATTTTAGATGAGCTTGCCATCACGGCTAACAGCTCTGTTGGAAAGTTAGTTGGGTACGCATAGTGCAGCCTAATCCACTCTATACCATCTATTTTCTCCAATTCGGTTAGGAGCTCTGCAACTCGTCTTTCCCCATAAAGGTCAAAACCGTAGTACGTTGTATCCTGAGCGATAACCAGGAGTTCCTTTACCCCTTGACTAGCCAACGATTTGGCCTCATCAATAATATCTTCAAATTTACGGGACTGATGCTTTCCCCTTATCCCCGGAATAGCGCAATACGAGCAGCCCCAGTTACACCCTTCGGATATTTTGAGGTATGCATAGTGGTTGGGAGTAGTTATTAGCCTTCGGTTTTCCAGGTCGGGACGATAGCTTACGTTAAGTTCCGAAACGATATCAATCAAATCGGAAACGCCGTAATAGCCATCAACGCTAGTAATTTCGGTTTCAAGTTCGCTTTTATAGCGCTGGGACAGGCATCCCATTACGTAAACCCTATCAATTAAGCCCTCCTCCTTTGCCTGACAGAATCGAAGAATCGTATCTATGGATTCCTCCTTTGCATCGCCAATAAATCCACAGGTGTTAATAACAACAACTTTAGCAGAAGGGTCGTTAGAGTCGTGAACAACCTCCCATCCTCCAACACTAAGTTGATTCATAAGATATTCTGAATCAACAACATTCTTTGAGCAACCTAAAGTAACGATATTAATCTTCTGCTTCCTCATATGAGTAAGGAATAATTAGTTAGAACTTAGAAAACGGGTGAGACATGCTAGCTGAACAGGGAGTCAACAAATTCAAATCGGTCAAACTGTTGTAAGTCGGTTATTTTTTCCCCTATGCCAATGTATTTAACAGGAATCTTAAACTGATCGGAAATACCAATTACAACACCGCCTTTGGCTGTTCCATCAAGTTTAGTTAGGGCTAATGCGGTAACATCTGTTGCAAGGGTAAACTGCTTAGCCTGCTCAAATGCATTTTGCCCAGTTGAGCCATCAAGCACAAGAAGAACCTCATGAGGAGCATCGGGAACCACCTTTTGCATTACCCGCTTAATTTTGGACAGCTCATTCATTAGGTTTACCTTATTGTGCAACCGGCCTGCGGTATCAATAATGGCAACATCGGCACCTATAGTTTTTGCGTGGGATAGGGTATCGAATGCCACTGATGCAGGATCGGATCCCATTTGCTGCTTAATAATGGGTACATCTACCCTATCGGCCCAAATGCAGAGCTGGTCTACTGCAGCAGCCCTAAAAGTATCGGCTGCGCCCAGAACAACTTTTAATCCGTTTGCTTTGAATAAATGGGCCAGCTTACCAATGGTAGTGGTTTTGCCTACTCCATTTACTCCAACAACCATTATAACATACGGGTTACCATTCTGCGCCTTGGGAAAAGCAACGTCTTGTGATTTATTATCGGCAAGAAGGGTTGCTATCTCATCCTTAAGGATAGAGTTTAACTCGTTTGTATTTAAGTATTTATCCTTAGATACGCGAGTTTGTATTCGTTCTATGATTCGGAGGGTTGTCTCAACACCCACATCAGAGGAAATAAGAACCTCCTCAAGATTATCGAGCACATCGTCATCAATTTTCGACTTACCAATTACGGCTCTCGAAATTTTAGACATAAGACTTTCCTTGGTCTTTTCTAGACCTTTATTTAGGCTTTCCTTACCGTCTCGAGAGCTGAAACCAAAAATTCCCATGATTATAGAATGCTTTATCAGCGGGCTAAGATACTACAAATAAAAAGAAAAGCTTACCTGTGAGGGAAAGCTTTTCTATAATATGCGATACGTGTAAAAAAAGATTATTTTTTACCGTCAAACCAACCCTTAATTTCAGCATTGGGTATCATTTCTTCCTTAAAGGCGTAAGCACCAGATTTTGGTGACTTAACCATTTTGATGCACTTGGTATTTACCCTACCGGCACCTTTTTGCAACGAAGCAACTACTTTCTTTGCCATGACTTAAAACTATTTAATTTCGCGGTGAACGGTTACCTTCTTCAAAACTGGGTTGTACTTACGTAGCTCAAGTCTCTCGGTAGTATTCTTCTTGTTCTTAGTAGTAATATACCTTGAGGTACCTGGCATTCCGCTTTCCTTGTGTTCGGTGCATTCCATTATTACTTGCACTCTGTTACCTTTCTTTGCCATTTCTCAATGCGTTAGATAATGTTAATAAGCCCATTTGCTTGAGCTTCACTTAGAGCGGCTTTAAGCCCTTTTTTACTGATGGTACGGATTCCTGCTGCTGAAACCTTTAAGGTAACCCAACGATTTTCTTCTTCAAAGAAGAAGCGTTTAACTTGCAAGTTTGGGTAAAACCTTCTCTTGGTCCTTCTTTTGGAATGGGAAACATTGTTTCCCACCATCACATGCTTACCGGTAATCTGACAAACTCTGGACATCTCTATTGTGTTTTTTCAAATGTATTTTTCGAAACAGGTCGCAAATTACGTGATTTTTATCTGATTAATCAAACATTTTGGAGAAAAAAGTTTCCCTTAACGATGGATTTTCTTCAAAAAGCAGCAATCGCAACATGTTTAGTGCTGATACTGATGAACGTATAATGTTTTTTTCTCTATCGGATCCAAGCTCAAATTTTTGGCTAATCACCTTATTACTAGAGGCTACTGCAACCCATACTGTTCCTACGGGTTTTTCGTTAGTTCCTCCTCCTGGGCCTGCAATGCCTGATGTTGCAATGGCATAACTGGCTCCTAATACCCTAAGCGCCCCCTTAGCCATTGTTTCTACAACCTCACTGCTAACAGCCCCGTGCGTTTCAATGTCGGTAATACTAACACCCAATAAATCTTGCTTTACCGAGTTTGCATACGCTACTACGGAGCCCATAAAGTAATTGGACGCCCCGGGTGCCGACGTAAGCATCTGCGCAATAGTTCCTCCAGTACAACTCTCTGCAGTGCAAATACTTGAGCGCGTTAACCGAAGTAGCACTCCAACTACATCTGCCATTGAAGCATCGTTATACCCAAACACTTCATTGGGTATAACGTCCAAAAGCGTCAAAGCAGCCTTTTTTATACCAGCCTCAAGCAGTTTACCGCTTTTGCCCCTAGCGGTAAGCCTAAGGCGTATCGATGTGGGGCTAGGCAAATAGGCCAACTTTAGGAACGGAGGCAATGATTGTTCCCATTGGGCTAGCCTATCGGAAAGAAACGACTCTGGCAAGCCAAAGGTTTGTATGGTTTTGTGCAGAATAACATCGGTTAACCCTCCATTCCCAGTTAACCAAGGTAAAATATGGCTTCCCATTATGAACTTCATCTCAAACGGAACGCCAGGCATGGAAACAAGTACTTTTTTATCCTTTGTAAACATCATGCCAGGTGCGGTACCCTGCAGGTTTGGTATTACCGTACAACTAGCTGGGAGAAACGCCTGTGCTTTATTTGACTCGGTGAGAGGCAAACCTCTTCTTTTAAACAGCTCTTCAACGTGCTTTAGCGTAGGCTCATGCAGCTCAAGTACTGTATTAAAATACCGTGCCAATGTAGGCTTAGTTATATCGTCGCTTGTAGGCCCTAATCCACCTGTTACTAGCACTACATCTACCCTACTAAAAGCCTCATTAATAGCAGACTCAATCTCATTAGCTGAATCGGAAATTGAGGTTATTCGAAACACTTCAACCCCAATGCGGTTAAGCTCTTGAGCCATCCACGCAGAGTTTGTGTCAACAATTTGACCTATAAGAATCTCGTCGCCAATCGTTATAATTTCTGCATTCATAGGGTATTGCTGCATAATAAAAAGGTGGTCGATAAGACCACCCTATTTGAGCCTCTCATGGGACTCGAACCCACGACCTGCTCATTACGAATGAGCTGCTCTACCAGCTGAGCTAAAGAGGCAATTGAGGTTGCAAAAGTAACCATTTTTGTTGTGGTAGCAAGCATTTCTGTTAAAAAGACGTAAGGAAACAAATAGTAGTAATGTAAGATCATTTATTCCACATTAGCACTTCTAATGCTTATTTCCTTTATTCGATACTCTATAATATTTTTATAAGATTGTGCCTCAGGCGTTTTCATTGTGTCTATTGATGCACTAAGCCAACCTAAGGCCACCTCGAAATTTCCGTTCATTTCGTTAGCTAAGGCTAGGTTAAATGCAGCCTTAGAGGAGAGCTCCTTGTTGCCAGAGTGATAAACCTGTTGCCATAGAGATGCTGCTTCAATCCACTGGTTCTGCAAGGCAAACTCTGTGGCCTCTTTCATCTGATCAGAGCCTTTGGAGAAAAAAATACGCTCCTCATCGCGCCATGTGGGAACAAACTGGGCTGCAAATTTTGCAGCAAACGAGTTTCCTGCGTAAACTACGCTACTTAGAATCTCTTCGCCAGTAATAAAGCCATCTCCTTCAAAAGCGTACGCATCGGAAACATAAAGCGTATCCCTAATGAGCAAATGGTTAACTACAGCTTGCTTTTGAGTGTTGTATATTCGCCAGAATCCATAAACTGCAACCTGAAAATGATCTTCAACAAATGGATCGCCAGTGTAATAAGCACTTATATTAGCCTTGCCATACTCAAAAGAGATAATTACGTCAGCACTATACTCTGCCAACAGTGAATCTATTACACCTCCCGACAAAAGAGGTATGCTTTTAAGGGTATCGAATCGCTTATTAATGGTAAAAGGGATATAATCTGCGGCAAACATTGGAATGTCGTTCATGTACTCCCTAACCCATAATGCTGCTTCTACCGCAAGAATACTATCAACAGAAGCATTTACGACATCGCTAACCTGCTTCGACTTTGCGGGGTAATAGTTAGCCAACACCAAAGGTTTTTGATACCCCAAAAGCACGGAGGACTTAGGGTAACTTAGGGTTTGGATAGTTATAGCTTTGTACGATGCACACCCTGCTAGCAAGCATGCAAAAACCGACAATACAAGAACTTTTTTAAGTTTACTCATGGCTTTAATATAAAAACAGCATTACATAAAACATTGAATAAAAGTAAATTAAATACAATAAGCTACTGTATTAATTAGCTATACGCATTTACATAAAGAGTAAAGTTACGCCTTAATCTAGTAATGGGCTAATATATTCGGTTAATAACAGTTAACACACGTTATGCATAACAAAGAGTTAGGGGTATAATAAACTGCAAGGATATAAAAAAAGCCCCACGGCTGCGGGGCTTTTTTTTATACGGTTTACAATGGTTAAGTATTCATTGCTCCACATACGTTAATAACTTGGCCGCTCACATAAGATGATAATTCAGAACCAAGGAAAATGCAAACATTTGCAACATCATCAGGCGTACCACCGCGATGAAGAGGAATTTTCTTAACCCACTCGTCGCGAACATCATCGGGGAGTTTATGGGTCATCTCGGTGATAATAAAGCCAGGTGCAATTGCGTTGCAACGAATATTTCTTGAACCTAACTCGCGCGCAATTGATTTGGTAAAGCCAATAATACCTGCCTTTGAAGCAGAGTAGTTAGACTGTCCTGCGTTACCAGAAACACCAACAACGGAGCTCATGTTGATAATTGACCCGCTCTTTTGCTTAAGCATAACCTTTTGAGCGGCTTTGGTAAGATTGAAAACCGATTTAAGGTTAACATCAATAACTAAGTCCCACTGCTCTTCTGACATACGCATTAGAAGCGTATCGCGAGTAATACCTGCGTTGTTCACAAGAATATCAAGCCGTCCAAAATCGGCAACGATTTCATCCACCATTTTTTGCGAGTCGTCGAACTTGGCTGCGTTGGAAACGTAGCCCTTAGCTTTTACGCCAAGCGATTGTAGCTCTTTTTCAAGGCTATGAAAATTATCATCGGCTGCCATATCGCTAAAAGCAACATTAGCGCCCTGTTTAGCAAAAGCAATGGCAATTGCCTTACCAATACCTCGGGCTCCGCCAGTAATCAAGGCTGTTTTTCCTTCAAGTAGCTTCATAACTGAAAGTTTACGTTATCGAGGCAAAGTTATGAAAAGCGCCCAAACTTCAACCATATTAGAAACCATCGTTTCATTTAAACTGCACAAATACCTTAATTCCAAATAATTAATCAAAACTTTAACACAAAATATTTTTGAGGAGCCCCATTTTTGTACACGAACGTACGTATAAAAGGCTATTGCAACTATTGAAAATAACAATAAATAGAACTATTTTGCTGAGCAAACTAATCTGCACACATAACGACTTTTGATATGAAAATAAAAATGCGAATTAGAACAAAACTTGTTCTTTCGGTTTTATTCATAACAGCAATTGCATTTGCTGCATCGGTAGGCTACATGGCTTTAAACTTAAAAAACATAAGCTTGTCTAAGGCCAGAGAGATAGCAAATGTACAAGCCAAGGAAAGCGCAAATCTTGTACAATCATCGCTTAATGGAGACCTTGAGCTAACCAGGGGGCTAACCCAAAGCTTTCAGCAGTTTAAGCAAATTCCATATCAAAACCGTGAACAGAACCTGATTAGGGCAATCCAAGGTGTTTCCATTAACAATCCCAAATACATCTCGGTTTGGATTAACATGGAGATAAATGCCATAGACAGTACCTACCAAAAGGATTATGGACGAAGACGTTACACTTACTACCGAGAGAACGGCCATGTTAAGTATAAATACGAAGAGCTTAACCTTAATGGAGACGATACAAATAGCGCTTATTACAAGTTTAAAGTTGAGAAAAAGGATGTACTTATTGACCCATACTGGTTTTCGTACACAGAGAATAGTAAACCTATACTTGAAACAAGTATAGCTGTACCCCTGATTATCAACAATCGATTTGCAGGTTTATTTGGGCTTGATGTAGAGCTTACCCGTTATCAGGAGCTAATTAATGACATAAAACCATTTGAGGGAAGCTTCTCCGTTCTTCTGTCAAACAATAGTACTATTGTTGCACACCCTGAGGATTCGCTACGCGGAAAACTTTTTAGCGATATTTTTTCGGCACTAGACAAGTCGCACTCCATTTCGGCCAGCATTTACCAAGGGGAAACCACCTCATTCTCTTTTACCGACAGCGTAACCAATAAGGCGTACTACGCTATATTCCAACCAATTCCCATAGGAAGTACTGAGTCGCCGTGGAGTTTTGGCGTATTTGTCCCCATAGAAGTTCTTGTTAGTGAAGCTGAAGATATTGCATACAAATCCTACCTTATTAGTGGCATTTCCCTTCTTGTGCTAATTATTTTTATATGGATTTTTGCCTACAGCATAACAAATCCACTAACCAAAACCTCACGGATTATAAGGGAACTTGCAAGGGGGAAGATAGATGAAACGCTTAAGATAACGGTTAAAACGGGCGACGAGATAGAGGAGATTAGCGCTAACGTTAACATTCTTATTGATGGATTGGCAAAAACAGCTGGCTTTGCCCGTGAAATAGGCAAAGGGAACCTTAATGCTAGCTACAATAAGCTAAGCGATGACGACTCCTTAGGGCAAGCTCTTCTTGAGATGCGCAAAAGCCTTGAACAGGCAAAGCAACAGGAGGAGTTTAGGCGCAAAGAGGATGATAAAATTAACTGGTCCACCCAAGGTGTTGCAAAATTCGCCGAACTGCTACGCCAAAACCACGATAACATGGACGAGTTTGCATCCCAAATAATTAGCAATTTAGTTAAGTACGTAAATGCTAATATTGGGGCACTATTCCTAGTGAACGACGAGAACCATCGCGAAGAAATTTTTGAACTTGCCGCAACATTTGCTTACGACCGCAAAAAGCATATGCACAAAACAATTAGTAAAGGTGAAGGCTTAGTTGGGCGATGTGCGCAAGAGGGGGAAACCATTTACCTAACCGATATCCCCAAGAACTACATACACATTAACTCTGGATTGGGCGATGAGTCTCCTAGCAGCTTAATGATAGCCCCACTAAAGCTAAACGACAAGGTTTACGGCGTAATAGAATTAGGCTCGTTTGAGGAATTTGAGCCTCATACCATATCATTCGTTGAAAAGATTGGGGAAAGCATTGCCGCAACCATATCAACCGTTAAAATCAACATAAGAACGGTAAGGCTGCTTGAGGAGAGTCGTATAAAGTCTGAGGAGCTGGCATCGCAAGAGGAAGAGATGCGCCAGAACATGGAAGAGCTACAAGCAACACAAGAGGAAGCCGCACGAAAATCGGCCGAAATGGAGAGCTTATTCAACGCGCTAAACGCATCAAGCTATGTAATTGAGTACGATGTGCGCGGCAAGGTAATGTCGGTAAACCAGCCCTACCTAGAGCTCACACGGCAAAAGGCAGCCGATGTTATTGGCACCATGCACTCCGATGGCCTAATGCTCACTGATACGCAGAAAAAGGAGTATCTGAAATTCTGGGAAGATTTGCGTAACGGAATTATTAAGAAGGAAACCAATAAGGTTGATTTAGGCGGAAAGGTTTATACCTTTATTGAAACCTACTCTCCTATTTTTAATGAGAACAGAGAGGTTACAAAGGTTTTAAAGATTGCTCACAACATTACTGATTTTATAGTCGATAAGAAATAGCTTGGTTTGGACACAAAAAAAGGAGCCGAGTGCTCCTTTTTTTGTGTATCAAATACTCTACTAAAAAAATATACCAATACTTGCAATAAACTGAGGGTTACGCTGATCGAACTTAAAGTTATTACCACCAATGTTAAGGCCATTACCTAACTTACTAAGGTTCCCTTCGTATTTTAGGTCTATGGTTGCAAATTTTAAGATATCAAGCCCCACTCCTATCTGATAACCAAATGTAGCCCCCTTAAAATCGTTTTTAACGGCCTCGGTGGATAATTTTTCTATTTTGTCCTTTAGTCCATCGCTTTCCCCAACTACAAAGGAGGCAACTGGGCCTAGTCCAACTCTAGCAGGGCCAAATTTCCAGCCTACCATAACAGGAATATCAAACTTGTTAAATTTTTGCTTTAAGTAGTATTCTGCATTAGTACCTTCCGATAGCTTAACCTCACCCTTGGTTTGTGTAAAAAGAACCTCTGGCTGAATAAAAAGGCCCATAACCTGAATTCTACCAAAAACACCAAAGTGAAGACCTAGCTTAGAGTCGCCTTGCTCAACAAGAAAGTTCTTTGCTCCGTCGGCTGTTGATACACCTTCTAAAGTTGTTTTGTCAAATTTAACATTAGAGGAACTAACCCCTCCCTTTACGCCAAAGCGTATAAACTGAGCGTTTGAGACCACAGATAGGGTCATTAACGCTGCCAGAATAATCAGAGTTTTTTTCATATCGAGGTAAATTAGTGAATTGGTTTAAAGTTTAAAAATAGTTCAATATGGCGATGTAGCAACCATCGTGCCACAAGATTTTAGAAAAGCGGACTAAACAAACGTGCAACAGATTCCTTAACGCCCTGTTTTAGAGGCCTGTTCTCCCACTCCTCCATAAGAACACGATTTGAGCGCCTAATATCCCTCATAAAAGAGCGTTCCAACTCTGAGGTTAGCTCACTATCATAAATAATGGCGGCAACCTCAAAGTTATCCTCAAAGCTCCTTATATCCATATTAGCAGAGCCAACAGAGGCAAAAGAGCTATCAATCATCATTATTTTGGAGTGATTAAACCCTTTTTGGTAGAGGTAAACTTTTATTCCTGCCTCCAATAGCTCCAACACGTACGATAAGGAGCTCCAGTACACCACCGTGGAATCGGATTTTCCGGGAAGAATAATTCTAACATCAATGCCGCTAAGCGCAGCAGTTTTAAGTGCAGTTAGGATGCTCTCGTTGGGTACAAAGTAGGGCGATGAGATGTAAATATGATGCTTTGCCTTGGTTATGGCCACAAAATAGGCTTGCATAATGCTGGACCAATCGGAGTCGGGTCCACTTGCCGTAATTTGAATGGCATGCGCCTCCTCCACCTTGTGCTCTGGGAAGTATTTGATTTTATCGTTAATAAGCTCTCCTGAAACGAAGTACCAATCTGTTAAGAAAACCACTTGCAACCACTGAACCGCTTCGCCCTCAATTCTTAGCTGAGTATCGACCCAAGGGCCAAGCTCCTTGTTGCCCTCAATGTAACGGTCGGCAATGTTCATTCCTCCCAAAAAGCCTACCTTTCCATCAACCACAACTATTTTGCGATGATTTCGGTAGTTTACCTTACTAGTAAATATGGGAAACTTAACCTCCATAAAGGGGAATATTTTCACACCTGCTTTAGCCAAATCCCGAATAAAGCGTTTGGGCAAGCTCCAGCTCCCAACGTCATCAAAAATAAAACGCACTTCAATACCCTGTAGGGCTTTACGGATTAGAGCCTCTTTTATTCTGTTTCCGAGCTTATCGTTTGATACGATGTAGTACTCTATGTGAATGCTCTCTTGAGCCTTTTCTATCTCATCAATAATAACATCAAAAGCATCCTTCCCCTTTTGGTAAATCTTCACCCTATTATTCTCGGTAAGCAACGCCTTGCTATTGTTTAGCAGCAGGGATATGATGCTGAGATTCTTTTTTACCTCCTCGTTATCGGTGTAGTTTTTATGCTTTAGCTTTGATAGCTGGTTTTTGCTCAACGTCTCAATTTGCTCAAGATCCTTAATCTCCTTTCTGCTAAATATTTTTTGCTTACGATGATACTGCCCAAAGATGATGTAGAAAATAAACCCAACGATGGGTAATAGAATAAGCACAAGAACCCAAGCGCTGGTTTTAACGGGGTCGCGCTTCTCGTGAATAACAAGAGCAGCAGTTGAAAGTATGGTTATGGCATATATCAGGAAAAGGATTAGGGTAATGTTCTCCATTACGATTACATCCCAAATGTACGATAGCCCCATTTCGAAGTATTTTAAACCGAAATATATAAAAATGGCGTGGTAAAGCAATAGGATTAGGGAACTAAAGACTAGTGGTTGTATATGGAATGCAAAGAGAACTGGTTAAAGTTTAGAATTAAACGGTTGAAGATTATGGGATATAGGAGAACATCAGTACAAATCGTTTTTTAATATAGGTTAAGCAGAATGCATGACCAGTAACACAGATATAAGGGATCACTTTAAAAAGTTGTGGAGAAATAATTAAAACATAATCTTTGCGGTGTTTAAAACACCAAGATTATGTCATCCGATAACG
>JAFGDZ010000031.1 GCA_016931855.1 Bacteroidales bacterium
CGTTATCGGATGACATAATCTTGGTGTTTTAAACACCGCAAAGATTATGTTTTAATTATTTCTCCACAACTTTTTAAAGTGATCCCTCATTTATTGCGGTTTGTAGAGGTTGTTGTGTTTGTTATCCCCGTTCGGCTCTAACGGAGTTGGATTAATGCTACAGGTTGCACCTGTAAAATCTTATCACCCCATAAAAAAAAATAAAAGGTCGGGAAACCAATAACCCGACCTTTTGCTTTAACGAAAACCAAACCTAAATCTTGCTAAATTGCAATAATCTTTTTTTTGTAAACCCAACCCATATGTGTTCTACACTGCAAACATACGGCGTATTTAAGCTAAAAGGGTTTAACCTCAGTTAAACAAGGTTAAACCCTTTAGGTTTGTTATTTGGCGCATAAAACGCTATCCGCCAAAGTCGTCGAATGCTACCATTTCATCGGGCACGCCCAAGTTGTACAGCATCTTTTGAATGGCATCGTTCATCATAGGAGGGCCGCATAGGTAGTACTCAATATCCTCTGGAGCATCGTGCTTTGAGAGGTACTGGTCGTAAATTACCTGATGTATAAACCCGGTGTAACCATTCCAGTTATCCTCTGGCTTTGGTTCGGAAAGGGCTATATGGAACGTAAAGTTTGGAAACTCCTTTTCAATTTTACGGAAGTGCTCCTCGTAAAAAATCTCTCTACGTGAACGGGCTCCGTACCAGAAGGTTGCCTTACGTCCGGTTTTAAGGGTGTTAAACAGGTGGAAAATGTGCGAACGCATAGGCGCCATACCTGCACCACCACCAATAAACATCATCTCGTTCTGGGTCTCCTTAATAAAGAACTCGCCGTAAGGGCCGCTAATAAATACCTTATCGCCCGGTTTGCGGGAGTAAATGTAGCTGGAGCAAACGCCAGGGTTAACCTTCATAAAGCCACCTGCAGCCCTGTCAAAGGGCGGCGTAGCAATACGCACGTTAAGCATAATGATGTTATTCTCGGCAGGGTGACTGGCCATGGAGTAAGCGCGGTAGGTTTCCTCGGTGTTCTTCATTTTCAGATCCCACATCTTAAACTTATCCCACTCATCGCGGAACTGCGCATCTACATCGATATCCTTAGCAAAATCAACCTCAACTTTAGGAACATCAATTTGGATGTATCCACCAGAGCGGAAGTTAAGGGTTTCGCCCTCGGGCAGCTTAACAACAAACTCCTTAATAAAGGTTGCCACGTTGCGGTTTGAAACCACCTCGCACTCCCATTTTTTAATACCCAGAACCTCTTCGGGGACGTGAATCTTAATGTCCTCACGAATTTTCACCTGGCAGCCCAAGCGCCAGTTATTCTGCTGCTGCCTGCGGGTAAAGAAACCCTGCTCGGTGGGAAGAATGGAACCACCCCCATCGGTTACCTGGCACTTACACATACCGCAGGTACCACCACCACCGCAAGCCGATGGCAGGTATATGCCCGAGTTGCCCAGAGTTGACAGCACGGTATTTCCTGGCTCAACGGTAAGCTCCTTTTCATCGTTTATGGTAAGCTTAACTTGCCCCTGCGGGGTAAGCTTCTTTTTAGCGTAAAGAAGCACCGATACCAGAGCAAGAACTACCAAAAGGAATACAACAACTGCCGTGGCAATTACTGATCCGTTTATGGCTAAAATTATCATTGTCTTCAAAATTACGGTTCTACAATTTAATACCCATAAAGGTCATGAATGCAATCCCCATTAATCCGGTTAGGATAAAGGTTATACCTAACCCCCTTAGCGGAGCAGGAACGTTAGAGTACTTAAGCTTCTCACGAATTGCAGCAATACCAACAATGGCAAGGAACCAACCCACACCCGAGCCTAAACCAAACACGGTAGCTTCGGCAAGGGTACCATACTCACGCTCTTGCATGAATAGCGAACCTCCAAGAATAGCACAGTTTACTGCAATTAGCGGAAGGAAAATACCCAACGAGCTGTATAGCGAGGGCGAGAACTTCTCCACAATCATCTCCACTAGCTGCACCATAGATGCAATAACGGCAATAAACATAATAAACGACAAGAAGCTCAGGTCAACCGATGCAAAGTTTGGGCTTAGCCACTCAAGCGCACCAGCAGTAAGAACGTACTTGTTAAGTAGATAGTCAACCGGAACGGTAATACCCAATACAAATATTACGGCAATACCCAACCCCGTTGATGTTTTTACGGTCTTTGATACCGCTAGGTACGAACACATACCTAGGAAGTAGGCAAAGATCATATTGTCAACAAAAATTGACTTGACAAATATGCTTAGTAGATTTTCCATTTCAACAGGGATTTATTAGTTCGACTCAATTAGATTACGGTTGCGGCTACGCTGTACCCAAATAATTACGCCCACAAGGATAAGCGCCATTGGAGGCAGAATCATTAAACCGTTGTTCTCATAAAAGCCGCCATTGGCCATGTAGAACGACTCAGGAATAACGCGGTAGCCCCAAATTGTTCCAGAGCCAAACAGCTCCCTAAAGAAAGCCACAATCACAAGGATTAAACCGTATCCCAATCCGTTACCAATACCATCCAGAAACGATGGAAAAGGCTTGTTGCCAAGGGCAAAGGCCTCAATACGTCCCATGATAATACAGTTGGTAATAATTAGCCCAACGAATACCGATAGCTGCTTACTCACATCGTAAACATAGGCCTTCAGAATTTCGTCAACAAGAATTACCAGAGCAGCCACAACAACAAGCTGAACAATGATACGGATACGACCGGGTATTCCGTTTCGCATCATGGAAACGATAAGGTTTGCAAAAGCGGTTACCACAATTACAGATAGCGCCATAACAACAGCAGGCTTAAGCTGCACGGTAACGGCTAAGGCTGAACAGATACCAAGAACAAGAACGGTTACTGGGTTCTTCTCGTTGAGAGGATCGGTAAGCAGCCTGAGGTTCTTAGCCGAAAACAAAGGTTCTTTTTCAGTATTTTTACTCATGGCCGATTAGTTCTTTTGATTTGTAAAAAATGCTTGGTAGCCGCTTAGGCAATCAAGCAGCATCTCTTCTAACCCCTTACTGGTTATTGTACCTCCGGAAATGGCATCAACAGAGTGACTGGTAAGAGGTGCAGAACCAGGCTTTATAACGGATACAGAAACAAACTTGCCGTCCTTAAAAATGGTTTTGCCCTTAAACTGATTCTGGAACTTTGGCGTTGATATTTCGGCACCTAGCCCTGGGGTTTCGCCCTTGTGCGCGAAAGTAGCACCGTAAATGGTGTTAAAATCGTCGTTTAGGGAGATATAGCCCCAAATAGGGCCCCAGAGTCCACGTCCCCTAATGGGCAGGATGTACTTAGTAGAACCATCGCTAAGGTTGGCAACGTAAACGGGTAGCGCACGCTGATCGGCAGGCTTACTTAGCTCCACCTTTAAGTCGAGACGGAAAACATCTACCCCATCAACCTTTTCGCCCTTAACGTTAACGGCGTACTGGTCAACAATTACCTTTTTGTACTCATCGCTCACATATACATCCTTACTTGGAGCCGATGCCACCTCAGCAGCAGCACCAACCGATTTAAGTATGTCTAAGCGCTTCTCGGTATCAATGTTCTTTTGCTGGGCTGGACGCAGCGATGTTGATGCCAGCGCAAGCACGGCAGCCACAACAACTACCATTACCGAGGCGTAAACGAAAATATATAGATTACTTTGCTTCATGGCTCGGCAGGTTATTTGGTTTTTGCAGCAACAGCTGCACGTTTTAGTCGGCGGTTAACATTTGCCTGCACAATGTAGTGGTCAATAAGCGGAGCAAATGCGTTCATAAGTAGAATGGAAAGCATCATTCCCTCTGGGTATGCTGGGTTTAGCACCCTAACCAAAACGGCAAACACCCCAATTAGGAAACCGTATATCCATTTACCACGGCTAGTTTGAGCAGCCGTAACTGGGTCGGTAGCCATAAATACGGCACCAAAAGCAAATCCGCCCATAATTAAATGGTAGTAAGCGGGTATCTCCATAAATGGATTAACGGCAAATGCGTTTAGTATTAGCCCCATAACCAATCCACCGGCAAAGGTGGAAGCAATAATTTTCCAGCTGCCAATACCCGTTATAATTAGGATTGCGGCACCAATAAGTATTGCAAGGGTTGATGTTTCGCCAATTGAACCTGGGATAAAGCCCATAAACATATCGTAGGCAGAAGGGAGCTGGTTGTAAGCAGCGGCTTTGGCCAGTGGGGTTGCACCAGAGAAGCCATCAACAGGAACATTGCCTGCCATTAATCCGTTAACCCAAACCTTATCGCCCGACATGTACGATGGGTATGCAAAGAAAAGGAATGCACGTGCGGTTAAGGCGGGGTTAAATACGTTCATCCCCGTTCCGCCAAACACCTCTTTGCCTATTACCACAGCAAACGCTGTTGCAAGGGCAACCATCCATAGGGGCACATCAACAGGAACAATAAGTGGAATTAGCATACCGGTAACAAGGAACCCCTCGTTAACCTCGTGATGGCGATACTGAGCAAAAGCAAACTCAATACCCAAACCAACAACGTAGCTAACCACAATAATTGGCAGCACCTTTATAAATCCAAAGAAAAAGGTTTGCCATAAACTCCAGCTCTCACCAATTGAGAGAGTATGCTGGTACCCAGTATTCCACATACCAAAAAGCAGGGCAGGAACAAGTGCCAGAACCACCATTATCATGGTTCGTTTCATATCAACCCCGTCGCGAATGTGGCTTCCTCTACTTGTTACCTTATCGGGAACAAAAAGGAAGGTTTCAAACGCATCGAAGGTTGAGTGCAAAAACTCGTACTTGCCACCCTTCTGGAAGTTGGGTTTTACTTTGTCGAGATATTTTCTTAACGCCTTCATTAGCTTTCGTAATTATTCTTTGTTAGCTGCAACTAGTTCATCTCCTTAACCATCATATCCAGCCCATCGCGGATAATAGCCTGAACTTCGATTTTAGAGGTGCACACAAACTCGCAAAGGGCAAAATCCTCCTCCACAACTTCGTAAATACCAAGCTGCTCCATTTTATCGATATCTTGGGCAAGTATTGCCTTTATAAGATGCACTGGATAAATATCCATTGGCAACACCTTCTCGTACTGCTCGGTCATAACGTAAGCACGCTCGGCGCCGTTATAGTTGGTATCTAAACGGTACTTTTTACCTGGCATAAGCCAAGAGAAAAGAGAACGCGATGCGCTAAATTTGGATAGGTTTGGAGTTGCCCACCCCAGAAACTGATGGTAATCACCCTCTGGGATTGCGGTAACCATGTTATCGTAAAAACCCAAGAACCCATCGGGAGCAACGCGAGTACCCGTTAGCACGTTCCCGCTAATTAGGCGAACGGTGGCAATATCGGCAGTCAAATTACCACTGGTGACACTCTGTAACGAGGCTCCTGCAATTACCCTATAGTACTTTGGCTTGTTAACCTCCGAACCAGCTAGCGCAATATTCTTAGCAGCATTATAAACTCCCTCGCTAAATAGGCGACCAATAATAGCCACATCAAGGAAGCTTACGGTCCACACCACCTCGCCCTTGTTAACTGGGTTTATGTGATGTATTTGGACGCCCACATTACCTGCAGGATGTGGCCCTGAGAACTGGGTTACTTCTACCCCCTTAGTATTGGCTACGGTTGAAGGATAATCGGCATTAAGGTTAAGATGAACCTTCCCCTGGGTTAAGCGCCTTAGGGTGTTAATGCCCACCTGAAAAGCGGCCTCGTCTCCTTTAATAGCAAAGTCAAGGTCTGGTGCTAGAGGTGCGGTATCGAAACCCGATATAAAAATGGCTTTTGGCATATCGGCAGGGCTTGCCACAATGCCATAGGGACGCTGGCGAATGTATGGCCAAACACCGCTCTTGAGTAGCACATCAATTACCGATTCCCGATCCATTGCTGATGGGTCAGAAACGGTAAACTTTTCGTACTCCTGAGTAGCCGATGGTTTAACAACAACCTCCAGTATTTTACGACGCTCTCCGCGATTTACTGCCACAACTTCACCGCTTACAGGGGAGGAAAACTGAACCTCTGGACGGTACTTGTCAAAAAACAACGCTGTACCCGCCTTAACAGTATCCCCAACCTGAACGGTTAGCTTTGGCGTTAACCCCGGAAAATCAGTTGGCTTTACGGCATAGGCTTCAGCCATATCAGCCCTAGAAAAGATTTTTTCCGCTTCTCCCTCTAAGCGAATGTTCAATCCTTTCCGTATTTTAACTACTTTAGACATGCGAAACAACTGATTTTGGTTTGGTAAACTTATTTTCTCTATTTAGAATTTGCTTAATTCTCCTCGCAAATATACATATCAACAAACAAATATGAAGATTTTTCGATATGTCTGAAAGCAACACTTCCAATAAAAATCGCGTAAAGGTGACCATTAACGGATGGATAAGCAATCACTTTATTTAGATTTATTTCACCCAAAACAATGACCTTTATCAATAAACACACAACAATGCGCCACAACAAAAACATAATAATCAGCAATATTGCAATTTACGCTTTCGTGGTAACGCTACTTGCTGCCATAGCAGCACAGAATTGTTACGGACTTAACAGTACTCGTACTGAAAATGTTCTCCATCAACCCCGCTTTTTTCAAAATAATACGCAAAACGCAAATATCAAAACGGTTAGGATTTACAAAACAGGTTGGGAGCTTGCCGAACCTATTATTGAGCTACATAGTAATGAAAGCATCACCCTAACTTTTGACGATCTTTCTGAGGATGGAGCCACTTACTCCTACCGTATAGTGCATTGCACTTGGGACTGGCATCCATCGGACATTCACTACTCCGACTACATGGATGGTTTTAACGAGAACACCGTTTCTGCGTACAGTAGCGCAATGGGAACCACGGTTCCGTACGCGCACTACTCACTCACCATACCAAACAACGATGTTAAAATAAAGCTATCGGGCAACTACAAGTTACAAATTTTTGACACTTACGCACCAGAAAGCACTCTTTTTGAGAAGGAGTTTATGGTGGTTGAGCCCATTGCCTCGGTTTTGGCAACAGTAACCCGTCCGGGAACCGGGAAAATAAGAGACCGCGGGCAGCAAGTAAACCTTAAGGTAAACACCAACACGCTACGCATAAACGATCCCTTTGCTGATATAAGGGTGACGGTAAAACCCATGGGAATTCCTGCGTACACAAAGCAAAGCGCAAGCCCTACATTTGTTCGTGGCGCCGAGCTAGACTACACGCACCCCGACAGCCTAATATTTGAGGCCGGCAATGAGTTCCGCTCGTTTAACAACAAGAGCATCCGTTCCTATGCTCCAGGAACAGCAAGTATTAGCTATAGGGCTGGGGAGTTCTATACCATTCTAAAAAGCGAGGGTTCAAGGCACAACGCCGATTACTCCTTCCAATCCGATATTAACGGTAAATTCTCTGTTGATTGCGATGGGGCTGGCGATCCGAACATAGAAGCAGACTACTCGCGGGTGCTGTTCCAGCTTCCCTACTACGATGAGATTCCGGGTAAAACGGTACACGTTTACGGCGAGCTCACCAACTGGCAAACCAACCAGCAAAGCCAGATGCAATACAACAAAGGTCTTGGTCGATACGAGCTTGAGCTGCAGCTAAAACAGGGGTACTTCAACTTTATTTTTGTTGTTAAAGACACTGCCACAGGCAAAGTTGATGCTACCTTTTTTGAGGGGAGCCATTTTGCGTCAGAAAATCGTTACCTAGTAACCGTTTACTACATGCCAATGGGTAGCCGCTACCACCAGCTGGTTGGGGTTAAAATAGTTGGGAGGGATTAGTTACAACTACTAAAAGCCAATTTGTTTAAGTGCTAACGCCGAATCCATTCCCTATCCAGTTCAGTCATAAAGTGCTCCATTGTTAGGAATATCTCCTGTGCCGACCCATCCATATTGCGTCGCAACCAAAAGGATACCATTTTAGAAAGAGCCTTAGCGTTTACCTCCTCGCCAGCAAGCATAACGGTGCATAGGCTTAAATCCAGTTTGGACTTTTGGTAAAACGGCCCCAAGGAAGGGGCCTCTTCGGTGTAGCCCTCGTCGGTACTGGAGTAGTAAACCGTGCTAACCATTGGCAGCCTAGGCTTTACTATATGATGAAAAACAAAGAGGTCAACATCCCAACCACCTGAGTCCACAAACTCCTTGTAGCGAGAAATGTTGCTCTGCATAGCCTCCATGTCCTGCAGAAAAAGGTAGGCATTGTAATACCCCCTAAAAACCTTACTAAATAGCAGGCTGTATATTTTTTGCAGCGGCTCACCATTTATAGGCTGAAGTCCATTAACCCTAACCTTAGCCCGCATAGCCCTAAAAAACTGCGGGTTAACCATGTAAAATTTTAAGTACCCGTCCGACCCCCAAAACCAGCTATCAATATCACCCTTGCCATAGGACGCAAACAGGGGCTCGCCCATTAAGTAGCTCACAAAATCGGTGCAATAGGGATAATCGCCATAAAAGTTAGGAGTATAAACAGACTTGGAAAAATCGGAGAGCAAGGAGTATATGTCGAACACATCTATTAGCAAATCCAGCGTCCCCTCCACTTTGGGATAGCTATTCCCCCAAAGAACAACTGATTCTGGTATATCCTCATAGTAATCGTTATCAAAATCCAACAACGCCCGCTCCAGCAGTGCATAGGGAATAGAATCGGTGTAATGCTTATCGTAAAACTTAATGCTCCATACCGATTCCTTTTTCCCGTTGCGGGAAAAGGTGTTGGCATCAACAAAGGTGTTGAATGTGTAGCCTGCTATGCAATGAGAGCCAAAATTGGAGATGCGGTTCTCGCGAATGGATATATTCTCCGACTGAGAGTCAACACCCACCGCCTGCCTCACCCCGCCTGCGATATCGCACTTAGAAACTAGCACATAACCCGACGTATTTACAGACACCACCTCGGGAGACGACTCAGCAACCAACGATAGGTTTTGAATAACCACGTTACTTGAACCATCAATGACAACACAAGCCCCCGAACGCGCCCTAAGTAGCGAGCTGGTAGAATGGGGAGCCTTGTCTAGTATTATGTTAGACTTATGAAAAATGCTAATGGGCTCAGCCAGCTCAACGTCGCCATCAACCAGAATAGTTAGCGTATCGGAATCGCCCTTCTCTTGAATTAGCTTTGCCAGTTCGTAGCTATCGCTCACCACAAAAGTGTTAGTTGGAAGAATGAGCTTCCGGTTTAGCACTGCTCCATCCCTAACGGTTAGCAGTGCAATGGGTTCTCCTTTTGGGTTAAACATACGCCACGTGCCATTGGGGAGCTCACCGTAAAACGATTTGCGCATACGCACAAAACCCCAATCGTGCGATGTAAGATAGTAGCTGGGGTTATCGGCTCGGCCCTGCGCAACAATTTTTAATTTTTTATCGGGAGAATCGTACTTAACGTATAAATCCTCTCTAATCCTAAGTGGTTCCATCTCCTCCACAAGAAAAAAGAGTATTGCTACAGCCACTAGCCCAAAAACCACATTATGGATAGCAAAAAGTACTCGATGCCACTTATCCTTACGGTAAAACAGCAGTAACGCTATAACAGCAACACCAACAATCAGCAACGAAATTAGGATGTACAGCAGGAAAGGGTCTATCCCCTTTTCGATTATAAGTATAAACGCCAACAACGCGCAGAAAGGAATATAGCCAATTAGCAAAAGAACCTTTACCCACCCCCGCCTTTCTACAACAAAAGGCCTAATTGCCAGAGCACCAAAAAGCACTATAAAACTCCCTGCTAACGAATAGGCTAAAACAGGAATAAGCCAAGCCGACCTTACTTCGAGACCTTTAATTAAATCGATGGTTAACAAACCCGATGCTGTAACAAAAATTACAAAAATGGCAAACGGAATAAGGAGACCAGTTACTCTTTTCATGCTTATTTAATGATGTTTGTGCCCAAAAGGGCTGACAAATAACGAAATTAACCCTTTTGATTGATAGAGCAACAGCAGGTAGCATTTTAATGTACGACACTAACACGTACAACGTAAACATCCAGAACCCTCTTACTTAGCATCTAGTGTGACACAAGTATACTCTTGTATGCTTTTCATAGTTCTACAGATTTAAATCGATATAAACAATAACAGAATAGTTTAACCTTAACAATAAATGAAACATTACGCTACTATACATATTCTACTATTGAACATAGCATTTGAATAAAATTCACTAGCATCCGAAAGTACGAAATTTAAAAATGCCCTCAGAATCCCCTATTTTTGAGTTCGAGAAAAAACTTTAAAATTATGGGA